>JAVYWK010000018.1:0-39555 GCA_038727095.1 Thermofilaceae archaeon | reverse complement strand
AGCGGGACCTGCTGCTCTCGGAAAAGATCGGCTGCAGGGAAGGCATCGCAACGCTCGATCGAAGAGTCGAGGGTGTAAAGCCGTGGTCCCCGGACGAGCCGAACCTCTACACGCTCCGCGTCAGCTTGCTGAAAGGCGGTAAACCCGTCGATACGGTTGAGGAGAGGATCGGCTTCCGGAGCGTGCGCGTCGAAGGTGGGCGCGTCTACCTGAACGATAGGCCCGTCTACCTGAAGGGTTTTGGTAGGCACGAGGATTACCCGGGGACGGGGAAGCACGTGCCCGGAGCCGTTCTCGTGAGGGACTTCTACCTCATGAAGAAGCTCGGAGCCAACTCTTTCAGGACGACTCACTACCCGTACAGCGAGGAGCACCTGGACTTGGCCGACGAGATGGGCTTCCTCGTGATCCTTGAATCGACGATCTGCCTCTCCGGCTTCCCCGGACTGTTTCCGAACCAGGAGGAGGCGAGGAAGTGGTTCAAGGACCCGAGGATCCTCGAGAAGGCTAAAGCCGTCATTAGAGAGATGGTTGAGGAGCACGGGAACAGGCCTTCAGTGATAATGTACAGCGTCGCCAACGAGCCGCCCACCTACTGGGAGGAGGCCGCGCTGTTCGTGGGGGAGCTGATCGAGTACGCGAAGCAGCTGGACCCCTCCAGGCCTGTCACGTTTGCCTCGCTCGCGCACTCAAGGGATAAAGCGCTGGGGTACGCGGACGTAGTATCCCTCAACCTGTACTACGGCTGGTACACGGAGTGGGGCGACATTGAGGCCGGTGTCAAGAGGGCCTTAGAGGAGGTGGAGAAGGTGCGCCATATGCACCCGGGCAAGCCGATCATCATAGCAGAGTTCGGCGCGGACGCTGTAGCTGGGGTGCACTGCGATCCACCAGCGATGTGGAGCGAGGAGTACCAAGCCGAGTTCCTGAAGAGGTACGTCGAGGAGCTGGGGAAGCTCGACTACATCCAGGGCTTGCACATCTGGAACTTCGCCGACTTTCGGACGCCGCAGAACCCGGGCAGGACTGTCCTCAACCGCAAGGGGGTTTACACCAGGGATCGGCAACCGAAGCTCTCAGCAAAGGTGGTTAAGCAGCTCTTCCGCAGCCTACCCTAGCGGCCTGCCCACCTATCGTAACTCATTTTTAAATCCCCTTGAACCGACGTTCGTGGTGCGGGCATGTCGGGTAAGCTTCCACCCGATCTGCTGACCAAGTACGTGCTGAGCAGAGTTGGTGTTCCCGACCCCGATGTCATCGTGGGGCCAACGATAGGCGAGGATGCGGCCGTGATAGACTTGGGGGGTGGGAGGGTTCTCGTAGCTCACGTGGATCCGATCACCGGGGCTGTTGAGAGCATGGGGTGGCTGGCCGTCCATATCGCGTGCAACGATGTTGCGGTTCGGGGTGTTAAGCCGAGGTGGCTCCTCTCCGTCCTCTACCTGCCCGAGGGCGCCAACCCCGAGCTCGTGGATAGAATCACATCTCAGATAGACGAAGCCGCGAAGGAGTTGGGCGTAATGGTGGTCGGCGGGCACTCCGAGTTCACGCCGGGCCTATCAAGGCCTCTCATCTCGATGACAGCGCTCGGCGTCGCCGAGAAGGGTCGGGTCGTGACGACCTCGGGCGCGAGAGAGGGCGACGCGGTGATAATGACAAAGACCGTGGCAGTCGAGGGGACGGCGATACTCGCCACGGACTTCGGGAGTGTGCTGCGGAGCATGGGCGTCCCCGATGAGATCCTCGAGAAGGGTAGGCAGTTTCTGAGGAGGGTCAGCGTGGTGAGGGAAGCTCTCGCCCTAGCTGAAGCCCAGCTGGCATCCTCGATGCACGACCCCACCGAGGGCGGTCTCCTTGGCGGCTTAGCCGAGGTGGCCTACGCGTCCCGCAGGACGATAGAGGTCTGGGTGGAGAGGGTGCCGTTAGCCGAGGAGACGGCGATCATGACTAGTGCTTTGGGCCTCGACCCGCTCAAGCTGATCAGCTCGGGCGTCCTCGTGGCAACAATCCCCCAGGATAGGGTGGGCGAGGCACTGAAAATCCTCGAAAAGCTGGGTGTGGGGGCCACCGTCATCGGGAGAGTGACGGAGTTCACCGGCCACTACGTTGTGCTCCACAGGCGGAGCGGGTATGTGGAGAAGCTGGAGGACTTCTACGTCAGGGACGAGCTGAACACCGCGTGGGAAAGGTGGGGCGAGCAACTCAGGTAGCCTTCACACACCTTTTACGCCAGACGCGGCAATCTCACTGTTCGTTTTCGCGGCATTAAGCTGGAAGGTCAGAGCAGCGCTAGCCCGTAGGGTCTGGAGTGCTCCACCCTCCCTGTCGCCGGGTCCACCCTCAGCCCGAGCCCCTCGAGGGCTGTGGCACCGAGGAGCGGTTCAGGGGACTCCAGGATCGCCACAGGGAGCACCCCTTCTCTGTCCAGGATCTTCATGTACGCTAGGGATACTCCCGCCTCGATAACCCGCTTATCGGCAAGCGTCAGCCTGGTCCTGGCGTACGGTTTGATCCCCAGTTCCTCGGCGACGGAGGGCGGGATCACCGTGTAGAAGGCTCCCGTGTCGACCAGGAAGCTCAGCTCCTTACACGGGCCCCCCTCCGCGCTCCCTACGAGGGCTTTAACCCTTAAGTAGCCCATAGCCCGCCTTTACGTTTCACGCGCTCACTAAAAGCTTATCGATCGTTGCCGATTCACACTAAGCTCCTGAGGAGCTCGAGGAAGAGCCTGCAGAACCCGCCGCTCCCGGAGATGAGACGGGTTATCTCGCCCCTTTCCACAGCTGCGCTCCCTAAAGTTTCACCATTAACCATGCCAGTGAGCGCTCCCAGTGCGGTTTCTCTACCAGTACTCCGGGCTCTCGCTCCTCCTCAACTTCTCCTCTCCTCTAAACCTCCAGAGCCCCCTCTTCGGGTCTTCAATGACTATCCGGTGGGCGCTTATCGAGACGTCGCTCAGCAGGATCTCGCTCTCCCCCTCCATCACCACCGCCACCGTCCTAACCGGGTCGGAGGCCGCGTCCTCCGCAACCACCTGAACCTCTAGGCAGTCCTCAATCACGTACGACTAACCTTGAGCCCCCCGGCAACCTCGTAAGCTTGAACCTCCGTCCCCTCCGGGAGCTTAGGCCATAAACCCAGCCTCTCAGCAACCCTCACTGGGATCACTACTTCGGGGCCCTCCGACTCGTACCCCGCGTTAGCCACAGCCACGCTCTTGACAACCTCCCCCCTCCTCCCCTTGAGAGCCTTCAACCTCACTCTAACCCTGACAACCAACCCCATCACCTGGAAACTCGAGGGGAGACGATCCTCCCAATCCTTCCCCGAGCCCTCGAGACCCGAGAGGAGATGATCCTCCCTACCTTAGCTTTCACCTCCACGTGCACCACGCATCCTGTGATCCACTTCAGGCGGCACCCTAAAAATATCACCGCTTAAATCCGATCCGGACTATGGGCTGCGTCATTGGAGGGGGCGCGATGCGCCTCCTTCACGATTGGGCGGCTTCAAGGTGCTTTCCAGGATGCTATGGTGTTGTCTATTGCAGCTAGCTTTAACGCGAGCCTAAGCAGCGGGTCCTTATCTACGATAACCCTTCCTTTCAACGCTCTGAGCCTTAACCACATCGGGGCGTAATTCAGCACCACTACGTCGACGGGTACGCCCGCCCGTTTCGTCAGCTCCACCGACAGACCCTCGGCGTAAACTGCGGCGTCGATAGCATCTCCTCGGAAGCCCCCAAGGTAGACTCCCACGTCTAGGTCTCGAAAGACAGGCCTCTCGAGGAAACCCCCGAAGACTACTGCGAAGACTATCTCTTTTCTTTCCTCTAGAGCCCTGCTTACCAGCTTTATCACGGCTTCGCGCTCCTCCATGGGCATGCTGCGGGCCTTAACCTGCAATACACCTCTTAACCTCATTGACAAACTTCCTCACAACGTTTATACCGCCCTCCTTCGCCTCTTTATAAATTCTGGCGTCATCCACGCTCCAGTATCGATGGACGAGGATGTTCCTCAAGCCGACGAGCCTCCTTAAACCCTCGCTAACATCTCTAGACACCACCCCCCTCCTGCCTAGCTCCTCGAAAACCTCCGAGTACGTCTCTACGGCTGCGCCGTACTTCGATTCGAGTATGTGGATACCAACCAGGACGGCTGCTTCGACGGTCTTTACGATGGCGTACCTCACCGCGTAAACAGACCTGATATCAGAGAGAAACTCGTCCATGCTCCCGCTCAGAGCCTCGCTAATAACGCTCAGGGACTCTTCGATCTCGGCGAGCAGCCTTTCAACCCTCTTCACGTCAACCTCAGGCATCGACGCCAACCCTGCGGCAAGGTAGGCTTAATGCTAGCGGTGCTCACATCTATAAGACTATCCCGCATACCCCTCACCAGCACTTCCAGCCCTACCGTAACTCCGGTGCAGAGCCCAGTCGCCCTCGAAGTACTGCGTTCATCGTTTCTATAAACAAGTCCCTAACCCCCTGCTTCCACCTTTAGGCAAAAAGGCTAAAGCTTAGGTTCTGCTCACTGAAAAAAGCGATAAAAGTTTAAATCTCACACGCTTTAATTAAGTTCTAATGTAATGTTATCAAGGTGGGATGAGCATACTGGAGCTCGACAGCAAGGGTCTGTTGACGATCCCGAAGCGGGTTAGTGCGTCCCTCGGCATTGAAAAGAAAGTACTGGTCATAACCGGGGATCATCTCAAAGTAGTCCCCATACCCTCAGACCCGTTTAAAGCGCTCCACGTCGCGTTCAACACCAATGAGGCCGTTTAAAGAACTGAGAAAGCAAGCCGAGCTCAACGCTGAAAAGGAGGCACGGAGATGATACTTCATGCCCCTGCTGGAGAACGACGCAATCTTCGCATACTTGAGCGAGTACGACCCAAACCACGAAATTGCCGAGAGGTATTCGAGAAACTCAGGAGGGGTGAGCTCCGCGTAAAGATTCAAGCATCAGTCCACTCGAGTGGAACCCATCTGTAGGAGCGAGAAGAGGGAGGGTAGGCTCCTGAAGGGCTTAGCTGCTCTCGCTGCACTACCGAGCGTGGAGTACGTGGCACTAACACCTGACGTAGCGCTTACGAGCGTGTACTTGGAGCAGACGCTCAACCTGTCTTTCTTTGACTCGCATTATGCCGCGACCGCGTTGAACCTAGATGGTAAAAAAATAATTTCTTTCGACAAAGCCTGTGAAAATGTGCCTGGGCTAACGCGCATTAAGCCGGAAACTCTTTAGCGCTAAAGGATTGGAGGGTAGCGGTGCTCGCTAAGCCTATCTGTAGCTATCGGCTCAAATTACGTTCCCGAAGCCGTAGAGCACATGATGAGTCAGAGCTGTTCTACTCTTCTTTTATCTATTCTCTCACGCCTTCTAGCTTGGGGAGAGCTAACTGGCTCAGCTTCAAGGGATGGTAGAGCCGTATCCAGGCGTGGGCGCCTAGCTCTGAGGAGGGAGCTTCCCGTGCTTTAACTCCTTCAAGTCCGCTTGCTATGCGTCTTCAGCTGTTAAGCTAAGCCTAGAGTACCGAGGTAAGAAATCCTCCTCACTCTTCCCATAGGTTACTTGAAGAAAGCCTTCAACTAAAGAGTTCTTCGACATTCTTAATGTAGAAGATTTTTATCTAAAACGAATTCCTTATATAGTCTGAACGCTTCCATTTACCGAAATCTAATGAAAGAAATTTATAGTTTAAAAACGAGGAGGGTGGTTGCATTCTGCCTTGCTCTTCTAGTAGCACTATCGTTAGGCTGGAGCCCTCAAGTTTACGCGCAAACGGAGTATGAAAGCATAGCGATCCTGCTGAATAACGTCAAGCAGATCAGGTACCGCTACGCAGACAGCGATGGGAATTCTGGAGAGATGGGTTTCCAAGTTCTCGGAGAGGAGACTGTACAAGGAGAGGCTACGTGGAAGGTTAAGCTCGAAATTTACCCGAAGGGCAAAGAAGCGACGGTCGCAACCCTATGGGTCTCGAAGTCCACTGGTAAGTGCTTGCAGGTAGAGCTTAAAGGGGAGGTCCACACGGGGGCGGTTGCTGAGCTGTTCTGGAGCCAGCTGCTGGTTATCTGGATGACCTATATCGGTACGCACACTAGGACTTGGGAGTTTGCCGTGTTGTACAACCTTGCGGAGGGCGGCTACGGAAGAGTTACTTTTCTCGGGTTTGAGCTCAGGACGGTGGGGCCCACTCAGCTTCTTGTCTACAAGTGGAGGTGGGAAGGATACTCTAGTGCGCCCGAACCGTTTAGGAGGGTTGCTGAGTACTGGTTCGCTCCCACGAGCTTCGGCAACATAGTGGTTAAGCTGTATCTTGAGAGTTCTGACCGCCAGAGGTGGCTCGACATCGAGCTCTTAACGATCGAACTGGTGAGCCCCCAGCCGAGGCCGAACATCACGATCGCTGACGTGAAGTACAAGGAGCAAGTAGCGCCAAACGAGGAGGACAAGATCACCATCGTAGTCTCCAACACGGGCGATGCTATGGGCGCTCGCAACCTGACGATTACTGTAAACGGAAAAGTCGAGAAGAGCTCACTAGTCGTCCTGAACCCTGGTGAGACAAAAAGCCTGAATCACACGCTGTCCTTCGCCGCAGAGGGCACGTACACCGTTGAGATCGACGGCATAACATTCACTATCACTGTTTCGAAAATCTCGCCGGCGAAGTTCGAGGTCAGCGACTTGAGCATAAACCCCAGCTCCATCAAAGTGGGGGACTCATCGATGATCTCTGTCAACGTTAAGAATACTGGCGGGCAACCCGGCACGTACGATGTCACACTGAAAGTCAACAACCAGGTTGTTGAAACTAAGACTGTCACGCTAGACGCGGGCAAGTCTACGACGGTAAGCTTCTCCTATACACCAGCAAGCGAAGGGACATACACTATCGACGTTAACGGCCTAACAGGAAGCTTAATAGTAGGCAGAAAAAGTGAAGAAACCCAAGAGGGCCCGGCTCCGGAAGCTCTAATAGTTTCGGTAATCCCGTGGCTCATAATACTAGTCGTAGTAATAGTCATCATAGCCTTAGCGTTAGTGCTCCGGAGAAAACGCGCAGCCTAGTCCCCACTCCCTTTCCCTAAACTTAAAGACCTTTTTATACAATTTTCGCGAGTTTCAGTGGGGTTTAGCCTGAAACGGTTCTCTTTATTCTCGCTCCTCAGCTCCTTGCCAGCACTCTCTCCCTTTCGATGCTCACCGACCCTTTTAACTCTGGTTTAACCGGTTGAAACCCAGCTCGTTTTCAAACTCGATAGGGAGAAGTCTGAAAGGTAGTGCAAACACCTGAGCACGGAGGGAAGCGATTTTCATGTAGGAAAATGAGTACCACGGAAAATTGAGAACCGGCACCTGGATCACAGTTAAAGCTGCAGAGTAGTCGAGAGGCTTGAATGAAGTAAGCTCACCATCCACGCCGGCTGCAGTAAGCTAGAAAGTCTTAAGAGAAGAAGTCGAAGCGCAATTGACAGCTGCTGAAGATGCCTTGGAGCTTCTCCTTCAGGGACTTAAACCTGGGTGCTAGCTCCTGCGGTAGGTTAGGGTCTTTGAGCCAGTCTTCGAAGTGGGCCAGCCGCCGCTTCACCCACTCGCGGTCACCCTTGCTTAAAGTGTAAGCTAGCTCATACTCCACAGCAGTGAAGTGAACCTCGTACGTCTTCGGGTAAAGCTCCGCTGCAATCCGCCTAGTAATGGGAATGCCCTTCCCCTTCAGCTCGCTCACTAGCCTCTCGTGCTTCCCCGGCTCAACAACCACCACAGTCTTATAACAATGCTGGACGCAGCCCCAGCACCTAGACCAGAAGATTCTGACCCAGAGGCCGTGCTCGTACATGTGAAGACCGGCCTCCAACCTCTCGCGTGCCACTCGTCCTGCCAGTTCCTGATAGGCAGGCTGGCGGTCCACCAGCCGAACTGCCATAGGCCTCTCGCTGTACCCCAGCGCCTGTAGGACTCGTATCTCTGTATGTTCCTCGCCACGAGAGCTGTGAGGGAAGCGCTTGACAAGGAGGACCCTGCAGCGCTCAAGATCTACGAGGAGAGCTGGCGCTCCGAGCTGTGGCCAGGGATCGACTACGGGCTACGCATGGCTAGGATCATGTACAGCTCGCCGGCTCTGCAGAGCTTCGCCCTGAGAGCGATCATGGCCGATGAGAAGGCTACGAAGCTCCTCTCCCTCCTCCTCTACCGCGCCAGCCCTACGGCGACCCGTGACCTTTACCGCTACGTGGTGCGCAGCTTCCCAGCCCTAGCGGCGAAAGCTGTCTTCGCGGGAAAGGAGAGGAACTACTCCAGGGTGAGCGCGATGCACTAAACTAGCTTCATTGAAACTTGCGCTAGCCACTGCTGGGACTTGGGGGTGGGCTGGTACTGGAGATAAAGTAGAAATAAATAAATTAAAAAGTCTAATAAGTATAGTAGGCATGCCTATCGTGAAGGTAACTAGGAGCTATCAGGTGACGCTACCGGCTGAGGTGAGGAGGGAGCTGGGGATCAGAGTTGGTGACTTGTTGAGAGTTACCGTCGCTGAAGGAAGGATAGTTATCGAGAAAGTTGAGAAAAATTTGCCGGCTTTCGAGCTTGAGAGGTTTGTCGCGGAGAAGGATATAGAGGAGGCGATCTGCCGGGGGCCGCTACGCCAACTGGGTGTGCTCGATGGAAGTAGTAGTAGACAGTAACGTCTACATCTATAGAGCTGTGAAGAACTCGAGCTACCACGCTGAGGTCTGGAGGCTGCTTGAAGAGTTTTCAGCATGGGTGACTCCTACTCTCGTGCTTCACGAGGTGGTTTGAGCTCTGCACGAGCTCCTGGGCCGTGAGCGCACGTTAGAGTTTATCTCAAGACTGCTAAGACATGAAAAGCTCCGCGTAGCCCCTGTGATTGAGCAAGATATTCGGTGGGCCGTGGCGAGGGTTGAAGGTGAGGGAATCTCGCTGGCGAGGTATAATGATAAAGCGATCCTGGCTGCTGCTAGGAGGCTTAAGATCCCGCTTCTGACTTTCGACAAGCAGCTGCTAGCTCAAGCTTCCCGGTGTGGTATCGAGGTGGTTAACCCCTACCAGCGCTAGGGCCTCGCGGACCGCTGGGAGGGCGAGCGCGCCAGCGTTTGCAGAGCGCGATTGTCGCGAAAGGGCTTGTGAAGAGGTTTGAGACGCGTGAAGGGGGCCGCCTCTTCAAGGGGAAGAAGCGCATCGTGGAGACACTGAGGGGTGTGTCTTTTCGAGGTTGGGAGGGGAGAGCTTTCGGCGCTCGCGCAGTCTGCACCATGCACTAGGTGGTGGAGAACAGGGTAGCGTCGGGGTCTCAGCCGGGAGCGCGGCTGTTCGAGTTCAGCGCCGAACAGCTTAGAGCCAGCTTCCGCTGAAGCGCAGCTGCTAAAGCTTATATACGGTATGCGTATTACGTTTAATGTAATGACGGAGATCATAACCGTGAGGCTGAGCAGAGAGCTTAAGAGGAAGGTGAAAGAGCTGAACATAAACGTGAGCGAAGTGGTTAGAAGAGCTCTTGAGGAGGAAGTTGAGAGAAGGGAGCGGGAGCTTCTGGTTAAATCGCTAGCTGAGGCTAGGAGAGCGCTTTCAAAGCTCAGCGACGAGGAGATTATCCAGGCAGTTAGGGCTTCCAGGGAGGAGCGGTGAAGGCAATCGTCGACGCAAGCTCTCTACTGCTGATGATCAAGAACGTTGAGGAGGAGGCCCTGCTGGGCAAGCTCGACGGCCTTGCGACTTTAGACTTAGCCTTCTACGAGATTGGCAATGCTTTGTGGAAGCAGGTAGTGAGGGGGGTTGCCAGCCGAGAGGAAGTAGAGCGCACCGCTCTGGCTATAGGTAAGCTCCTCCTGGTGAAAGGCGTTATCAAGGTGGGGTGGAGGGATCTAGGGTACTCTGCTATTCTAAACCTAGCCGTGGACAACGGTATCACTTTCTACGATGCTAGCTATCTGGCGGCTAGCATCGCCTTCGGAGTGCCACTTATAACAGAGGATGAGAAGCTGAGGAGAGTTGCTGCTAAGTACGTAGAGGTCGCGTCGTGGAGGGATCTCTAGCGCAGCAGCACGCTGACACTAGCCTTTTGAAGCCGTCCGCTCGCCCTAAGCCCTCTCTACCGAAACTGCCGCCGAGGTGGCGCAGCTTTTCCCGCTCCTAGCGTTAAAGGGGTTCAATCCCGAGCTGAATTCCCTTCTCGACCTCCGTACGACCTCAGCGCGGCGTAGAAGATTATTGTTTGGGTGAGGTAGATGAGGCAGGCGAGGTAGATGGGTAGGTCGAGCCACAAATCCATGAGGTGGCCGCCGAGCACTGTGCCAGCAGCTCCAGCAACCTGCCAGGCAAGCGTGTTCAGCATGCTCATCCTCGCTCTCTCTTCGGGCTTCACTAGGCGCATCTGCAGCGACGAAACCAGAGGGTTAGTAGCGTTTATGATCGCGCTTCTAAGCGTGTAGATAGCTGCAGCGTAGAAAAAGCCCGCGGATAGAGCTACCGCTAACAGCAGGGGTATGGATGAGAGCTGTAGCAGCACTACAGCGGCCACTGTCCCCAGCTTGGAGGATACCACCGGCGCTAGCGCGGTGGCGGTAGCCATCATCAAGTTCCCTGCTATGCTCAGCGCTCCCAGCTCACCCGCCTCAACACCGTACTTGCGCGAGAACCAGTAGTTGATGTTCCAGACACCAACACCCGCACCAAAAGCCATCAAAGCGCTCAACCCCGCCAGCTTAAGAGCTGCACACGAGACTTTCAAGCTAAAACCTTCTACCCTCTTCCTTCTCGTCTCCTTCACGCCGTAGAGCAAAGGGATGCACACAGCGTAGAGAATTGAGGAGAATACGATGGTTGCCCTGTAAGCGCCTACCAGGCCGCCTAGATACTCGCTCAAGCTCAGGAAGGGCCAGGTGAGCGCAGCTCCTATAGAAGAGAATACAAGCAAGAGAACCTGAGACATCGAGAATACAGCATCCATGTGCTTATCCCTCTCAACAGAGTCGGCGAAGAGAGGGCCAAGAGAAACACTGATGGCAGCGTTAAGAAAGCCGAAGAGAGCGTATGTTGTGGCAAGCGCCGCTGAGCTGCCAGCCAGGAGTAGGAGAAGGGAAAGGGGGCTAGCCGAAGCAGCAGCAAGCGCTAGAGGCTTCCGGCCCTTCGCGTCAGCAAGGTAAGCGGCTGGCACGAGGGACAGTGCTGTCGAGAAGCCCATTACACCGCTAAGCAAGCCTACATCACTCCCTTTAAGGCCTAGGTGGAGCATGTAGGGGGCGAGTACCGGTATCAAGAGACCGTTAGCAAGCGCGCTAACAGCGCCCTCAGCTAGGAGGAGCTTCAAGTTGCGGTTTAAAGGCGGCAGCACGACCACGAAGGCTCAGCAGCTGTAGAAGCGGCTCTAATATAACCCTTTTCCATGAGTACTGCCTTCTATTCGGGAAAAGGGTGCCACAGGAAATTGGGGGCAAGGGTTCGGGAAAGCAGCTGCAACGATTTTTAGAGGCTAGCTTTTTGGCCAGATGTGTTCTCCCCTCGACTTTAGTTTAAAGCGTTTGGCTTCTAGCGTGAGAACGTACTGGTTGATGGTTTTGACTGCCATTTTATTCATGCTTGAGGCTAGGGCTTTGCACGCTTAGAGAGCTTCTTTCAGCTCTTTTCTGCCGGGGGTTCTGGGCCCTGCCTTAGGGGTAACTCTGTAAGCGTAGTCTTAAAGACCATGCTCTGTTTAACTCTCATTCTCTGTTTTTCACCAAGCCCGCGGGGCCGAGGGCTCTGTGCTTGTCCGGCTTACTCATTCTCGGTAGGGTGGCTTTCCTCGTAGATTACCACGCCCTCTTCTAGGGCTTTCAGTATGAAGGGGTTTCCATTCTCGATCATTCTCCTGAGCTCTTCTTCGGTGTAGCCGATGGGCTCTACGGGCAGCATCTGATCGTTCAGCTCTAGCAGCACTTTGATCCTGTCGAGGAACGGCTCGCTCCAGTCCGCTACGACGATTAAGTCGATGTCAGAAGCTTCGCTGTAGTCGCCTCTAGCGAAAGAGCCGAAGAGGATGATCTTCTTCGGCTTCAACCTCCTGACGATAGCCTCCTTGTACCTCTCTACTTTTGCAAGAACTTCCTCACTTCTACTAAGATCGATTCTGCGTAGTACACGCACTTCTCAGCCACCTCAGCCGTATAGTACCTGTAGGGGGCGCCAGAGGGGTAGAAATTCGGGTACCTTGAGCCTATGTAGTGCCTATCCAGCTCCCTAGCGAAGTCCACAAACCTCCCAAACCCGCTTTCAAGCTTTGAAGCCTCGCCCACCAAGTCCAGCACCGAGTGCGTTAGCAGCGCTCTGTAACCCTTCGAGTAGAGGAAACCCTCGAGAGCTTTCTCAGCTGCTTGCTGCGCGAAGAACGCTGCTGCGTAGTAGTTGCCATCCGTAAGGCAATCCTTAGCGGTCTTGAGGTCGGCTTCTGCTTGGTCGAGCCAGCGCAGCCCCTCCTCGATATTCTTGTCCACCCCCCCGCCCCCCAGAGTGCACTTGTGCTCGCGTATTTAAGTTAGCGTTAAGTGTAAGCGGTCTAAGACCTTAACTCTTCTAGCACCTTTTTTAGGCGCGCAGCGGTCTCGGGGAAGAGGGGGTGTGCGAGTTCTGCGGAGCTTACAGCTCGGAGCATGGGGGAGCTGGCGGAGAGAGCTTTACTCCCGCTAAAGAGCGAGGAGCTCAGAAGGAAGCTGGGAGATGCTGGTAGAGAGCACGAGAGGCAAAACTTTGCGATTACTAAGCACATGAACCTCCTGATCGTTGCAGCGCCAGGGCTTCGCGCAGAGCCTCGAAGCTTACGGTTTAACGTTAAACTTATCGGTACATGTGTTTAACATTCTTGCGTGGTTGAGAGGTATAGGGTTAAAGTGCACCGCAAGGGGGTTATCGTGATCCCCGCAGCCATCAGGAAGAGGCTCGGCATCGTTGAGGGCTCCTACCTAGACCTTGTCGTAGATGAGAGCGAGGTGCGGTTGCTCACTCCCCTGGATCTGAGGAGCGCGTTCGGCATCGACGGCGGGAAAGCCCTCGAGGTAGTTAAGCTGATCCACAAGGCGAGGAGGGAAGAGCTTGAAGAGGAACTACGTTCTTGACGCCGGGGTCCTCGCTCTCTACTTCGCCGGCAGGGAGGATGCGAGGAAGTACGTTGAAGCGGCTTACGAGCGCGGCTACGCAGTCTACATTTGCGAAGTGAATCTGGCAGAGTTCCTCTACAACTACGCCCACGTGTTCGGCTGGGAAGCCGCGTTATCGAGGAACGCACTGATTAGGCGCAGCCCCATCAAGGTCATGGGCGGTGGACGAGCAGCTCACGCTTGAAGCAGCGGCACTGAAGCTGAAGCACTGGCAGAAACTCTCGCTAGCGGACTGCTACCTCCTTGCCCTAGCTAAACAGCTGGACGCGGTAGTAGTCACCATGGACTCGAACGTTGCCTACGCTCGCGAAGCCCCAGCGGTGCACTTACCTGCTCAGCTGCCCGGCTCCCCAGTTCGATGAGCAAGGTGTTAGCGACTTGACGATCGCCTGTGGAGAGTTCTGCGCAATACCATTGGACTGGATTAAAGAGCTCAGACAGCGCAGCGGGGTTAAAGAAAGTGTTGGGGTATCCTTACTACAACCCACTTTCCTCACCTTCACTGCCGCGATCGCGACTGTAACCGTGAGTAGATGAAAACCCTCTCCACTTCAACCACCTTTAGGGGCGAATGATCCTCCGATCGTCGACGTCGCGCCCCCTGAAGAGTAGGACGGGAACCTCTGCGTCACGGAATGGGGGGACGCGGAAGACGACTACGGCCTCGTACCCCTTCTTCCAGATCTCGACCCCGTAGAAGCCCTTTGGCAGCACTTTCTCAAATACACTTCCCTCTACGTAAACTCTACGCCTTACCTCCGCGTGCTTGACTTTCACCCACTCTTTTAAGTCTCATAGTTGTATCGATAATGAGCCAGGTGGGCTCTCGACCCATCTCCCGCTCCAGCTTCTCTCTTAGGCTTGCAGTGATCTCGAAGAAAGAGGGAGTTTGCGAACACTTTGGGACTCACAGTTCGCGATATGCCTTCATATCTGATACCCCCTGTCTTCTGCGTTTAGCTGCTCGCCCGTGCGCGCAGCCACTTTTAACTCGCTGCAATCCCTTTATACTCCTGTACCGATGGGAAGGCGTGTTGCTCTTGGAGGGGTGAGGAAGGTGAGGGGTGAGTATGAGCTTAGCTCTTTAATAGAAAGGATTAAAGAATTTCCAGAGACTCTAGCTATTATCCTCTTTGGCTCCTACGTTAGGGGTGCTATGAAGGGTACCTCGGACATCGACATCGCGGTTATCGTTAGGAAGCCTGATAAGCAGGTGGAGGCTGAGATTGGCAGCATGTACTCGCCCTACTTTGACGTTGTGCTGTTCCACCGTTTACCGCTGCACATACAGTTCGAGGTTTTGAAGAACGGGAGGGTGGTCTTCTGCCGCGACGAAGAAGAACTCCTCGAAGTAAAGCGCAGAGTGCTCAGGGAGTACCTGGATACTGCGTGGATGTATGAAAGGATAAAGAGGAAGGTTTTGTATGAGGATAGTGGATCTAATCCTGAGGTTTGAAACCCATTCAAAAAAAGCGAAGGAAGTTGCTAAGAGGGATGTCTCAGACTATTTCGTTTACAACACGCTGGCGATGGAATGCTTCCAAGCCGTAAACGCGCTCATAGAGGTAGGAGAGTGGGTTGTCACCGAGAGAAGGCTCGGCTTCCCCTCAACGTACAGAGAGACGTTTGAATTGCTGTACCAACACGCCTTGATTGACAGGGAAACCCTTGAGAGCGCGAAGAGGCTGATCTTTCTAAGGAATTTAATCGCACACGAGTACTATAGAATTACCGAGCGGGAGCTCCTCGAGATGGTGGAATTGATTGAGAAGATGGAAAAGTTTGTTAAAACCGTGAAGGCAATGCGGAAATGAAGGATTTCCATGTACAAGTCTTACGTTTGAAATGGCACCTATTCTTCTTCACATGAGCAGTAGCTCGAGTGGTTTGAGCTCTCCTTTCACTGGGTCAACTTCCAGGCCGAGCTCCTCCAGGGTGACGACGCCCAGCAGGTAGACGCCTTCGTCCCCGAACACCGTTATGGTGTACGTCCGAATACCATTCACCTCTACACCGATGATTCCAACCTCCCTTTCGATGACCTGGCCGTTAGCGAGCCTGAACCTCCTCCTCCCGATGCTTTTGACGCGTAGGGATCTTAGGAAGGCCTCCGGGAGCACTGTGTATATGGCACCGGTATCCGCCAGCAACGTCACTTCCCTCACGTCATCTGGATGTTCGACGTTCCACACCTTCGCCTTCACCTTAACGAACCCCAAAGGCTTCTCCCTAGCGAGAATCTATTCTCAACTTATAAAATTCACTCACTGACACCACTCTCTTCATCACCATATACCTTCTCTCCATTTTCATCCGAATCGGAATTAAGCCTATAAATCAGCTTCAGAATCGAGTGCGCGGCCAAGCCTTCTACGCTGCGATTGCTGGCGGATTCGTATCTGATGCTTGGCTCTGCTCTCACGGTTCTGCATGCTGAGTACCTCTCCCTAGGAGCTTTCTGGCGAGGAGAAGTAGTCGGACTCCTTCGGCCCAGAGCAGCCCCGTCGGTACGGCTGCGACTATAACGCTCTCCAGCGGGGGGTTGGCTATGAGGCTGTAGACGGCTAGGAGGACGGTGCTGAATACGGCGAAGGGTACGAGCCGTGGGACGACGCTGCCCAGCAGGCCGATGTACACGGACATCAAAGAGTCGTTGCTCACCCTCGCCACATACCCCTCCTGCATCCTCTCGGCCAACCCCATCTCCACGAGCCGGTCGAGGTAGTGCTTCGCGGAGCTCGGGTTACTCAAGCCCGCGAGCCTCTGCACCTCTCTAACGCCCAGCGGCCTCCCACTCTTCAGTAGCGCGAAGTAGACGCGCGCGAGGGTTCCGCTGACCTCGACGGGAGTCCTCCTCAAAGTTGAGCACCGCTCTTACAGCCTGAGGATCCTTTTAACCAGTATGTAGGACGCTGCCGCTGCGGCTAGCGCTACCACGCCTGCCACAAGTAAAGGTGGGAGCGTTGGCGCGCGTGCCCTCCTTTGCGCTGTCTCTAGCTGCTGGTACTCTGGGCTTTCGGCTGTGAAAACCTTCTCCGCAGGCGCAGGAGCGCACCTGAGCATGCTAGCGCCGGGAACCTGGTTGTATGGAGTCCAGCTCCCGTTGTACCAGACGAGCCTACTGTTGAAGCCGGCGTTGCCGAGCGCGGCCAACGCAGCGATCGAGGCTGCATCGCCGGCCTCCAAGCCTTTCACAACGCCCTCCCCGATCAGCCATTCCAGCTCAGCCTTCAGAGCGCTCCTCACCTGGGCTTCTTCGATCTCGAAAGCGGGCTCCGTCGAGGTTTCCACGGTGCGCGTGAAGCTTGGCGCGAACCCCTTCAACCCGATGCTCTCCAGAAGTTCCGCGAGCTCCAGTTCTGCATCTCTCGGCAGCTCAGCCTCGCCGGGAACAACGATCTCGCATATCCGCTCCCTGAGGTTGACGGAGATTGACGATGAGCCCACCCTCCTAGTCATCACCCCCTCCTCGAGCGACCAACCGGGCTTCTCAGGGGGTTGGGGCAGCACCTTCCACTCGCAGTAGACCTCGAGCCGCTTATGGATTAGCTCGGCTCTCGAGCTGGACTGCCATGACAGCGTCAGCTTGACACCGTACATCCCCTCCTCGATCCGAATGGGTGCGTCGTAGCCGGGTATCAGCATCATGATCCTGTAGCAGGGTTCGTTCACGCTGAGCAGGCA
The DNA here is from genome assembly GCA_038727095.1 of Thermofilaceae archaeon. Classification (GTDB taxonomy): domain Archaea; phylum Thermoproteota; class Thermoprotei; order Thermofilales; family Thermofilaceae; genus JANXEW01. The sequence goes on along the minus strand of JAVYWK010000018.1, from coordinate 22,712 downwards.
GGGCATAGGGATGCGGTATTCGCCCCCAGCCCCTCGAAGCTCGGGGAAGGGTTCCAGAACCAGCAGCCCGCTCACCGTCAGGTTTGCATGACCCACGGCCACCAGATCGGGCTTGAACCTGACGAAGCTGGCGGAGCGGAAGGATAGGGTGCCGAGATCTATGGTCACCTCACCCGTCCCCGGCTGCAGGCTGATGGAGACGTTCTCCCTCAGCTGCCCGCTGTAGCACTGGAGCAGGGGTGGTAGAACGCACCTGTAGATCGTCCGGACCGCGAACGTGAGCGGGACCTGCACTCTCACCGCAAGGTGGCGGCCGCCGAAGACCTCCTGCTCCGACAACAGCACAATCAGCCGCGGGTCGAAGCGGCTCCGGTAGGCGTAACCTGTTCCCCCAGCGTACTCGACACGTGCGACGCCTGTGAGCGCGCTGAGGTCGTAGCTGACGCCCGGCTTGTTCAAGACGACTTCAATCGCGTAGGCGTCCGAGGGGCTGTAGCAGGCGAACGCTACGCTCACGATCACTACCGCCGCTAGCAGAGCGGGGATGGCTGTAAGCCTTCCTCTACCCAGCTTAAGCATTTTACCCACAATTCCCACCGTGAGGTTGACGCGTGCTCGGTTAATGTAGCCAGCGCCTTGAACGGGGATGTTCAAAACGGTGAACGCTGCTGTCGCCAGGCCAGCTTGAAACGAGCGAAAGCGTGCAAGTAGGCTAGGATGGGCTGTAGCAGCGCGAGGGATGCGGCTAGAACGGCTACCAGCGAGACGCTGTCGCCCCAGCTGCCAGGCCTGTAGCGGATCTCCACGACCGTTTCGTCCGCGAGCGGAACTAAGGTGAGCTTGATGAAGGGGATTCTCGATTCAACCCTGTAGCCCCAAGCTCTCGAAACCTCGTCAGCCACCCATGGGTTGTAGCTGGAGATGGCGATCGAGACGGCCTCCGGGTAGGTAGTGACGGTGAGCCCGGGGAACCGGATCAGCCTAACGCAAACCTCGTACTCCTGGAGCGGGTGGGCTTTGAGCGTAAAGCGGATGAGGTTGGGTCGAATGACGACATCCCTCACCTCAGCCCCCTCCACCGTGATTAACGGGTGGAAGCTCCTCGTCCTGAAGAGCGTGTAGGGCGGCACGGACACCACTTCCTCGAAGAGGGGGCTGGACCTGAGCGCTTCCTTGAGCCTCCAGTCGAAGGTCGCAACGTAGGAGATCCCAAGCTCACTGAGCATCCGGTGGAACGTCTCCACGTTCTGCGCCCAGTGGCCGATATCGACCGTGAAGAGCCTCGAGTACTCCGTCGTTGAGATGGGCTGCGTCGCGTAGCGGGTCCAGACGATGCCTCCTACAATGGGGACGCCTAGGTAGAGGGGGAACTCGTAGACGAAGTGGTTGTGGCAGAAGGTGACCCAATCAGCGAAGTTGTCGCTGAGGTCCTGCACGAGCAGGTACGTGTTACTGCTCAACCCCAGGATTGATAGGGCGGAGATGAAGTCGCTCACGTTGCTGTACAGGGGGAACTCCTCGATGAACCTGAACTTCTTCGATTGAGTGACGAAATCGGTGTTCCTGAGCATTCCAGAGAGAGCCGGCAGGTAAAGCCCGGCAACCGCCAGTGAAGCCACAGCTAGGGCTGCCACCCAGCGATCCTGACCGGGGTTACGATGGGCCCACCCCGCAGCCTTCGAGATGAACGCGGCCGCTGTGGCTGAGAAGCTGATCAATAGGATGTAGCGTGCGTACCCCGCGAACTTGCCGTACCCAAACCACTCAATGACGGGGAGGTTCTCGAAGCTCAGCTTCGCACCGGGGAGCAGGATCACGTAGGTCCTCGGTCCCGTAGCCAGCCACAGTAGCAGCAGAGCTAGTGTGGGCAGCAGGATGAGGCCCCCCTCGCCACCGGACCAAGAGTACAGGGGTAGGGCGAAGCAGAGCGATAGGAGGGTGAATGTACCCATAGCTTCGCGCGGTAAAGCTCCTCCAGCGGACGCGACGGTCGCCGCAGTCAGAACAACCCAAGCTGCATAGAGGATCCAAGGAATGGGCTTTCTCCGTTTAACGGTGGTCAGCAGTGGGCCTGCGAGGGCCAGCACGTTGAGGTAGGCGGGGTAGGAGGCTAGAATCGTGAACACGATCCCGGGCCCAACCTCCCAGGTGAGCGTTCGAAGCCCGTGGTACCTCTCGTTCGTCTCAAGCATGGGGACGAGCCAGAAGGCCAGTAGAGCTAGAGACCAGAGCAGCCACAAGGCGCTTAACACGACAACCCTTCCTCCATCTCTGAAAGAGCGCTGGAAGATCGCCTTGGAAGCCTCAAAGAGAGCAAACACCAAGGCAGAAACGGCTGTGGCAGCGCCCATCATCACGTGAGTGAAGGTGGACCACGCCATGAGCAGGGTGGAGGCTGCTAGCAGCGGGAGAGCCTCGAAGCCGCGCCTCTTGATAGCGTACACGAGGAGAGCGATCGATGCCAACCCCGTCACAATCCCCCACCGCTGGGGCCACATCCCAATGTAGTACACTTGGCGCCAGCCGGCATCCGTCCAAGAGTTCTCCTCATCGAAGACTGTGACCGCAACTAGGGCGGCCGTAGTGGCGGCGAGGGGGGATCCGGTTAACGCGTGCGCGAGCACCGCAGCGGCGGGAGCCATCAGCGCGTAACTGAGCGCGACGCAGAGGCTGTACGTAGACTTCATGTCGAGCAGGGGCGAGAGGATGCTGTGGGTGAACGCTACGAACAGCGTTGTCCCCGGGTTGTAGTAGAGGTTTGGAGGCCATCCGTACATGTGCCAAGGGTCGTAGCCGATGGGGTGTCCATCCGCCATGAAGAAGAAGTAGGTGAGGTACGCGTTAGTGAAGTGGAAGGAGTGGTCCCAGCCAGCCACCTCCCCACCTACAAGGACCGTCCTAACCGACGCCAAGGCTAGGGCAGTGATGGCTAGCACTATCAAGCCGCACGCGCGCCTCAACCGCTGCGGCGAGGAAGCTCTACTCACGAGCCTTCCCGACATTTTTCTTCTAAAAAATTGAGCGGCTTAAACGATGAAAGAATGACTGGGTGCTAAAGTATTCCTTTTAGAAGGGCAGCAGCCACTGGGCTCGAGCTAGGATTATCATCAACACTCTGAGCATCTCCATTACTGCATCCCCCAGGAAGATGCCCGTCACGATGAGGTACGAGTACATGCCCCACTTCTCCCCCAGCATCTTGCTGAGAGCTCTCCTTCCGATCAAAGAGCCTAGCATCTGGGAGAAGGCCCACGGGATTCCCATACCTGCACCGGTTAGAGCGACGATCAGTAGGTAGGGCGCTCTAAGGACGAAGTTCGAGACTGCAAAAAGGGCCGCGCCCACGGCGAAGCCCAATGCGATCCACGTGTGCCTGAAGAGGTAGCCGGTCCAGATCCACACTTGCATTCGCGCCCAGTTAACGGCGTCTACAGGCCAGCCGGTGATTGTGTACGGGTAGGCGCTAGAGGGGATCGGAGATATACTCCAGAAGATGTTTGCGAAAATGAAACTGCTAACGAGGTTTACTACGATGAGCAGCATGTACGTAGTCACAAAATCCGAGTGTTTAACTCCCACGACGTCGGCCTGCAGTAGAGCCTGCGCAATCGATGAGCCGCCTAGAGGTGAGGACAGCGTGGCTGCTGCTGTACCGAGAGGAGCGCTGGACAGTAGGGCTGGCATAGGGACGAACCAGATATCCCTCTTATCGTAACCGGACACGTATATCATTAGTTCCCTCAGGTAGGGAACGCTTGTCCCGAAGACTGTAACTCCCGCCGAGGCTGTAGCGATGTAGGTCGCGAAGAACGATCCTCCGACGAAGAGGATTAGGAGTATGTAGACCGGGAACCTGAACCCCGTTAGGTACCAGGCGAGAAGGCTAGCGGTGACCGATGAGCCGAAAAATAGCGCTAACAGAAGGTTTGCTGAAACGCCCCCTCTTGCGCTCATCGTTCTGAGCGACCTGAAAGCGCGTGCCAGCGGTTTTGGATTCATTGCCAGGGGGATCACCATCGCTGCTAGGCTCAGGCCAATGAGCAGGGAGACGTAGAAGTATAGCATGCTCCTGAACTGTAGTGTCCAGTAGCCCCAACCAGTCACCCACTTGCTCTCGGGCGGCCAGAGATCGAATCGCGTTATCAGGTGTGTACCCACGAAGTAGAGGGTGAAGCTTGCGATGAACTGTGTGACGGCGACTACCGGTGGTATCAATAAGCCGCTCACATACGCTAGTGGGTCAGTTACGATTAGGAAGGCTGCTCCGGGTAGGACGTAATCCAGATACCCGGTGAAATCGTAGCCGTAGAATGGTATTCCACCCACTACGAATGTTCCACCGAGAAGGAATACTGAGAGCATGAAAGGCAGGAATTTTAAGACGAGATTCAGGATTATACCGGCAGCTGTCGCGGCGAAGAGCGTCCTCAATGTGGTCGGCTCTCTGTTAGCCAGTGTTGTCACCATCGCAACGGTAGCGCGTGCAAAGGGGAACTCCAATCGCTCCTCAACAACGAACAGCATGTAGCTCAAGTAGCCGAGCGATAGATCTATCATGATGGTTAGCGCTATGAAAACCAGTGCAAGAGCGATTGGTTGCAGCCACGCTCGATCAAGGAACACCCACTTCTCCTCGTAAAATGATGCTACTATGTGCTCAGACGGTACCCACCAACTGGGCACATGCTGCGCTATGCCGAAGTACTTTGAAGGCTCGCTGTAGGCGAAGTACATGTTACGTATGAAGTTTATGAAGAAGAGGGAGTATGAGAAGGCTACCGGTTGGAAGATTAGGAGCATGAAGAGCTCTTTACTGGTAAAATCCGCTCTAGCCAAGCTAGCAATTTCAGCAAAGAGGAGGATGGGAATCCAGTAAGAGAATGCGTAAAAGCTGTTCGTTAGCAGAAAGTAGTATATAACGAGTGGCTGCAGTATAAGTGCCGTAAATAGGAACATTAGGATAATTTTCGGTGTGAGCGCCTTACCTTCGCTCTTCACGATCATCGCCTACACCCTAGCGTATTTTTCTCTTTCTTCAGGGCTGAGGCTTCGCCAAACAATCGCCTGCCTCCTGATGTCGCCTGCTACAGTGATCGCAGACGTTCGCCAAGCCTGCCTGTAACCTTCGAGTCTCTTGATCACTAAGTCGAAGTTGTAAACAGGTGAATCACCCTTCTTGAACGCTCTGAGGATTACATCGCTCTTGATACCTAGGTCATAGGGTGCGAACCTGCAACTTGCCATCATGTGCAGCTCGTGCCCCTCCTTACTCTCCCTCTCAGTGATCTCGACTTTTTCGGCATAGTAGGCGGACTCTCTGATGGCTAGAGACTCCAGATAGCCTTTAACGAAGTTGAAGAACGCTATCACTTCTCTAGCTGTTGTTAATACGAGTGGGTAGGACAACCTCCACTCATCCCCCGTTGGTCCTTTCTCGGCCTCAATCCACTTTCTAACGCGTGACGGTATGGCTATCTTCCCGGCTAGAGTGGAGGGGTAGTAGGCGGCCACTAGTACGATCGCTATTATAAGGAGGACGACCATTAAGATCGACATCGATGTGTAATTTGGATACAAACCTTCTGGGAAGGCACCGGCAGTCAGCATTAAGTTGGTGGCTAGGACACCAGCCACGTAACCCAGGAACACGGCGGGAAGAACATAGGTTAACGCTTCGGTGAGGAAGGCGAGAGTTACGTGAGAGGGCGCCATTCCAACAGAGATGAAAATGTGAATTTCCCTTTTCCTCTCGTAAATGTTGGCGAGCATCATGTCTAATACGGCTGCGCTAGCTATGATCGCGGGTATAAGGATGAATTCAAACCCTATCGCGCTGATCCACTGCCTAGCGATCCAAGCTGACACTGAACCCCCGAATGATGAGTAGATTGGGTAGTTGATGACGTATGGGAGTGTACTTTTTAAGTGGTTTGCTACCTCCACGTTCAGCGGCCTGATACCGATGTTTGTTACAGCGTAGGTGGGTGCCAGCTTCTGGTACAGCTTGAAGGGGATGATCATGGTGTTCCGAGCGAATATGTGCTGTGGCAGCGCAATCGGTGATTGAGGATCTAAGGGTGTTATGGGTTCAGCGTCTGGATTCGCGAATCTCTCAACCTCATCCTTGATTATTCCAACCACTCTAACGTTGATGCTCCATAGGTTAAGCGTTGAATTCACTCCGATCTGCCTGCCCAGCTCCTGAGAAAGGCTGTTTGCAACACTTTGGGTCAATATGACGGCATACACGTCGTCGTCGGTGAACCATCGCCCATCAACGAGCAGTTTATCTATGTTTGACACGTACGCTTCCTCGGGAGCTAACGCCAGTAAAGAATAGACTTGCGTCTTAAGCTGCGGGCTGAACGCAATGTACGTGAGCCCCGTAGCTAACCCCGGCATAGCAACCATCAGCGATGGGGGGTACATGAAAGCTCGAGGAGATACATAGCACGATCCCTCGAGGTAGGAAGCAAGCATGTTGTAAGCATAGGGGTTGATTGGGGACCACGGGTAAGCCCTCACTAAAAGACCCTCGAAGCTCGGCATGTAAGTCACGTTAATGGGTTGTGGTAGTAAGACAGGAGCTGTAGTCACCGAGGCTAGCGACATCGTGGAGAACGCGATCACTGTGACAGCGCCAAGTATCAGGATTGATCGCAATTTGCGCTTCCTCATGTTCTCTACAGCTATCACCATGCTTTCAAGGAAAAGCCCCGTACGGCTGATCTCTAGGTAGTGCTTACCTAGTGCAGCTTCTCTCGTTGCCTTCGCCATCGTGTAGGCGTTCATGAAGGCTATGAAGAGGAGCACGATGTTAAGAGATACTGCTGACACAGCTAGAAGCAGGATTACCCAGTTGCTGGCGACGTGGTAGGCCGGATGCAGGATGTAGAGCGCAAAGTTGGCCATGGTAATTAATGCCAGCAGGCTGATTAACCTCCGCAACCCCTCGGATCTTACAGTCAACCTTTCAAACAGTATCGAGAAGAGAATTGAAATGGCAAAGAAGGCTGCAACGGACGTAATAACTTGATACAGTGAAGTCATTAGAGAATTATACCAGTTCAGGAGAGCTGCCCACGCGTACAGGCAAGCACCGAACGCGTTTGAATACCTTAGAGTCTGTAGATTGTCCGCCATCTGCCTTTTAACCTGCTTCACAAGGTCAGCGTAATACTCGAGGACGGGGATTATAACGTTCCTCGATCTTAAGCTCTCGTACCGACTGTTGACTACAGCGTAAAGGTTCTCGAGAACGTGGAATTGTGAGAGTACGATCTGCTCCCCCTTTGCTAGCCTGTATCCAAAGCCCTCCGGTCGATTGGTAGAAGCGTTATTCAGTACAACGCTCGGCAACCCTGTCCCCACGCTAAGCATAATCTCGGCGGGAATCCCCGGCTGAACAAACGCCATCGCAAAGATGTCCGCCTGCAAGCTGTTCTGCCTGATCATTGGGCTGTGGGCTCTCGCATCATTTATCCCGGTAAACCATACTGTTCTAAAGTCGGTCGGCTGCATCGTTAGAAACACGAAGATCGACGCGCACTCGAATATCGACACCATTTTCACGTAGGGGTATGAGGTGGGAGTGAACCACTTACCACCGGGCGCCTGCCAGACGCCCATGTCGGTTGTCCACAATATCCTACCGTGCTCATCGATTGCAAACACATCTACGCTCCCGCCCATGTAGGGTTTGAGGCCGTGGATTGTGACTGTACCGGTGTCCTCAACCTTTTGCACAAACTTCAAGCCGCCATACGTAATGTAGGTTAGGAGCCTACCCCTCAGCTCGGGATACTGGGTGAAGTTAACTATGTCCCAGTACGATGTAAGCATGTTGTACGTTGTCACTTTAACGCTAACAGTCACGTAGCCCCAGTCGTCGCTAAGCCTCCTTTTAGAAGTCGGCAGGTTGATCTCCTCATTTAGCATCGCCCAAAGCGTGCAGTGAATGAAATGCACTTGAGGCCACACGTTATCGAAATTGATGTTGGATACCGTATCTGCAGGAGAGCCCTGGTATTTCCGAAAAGCGTTAGTTGTGTAAAATGTGAATCCACCACCGTACATCGCGAGCGTAAAAGGCTCTGAGTCGAAGATCGCGTACTGTGTCCGTAGGTACCATGCATGTGCACCGAAGACCGCGGAGGGGGCAAAGTAGCCGTATAGATGAGGGTCGTAGGGGACTGCCGACCTCAAGTAGGGGGGATGGCTTCCGAGGATACCGTCTACAAAGTTTTCGCCGTAGCGGCTTCCTAAAACCATCCTCATCTCAGCTAGCCAGGGTCCGAAAACCCTGCTAACCAGCCAAGTGTACCTGCGAACCAGTATGTCAAGGTACCTGTAAGAGTAAGCGGAACCCACAGCGTAGATACCAACCTGATCGCTGTCACTCGCGAGCTTCATCGAAGCAAACGCGATAATCTGAGATTCGAGTTCATTGAAGTGCCGTTCAACAAACTCTCTGGCGCCCCAAAGACCTTGGTAGTGGCCGGCTAGCGCTACAACTATAACGGAGTAGCTTGGAGGGTTCTTCGCTAGAAATCTTGCGAAATGCAGAAGCGTAACCACGCCGAGAGCATCGGTAGCGCCGTACGCCAGTGAGGGGATAGCGCAGAAGGAGTCGTAGTACGCGGCCACCACTACTATTTTCTGGGATTTTGCCGGGTCTGTACCCTTCACAAAGCCAACCACGTTTGGAACTCTAACGTTTCCCCACTCCACTACAGAGCGGATTTTGACTCTGATTCCACGGGACCCCGATCTCCTGCACAACTCTAACAGTTCCAGGCCTTTCTCGTCCGGCGGCAGGTACAGTTTAGGAAAGTTTACAGGAAGAAGAGTAAGTTTCAGCTCGGACTCCGGCCTATCCACCGATGATGAGTCTTCAGGTATGAAGATCACACCCTTTGCCCCTAGCATGAGCGCGTTGTAGTAGTTCCACCCAGATCCATAATCCATTAGAACGAATTTATCTTTCACATCCTTTCCATCAAAATCCTTTAGATCGCCTTTACCCACATACACTAAGATATCCCAATCATCACTAACGTACTGGCTGGGGTTAACCAAGTTCGGGTAAAACGGGAGTAGGGTAATGTTCCTACCATTTTCAGTTATAAGCCAAGCTTGCTTAACGATTGGAACAGTTACGTTAAACCACTCGAAGTAATCTTGCCCATACGGGGGTATACCGTTTTCCCTGAAAACCTGTGCGATGTAGTTTGCCGCCTTGAAGAAACCTGGATACCCTGTAAACCTGGATTCCTTGGAGAGCAGCTCAACCTCTTGCTGGAATAGCGTTTTATCAAGGGAGGCAATCACCTCATTGAACCTGCGGGGAGTGACTACCACGGGTTGCGCGCTTATTAAAGGAACCTGTAAGATCGAAGCCTGTAAGGTTACTACAATTAAAAGCGCTAGTATCACGCTAACGTGCAGCTTCTTTGCGCTCACGAAGACCAGGTACCTATACTGTTTTAAAAGATTGCGAGCAGAAACTATTTATACCTAAGGTTTTCAACGTTCACTGATGGCGACTACCTCAAAAGTCGAGGAAGTTCGCCCGCTAACAACTAAAGATTGGATCTCCCTGATCGTCTACCTCGCAATTTTGACAGTCATATCAACAACGGCTACACTCTTCCTACCAGCCGCCTGGGGTACAGGCGGCATAAACTACGGGCCCTCGGGTGGCTTACTAGTTGCTATGCCACTACCCTGGGTCTTTGCAATGATAATGCTGTTCCTCATGGAAAGGAACCTGGTTAAGCTCGACGCTCAGCGTTTATGCCTCTACTTCATCGCAACAATGATAACAACCTGGTACACAGTGTTTAAAGGTTTCTACACAACACCAGCCGCGCTATTCAACATTAGGGTTGCTACGGCTGAAACGCATGGTTACGCTCTGCCCATGATATGGATGCCCTCCGCTGATGCTGTACGAGGAATGTTCTACCGCGGCTCGCTGCACAACCTCTTCGCGGTGTACGCGAACGAGTGGGCACCGGTTATCGCGACTTACGTATACTGGTACATTGTTGCAGCTCTATTCTTCCTAGGCTGGTCTGCGATCCTTAGGAGGCTGTGGATCGAAATAGAGGTGCTTCCCTTCCCACACGCGCAGGGGTGGCTTGTAGCTGAAGCCGCAATGGGTAAGACGTCCGATAGGTTTAAACGCATACTGAAGATCTCTTTCCTGGTAGGCCTCCTGTTCTACGTCCCCTACATGATCTACTCTGCGTACCCGGGTCTCCCCGATTTCTACGGTTGGTTAACGAACCCCAACTACCTCAGCTGGTCAACCGGCCAGTTCCAGCTAACTATAGCGTACCCGGCTGTATCCCAGGGGCTCGCAGCCCCAGTGGTTGTTGCAACTGATCCGTTAAGACACGCTTTCCTCTTCCTGGTTCCGCTGGACGCATTGCTCTCAATGTGGGTAGCACACCTCGGCTTTGCCGTCATACTGCCACAAGTTCTAACCTACTTTGGCTATTACACAGGCATATACGCTGCGGGCATATGGAGCAAGTGGTGGGCGATCTGGCACACGGAGCCCCTATACTTGGAGACTGTTAGTGCTGGCATGGCTCTCGGCATCCTCGTCTTCATGATTCTCGTTAACTGGAAGTACATTTGGGGTACGATAAAGTCAGCGATCTCCGGTGGAGGTCCCGGTGTTGCTCCCGGTGAAGTATCCTACAGACTAGCCTACCTAATGCTGGTTATAGGCGCGATCGGTTTGATAATACTATTCGCGGCCAGCAATGTTGAACCTCAGGATGCCGTCATCGGGCTACTGATCATTACGCTGCAGGTGGTTGTCTTAACAAGAGCTAGAGCCTATGCGGCCAACATTACCTTCCTAAGGGGTGCGCACTTCTGGAAGCCGTTTGCTGGCGATACTATGCCAGCGGCACCGCAGTACCCCGCCGGCAAGCTATTCATCATCTCTCACACATGCAGATGGGGAACAGGTTGCGATACTTTCGGTCCCTACTACTCGACAATGATGGGCGCCATGGATAGCTTCAAGGTAGCCCAGATGGCTGGAGTGAAGCCAGATACCGTCTACAAGCTACTCACGATCGGTGCTATACTCACCGCTGTGATAGCTATACCGTTAACGTTCATCGAGCTGCACGCCTGGGGCTTTATGGAGCTGCCCGTGGCTAAGGAGTGGGACTACTTCTGGGATGGTGATGCCGGATTCTACAACCCGAGGCTCAGCATCGCTTCCATCCCCGGTTTAGTAGGCTTCCTCCTAACCGGTGCTCTAATCTTCTTGAGGATGAGGTTCCCATGGTGGCCACTAGAACCCTTAGGATTCATGCTGGGGCTGCACGACTTCCATACATGGCATATCGGCACGTTCACTCCGTTAATCGTCTGGGCGGTTAAATATGCGTTGATCAAGGTTGGAGGCAGGAGAGCCTACGAAGAGGTCGGTGTTCCTGCAGCAGTCGGCATCATCACGGGTGAGATCGCAGGCATACTGCTGGTCAGCTTGATAAACATCATAAGGTTCATGGTGTTCAGAGCTTACTAAAAAGAGAGGATTGGGCAGTAATCAACTCACAATTCTTTTTAATTCCTTTTTTCAGTAATCTTTTTAAGAGAGGGGTAGATGGCATTGATGATGAAGTCTGAAGTGAAACTCGCAGTATTGCTGTTCTCCATGATTATGGCGATTGCCCACCTGCTCACCTACCCAGCAGCATGGGCTCAACCGGTGCAACACGTGTATTACGGATATGTACCGCCATCAACGGATTTACCCAGCCTAGACGAACTCGTTGAGGGTATAAAAGTAAACTTCACTCCCCCAGGGGGGCATGCACTGTTGGACGTTGTCGCTTACCGTGATGGGACTAGAGTCGAGCTTTACGATGTGGTATCAGGCTTGCTTCTAAATTCAACGCTTCTCAATGCTATGGAGAAAGCAACCTTTTACGTGCCTTACGGGACATACTTCAAGCTAGTTGCTTCAGCGAGGGTAGGAGTTTTACTCACGGGTGGATCGTCAGCTTATGATCCAGGTTACTTTTCCGGCGTAGCTACTTTCTACCCGAGCGTCGAAGGCGGGTTCAGAGGTAAGAACTTCTTGTTTATGCCCGCGCCCGCGACCCACCAGTACGGGTATACCATGGATCTTGTTCACCGCAATCTATACGTCTTCGCTCTGGAGGGAACAGACGTCAATCTAGTCGATAGGGTTGGTCGATTCTCAGCTTCAGAATCACTCAAGCCTCGAGATGTTTTTGGGGCTGTTCTACAATCCAGAGTCAATCAAGGTGGCGTCAGTGCGGCGGTTGGGTACGATGCGGTGTTTAAGTTAACCACTACGGGAGAGGTTATGGTGAGTAGCGTTGCGCTGGGGGCTCTCATCTATGTACCAGCCCTTACGGGTGGTTACGTTGGAAGGAGCTTCTGGGCTCCAAACCATGCGACATACCGACAGACGGGAAGGAGCGCTGTCTTGGTGATAGTTCCGTTAGAGCCTGGTAAAGTTACAGTTTATAGGAGAGATGATATGAGCGTCATAGCTGAGCACGAGTTTACAGAGAGCGATGTCGCCGAAAGGAGGTACTGGTACCTCAGCTTAGGCATCGGTAGGTTCGACACGCTGATTCAGAGCACCGGCGACATTAGCGTGCTGATTGCCCAGACGCTACAGGAAGACTCCCCCGACTTCATCGGTGATGGTATCACCTTCCTCGGCTCAAGGCCAAACCAGGAAGTGAGGTTCTTTACACCATCCATGGCCGTCGTGTTCGCACCTGAGGATCAGACTGCTTGGATCAACGGTCAGCAGAAAGAGCTGAAACGCGACCAGTTTATCGTTCTGGGAAGCGGTGTGCACTCCGTCAAAGGAACAGGCCACTTAATAATCCAGGTTATAGCCCCCGGTGCTCAAGGCTTCCAGAAGTGGGGGCACTATTTAATCGAGCCCGCGGATGTTGACGCGAGCTACCCCGACGTTCCAGAGCTCTTCCAGAAAGGGATCCCTATCCTACTTTACGCGGGCATAGGTGGACTAATAGTTATTGCCGCAGCTGTTGCGTTTATCCTCTTAAGAAGGCGTAAGAAGTGAGTAGCCTACACTAGTAGTTTTGCTAACCATTTTACTAAACTTACCTCTTTTCTTATTGTGGCATTAATTATTTATAGAGTAATCGTTTCATCGAGTAGGCAATGCAGCTTGTGGACCCTCGCTTCATGAGGGATAACTACTTGCGTGCTATCGAGTTTCGCTCGCCCACTTATATCCCGTGCTTTGTTTCGATACCGCTCCCAACCTGGAGGAGGCACGGTGAGAAACTCATAAGAATAGTGAAGAAGCATCGCTTGCTTTTCCCATGGTTCGATGAAAATCAGCTTCGTTCACAGAAGCCAGCGGGCAAACCCCCAGTGTTTAGGGATGAATGGGGGTGCGTGTGGAAGTTTACTGTTGATGGTCTCCAGGGTATCGTTGTCAAACACCCTCTCAGTGACTGGAGCAGAATGAAGGATTTCAAACCACCCGATCCGGAGGCTGGGTTGCCGCGGGAGGGTGAACCCCCCATACCCTGGAGCGAGGTAGAGGCTTTTGTCGAGGGCTTCAGGGGGATGGGAGGTCTCGTGGTGGGTTTCATGCCTCACGGCTTTTTCTTCCTCCGCCTCACGTACTTGCGTGGGTACTTAAACTTCCTTAAGGATCTAGTTCTGGAGCCACCAGAGCTAGAGAAGCTTGTTGAACTCGTCGTAGAGTATAACGTTGAGGTTGTTAAACGCCTTGTGAGATTGGGCGTCGATATCGTCAGCTTCGGGGACGATTTAGGCACGCAGAGGGGTTTACCCTTCTCTCCTGCTAGTTTCAGAAAGCATCTTCTCCCCGGCTACAAGAAGATATTCTCAACGGTCAGGAAGGGTGGAGCGAAAGTACGGTTACATAGCGACGGCTACGTTATGGACATCGCTGACGACCTTGTATCCGCTGGAGTTCATGTTCTCAACGTACAGGATCTTGTAAACGGCTTAAACCGTTTAGCCAAGCTGAAAGGGAAGGTAGCGATAGAGGTGGATATCGACCGCCAGTACCTACTCCCCTTCGGGAGCCCCGATGATATCAGAAGCCACATAAGGAAGGTCGTGGATGTCCTCGGATCAAAACGCGGGGGGCTTTTAATAACCGCAGAGGTTCTCCACGACGTCCCACTCAACAATATCGAAGCACTACTTGAAGCTCTCGAGAAGCTGATGATGGCGCATCACGAACTACAGTAGAGTGAAATTAACTATAGAAAAAAAGTTTATTTAAGATAACTCGCCAGCTTTCACGAATAAGAATGAAAGTCGTTAAGCCCACTTTGCGGGCAGCGCTAGGACTTATGACCGTAATCTCTGTACTTCTCCTCCCGAGCGTATGTGCTTACTCGGATGGTTTTACCAGTAATTCCATGACCGCTGAGGTTTCCCAGAGTGTAATCGTCTTGAACTTTCAGCGGCCGATTGAGGGCTTCATGGTCATCAATACGACGGTAATGAGAAGCCTTCCCACCAGAGTACCGGGAGCGCGCCGCTACATCGAAGTGCCAGTGTACATCCCTTACAAAGTTTCAGGCAGCCAAGCTTTCCTACCCGTTCCCGCAGGAGTTAAACGCTTCTCAATCCTAGGTCCCTTCTCCAGGGGAGAACCCCTCACTCCCTTTATCATGGTTATTGATGAGAAAACCCTAGCTAACTCGACAGCACTCACCCTCGAGTGGCCCGTAGTGGAAGGGTTCGCTGTAACTGTGAATGTGCTACCTCTCCTGGATGGGAGGTACCCAGATATTTCAGTTGAAGTTCAAATGCTAGAGCCGGAGCAACTCTCCTACAAGCTGCAGTGGTTAACGCCCAACTACCAGATGCTGCTAGGGCGCTCCGTTCCTGAGTTGTCCTCTTACGCATCAAGGTTCATCCTCCCCCCATTGGGCCAGGTAGAGGTTTCAGTACGAGTACTGCTCAAGGGGCATGCAGAGTTGCTCAAGTGGGTTCTTGACGCGAAACCCAACGGATCCTTGACTATAGAAGATGTCGCTAATCTAGTTTTGCTAACCAACAGGGGGGAGCTGAGCGAACTGCGAGCTAACGTGAGTAACCTCCTCAACTCTCTCGAGTCTAGCGGGTACTACTTGGGCAGCAGTAAACGACTGTTATCAATCACTGAGAGCGTAGCAGTTGAGGACGGAAGCCTGCAGGAGGCGTTCGGGCAGAGGCTTGCGTACAGCCTCTTATCGAAACTTGAGACATACCTGGTTCGACTTGAAGCTGGGCCTAGCATTACTTACGCACTGCTACTCACCGGGGCTGAGATGCTCCTCTGCCTCCTAGTAGGTTTGAGGTTGTCCCAAAAGTGGGCTTTAAAGGTGGTTTTCAGCTTCGCGCTATTCGCTGTTACCTGGGTTCTTACTTTTCAACTGCTGCCAAAAGCTAGAATAAATGCGATCATGCTGTCTTCGGCGGCAGCCGTCATAGGTGCCTTTCTGGGGTTAAGGGTTTTATTGAAGCAAAAACCTGTTCAAGCCATATCTACTGCGAGCGGTGCAACTCTCGAAGGCCTAATCGCCTCAACGGTTAACTTCTCTGTAAGCTTCCTAGCGCGGCGAAGGTTGAGAGCCATCTTACTCTTCATTACTACCGCTTTGATGGCTTTTGGTACCACGTGCTTAACATCGTTTACCATGCATACTGCCGTCAGCCACCAAATCTCGGAATTTGTACCAGAGACCATTGACGGCCCGTATCTCATCGCCCGCGGCTACGGGTTAGCAGCTTTCGGGGGGATCACCCCGGTCAATGTTGCCGGGTTAGCGTTCCTCGCCAGCCGAAACGAGGTGCAAAGCATCTCTCCGAGCGCCATAGCGGTGTTCCCAATGAATCCCTACGATACGGTGAGAGGACTACCTATCTCGGGCGTGTTTGGGATAACCCAAAACTCACTAGTCGCAATGCTCATGGAGAATTGCTGCATGGTGGAGGGCAGCGTCCTAGGGATTCACAGTAGTGCAATCATCATCAGCGACGCCCTGGCCAAAGCAGCCAGTTTAAGGGTTGGCGACGTTATCGAAATTGGTGGATCTAGTTACACGGTGGTTGGCGTTTTCGATAGCAGAGCGCTGACAAAAGTCAAGGACTTAGACGGGGATGATTTGCTGCCCACTATCATGGTTGGAACTTCGAGCTACAAACCGCCGGCTGAGAGCGTTGTGTTCCTCTACTACGGAGACGCTGTCCTCGTTGGAGCGGTCACAAACAAGGTTTACGTGAAACTAACCCCGGGATCGGATAGCGCTACGTTAGCGAGAGTCCTCAGCCTGCTGGGCAATGTTAACGTCTACGTCGCTGAAGCTGGTAAACCCACCGAAATTTACTACCCGGGCTTTCGGATTGAAGTAGTGGGGGTGGAACTCCTTATCCCCAGCCTCATAGCACTGCTCATAGTCTACATGTCGTTTCTCGGCTTCGTATACGAGGTAAGGAGGGACATCTTCACGCTTTCCACACTGGGAGCAACCCCCGACCAAGTCTTCCTCGTATTCGTGATGATGGCCAGCGTTATCGGCTTCGCCGGCGGTGTTTTGGGGTATCTAGCCGGCTTAACGGCATTCAGAGGATTCAGTGCAACCAGTGCAGAGATACCCGTGGATGTGAAACTGGATACTTCTTCCTTCCTCTTATCCATAGTTCTTCCAACGGTTCTAGCGCTCCTGGGAGCCCTATCGCCTGCCACTAAAGCAGTTGTAGCAGCAGTACCATCTCTGAGAAGGAGGTGGATGGTAGAGGCAGAAGAATCCGCGCGAGATGACGTTGAACGCGAAGTCACTCTCGTCACACCGATACCGGTCGTAGTAAGGAGTAAGGAGAAAGCAAGGGAGCTTGCCGAATTCCTCGAATCGAAGCTGAGTGAGATGGCGGGAAACAAGGTGAGCGTATATAGCGTCTCGGGATGGATAGAAGGTAACGAAGAACGACCGGTCTTCGTGGTCTACTTCGAATATCTCCAGGTGGAGGGACGAGCCTTTAAATCCTACAACAGGGTTAGAATCAAGAGAGCAAACGGCGAGTACGCTGTAGAGTTGGAATCGAAAATCGTAACCATTTACACGATGTTCGCCAAAGAGTGCTTAAGGGATGTGGCATCACTCGTCAGAAAGCTAACACTCGAATGGAGGGCACAAAGAGGTTAGAAAAACATCTTTATCGTTATGAATGCTATAAAGGAGGAAAAGTAGTAAAGTAATGTATCGTACCTGACCAAATGGCTCGCCAACTTTTCAGAGTATACTGGCGAGGTCTACTTGCCACACGGAGAACCTCTGTTTTCTTTCTACGTTCTCCTTGTATACGTCGAAGCTGAGCAAGGGTTCTCTCGTCTTCTTTGCGTACTTGATGACGACCCTGTTCTCCCCCCTCCGGAGGTGGGCGGGGTACCAGTGCATTAGGGGGTTCCAGATGGAGCGTGCAGCCTGGCTTGAGGATGACATCAGCTGACTCCCGTTCAACCACACCTTTACGTCTCCCTGAGCTCCTATGACGAGGAAGACGTCCCTCTCGTCTGGCGAGTAGAGGCGGTGGAGTAGGTAGAGGCAGCATTCGCCTGCGAATCCTACAACCTTGTTGAGCGGCAGTAGGCTGGTGGGGGAGCTCAGCTTGATAGCACTTTTGAAGAGCTCCAGCTCCCCTCTGCTCTCGATCAAGCGCTCGTCCACGTACGGCTCCTCGATGTCGGCCCTGTCCACCAGCCAGCTGGGGCTGTCGTAGAAGGGGCCCAGCACGAGCCACAGCTTTGAGCCGGCGAGCCCGAACTCCCTGATGTGCGCTCTCCCGCTTTCCTCCACGAAGCGGGCTCTGAGGATGTTCTGGTCCCATAGGAGGCCGGAGGCTGGCGCTTTGACCTGGAGGCGGCAGCTTTCAGACGAGCATGGCGGCACGGAAACCCTGATGGGGTCCGGCGCGGACCACCCTTCCGGCGCTTCGAGCTCCAGCCAACCGCTGAGAGCGCTGCTCCCGTTGTTCACGATTTTGACGGCGATCTGCTTCACCTCACCTCCTCCGATAGCGGGGAGGCCGAGGTAGTCGATATGGAGCTCCACCCCGGGGATCGAGCGGATGGGGATCCTCGCCGCAAGCTCCTCGGCGCGCTTCGGCATGTTCACGATCCTGACGCGCTTGTTGAGGAGGCGCGAGGCTGCGATGCCCGCGGCGCAGGTCTCGTGGGCGAGATCGCTGATCCGGTAGCTCTCCCTCGGCAGGGGGAAGCCCATCTCGAAGGAGTCATGCAGCGGTTCCACCCACTTCTCCGGTAGCCTGCTGGCCCCGAGGATGACGCCTAGGATCGCCCCCGCTGTAGCGGCCGTGCAGTCGGTGTCGTAGCCCGAGTTGAGCGCGATGAGAATGGTCCTCCCAAAGTCGTACTCGCCCCAGAGCAAGGCGATCAGCGTAAAGCCCACGTTCTGGTGGACCGAGGTCGCGTCGGGGTTTCCGAACCGGCGGAGGACTTCGCTCCTCGCTTCAACCCAGCTGAGCCCTCTCCTCCTGCACTCCAGGACGAGCTCTACGAGGGCCCTCAGCTTCGAGCCGCTGGGAACGTAGCGGAGCCCCGTCTCGATCAGCTTGTTCAAGTCGCTCTCGAAGAAGGATAGCGACTCGATCGCAGCGTAGAACTGCTCGGCCCACACCGAGTCCCTCCAGTGGTCGAGTACGGCGTCGCGCTCGGCGTAGGCTGCCGCTAGATCCGGGTTGCCCGGGAAGATGAAGCCCCACACCTCGGACCTGATCGGGGATCCCATCGACTCTCGGAAGTACTCGTTGTCGAACCAGCCCGAGTATGGGGGATCAATGCCTCTAGCGAAGTTCTTGAGGAAGCGCCCGTACTCGTTGAAGTGGTACCAGCAGTGCTCCCACCACTCCTCAGCCAGATCCCTACTCGTCAGCTGGAGCCCCCTCTCGTAGATCGCGTGGAGCCAGAGGACCTGCAGATCGAGATCGTCGTTCGGCGGCCACTTCTCGGGGAACGCGGTCTCCTCGGTGAAGCTGTGGAGCCTCTTCTGCCCCTCCACCTGCGCTCCAACCGCTCCACCGACGCTCTTCCCCAGCCAGCCGCCGTACACCTTATCGTAGTACGTCGAGTAGTCGAGCTCGACAAGCTCCACGCACGTACTCCCCCGCACCACGTTTAAAACCGTGCCCGAGGGTGAGGGCGTCGATCGCGGCGTCACCAGCTTAAAGCAGCTAGTTTTTCGAGCGGCCGGGTCACTCTGCGCCGATGCGACCTTGGGGCAACAGGCTTTAAGCTGCTCTCCCTCTGGAACTCTCGTGGCGTTTCCGGCGAAACTTGGGGAGGCGATCGGGGGTGAGGTTAGGAGGGCCTTGAGGGAGGAGTTTGACTCGCGCGACATCCTTTCTTGGACTGGCTTCCTGAGCAGGGGGGTTGACGCGTTCTTCATGAGCTGGGCTAGGGTGGGGCCGGAAGACCTGTGGGTGCCGGCGAAGCCGAGCGACTTCTGGAGAGCTGCTGAGCGCCGTTTAGCGGCCACCTACGCGAGACCGAAGGGCTACAGGGTTGTCTCGATCAGGAGTATCAGGTCGTACAGGTTCGGAAAGTTCAGCCTCCACTGCAGGCCGCCGAAGCTGGGGGTGGAGGAGGTCGCTTGGTTCGGTTTCGAGACGGACGACGCGTTTCTCGGCGGTGTCGCGCACTTCAGGTTCTACGGCCCCGACGGGAGGCTATCCTGCTACCTGGGCACGCTCCACGCTCTCCGCAGCGTCGACGTCACAGGGTTGCTCCCGAGCGACTACAGGGAGACTGAAAGGGAGTACTGGGTCGCGGTCGCGAGGAACGTTGTCGAGTGGGGGGTTGACGATAGGCTCCTGGCCGTCGGCGTAGCGGCGCCGAACCTTCGTGCCTCCACGATCAACGGCCCCCCTTACGCGATCCTCACGGTACCTTACAGGCTCAACACGGCGATGAGGACTGTGCTGGACATCGAGAACCACCACGACTACATGGAGAGGGAGACGGTCTGGGAGGTCTCCCAGTGGGGTTTCAGAGTCATCGAAGGGTCGGAGGTGATGCCTGCCGTGTATAGGCTCTACGAGTCAGGCACCTGGAACACTTTCGTAGGCAGAACTGTCGAGTCGGGGAGTCTGGTGAGCCACCCGATCCCGATATTCGGTTACGCGGGTAAGACGATCTACTTCCAGGCCGATGAGGCTGGTACGTTGAGCCTGGAGGTTTTAACGCAGAGCGGCAACTGGAGGGAGTACGACAGCGTGCAGGCTAGTGCGGGTAAGCTTCTCTCCTACAACATCGAGGCCGAAGGCGTGCTGGCGAGGATCGTGTTCACGCCATCAGTCTACCCATGCACAGTAAGCGAGGGCGAAGCTGTGCTCAGGTGAAAATCGAGGCTTGTGCCACGCTTAGAGCCACCGGCTTAAACCGCGTCTCTAACTGCCGAGCGCCAGCCTGGCTAATGGTGCGGGCGCTTCATCGGTTGCCCAAGGGTTCCAAGAACCCTAGAGTCAGGGCGCTTCAACGCACGGTAACGACCCGGTGAGGAGCACAACAGGGTCGCAACCTACGCCAGGCGGTCTCTCGAGCACGGCGGTCAAGAGTGAGTCCGCTTCGCCGCTCAGCAGGCAGCCCCCACTTTGCCCGGGAATCGTTTGCGCTCGGCAACCATAGCGGCGAGAAGGCCGAAGAACCCTCGCCCAACTCACTGGGCTGTTAGCCTCGCCAGGGACTTTACCCACCGCGGAGAGAAAGCGGTCTGCCCTGAGCTAGGGCCGCGAAATTCACGAATTGCTGCGAGCCGATCCCACTCCGTTCAAGCAGCCAGAACCTCCGGAGTGTGCTAACGTGTATTAACAGGGGTGTAGCTGATGCGCGGCTCGGAGCATCCGATCCTCAGCACTCCACTAGCTCTTTGATCCTGCTGAGGTACCACCTTCCCTCTTCCTTGTCTGCCAAGTGGATCTCGAACGGGTGGTACAGCGGGAGGCCTGCGAGCTCCTCTATCTCTACTTTTATCTTCGCTCTCTCTAAGCCGCTCCTTGGAAGGCTCTCCGATAGTACCAGTATATCGACGTCGCTGCCGCCGGTGTGCTCGCCCCTCACCACGCTCCCGAAAACGTAAACCCTCGCCCCCGGGAGAACAGCTCTAGCAGCCTCCGCAACCCTGGCAGCGTACTCCCTCCAGTTCCTAACCATCTCGGCTCTCTTTACGAGTATGTCAATGTAGCTCTCCATGCTTCAAAACCTCTTTCGCGAAGTTTACGAGGATTTCAGCTTCCTCCCTGGTGTACTCCCTCACCAAGTACCTCGAAGCTATGTAGGCGTCCTCCAGGAGGCCGACCTTAGCTCTATTCTCCTCGAGGAAGCTTGTGAGCCCTTTACACTCGGGCAGCCTAGCGAGGATCGAGGCGTGAGTCATTATCGAGTGAACCTTGGGGTAATCACCCACCTTCTCCAGCAGCACCGATTTAAGGTGAAGCTGCACCGCCTGCTCCGCAAGGAAGACAGCTATGTCGTAATCCCCCGCGTCAAAGCTCTCCAGGGCTCTCGCGAGGAAGGATCTCGCCCTCCTTCTCAAGAGCTCTACCTCGCGGATGCGCGACATCATGAGGAAGTGCAGCTACAAGGCTTATTTAACGCCTATGCAGCTTTAGTGTGTCGGGATCTTACCCCCATCCGGCGGCTGCCGGTCCCCGGTGAGCACGGCGAATTGGGGCATAAAGAGGCTGAAGCATAACCTCTCTAGGAGGGTACGGGTACGACGAGGTGGCAGGGAGAAGCCCTCTCGTCCATTTACGCGGGACTTCTTGGATCCTTGAGGTACTTTTGGACGGCAAGCGTGCTGGGAAGTTGGATCTAAGCTGTAGGAAAAGATATTAGGGAAGCGGGCCATTAATGTTGTAGTGCAAGTGCGTAGGGAGGTGGAGCTCTGGCTCAGGGCTGCTGGCGAGGACTTAGAGGACGCTAAGATAGCCTTGAACGGGGGGAGATGGTTCAGGGCGGCCTTTTTCTCGCAGCAGGCGGTCGAGAAAGCGCTGAAAGCGCTGTTCTTCGTGGTGAGGAGGGAGGAGCCGCCGCGTATACACACGGTCACTGAGCTCTACGCTCTGCTCAAGGAAGCCGGCTTTTCACTGCCTAGAGATATAGAGGATCAGATCTTCATACTGAACAAGTACTACACGGTGACACG
Source organism: Thermofilaceae archaeon (assembly GCA_038727095.1). Taxonomy (GTDB): domain Archaea; phylum Thermoproteota; class Thermoprotei; order Thermofilales; family Thermofilaceae; genus JANXEW01. The sequence goes on along the minus strand of JAVYWK010000018.1, from coordinate 477 downwards.
GTACCCTGACGCGGCGGGCGGGCTTCCAAGCGAGTCGGTGGATAGAGTTGAGGCTCTAAGGGCTTACGACTTGGCTAGCGAGGTGGTAAGGCTTGTCAGAGAGTTCCTTCGAAGCCGCGCTTAGAGCCGCGCGCTCTCTCCTAGAGCTGCTCTCTCGGAGAATCAGGGTGAGGGAAGCTTACCTCTTCGGCAGCTACGCTAAGGGCACCTGGCTCAAGACCAGCGACGTCGACCTGGTGATAGTCTCCGAGGACTTCCGGGGGATGAGGTTCCTCGAGAGGCTCGACCTCATCAACGAGCTGCAGTGGAAGGCGGGGATAAGGCCATTCGTGGAAGCGATACCGCTGACGCCGGATGAGTTCGCGGAGAGGCTGCAGGAGAGCGCCGTGCTGAGGGACGCTTCCAAGTACTGGATCAAGATCGCCTGACTACGCGCCGGGCACTCTGCCGCGTGGAAAGCGGAGCCTCCTGGTTAGC
>JAVYWK010000017.1:0-42808 GCA_038727095.1 Thermofilaceae archaeon | reverse complement strand
TGTCGAGGGGGCCAGCTAGGGGCTTCCTCCTGTTCACGGTCCAGCCGTCCAGCCTCCCCTTCCCCAGCCGCATGGTGGCTTCGAGCGTGCGCTCCCGAGCCTCCAATACCGCGGACGCTACGACAGCCGGCAGTAGCTCCCAGTACTCCTCCAAGTAGCCCCTTTCCGGCTCAGAGTCGATGCCGAGAGCGGAGGGTCCCGAGTGCGTATGCACAGCTGAGACCATGACGCGATCCTCGGGGATCCCGAGCTCCCTCCTCACGGTCCTCCTGACTTCAGCGACCAGCTCCGGGGTTGGGTAGAGCAGCTCCAGCGAAACCAGGGCGGCCAGGTTGTCGCCCAGCTCGAGAACCAAAGCCCTCGCGTGAAGGTTGTCGTGCACCCCTCTCGCGGGACCCGGTCGGAGCGCGTAACCGCCCATCGGTACGCCCACGGGCGGCGTGATCACCCTCTCCGCGACGCCCACCTTAAGCCTATCCACAATCTACCGTAAGGGGCTCTTATTTACACCTTCTCTCGATTACCAGCGCTAGAGAGGGGACTCGGTGTCAGCCATCGCTCAGTAGGGCCTAGAATCAACTTGCTCCCTTCCTTTGCCAGAATTCGCGGGGGTCTCAATTTTCCAGTGGAAGCGGGCGTGGACCTAAAGGCATTTAAAGCGTCGATCGGCCAATAGCTTTGGTGTTGACGGAGGATTTGAGGGAGAGCATCCTAAGGCTGCTCAGAGAGGATGAGGAGTTTAGGACGTTAGTTCTAGCCTACCTTGGGCTACAGGAACTGTTCTCCCGGATCGATAAGCTGGTCGAGGCTGTCGAGGGACTACAAAGAGCAGTAGACAGCCAACGAGAGAGCCTGAAAGCGCTTGAGAGTAGCGTAAAGGTCCTAGCGGCCTCCGTCAAATCCCTAGAAGAAACGGTTAAACGGCACGAGCAGAGGCTTAGCGAACTCACTCGAGTAACCGAGCGGCACGAACAGCTACTAAACAAGCTCATAGAAGTGAGTGAAAGACACGAGCAGCTACTCAGCAAGCTCATAGAAGTAACCGAGCGGCATGAGCAGCTACTAAACAAGCTCATTGAGATAACTGAGCGGCACGAGCAGAGGCTTAGCGAACTCACTCGAGTAACCGAGCGGCACGAACAGCTACTAAACAAGCTTATTGAGATAACTGAGCGGCACGAGCGGCAGCTCAGCAAGCTCATAGAAGTAACCGAGAGGCATGAGCAGCTACTCAGCAAACTCGTCGAGGTGAGTGAAAGACACGAGCAGAGGCTTAGCGAACTCACAAAAGCGGTTGAAGAGTTGCGCAGAATCACTGAAATGCAGGCGAAACAACTGGAAAGGCACGAGCAGCTGATCATCAGGCTGAGCGAGAGGGTGGATAGCTGCGAGCGCCGCCTATCCAGAATTGAGAGGGACGTTCGATCGATGAAGAGGACTCTAGACCGAATGTCCATCAGCGTAGAGGAGGAGGCAAACGACATGGTAACTTACTTCCTAAAGCAGAGGGGTTACGAGCTGGAAACAAGACCGACGCGTTTTGACACGAAGTACGAGTTCGACATTTACGGTTCAAATGGAAGGCTCACCGTGATCGGTGAGGCAAAGGTTAGGGCTGGGCCACGGAGCGTTTCGAAGCTGCTTGAGCGCATCAGAAGGGCTAGGGAGCTATGGCCCGAGAGGTTCCAGGGGGCCGTCGTCCCGGTCCTCTACTGCATGCGTGCTGAGCCGGGGGTCATCGAAGCCGCGGAGCGTGAGGGCGTCTGGCTTCTGGAGTCGATGAGGGAAAGGGTTCCCCCGAGGATTTGAAAGCACCTCGACCTTCTGAGGCTGCGTCGAATGGGGCTTGAGCCGCCGAACTTTTAAGCTGCCACGCTGAATCACCGCGGTGGCCGCCGAGAAGGTCGAGAAGCTGCAGGAGCCCTACAGAAACATCCTACTCGAGCTCGTCAGGGCTCTTCAGAGGCGGCTCGGCAGCTCCCTCGTGTCAGTCGTGGTCTTCGGGTCAGTAGCCCGGGGGGAGGCTAGGAAGGACAGCGACATCGACCTGCTGATCGTGGCTGAGGGCCTGCCGAGGAGCAGGTTTAGGAGGCAGGACATCTTCATGGAGGTGGAGGAGGAGCTGCAACCCCTGATCGAGGAGGCTGAGAAGCTCGGTTACACGATCGAGTTTTCACCCATCCTCAAGACGCCGGAGGAGGCTGCCCGAGGCTCCCCCCTCTACCTGGACATGGTGGAGGACGCGGTGATCCTATACGATAAGGGGGGCTTCTTCCAAGGTATCCTCAAGCGCCTAGCGAAGAGGCTGGAGGCGCTCGGCGCTGAACGCGTAAAGTACGGGAAGCTCTGGTACTGGAGGTTAAAGCGCGACTACAGGTTCGGGGAGGTGATCGAGCTGTGAGGAACGTAGAGATCGCTGCATCGTACTACAAGCAGGCTGCGGAGCGGCTCCACCACGCCAGGATCGCGCTCGAGCGCGGCAGCTACCCCTACGTCGTCAGGCAGTGCCAGGAGGCGTGGAACTCCTGCTTAAGGCAGCGTTGAGGATCGTTGGTGTCGAACCACCCCGCTGGCACGATGTCGGTCCCGTGCTCAGGGCGGAGGCACATAGGTTCCCCGAGTGGTTCCGCGAGCATGTGCCAGTTCTGGCCAGGTACTCGCGTAGATTGAGGAGGGAGAGGGAACCCTCGATGTACGGAGACGAGGAAAGCGGAGTTGCACCTGAGGAGCTCTATGATCGGGAGGACGCCGAGGAAGCACTTCAGATGGCTGAGCGCGTCCGAGCGCTAGTTGAAAAGCTTCTCAAACCTACGTAATCAAGCGATGAGATGGAAAAACCATATACCCGAGCGCGCGCCAGCGTGGGCGTGGAGTTCAGCATCGTCTGTTCCTCCTGCGGGAGGCGCTACGAAGCCTCAGCCCGGTTGTGGAGGTGCGAGTGCGGCTCACCCCTCGACATTGAGAAGAGGCTCGAGGGGGAGGTGGAGCTGAAGGGGTGGGGTGTGTGGCGCTACCGCTCCCTCATCCCGCATGTCGGTGGGGACATCGTTACGCTGGGTGAGGGTTGGACGCCCACGGTGGAGAGGGAGGTTTGGGGCGTCCGGGTTCTGCTGAAGCTCGAGTACCTGCACCCCACCGGTTCGTTCAAGGATCGGGGGGCGACGGTGATGGTCTCCAATTTGAAGGCGCTCGGCGCGGATCGAGTCCTGATCGACTCGTCGGGCAACGCCGGCGTAGCTGTTGCAGCGTACTGTGCTGCAGCCGGGATCGGGTGCAGGGTCTACGTGCCGTCCAGCGCGCCTCCAGCCAAGAAGCTCCAGATAAAGCTGTACGGGGCCGAGCTGGTCGAGGTTGAGGGGCCGAGGAGCGAGGTGGCTAGGAGGGCTTTGGAGGAGGTGGAGCGCGGCGCGGTCTACGCGAGCCATATGTGGAACCCCTTCTTCATCGAAGGTTTGAAGACGATCGCCTTCGAGTGCTGTGAGCAGGCAGGGACTCCGGGCGCAGTCGTCGCGCCGGTGGGTAGCGGAGGGCTACTGCTGGGCATATGCCGGGGCTTCAGGGAGGCGGCCCAGATCGGCCTCGCGCAAGGGGTTCCTCGGGCGATTGCCGTTCAGGCAGAAGGTTACACGCCGCTCTACGACGCGCTCCACGGGCCCTACGGCGCCGCGCCGCCCCCCGAGCCCTTCGCTGACGGTATCGCCATCCCAAACCCGCCGAGGCTCAAGCAGCTGGTCAAGGTCGTCAAGGAATCGAAGGGTGAGGTGGTAGTTGTCAGCGAAGAGGAGACTCGAGAAGCGCTGCGGTACGCCCTCAGGATGGGCTTCTTCGTCGAGCCCACGTCAGCCACGGCTATAGCCGCGCTCCGCAAAGCGAGAGAAGAGGGTTTGATCGATTCGGGGGAGAGAGTGCTCATCCCCCTGACCGGTTCAGGCCTCAAAGCCTTGGACAAGATCGCTAGGAGGATGCTCTAGCGCCGCTTAGCTGCGGCAACGGAGGGGGTGCCGGCTTGGGTATAGCAATGTTTAAAGCTGTCCGTTAGAACTCCAACCATAAGCTGCGATATGAAGGACGACTCATCGAGTATGAGGCGGTTGAAGCTCGCTCTCCGCCACCTGGCTGCAACGAATTTCGCTGGGATAGCCAGGCGCTACTTCGTCACAAACCTATTCGATGGCGTGCTCACGGCACTCGGGCTCGCGCTCGGCTACTACTTCGCCGGCGGCCAGCGCGCCAGCACGCTCCTCGTGTCAGCCCTAGCCGTGAGCTTCGGTCTCGGGCTATCCGGCTTCGTCAGCTCCTACCTAACGGAGGTCGCTGAGAGGCGCAGGGAGCTCATCGAGATGGAGAAAGCCCTACTGAGGAAGCTGAGCGGCACGATCTTCGGCTACACCTTCGAGCTGGCCGCGCTGCTCAGCGCGCTGGTCAACGCTATCGCACCCGCGCTAGGCATGCTAGTGGTGATCGCGCCCGTGCTGGCAGCCGACGCCATCGGACTCCAAGCGGCCGTAGCCCTCTCAGCCCTAGTCGGCCTCGCGGCGCTCTCCGTGCTGGGCGCTTACCTGGCGAAGATCTCGGGCACCAGCGCGATCAAGTACTCAGCCGCAATGGTCGGCGCGGGCTTCGCAGTAGCCGGCGTAACAGTGCTGCTGGGGTCTCTGGGTGGTTGAAAGTGCCGGCGAAGCTGAAGCGGCTGGTTCTCGACGTTCTCAAGCCGCGGGAGCTGGACACGATCCAGCTGGCGAAGCTGATCTGCGAGCTCGACGGGGTGAGCAGGGTTGATGTAGCGGTGGTGGAAGTCGACGTGAGGACGGAAACCCTCAAGCTAACGGTGGAGGGCGGATCGATAGACATCGAGGAGGTGCACAAGCTCCTCGAGGATCACGGGTGCGCGCTGCGGAGCATCGACGCGCTGAGCTTCGAGAAGAGCTGATTAGGGCTCTACGGTGTAGTAGGCGCGCTTCCTGCGCGCACCCTTGCTCTCCAGCCTCTGCAGCACGATGCGCCCCACCTCGCACGTGTTCCTTACGTGCGGGCCGCCGTCCGCTTGAATGTCGACTCCCGGGATCTCGACGACCCTGATCTCCGCAGCATCTGGAGGCAGCCGCTCAGCGAGCTTAACGATCCCGGGGATCCTCAGAGCTTCATCGCGGGGGAGCCAGTACACCTTCACCTCAAGGCAGTCTGCCAGGATCCGGTTCGCCTCCTCCACGGCCTCTGCTACAGCCCTCTTCCAGTCATCGACGCCCGAGAGGTCGAAATCATCCCTCGCCCCTTCGGGCGTGATGTGCCCACCCGTCACCAGCGCCCCGTACCGCCTGTACAGGACGGCGAGCAGCACGTGGCTGGCTGTGTGCAACCGCATCATCCTGTACCTCCTGCCCCAATCGATCACCCCCCTGACCGTATCGCCCGGCTTCAAGCCCGGTTCACCGGCCACCACGTGGGCCACGTCCCCGCCCTCCTCGAGCACTTGAACGACTTCCAACCTTTCCCCGCTCGGAGCAATGAGGTAGCCCCTGTCATGGTCCAGGCCACCGCTGGGGCCGGGGTGGAACGCCGTTTGATCGAGAAAAACCCTGGAGCCCTCAACCCTAACGACAGTTGCCGAGAACTCCTTAAGGTAGCTGTCGTACTGGTATAGCAGCTTGACCACGGGTAGGTCAATCGAGGGGACTATAAAAACTTAAAGGAAAAAGGGTGGGAATTTCGGTTAAACTGATTTCACTGTTTGGCTTCTTTCTTGCTTTCTTTCTTCTCTCCCTTCTTATCTTCACTCTTCCTCTTGCAGGGCATAGGAAGGTTAAGCAGCAGGTGGTTATATGTGTTACGCTTACAGCATGATTGCAGCTGGCATATGATAGAGAATCTTACGGATTAGTTCGGGGAAATACCGTGGAAACCCACGTGTGGTAGTCAGGGTGGCGGCGGGTTCTAGGAGATCCTTGTACCCGGTGGAACCTCGCTCTCGGGGACTATCAGGACGGGCTTGCCGTTGACGACCGCAGCCAGCAGCATGCCTTCAGACTTCAAGCCCATGATGACCTTCGGCTCGAGGTTGGCGACCACCACGATCTCCTTCCCCACCAGTTGCTCCGGCGCGTAGTACTCGGCCAGCCCCGCTACGAGAGTCCTCAATTCTCCGCCGATGTCGACCTTCAGCAGCAAGAGCTTCCTGGCCCTCTGGACGCGCTCAGCGGAGACTACTTTCCCCACCCTCAGGTCTAGCTTCTGAAACTCCTCGAAGCTTACGTAGCTCATGGTGGAAGGGGGTGGGGAACCGCGATATTAATCCTTAAGGTAGTCTGAAACCTTGAAGTTCGCCCTTTCCTCGTAGAAGCGGGCAGACTCGAGGAGCCCGTCGGCGCTATCGGGTAGGGCTCCCAACTCCCTCTCGAGCTTGCGCAGATAGGCTGCCTCCCTGGCGTCTAGGGCCAAGCGACCGGCCTCGCACTCCCGCCTGATGATCTCGAGGGCCCTCCCCGCCGCGGCGACCGCGCGCCGGTAGTCGTCGCTCTCGGCCACGATGGCGGACGCGATCTCCCAAGCTGCTTGCGGCGAAAGGACGAGGGACTGCGGGTCCGTGTACAGGTTTGACGCGACCAGTAGATCCCTGAGCTCCTCACCCTTTCCAGCCTTGAGAGCGGTGTTCATGAGCTGGCAGTCGTAGTGGAGGATCTCGAGGAACACCTGCGGGCCCGTGCCGCCGAACAGCTTCACGTTCTCGACCTGCTCGTTCGACCAGAGGTCGCAGGCCGCAGCCGCCACGTTTCCAACAAGGCTGGAGTGGGCTACAGCGCTCGTCTTACCCTCCATAGAAATGGGATAGCCGGTGATCACCTTGATGAAAACGTTCTCGTAGGCGCAATCCTTCCCCGGCCCCCTCGCGCCGGCCTCGAAGGCCTTCAGCGTGCGGGGCGCGCTCATCGCCCTCACGACCGCAGCCAGGACGTGGGGCAGCATCCTGCTCTTGAAGCCCCCCGCCAGCTTCATCGCCGTGTTCGCGAAGCCGCAAGCCGAGTCCCCGCCGGCTAGAGCCCCGCTTCGCGACGCGATCGAGGAGACCTCCCTCCAAAGCCTCTCGACGTCAGCTGGGGCCAGCACAGCCAGGCCGAGCGCTATACCCCTCAAGTCCCCCCTCACGATCGAGTAGTCGAAGACCTCCTTGCCGCCGATGGACTCGATCGATAGGACGTCGGCGCCGGCCCCGGCAGCAGCCTCGAACGACTCCATCATCCTGGAGAAGGCCTCCTCCCCCTCCAGCTCCCTAGACCACCGCACATCCGCCACTGTGACGCGTAGCGCTAGCGCAACACCGTACTCGGAGTGGTAGCGCTCCATGACGTCCTTCTGCGCCGCTACGATCTCTTCGGCGAGCCTCGGGTTCAGCGTCGCCACGTGGCTCAGCTCGGTCTCCAGCTGGACCGCCTGGACGCCAAGGTCGACCGCCCTCTCCAGCACGCTCCTGGTGATGCTGGAGAACTCCTCGACCAGCCTGCCCGACTCGTCCGCGCTCCTGCTCGGCCAGTACTTAACCTCCGGGACTACGCGCCCCGAGCCGACCTCCAGGCCGAGGCCGTAGCGTAACGGGTGGAGCGCACGCCCGAAGAGAAGCTCACCGGGCTTCCCGTAGGCAAGGCTCGTGAAACGCGCCACACCGTGCCGTTGAAGCGGCGATTTAAGCTTAACTCGCGAACCTTCGGGCCAGCTCGGCCAGCAGGGAGGCTAGGGGGGCGGCGGAGAGTGGGGTTACCGCAAGGAGAAGCGCGTCAACCGGCAGGAGACCGGAGATTGACAGCGCGTAGGCCAGTGCGTTGTAGGTGTACTCGGCGGCGACAGCGGCGAAGAGGCCCCTCCAGAGGTAGAGGAGGCAGAAGACCAGCGACAGGGCTAGCGCAGCGAGAACGTCGGTGTACGGCGGGTGGAAGGAAGCCCCCGCAAACGCCAGAGCGTATATGGCCGAGGTCGCCACAACCCCCTGCCCCCTCCCCCCGAGCACCTCCTGCAGCAGGAGGAGGAGCAGGTAGCGGAAGGTGACTGCGTTGATTAGGGAGGCTACGGCCACGTTCAGCGCCGCGGCGAGCCACGACGCTTGCACCGTGAGAGCGTTCTCGAGGGCCGGCAGCTTCAGCGGGATGACGCGACCCCACTTCTCCAGCAGCGTGAACGCAACCCCGAGAAGAGCCGTGAGGGTTGCACCCGTGGCGACCCCGTCCAGCCAGCTCTCGGCAGCTCGCCTCCCCGTGGGGAGGGACAGCGGGGCGCTCTTCGCCACCAACGCTGCGCCGGCGATGAGCGAGATCAGGGCGGTTAGGGAGAGGAGGGCGCTGCTGTAGAGGAGGTTGAACAGGGACCTCAGGGTTGGGGGCAGCGCGTTCTTCCCGAGCAGGTAGGGGAGCTGGAGGAGGGTTGAGGACGCTCCGAGCGCCAGGAGGAGGGGTAGCGAGATAAGGAGCAGCCTACGCTTACTCACGCCGCCGGTCGGCAACGCCACGGCCAGGAGGAGGCCTGTGAGGAACACGACCTGCATCACCACCCACGTGATGATCGTAGCCCCCCTCCACTGCTCCGCCTCCCTCACGATACCCCTGCACACCCCCTCCTCCGGCCGCCAAGCGCTCACGGAAAACAGGGCTCCCTCATCCTCCACCTGGAAGACGCCACCTCCCTCGCGCCGCAGCAGCATCAGCGCGGCCATCAACGCCTGAGCGCGCTCCACGAGCGTGAGGTTGACCCGCAGCATGCTGAAACCCATCCCCGCGTCCACCCTCAGCTCATAGACGAGGCCCGCCCCCCGGTAACCCCTCACCACCCACTCCTTCCCCCAAAAGCCCTCCAGGCTCAAGGACCCCTCCAGCCAGGCTGCGCAGACGCTCACCGGGTTCACCTCGAAGAAGACGACTCTCTGCGCGGGGCCGAGCGCAGACTCGACCAGACTCGCCGCCTCCAGCGCTTCACGCCTCCCGTAAACCTCCAGGAAGAGGGGCCGCCTGGGTAGAGTAAACAAGAGAACGACTGCAGCCGCGAGAGCCGCTAGGCGGAGCCAGTGCACCACGCAGAAGCTCCTGAGGCGGTTATAAGCGTGGCGTGGCTCAATCCTTATTTAGCCCGCCGCGTCGCGCGCGCGTGGCTTCAGACAGGGTGGAGGGCACGCTGAAGGGGGGTCGAGCCATCGTACCGAAGAGCTCGGGTTTGGCGGAGAAGGGCTACGGCGTGGTTATGGAGGAGGGGTTGGAGCTAACGCTCGTCGAAGCGGCCTACCTGCTCGATAGGGGGGAGTTGTCCCTCGCGGACGAGGGTGGGCGCAGCGTCAGCCTGGAGGAGCTCGCGAGGCGCGCTGCCGCGCTCGACCCCGGCTTCTGGGTTAAACTGAACGTGTACACCGACTTGAGGGGCAGAGGGTTGCGGGCGCTGCCGCTCGAGGGTGCCCCCGTCCTGCTCGTGGAGAGGAGGAGTGGGGAGGGGGAGAGGAGGTACCTCGTCCTCTGCCTCGAGGAGGGGGTGAGGATCGGGTTCAAGGAGCTGGAGGCTTTCATCAGGAGGGCTCTAGAGTCGAAGAGGGAGCCCGTCCTCGCGATCGTCGACAAGGAGGGGAACGTCTCCTACTACACAGTGGAGAAGAGCATGGGGTGAGGACGTTGGCAGCGTTCAGCTCGCGCTACGCGCTCAGCAAGAGCGAGAGGAGGAGGCTGGTTGAGAGGCTGAGAGCCACCCTACCGGCGGCCGCCGAGCTCGTGGAGAAGGCTGGGAGAGTCGAGCTAGCCCGCCTCCGCGAGCCCGAGAAGGATCTGCTGATAATCGACGGCGTGCCGGCGCTCGTCATGGGGGAGGAGGTGTACCCTACGGTGCTGGCCGCCCACAGGCTCGGCCTCAAACTCCCCCTGGTCGTGGTCGACATGGGCGCCGTCCCCCACATCCTCAATGGGGCGGACGTGATGGCACCGGGCATTGTTGAGGCCGAGCCGTTCAGCGCGGGAGACCTCGTCTACGTGGCCGACGTGGAGAAGAGGAGGGTCTTCGCCGTGGGGAGGGCGTTGATGAGCAGCGACGAGATCGCGAGGGTGAGGAGGGGTAGAGCGGTTAAGAACTTGCACTACGCCGGCGACAAGGTCTGGAGGGCGCTCACCGGCTAGAAGATGAAGACGATCCTCGAGCCGAGCAGGTTGGCCGCGACGATCAGCGCGAGGATGAGGAACCAGGGGGTCATCGCAACCGCGTAAACCCTGATGTCACTCGACGCCCTGTACATGGCGTACAGCACCGCCGTTAAGCTCGCGAAGAGCGTGTAGAGGAAGAGGTGGAAGGAGAGGCGAGCCACGAAGATCGGCGTGAAGGGTGCCAGGTAGGCGATCATGAAGGCGTCGATAAACGCCAACACCAGCGCCAGGGACAACTGGTAGACCTCACCCCTCCAGTCGGGCTTACCCCTCAACAGCCTTAGCGTCAAAGCTGCGAGCGAAGCCGTAAAACCCGCCAGTAGGGGAACCAGCATACAGGAGTTAGAGAAGCAAAAGGTAAAAAACCTTTTTAGTTCAACTGAACCTTTTAAACCCGGACGGAGAGGCGCAGTAGAGCTTATGCGGAAGCTTGCTGCACCGCTCGCCGCACTCGCGCTAGCGTTGGTGGCTTTAGCCCAGCCGAGGCTGACCGTGACTAGCGCGGCGGTAGTTGAAGTCGGGGAGCTGAGAGCAGACCATAATATAACGTACACCATCACGGTTGAGATACCGCCTCTCGCGAGGCTCCAGGGCGAGAAGCTGGCCTGCCTCCAAGGGGCTACCGTCAGGAGCGTGGAGGTCCAGCGGGGTACAGCGGTGCTGCAGGGCGGCTGCATCGCTCTCACGGCTGATAACCCGACGTTGAGAACCATCAGAATCGCTGTCACAGTGGAAGCGGTTGAACCGCAGCCCCAGAACGAGCCGCCGCTCATCCTGCTCGCAGCCGCAGTCGCGGCGGCCGCCGCAAGCTACCTAGCGCTCTCCGAGGGCGGGAGGGGGAAGCTGTTCTCCACCCTCTCGGTCCCGGTGGCCTACTACGTGACGAAGCGCAGCGACGTCGCTAGAAGCCCGAAGCGCGTCAAGATCCTCGAGTACATCAAGTCCAACCCCGGAGCCTCCATGAGGAGGATCGCCAGGGAGACCGGGATCAGCTACGGGGAAGTCCAGTGGCACTTAAGCGTACTCGAGAGGCTCGGCCTCGTCGAGTGCGTAAAGCTCGGCAGGTACCACTGCTACTACCCAGCCGGAATGCAAACCCCGCCCACGGGCACGCCCCGGCAAGCCACGGGGAAAACGTGAACACTACGTGCACTGGGCAAGCAAACCCCACAGCAACCCCTCACGGCTGGAAGCCCGGAGAACGGCGACGTTGAAAGCGTAGGGCAAGCCCCATTCCGAACTATTAAATTTATAAAGGATCGAAAAGCAACCTACAGCGTGGACGGGGGAGAGAGAAGATTAAGCGGGGCAGCAGCACTCCTAATACTGCTAGCCATAGCCAGCTTCGCAACCGCAGCCATCACCATCACTAACATCACAGAGTGGAGCATACAAGCTAAGCCTGCACCGATTAAGAAGGAGAAAGGCAGTGATATGATCACTAGCAACTACATAAATACAGGTGTAACTACAGAGACAAAAGACGATTTCACCAATAGGACGATTATTACATTGACCGGTTTTAAGGGCGACCCAACAAACTACACAGAAGTTATACGAATTTGCAACCGCGATAGTAGATCTTATAAAGTCCAGCTGGTGTATAAGGGTCTATTGAATGGAGGCACTTGGCCAGACAAAGTTAAGTACGTTAAACTCTCGCTTGGCGGTGAACCTTCTGGTGGTTATCAAATCGATCAGAACACTCAAATAGATACTCCAATACCATCCGACCCGATAAGTATTGACCCCGAACAATGCTTGTCGGTGTCTGCTGAAATCCTCATTCACCCAGATGCTGATGATGGTGTGGAGCTGATCAGGTTGCAGATAGACGTTGTTTCCGTAACTAATCCGCCGCCTCCTTAGGAGCAAGGCTAGCAGCGGGTTTAAATTTCATTCTTTTTTGTTTCTATTACAATGGGTGTAAAGGATGCGCCGTAAGATTGTTTACACGGTCTTTGCCTTGTTGGCGATTCTTGTTTTTCTTACGCTTACTTTTCTGTATCCTCTTGGGCTTCAAGCAGTGATCACGGGTGGGGTAAGGGACGTGTCAGTGGAGCCTACTGAGATGACTCTCTACGCATCTAGGGGGAGAGTGTTTTGCTATGAAGAGGTGGTGGAGGTGAGGAACTTGGGCGCTGCTGGTCTCTCTTACGAGCTCGAAGCGAGCCTTGTGGGGATGCCGCTGTACTTTTCCTTAAGGAGCGGGAATGCTGTGATACTGGGGCCTAACGTTTCCAGTCCGTTGAAGCTTGCTCCCGGGTCATCGGCTAGGTTGAGCGTCTGCTTGAGGGCTCCTTCGCCGAGCGAGCTTATGCTGCGCTTGTTTGATTTACGGTACAGGGAGGCGACTGAGGCTGTTGTGCGTATAAGGGTGGTTGAGACGGATTGGTGGGATAACCGGTTCTCTCGCCGTCTTTCGCTAACCTTCACAGCTGAGAGGGAGGGATTAGCGCTGTTTGAGGTGCTCGGCTCCGGGGATGTTTACGTAAACGGTGCTTACGTGGGGAGGGTTCACGCTCTGCAGGGTGTTGATGCCAGCATGCTGGCTGTCGTGTACGTGAAGGGCGATGCAAACTTCCTGCTGCCTTTCCAGGTGGAAGCTTGGGAGAGAAGAGCTGATGGGGTAGTTGAGCCGAAGGGTTTGAGAAGGGGGAGCGTGGGCCCATACGATCGGCTGGTGTTCGCCGCTTACGTTTCAAACGGGACGAGGATCGACGTGTACTTCGGGGGGAGGCTGGAGGAGCAGTTTGAGGCTGCCGGCACGGTGGAGCGGGGGGTTATCAAGGTTAGGGGGCTTAGCGTCGAACTGAACGAGTATGGCTTCGCGGCGCCCGGCCTTTACGTGAATTTATCGGGGAGGATCGCGTTCCCGTACCAGGTCCGGCTGGAGTACTACAGTGATTGGGGCGCTTGGAGGCCCGTGGCGGTGGGCCCTGTGCGTGCCATCGCGGCGTTCAACACGAGCGGTCTCTCGGGCTACGTGGTGGAGGCATTCCTGATGGTTTGGGGTTTGAACTTGAACGTGACGCAGGTTGAGTACTGGCCGAAGACGATCAGGCGTGGCATCGTGCTCGACTGGGCTGCACCCCTCATCGAGGCTGAGAACGTGAACGTGGAGCTGGTTTGCGGAACCACTTGCAATATTCTGCCGCTGAGGCTGGAGCCTTGGGGTGTGAAGCTCTGCGAGAACTACTGGCAGCCCGGCGACCACAGGTTCGGCTACTTCACACTCCTCTTCAAGTGGGGTGAGTTGGGCAGCGTTAGGAGCGTGAGGAGTAGGCTGTCCAGCTTCCCTGGTGGCTAGCGTGAAGAGACTTCCGCTGGCCTTGGCTCTGGCCTTCGCGGTCTCTGCGTGGGCAGCGGTCACGATTACGAACATCACCGAGTGGAGGATCGTGGCTATGGAGAGCCCTCTCGTTAAGCTGGGGAACTCCTCCATCTCTCCTGTCTCGAGCTCGGGCTGGTACGTGTACAACGGGTTGAACGTGACGCGCTACAGCCTCTGCTTCATCCCCGGCTGGGAGGAGAGGTACGATGTCGGCGCGCTGGACCGGAGGATTCCCGGTTTGTCGGCGAGCTTGTGCCGCGAGGAGCAGGTGGGTGTGGCGGGCTACCGGATCTACCTCGGCGGCCAGCTCCAGGTATCCGACACGCAGGTTTGCGGCTCGCCTGTCCAGCTGCCAGCCGCTCTCTCCTGGTGGACCACCGCTTCGAGCGGGTACTGGGTGCTCACCACGGCCCGCTTCACAGTCGATAGCGTGAAGGTGAAGCAGTACGTCAACTTCACCGCGAAGCCGATGACTCTGCTGAGCAGCGCGAGCTACAGCTGTACCCTGTACACGAGAAGCGACGACTTCACTGGGGCCTGCGTGCCCGTCCAGTACACGTTCGCCGAAAGCATACCAGACAACAGGACGTACGTTACTCCACGCTCGGGCGGAAGCGTTGGCATCGATCCTACCCAGGGGAGCCCGAGCCCGAGTTTATACACTGAATCGAAAAACGGCTACGCTTCCTTCTTCATTAACTACTCCTCTCAGCCTTTTAGCGCCAGCGCTGGATTCAGCTTCCAGTACTTCTTCAGAGCCTCTCTCGGGGATGATGATTACTTGCAGGTGCACTTCTTCATCGACCTAAACGGAGACCGTGTTCCCGATGTTGAGGCGATCTACTACGGAAGCGGCCGCGGTACATCTCCCTACGCGATGGCTTCTGTCATCTACGGGCGTAGTTTACCCACGATAGTTCGCTCTCTACCCGGCTTTGTGAACAGCCCAAACTATTGGTACACGATCACGATCAGTCAAGTGTATTCTACGGGCTATGTTGTAGGTTTAGCTTTCACGGCCTACTCCCCTAAGGGTGTCGCTAAGATCTGGTGGGATAACGTCAGCTTCACGAGGTGCGCACCCCCCTCCTACTTGGGTGCTTACGTTAGAGGGGGTGAGCACACGCTGGTCTACGTGGACCCGGCGCTCAGCCCCTCGTCGCCGCCGAGCGTGGCGACAGAGGTTGACGCTTACGGTGGGACGGGTAACCCCGCCCAGGACTACGGAGTCGCGGCCGCGGTCTACGATGTGACACGCTGGGGTGCTGTTCCTGCGGCGGGTTTCTCCTTCACGGTGCAGGGCCTCTACCTTAGGAACGCGACGGATATGAGGAACAACGTAGCTTACGTTTCGGTCGGCGTTGATTCCAACGGCGATGGGTTCGCGGACGTGGAGTACATCTTCTACCGGTACGATACGGCGGGTGCCGCTGGCGTCATTGTTTCAGTGCACGTCAGCCCGGGCGCAGTCATCTGCACAGTGGGAAGCGATGGGTCGTGCACACCCGCAAGCCCCTCCTTCAAGGTGTACAACCTCGGCTCCATGACCTCGGGAGTGGCGTACACGTGGAGCGGGAGCATCCCCTCGAACCAGCAGGGAGTGGTGCTGAACGTCGCCTTCGCCGCCACTGACGCCAGCTACAATGCTCCATGCACGAGCGACGACTTCTGGATGTGGTGGGATGATTTCTCCGCCACCTACTACGCTTGTACGCCGCTCCCGGAGGGTTGGCGCGTGAGCGGCGACACGTACTACCGGAGCCTTGTGCCCGACGCAACCGTGTACGTTGGCAACCTCTCGGGTGACGGGGGTTTCTACTTCTTCGACGGAGGCTTGAACCCCGTTTTCGGCGTGAGGCGGAGCGGGACTGCGTACTACGCTAGGTGCGGGGGGAGCGAGGTTCTGCTGGGCAGCTATCCGGGCGCCTACTGGGTTGACTTGAGGCTGCTGAGCGGAGCTTGGGAGGCGATCCTGCGCGATAGCTCCGGCGGTATACTCGCGCGGTACTCGTGCGCGCCCCTCACCGCTCCGAGCTACGTCGGCTTCAAGGGGGTCCGGAGCTTCGAGTTTAGAGCGTGGGGCTGCAGCGGGTAGCCCGCCTCAGCTTTCCGCGCTAACCGAGCACGGTGATGCTCGGCTTCTCCGCCTCGAAGTCTCTGGAGATGTCCTCCAGCGAGTAGAGGTGCACGCCCTCCTCGGGCTGGAACGTGAAGCCGGCTCTGCTGTAGAGCACGTAGACCTCCCTCCTCTCCCCCCTCCTCCAGGCGAACTCCTCCGCCTTCTCCTCCAGCTTGTAGAGCACGCGCTTATCGAGGGGTGTTTTCGACCACTTCACCCCCCCGAAGTACGCCGTCGAGCCCCTCTCGTCTACGGCGACGAGGTCGATCTCCACATCGCCCATCCACCACCTCCCGACCCGAGTGAAGCTCACTAGGCCCCTCCTCGCCAGTAGGGCGAAGTGCTGGTGCGCCACTTCTTCGAAGGCTTGCGCCGCCAGCTGGTCGATGAGAGGGGGTAGCTGCTGGGAGACACGGTCGTAGAGGCCTAGCTCCAGTAGGACCCTGTTGGGGTAGACCGCTTTGAACCAGAAGCGAGTGAAGTGGTCTCGGAGGTGGTAGCGGGCCCTACCCCTCCTACCCTCCTCGAGGAGAGGGTACCTCCTCTCGATGAGGTTCAAGTCTTCCTCGAGCACCCTCAGGTACTTCGGGAGCTCCACCACCTTCAACCCCGCCCTATCGGCGATCTCGCCGAACTGGGTCGCCCCCTCCGCGACCGCCCGGAGGATCTCAGCGTACCTGGAGGGGTTGCGCAGCTCCAGCTTGAGCAGGATGAGCGGCTCCTCCCTTAGTGGCGCCCCCGGCTTGAGCACGAGCTCCTCAACGTTCTCCAGAAGGGTTCGGTTCGGGGAGAGGCGGGACAGGTAGCCCGGCACTCCTCCGAAGACGGCGTAGCTCCTCACCCTGTCCTCCTCGCTGTAGCTGGGGAGGAAGGCTCTCACGGCTGAGTAGCTGAGCTCTCCCAGCTTCACCACCCTCGTTGCCCTGCCGAAGATGGGGGAGGAGGGTGAGGTGGCGACTCTCTCAGCGACCCCGACGGCTGAGCCCGAGAGCACGAGCAGCACGTTGCTCCTCGAGAGCCTCGCGTCCCAGGCGTGCTGCAGCTCCGTCAAACCGCCCGCCTTCAGAAGCCGCTGGAACTCGTCGATGACGATGAGCCTGACGTTCAGGGAGGCCAGCACCTCGTAGAGATCCCTGAAGCTCTCCAGCTTCGGAGGGTAAGGTAGCACCGCTTGCTCTGACAGCTGCTCGGCGAGATCCCTCAACGCCAGGTCCCTCTCCTCGTGGTTGACGCACAGGTAGACCCCACCCTTCCGCTTGAGGAAGAGGGAGAGGAGGAACGTCTTCCCTATCCTCCGCCTCCCGTAGATCACCACCAGCTCGCTCCGGCCGCTCGAGTAGGCCTGCTCCAGCACCCCCAGCTCGCTCTCCCTATCGACGAAGATCATACTGTGAAGTATAATACTCCAGAGTATAAAACTTTAGCTCATAAGAGCTGGAGCACAGTTATTTACCTCGGAGGCCCGCTTCAACCGTGGCTGAACCTTCGATCTGCGTCGTGGGGACCATGCACATGGACTTCATCGTCTACACCGACCGTCTCCCGAAGCCGGGCGAGACGGTCATCGGCAGGGGCTTCGAGATGCAGCCGGGTGGGAAGGGCGCTAACCAGGCGGTGGCAGCCGCCCGGTTGGGGGCTCGAAGCTCCCTGGTCAGCAGGGTGGGGGACGACTACGTTGGGAGGCTGCTGCTCGAGAACGCTGCGAGGAACGGGGTCGATACCTCGCACGTCCGGGTGGACCCGGAGTCGCACAGCGGCGTCGCCTTGATAATCGTTGGGGAGCGCGGCGAGAACGTGATCGCAGTGGCCCCCGGCGTCGACCTCAGGATCTCACCGGGGGACGTGGAGGCCGCTTTACCCGCGATACGGTCCGCGGACGCGGTGCTCGCGCAGCTGGAGATCCCCGTCGAGACCGCGCTGAGGGCGATGAGGCTGGCGAAGCAGTGGGGTCGGTTGGCCATCCTCAACCCCGCCCCGGCGAAACCCCTCCCGGAGGACGCGTTCTCGTGCATCGACGTGATCACGCCGAACGTGAGGGAGCTGGAGGCATTGACCGGGGCAAGCGTCGAGTCGGTCGAGGACGCGGTGGAGGCAGCCCACCTGCTCCTGGAAAGGGGGGTGGGCGCCGTCGTAGTGACGATGGGTAAGAGGGGGGCCTTGGTCGTTGATGGCAGCGGCTCCCGGCTCGTGCCGACCTTCGACGTGCCCGTGGTTGACACTGTTGGCGCGGGTGACGCGTTCAACGGGGCTCTCGCTGTGGCCCTCTCGCTCGGGGCTTCCATCGATAAGGCGGCCACCTTCGGCAACCTCGTCGCATCGCTGAAGGTGACGAAGAGGGGCGCGCAAGCGGGGCTGCCGAGGCTTGAGGAGGTGGAGAAGTTCGCCGAGCAGCGGGGGGCGCGCTTCAGCTTCCTCAATCGGCTCCGGCGAGCTTATCCCTCAGCTCCCTGAGCAGGCGAACCTGCTCCAGCTCAGCCCCCAGTGTCTCGCGCAGCCTGGATTCGATCGCATCCCTCACGGCCCTTGGCCTCCGGACTCCGTACAGGCACTTCCCGGGGTCCCTGCTAACCTCCTTCAGCGTCCTCGCGTAGGCTACAGCGACGGGGGCCCTACCGGCTCCAACCCCCACAGCGCGGGTGTAGTACTCCGCCCCCCACTCCGCCGCGCTCACCACGATGATCGTCCCGTAGTCGAAGACCCTGCCCAGCAGGCTCTGCTCCATGACGATCCGACCGATCGAGCTGTAGGGGATCGTCTGCTCCTGCCTCCTCCACACGCCCGACTTGATCGACACGCCCGCTTCCGAAACTTCGTAGCTGATCGACCTCCTCCTCACCTCGACCGCCGCGAGCGTGGCAAGGCTCGCCGCCAGAGCCCCGAGCGGGTACTGCTCCAGGAACCTTTCGACGAGCACGCCCACAGTGCCTCCCTCGGCTAGCACCAGCACGACCGGTAGGAGGAGGGAGAGGAGGGAGGAGGCGGCCGCCTCCGGGCTCCGCAGAACCCAGCCCACGACGAAGGCCGCGAAGGCTAGGAGGGGGGCTAGAGCGCCCGGGAGCAGCCGCGGTACGGCAGCGACCCGCGAAGCGATGAACTCAGCAAGCCAACCCGACAGGAGGAGGGTGTAGACGGGGGTTAGGGCGAGCGCGTACTTCCTCGCGAACCCCGCTACCGACGGCTTAACCCTTAAGACGGCGGCGCTGCCCACCTGCACCACGTTAGGGCGCGGAAACCAGGCATTTACGCCTTCCGCAGCTTCGGGCTCCACTGCTCCAGCTAAACTGTTCAAACTTCTATAACTTAAACCTTAAGGAGCATTCCTCCAGCTCCGCCCGTGAGGCCGAGCCAGCTCGTAGCTCTCACGTCCCTGAACGCCGCGCTATACGCGGCCCTGGGCTACGCCAGCTACTTGGGCCTCTTCGCCCCGGCGATAGGCGTCGTCCGCTTCTGGCCCTCGGTGTTCGTGCCGGCTCTCTTCGCCGTGCTCTTCGGGGAGCTGGTGGGCGGGCTTGGCGCAGCCATCGGCATCTTCATCAGCGACATGCTGATCCACGGAAACGCCCTGCTTAGCTTGACGGTCGGCGTCCCCGCGAACTTCCTCTGCTTCTACGTTGTCGGCTACCTACACCGCAGGTTGAGGGAGGGCAGGAGGTGGCTGGTTGCAGCGCTCCTCGAGGAGGTGGGGGTCACCGCCCTCGTTGCCGCTGCTTGGCTCGCCGGGCTGCTGGAGTGGCCGGTCGCAATGGCCTACTTCATCGGGATGGCCGCGTCGATCGCCTTCACCCTAGCCTTCGGGGGCGGCCGCTACCCGCTCATCACCTTCTCCTGTAGCACCGGCCTGATCCTCGGGTCCGCGATCATCGGGCTCGGTGTCTACGCGTTCAGCCAGTTCTTCGTCCTCCCGGGCGGCGGAGTGAACCTGCCGCTGGCCGCAGCCCTCCTCTGGTTCCTGTGGGTCTACGTAACGGAAATACCTTTCATGGTCGCGCTCGTCCCACCGATCGCCCGGGCCGCGAGTAGGGTGCTGCCGGCGGTGAAGAGCGAGTGAGAGTAGCCCAAGCCTTCTCGCCCGCAGGCCTCTCCGGGCTTTTCTCCGCTCACACCGCTCCACAGGACGTTTACAGGAAGGGGGCGCGCGGCGCTGGCCTAGCTCTCTCGCGCGGTGTGAAAGTGACGGTTAAGGTGGAGGAGGAGGGTGAGGAGGCTCGTTTCGAGTGCTACTTGAACGGCGAGAAGTCCGAGCTGGGCTTGGCGAGGAGGGTCTTCGAAAGGGTCGCGAGGAGGGCTGGCCTCGATGGGCGCTACAGGGTTGTGGTAGAGCAGGAGGTGATGGTGCCGATGGGGGGCGGCTTGGGCTCCAGCGGAGCCAGTGCTTTGGCCACGGCTCTAGCGGTCGGGAGGGCTCTGGGAACGAAGCTGAGCTTCCTCGAGCTGGCTCGCGAGGCTCACGCCGCCGAGGTAGAGGAGGGGACCGGGCTCGGCACCGTATCAGGGCTGGCCGTGGGGGGCGCTGTTGCCGTCGTGAGGCCCGGCGCACCGGGCTACGACGCCGTCGTGAGGCTCGTGGCCGACTCGAGCCTGCGCGTGGTGGTGGGCTTCTACGCGTCGATCAGCAAGCGCGAGGTACTGAGGAGGGATCTTTCTCGGGTCAACCTGCTGGGGTTGAGGGCCTTAGCCGACCTGCTGCGCGAACCAACAATCGAGAGGTTCATGCAGTGCTCGAGGAGCTTCGCGGAGCAGGCCGGCTTCATGACTGAGCGGGTGCGTAGGGCTGTAGAGGCCGCTGAAGCTGCCGGTGCTCTCGCAGCCTCGCAGGCGATGATCGGGGAAACGGTCTTCGCGCTGGCGGACCCCGACGTGGCCGGGGATGTCGAGGAAGCGCTAAGGGGGCTGGGGGCGAGGGCGTTCACGGCCGAGATCCACTGGGGCCCCGCCTACGTGCTCTAGCATCCTTGCCTTTACCTCCCTCGCTGCCGCCTCCGGATCCCCGCTCGCGAAGATGGCGGAGCCCACAACCACGATGTCGGCCCCCGCCCTCACGACGTCCCCGACGTTCTCAGCTTTAATGCCCCCGTCAGCGGCGATCAGGTAGCCGTACCCCTCCCTCTCCCTCAGCTCCCTCAGCTGAGCAACCTTCCTCAGAGCGCTCCTCAACATCTTCTGCCCACCGAGGCCGGGCTCCACGAGGAGCACGAGGACTGCGGAGACTTCGGGGAGCAGGAGCTCCACGGAGCCCACGCTCGTGACCGGGTTCAGCGCGATCGCAGGCTCGAGACCGAGATCCCTCACACTGGCGAGGAGGCGGAAGGGCGATCGCGAAGCCTCAGCGTGGAGGTAGACCCTGGAGACCCCCGCCTCGGAGAGCTGGCGGATCAGCGGGTCGGGGTCTTTCACCATGATGTGCGCTTCACCAGGTACTTTCACCCTCCTGAGGAGGCAAGCGGCCACGCGGGGCCCGAAGCTGACCGTGGGTGCGAAGCTCGTGTCCGCCACGTCGAAGTGAAGCAGATCCACTCCACCCCTTATGGCAGCCTCCACGTGCCGCAGCAGTTCGGCGAAGTCCGCGTCGAGGATCGAGCCCGAGAGCAGCGGCCTACGCACGCAACCACCCTAGAAGCTCGATATATAGACCTTAACCTATAATTACGACCTCTTTAAGCCATCTAGGGGGTGATATGCCGCTATTTATGGGGATTGACGTGGGGACGACTGGATCCAAGGTCCTCCTCATTGATGAGCGGGGGCGCGTGATCGCTTCGCACACGACGGAGTACCCTCTGTACACGCCTAGGGTCGGTTGGACTGAGCAGAACCCGGAGGATTGGTGGGCTGCAACCGTCCAATCGATCCGCGCTGTCCTGGAGAAAGCCCGCGCGAAGCCGGAGGACGTTGAGGGCGTTGGGCTCACCGGCCAGATGCACGGCCTCGTGATGCTCGACGAGAGCTTCAAGGTGATCAGGCCAGCGATCCTCTGGAACGATCAGCGGACGGGGGAGGAGGCCGCCTACATCAACTCGAAGATCGGGCTCGACAGGATCATCGCTATAACGGGCAACATAGCCCACACCGGCTTCACCGCGCCCAAGCTCCTCTGGGTGAAGAGGCACGAGCCCCAGAACTTCGCGAGGATGCGTAAGTTCATGCTGCCTAAGGACTACGTTGGCTTCAAGCTGACCGGCGAGGTTAGGACGGACGTCAACGACGCCTCGGGTACGTCGCTCTTCGACGTGAAGAGTAGGCGCTGGTCGTACGAGCTGGTTGAAGAGCTCAACATACCCAGCGAAGCGCTGCCTGAGGTACTCGAGTCACCGGAGGTCAGGGGGGAGGTGACTTCGGAGGCCGGCGAAGCGACGGGGTTGAGGAAGGGTACACTGGTGGTCGCCGGAGCGGGGGATCAGGGCGCCGCGGGCGTCGGCGCGGGCGTAGTGGAGGAGGGGATCGTCTCGGTGAACATCGGGACCTCCGGGGTTGTCTTCACCCACAGCGACAGCTACCGCTACGACCCGAAGGGCAGGCTTCACGCCTTCTGCCACGCCGTCCCCGGCGCATGGCACCTGATGGGGGTGATGCTGTCGGCTGGCGGCAGCTTCAGGTGGTTCAGGGATAAGCTGGGCCAGCTCGAAAGGGGGTTGGCGGATCTACTCGGCGTGGACCCCTACGAGCTCCTAACCAGAGAGGCGGAGCAGGCTCCACCGGGCTCGGAGGGCCTCATCTTCCTACCCTACCTCGCTGGGGAGCGCACGCCGCACGCCGACCCCTACGCTAGGGGCGTCTTCTTCGGCCTCTCCCTGAAGCACGGCAGGCAGCACATGGTTAGGGCCATCCTTGAGGGCGTGTGCTACGGCTTGAGGGATTCACTGGAGCTGATGAAGGCTCTAGGCATTAAGCCTCGTGAAGTGCGGGTGCTAGGCGGCGGCGCGCGCAGCGCTCTCTGGAGGCAGATCCTAGCGGACGTGTACGCCTGCGACGTGTACACGATGGAGGTCGACGAGGGCTCCTCCTTCGGCGCGGCCATCCTGGCGAGCGTTGGAACGAAAGCCTACCCCAGCGTGAGAGAGGCGGTCAAGTCAATGGTCCGCACGCGCGACGAGGTGAAGCACAACCCAGCTAACAGCGCCCTCTACGAGAAGTACTACAGGCTCTACACGGCCCTCTACCCGGCTCTGAAGGAGCACTTCAAAGCGCTGGCCGACGTGCTCGGCTAGCTTTAAGGCTTGAACCTAACCTCGCCTTCCACAGTGAACGTTCCTTTCAGCCTTGTATCCCTCGATGAGGACCCAACCCTAACCTCGTAGACACCGCTTTCCACCACCCACTCCCTACCATCGAAGCTGGCCAGCGATTTAACGTCGATCGCCAGCTCGATCCTCTCGCTCTCTCCCGGGTTGAGCAGCCTCGTCTTCTTGAACGCCTTCAACTCCTGGAACGGCTTATCCAACTTGCCCTTAGGAGCCCTGACGTAAACCTGCGCGACCTCCTTCCCGGGGTAGCTGCCCGTATTCACGACCTCGAAGGAGACGATTACACTCCCATCAGTTTTAGTGATCTCTAAGTTCCTGTACTCGAACTTCGTGTAGCTGAGGCCGTAGCCGAACTCGTACGCCGGTTCAACACCGAAAGTGTCGTAGTACCGGTAGCCCACGAAGATGCCCTCGCAGTAGACAACCTTCTGCGGGTTTTCGGGTGGGAGGCCGGGGTAGCACTCGGGCGATTTAGCGACTGGGACATCCTTCCAGTCCTTCGGGAAGGTTGTGGGTAGCTTGCCGGATGGGTTGATTCTCCCGAGTAGTGTGTCTGCTACGACTCTCCCAGCCTCCTGGCCGGGCAGCCAGACGAGAAGGATCGCGTCAACAAGGTCGCGCCAACTCACCACCTCTACCGGCCCACACACGTTCAAAATCACAATCACCTTCTTGCCGCGAGCCCGGAAGAGGCGTGAGACCATCTCGATGAGACGCCGCTCGCTTGAGCTCAGGTAGAAGTCCCCCTCCACTGGCCTCCGGTCCCACCCTTCACCCGAGATCCTCGTTACGATGATGAGGGCCGCATCGTTTCGCTCCGCGAACTTGGAGGCCAGCTCCTCGCTCACGATATCCTGCGGTAGGGGCTCCGGGTACGCCTCGCAGTGGTAGAACCTCTTGAGGAACTCCTCCCCCCTCTTCTCCCTCACGCAGTTGGCGTAGAGGGCGGAGAGGTCCTCATCGACGCGAAAGCCGCGCTCCCTCAAGCCGTCAAGGATCGTGACGACGTGCTTGGGGTGCGTATGCCCACTCCCCATGCCGCCCTTGATTGTTTCTATCTGGCCTGTGCCGAATACGGCTAGCCTAGCTCCCTCCTTCAGCGGGAGTGCTCCGCCGTCGTTCTTGAGCAGCACAACACCTTCAGCAGCAGCCTCGTAGGCAAGCCTCGCGTGACCCTCCAAGTCCGGCTGATTCGAGTACCTGTAGCCCCTGTAGGTGAGCGATTTCTCCACAAGCTCGAGAACCTTAGCGGCGGCTCTATCCAGATCCTCCTCTTTCAGCTCGCCCCTCCTTACGGCCTCTACGAGCCTCGCGACGATCTCGTCGCTCCCCGGCATGATCAAATCGGTCCCCGCCTTGATCATCTCCACCGGGTTGTCGCCAGCCCCCCAGTCGGTCATGACGAGGCCTTCGAAGCCCCACTCCTCCCTCAACACCCTCGTAAGGAGCCACTCGTTCTGCACACAGTACTTGCCGTACAGCTTGTTGTAGGCGCCCATTATCGCCCAGGGTTTCGCCTCCTTCACGATGATCTCGAAGGGCTTCAAGTAGATCTCGCGTAAAGCCCTTTCAGAAACTATGGTGTCAACGATTACCCGGTTGACTTCCTGCTCGTTGGCTGCGAAGTGCTTCGGCGTAGCGCCCACGCCGGCGGACTGCACGCCCTTGACGTACGCCGCTCCGATGACGCCGCTGAGGAGCGGATCCTCGCTGAAGTACTCGAAGTTCCTGCCGCAGAGCGGGTGACGGTGGATGTTGACTCCAGGGGCGAGGAAGACGTCGACCCCGTACTCCCTGGCCTCCTCCCCCATTGCTCGGCCAACCCTCTCAACCAGCTCTGGGTTCCACGTGGCAGCCAGCATCGTGGGAACGGGGAAAGACGTCGCGTACCACCAGCGGTCCTGCTGGGGTTCAATCCTGATCCCGCTGGGCCCATCGGCGGTGACGATGGAGGGGGCCCTGACCGGCCGCGTTTCGCCAGCCGATCCCGGCAGCCTACGTGAACGACCCCAACCGACGACGAGGCTCGCCTTCTCCTCCAGCGAAAGAGAGCTCAACAGCTCGCGTAGGCTCGCGGGTCGAACCTCACCCGCACCTTTCCCTGTTGTCACGCCTCGACGAGGGCTTAGATCCCTATAATAGTGTTGCCACACAAGGAACAGTGTTACCGCTACTAGCATTGCAGTGACGACTGTGAGCGTGGAGAAGAGCCTACCCCCTCCCACGGGTTCTATTGACACCAACAAGTATTTCTCTCGCTTCTCAATAACAGCGCCGTGTGGCGGCGCCTGCTCTTAGACGAAATAGAGGGGCTTGAGGTGCCGCTCGGTGAGGCTGCAATCTGGTTCCTGGGCGGTGCGGGTTTAGCTGTTAAAACGGCCGAGTCTCTGATCTACATCGACCCCTACTTCGGCGGCTCTCCATCGAGGGAGTGGCTGCGCATGATAGCCGTGCCCATCGACCCGAGGGAGGTGAGGAAGGCGACTGCGGTGCTGTCAACGCACGAGCACGACGACCACTGCCACCGAGACACGGTCGTACCTATCCTGAGGAGCACGAGGGCCACCTTCGTCGGACCTCACTCCTCCGTCGGCAGAGTCAGGGGTTGGCTGAGAGCGGAAGGGGTGGAAGCCACAGTCGTCGAAGTGAAGCCCGGCGACTCGCTGGAGATCAACGACTGCACGCTACGGGTTTTCCCCTCCGATGATCGAAACGCCGAGAGCGCTGTCACGTACCTGCTCGAAACGCCCGGCGGCAGCCTCTTCCACGGCGGGGATACCCCGTACTTCCCCGGTCTAGCCGAGATAGGCGATCTTTACGCGATCGACGTGGCCTTCATCAGCATCGGCAGGTCCGCGCGCGGGCGTAGGGATTACATGACGGTGTGCGAAGCCGCGAAAGCAGTCGAGGACCTCAGGGCGCGGGCTGTCGTGCCGATCCACTACGACATCTGGAAGGCGACACGCGAGGATCCAAGGCTGCTCGGCTTGATCCTCTCAGCCTGGAACATCGGCGCGAAGCTCGTGATAATGCAGCTCGGTGACCGTGCCAGGCTGAAGCGGGGTGAGCTCACTCCAGAGTAAGAGATTTTGACGCCCCCGCGATAGAGGAGCGAAGGAGCATGACGGTTGAAGTCCAGCTGGGGCCGTACGTTACGCGCGTTACGGTTTACGCCCCCAACATCGTGAGGGTGACCCACTCTCCGCCCGGTGTAGCTCCGGCGCGCAGCTTCGTCGTGGTGAGGGACCCGGGCGCAACCCCGTTCAAGGTCGAAGAGATTGATGATTGCACGGTGGTGCGCACCAGCGAGCTAGAGGTGATCCTCGACAGGAGGTTCTGCACCGTTGAGTTCAGGTGGAGTGGTGGCTCGCTCTTCGAGCGGGACCGCGAGCTCAGGAGGGTGAAGGTGCTGGGCGAGGAGACGAACAGCCTCAAACAGGAGTTCTCCCTCGAGGAGAGAGAGGCGATCTTCGGTTTGGGCCAGCACGCCGGCTACAGCGCTCACACGGGCTTGAACTACGCCGGCCGGGTCGTTTACCTCGCGCAGCGGAACACGGACATCGCAGTGCCCTTCATGGTCTCCAGCAGGGGTTACGGCCTGCTGTGGGACAACTACTCGATGGGGGTCCTCGAGTTCAAGCGTGGCAGGCTCAGAGTATGGTTCGAGGCGGGTGACGCGCTCGACTACTTCTTCATCCTCGGCCCCTCCCTCGACAGGGTTATCGCGGGCTACCGCTGGCTGACCGGCGCTCCACCCCTCCTGCCGAAGTACGCGTTCGGCTTCTGGCAGTCGAAGGAGCGTTACATGACTCAGGACGAGATCGTATCGGTGGTGCGCGAGTTCCGGAAGCGCGGTATCCCACTTGACATAATCGTGCAGGACTGGCAGTACTGGGGCAGGTACGGGTGGAACGCGTTCAAGTTCGACGAGAAGAACTACCCGGACCCGGAGAAGATGGTGAAGGAAATCCACGAGCTGGGCGCGAGGATCGCGATCTCGATCTGGCCGTTCTTCGGGGAGGAGACGGAGATCAGGAGGGAGGCTGAGGAGCTCGGCCACCTGGTGCCGGGCACGGGGCTTGTGAACGTGTTCAGTGAGGCCGCTCGAAGGTGGTTCTGGGAGAAGATCAGGGACACGTTCTTCCGAATCGGTATCGACGGCTACTGGCTCGACGCAACGGAGCCGGAGGTGAAGCCGATGCTCGTCTACGCCAGCTGGCAGCGCGAGCTCAAGGTCAACGGGGGGAGGATGTTCAAGTACCTGAACCTCTGGCCGCTGCTGGAATCCAAGGCTGTCTACGAGGGGCAGAGGAGCGAGAGCAACAAGCGAGTCCTCATACTCACCCGCTCCGGCTTCGCCGGCATCCAGCGGTACGGTGTGATCAACTGGTCGGGCGACATCACGAGCGACTGGACGACGCTCAGGGCTCAAGTGTGGGCGGGCCTCAACTACTGCTTGAGCGGGCTGCCCTGGTGGTGCACGGACATCGGCGGCTTCTTCAGCGGTAGCCCGGACAGCGAGGGGTACAGGGAGATCTTCGTTCGCTGGTTCCAGTGGGGTGTCTTCTGTCCCATCTTCCGGGTTCACGGGACCTACTTCCCGAAGGAGCCGTGGCGCTTTGGCCCGGAGGTTGAGCGGATCCTGGTGGACTACATCAAGCTCAGGTACAGGCTCCTACCCTACATCTACTCGCTCGCATGGAAGGTGCACAGCGAGGGCTACACGATGATGAGGCAATTGGCGATGGACTTCCCCGACGATCCCGAGGCGCTGGAAGTCGACGACGAGTTCATGTTTGGGCCCTTCCTCTTGATCGCGCCGGTGACCACACCCTCCACCTACGAGAGGGACGTCTACCTGCCGAGCGGGCTCTGGTACGACTTCTGGACGGGGGAATCATATAGTGGGGGCAGGTACGTGAGGGTGCCGAGCCCCCTCGACAGGATACCGGTCTTCGTGAGAGCCGGCGCAATCCTCCCCTTGGCACCCCCCGGCCTGCAGTCTTCGATGGAGAGGGTGGATAGGCTGGAGCTGAGAATCTACCCGGGTAGCGATGGGCGCTTCGAGCTCTACGATGATGATGGTGAAACCTACGATTACGAGAAGGGCGTTTACGCGCTCGTCTCCATCGCGTGGCGCGACCCCGAGGCTAGTCTCATCGTGGGTGAAAAGAGGGGGGCTTACGAGCTGCCCGAGCTGAAGCTGAACGTTGTAATCGTCAAGGAGGGGAGGGGAGTGGGACTGGCAGAGGTGAAGGACCCAGACGCGAGCGTAATTTACAAAGGGGCAAAAATCGAATTGAAAAATCTTAAAAGATAGCCGTTAAAGTTTTAAATTTATTTTTCTTTTATGTGAATCAATTCGATGTAGACATGCTTAAATAGCAGAGTTTTTTCATAGAAAAATCGTGAGCATTCAAACCAGGGATGTAGGCGAGATAGCTTCGAGGAGTTTCGGCTTCATGGTTAAACTGACGCGCGACATCGGTAACCTCCTGCTGCTCATCGTCTTGAACGTGATCCCCATCATCAACTTCATCGTTTTAGGGTACTTCGCCAGAGTCGTCAGGTACGACTACGATGAGCCCCCTAAGCTGAGCGATTACGGCGGCCTCTTCGTGGAGGGCCTCAAGCTGGTAATAGCGGTTTTAATCTACGCCTTCATACCGCTTATCCTTCTTGCGGTGGGAGCTATCGGAGCTGGAATAACCTTCACCGGATACCGGTGGGAATTCTGGGTCCTTAGGGACTTCTTCCTCTTGCTCATCACGGTTGCGGTGATTCTTCTCATTCTCATCTTCTTCATCGCTCTTGCGGCTCTTTCGATATACATGAGGACAGGCGATTTCGGGAAGATCTTCGCATTCGGCGAGGCTTGGGATCTCGTCAAGACATTCGGGCTGGGCAATTACATTATCTTCTTCATAATGCTGGTAGTTTTCAACGCAATTGTGGCCGCTATAGGCTCGCTAATACCGTGGGTTGGCTTAGCGATACTCGGGGTCTTCTCGATGGCTTTCACCTTCAAAGCGCTCTCCCTGTTCGTTAACCTAAAGTACCCCATCCCACCGCCGCCTCCCCCCTCCGCCTACCCGACATTTTAACGAATCTGCCTGAGCACGGTCAGAAAACTGGTTTTTCCGTTTAGTCGCACACAGTTAACGCTCGAGGCTTTTGAGCAGAGCTCTAATGCGCCTCGAGCCTGCGGAGCCGGCGTCTAAGCATCGCTAGAGCTAAGATCGAAGAGAGTATGATGAGTGCTGAAGAGGGGTCTAGCGACCAGACGGCGCTCAGCACTAGCGGCTCGTCCACTACCACTTCAGCTATGGGGTTATGGGCGACCACTCTCCCCCTTTGATCCACCCACTGGCGGAAGCGTACTACCAGTAGGTTGCTAGGCCAAACGCCGATTCTAGCGGTGCTGCCCCTCTCGTACCAGCCCGAGCCTGTGGCGTAACCGACCGGCGTTACAACCCTCACGGGCAGCACCCGAGAGGGGGCGGTTGCAGGGCTTTCGTCCACGTTCCCCGAACCCAGCGCGTAGGGTCCCTGCGTGACGCCCCTCTCCCACAGGTCGCTCCAGAAGTTGCCTTGCCAGGTGTTGGGTCCCGCAGCTTGGAGGACGACCTGGACGGCGTTTTCGACGAACTCGTTACGAGTGAACGTGCACCCCCGCGTTTCGTTAATCACGACGCCAGCCCCGTTGCGCCAAATCGCGTTCCCCTCCACGTTGACCCCCTCCGATCCCTGCAGCACGATGCCCCGCGCGCTCGCTGCCACCATGTTGCCTACTAGGGAGCCAGTAGACCGCTTCAGGGTGATTGCTGCCTGTGAGCACTCCTTGACCGTCGAGTTCGCCACGACCACTCCCCCGCTCGAATCCACGTACACGCAGAAGCTGCTGCCGCCCAGCGCTGAGCCCAGCAGTACGACACCACTCGAGTTGAGCACTCTGACTCCCACCTCGCCCTCAGCCACCCTGCAGCTCAGGATAGCAACACCACTGCTCCCCCAGACATCGATGCCCACCACGTTGCCGCTCAAATCGCAGTCGACCACCTCGGCGCCTCGGCACTCCGAGATGAGCACGCCCACCGTGCTCCGTGCAGCGCTCACGCTAACGGTGGTGTTCGCGCAGCGCAGGAGGATTACCTGCCCGACAGCCCCCCCGACCTGAACCCCGCTCGCAGCCTCCAGGTAGACGAGCGGCCTCCCGTTCACAGTGTTGTTCTCCACCTTGTTGCCGTAGGATCTCCTGACGTACAGGCCGCACCCCTCGAACGCGTTCCCCATGACTGTGGAGTTGCTGGACTCCTCGACGTGGAGACCCACCATGCTCCACCTGACTCTGTTGCTCGCGGCGGTGCAGCCCGGCGACCTCCACAGGCCGATTCCCACTCTGCCGCCCTCCACCGCTACGCTATGCACCGAGCAGCCGGGGGCATCGCTAGCGTATACGCCGTACTCAAAGCCGCGAACCACCAGGTTTTTCACAGTCACGTTCGGAGCTCTCACGATCACGCCCCTGCCAGAGCCGTTACCCTGCAGCACCCTCCAGTTACCGTCGAGCACCGCGCCGCTCCTCATCACGAGCACTCCATCGCCGGTCACGCTGACATCCTCCAGCAGCGTGTAGACGTCCCCCACCCGCTTGATGGGCGCGCCGGGAGGCTCAACCGTGCCGTCCGGGAGGATGCGTATCGCCGCTTCACCGCCCGATGCCGTGCCCCGCGAAACAATTACAAAGAGGAGCAGGGGGAGAACTACCCACCTCAACTTCCACACCCGCCCGTCCCCCGCTTCTCCAGCCTCATGAACCTCCCCTTAAGCTCTGGAACGGCCTCGCTCAGCTCCAGGAAGACTTCGTCACTCGAGGTTAGCGTGAGACCAGTCCTCAGCCACGCTGCAGCCACAAGCGCGTCGAAGAGGTTCAAGTTCCCGCTCCTATCGATGAACAAGCGCGGGTTTGCCGACACCAGCTTAGCGGCGACCCCGATGTCAGCCAGCTCGAACTCGACCACCCGGATCCGGGGGGCCCGCAGCAGGCCCTTCACGAAGCGCGCGTAGTTGAGGAGCTCCTGAACTCCTCCTACCTTGAAGATCGGGTAGGCCGCCTCGATTAGGCAGACCTCTGGGATGGCGAGCCCGTGTTCGCGCCTCAACTGCAGCACGTGATCCCTGTAGGCCGAGTTTCTGAAGTATAGGGCCCAGACGCAGACGGTGTCTCCCAGGATCACCGGTAGGGTTATTACCGCTGGTTACTTAAGGTTACTGATGGTTAAGGTTGTGAAGGTTTACAGGGGCGGTGTCATCAAGCTCCCCGCTGAAGCGAGGAGGGCGCTGGGGCTGATCGAGGGGAAGCTGCTCCTCCTCACGGTTGAGGGCGGAAGGATAATCCTCGAACCCTTTGAGGAGGCGGACCCCGTGGAGAAGTACTCGTCGAACCTCCCGCCCGGCGTAGACGAAGACGAGATTCTCCGATCAACGGGGGGGATCATCGAAAGCCTCGCAGCCAGGAAGCTGGAGAGGTTGTCCTCCAACTTGTAGCGCGAAAGTAATACGCGCGTAGAAAGCCGAGCGGCGAAAACGCACTCCTGCTTTGCTAACCCCGCGCCTTCAACTGCTTCGCCTGCGATACCTTTAACGCCGGCAGTTCGGCTCGGGTGCGTGCGACTCGAGGTTCTCGCGAGGGAGGAATGCCGCGCCATCCACGAAGCGGCGATGGGGGTTCTGGAGCGCGTCGGCGTCCGGGTTCTCGATGAGAGGGCGTTAAAGCTGCTAGCTGACGCGGGCTGCGAAGTTAATCAGCGGTCATCCGTAGTCCGCATACCTGAGCACCTGGTCATGGATATGGTTTGCAAGGCCCCCCGGAGCTTCACTCTCTACGGGAGGGGGAGCAAGCTCGTCATCGAGGAGGAGCGCACGCACTTCTCTTCGCAGGGCACAGCCGTCTTCGTGATCGACCCTCTCACGGGGGAGAGGAGGCCGTCCACCCTCAGCGATGTGGAGAGGTTCTACAGGTTGACTGACGCGCTCGAGAACGTCCACCACGCGACGCTGGTCGTCCACCCCTCCGACGTCCCCGAGCACGCGGCGCACGCTTACTCCCTCCTAGCAGCGTTCAAGAACACCGTGAAGACGGTTGACGCGTACGCCAGGAGCGGGAGGGAGGCGCTCGACTGCATCAGGATGGCGGCAATCGTGGCTGGAGGGCTGGAGGAGCTCAGGAGGAGGCCGATGCTGCTCTTCTTCTACAACCCTGTGAGCCCACTCCAGCACTCCAGAGAGCTGCTAGAGGGGCTTGAAGTCTTCGCGGAGCACGGACAGCCCATCATCGTAGCTCCAGAGTGCCAGGCGGGTGCAACTGCCCCTGCGACTCTCGCCGGGCTGCTAGTCCAGCAGAACGCTGAGATCCTCAGCGCGATCACGATCGCAGAGCTCGTGAACCCGGGAACGCCGGTGCTCTTTGGGACGGTCTCCACTATAATGGACATGAGGACGGGGAACATCGCGTTGGGGGCCGTGGAGGCCGGCCTGATCAACGCGGCTACAGCCCAGCTTGCGCGCTTCTACGGTTTACCGAGCAGGGGGACGGGGGGAACGACGGACTCTAAGCTTCCCGATCTGCAAGCCGGCTTCGAGAAGGCTGTCACGCTAGTCTTCGCCGCGCTCTCGGGGATCAACTTCGTCTACGACTCAGCCGGCTCCCTCGACTCAACCCTTGCAGCCAGCCTCGAGCAGCTCGTGATCGACGATGAGCTCTGCGGCATCGCAGCCAGAGCAGCGAGAGGGATAGAGGTTAACGAGGAGACCCTCGCGCTCAACGTGATAGAGGAAGTGGGTCCTGGGGGCATTTTCCTATCGAAACTCCACACGGTGAGGAACGTAAGAAGGGAGCACTACGTACCGAAGCTGCTCAGCAGAGTACGGTGGGAGCGGTGGTGGAAGAGTAAGAGCCTCGTTGAAGAGGCGAGGTTGCGAGCGGAGGAACTCCTCAAGCAGCACGTGGTTGAACCCCTGGATAAAGAAATTGAGCGGCTGCTGGGGGAGTACGTCAAGCAAGTTTTAAACAGGCAGAGGTGAATGATGGAGAACTCCCCGTGCTGCACATATGCGTAAATAAACGTTTTACGTGATGGATGGCTTAATATCCCGTAGCTGGGGAGAGCCCCCCGATGGATGAGGGTGAAGGCGATCTCTCGGATAGCGGGTCTAGAGGCGTATTCCTGAGGGAGGCTACGGGCCTCGTCAGAGAAGCCGGCTGGCTCGACATCCTGATCTTCGCCTCGCTCAACATCAGCTGGGGTCTCTCGGCCTGGTGGTACTTCCTATGGGGGCCCTACTTCGCGCCCGGCGGCAACCTGCACCTCGGCGTGCTTCTAACCACCGTTCCGATGATCTTCGGCGCGCTGGCCTGGGCGCTGCTCGTCACGATCGCCCCGCGGAGCGGGGGAGACTACGTGTTCGTCAGCAGGATCCTCCACCCGCTGCTCGGCTTCCTCTCCAGCTTCGGCTGGATCATAGCCAACTTCGTGTGGGTGGCTGTGCTACCATCGTACGTGGCGGATCCAGCCATCCTCACCACCTTCTCGCTCACGGGGTTGGAGCAGGCCGCCGAGTTCGCCGGGTCCTCGATTGGCATCCTCCTCATAGGCATCCTCATTATCACCGTTTCAGCGCTCGTGACGATACTCGGCCTCAAGGCCTTCAGGGTCTTCCAAGCGGCCTGCTTCGCGCTTGGAGTGCTGCACTTCGCGGCGATCTGGGCGATCCTACTTGGCGCCAGCAGGGAGTCCTTCATCGCCGCGTGGAACAGCTTCAGCGCCTCCTACGGGTCGGCCGACTACGATACAATCGTGAGGGAGGGGCTGAGGTACCTGTCGGAGACGTACGGTGCGGACGCCTCGTACACTTGGAGCGTAGCAAAGGCCCTACCCCTCATGCCTGTCGCCGCCTGGGGGCTCCTCTACCCGTACCTGGCCGCTTACATCGCGGGGGAGACAAGGGACGTACAGAAGAGCATGATCATCGGGATCCCAGGCGGGCTCGTGCTCGCCTCAGCCTCCTGGTGGATCACCGGCGCTTTGCTCGAGCGAGTCGTCGGCTACGACTTCCTGTTAGCCGTTGCCTACGTTTACGGTGATGGACTAGGGCTCTACAAACTGCCCTTCCCGCCGTCGTACTTCGCCTTCGCCGCGATCATGGCGCCCCTCTGGCTCAGGTGGTTGATCGGGATCGGGTTCGCCGCTTGGATCCTCTACTACGCATTGTACACAGTCTTCCCGATGAGCAGGATCTTCCTCGCTTGGGCCTTCGACAGGATCGCCCCCAGCTTCCTAGCGGATATGAGCGAGCGCTTCCATGCACCCGTGAAGAACGTACTCGTTACGACTGCCTTCAGCTACATCATGCTCACGATCTACGCCCTCAACCCCGAGTACCTCGCGGGCTTTACGGCGATGATCCCGCAGATCTCCACTACCTTCCTATTCACCGCAATCTCAGCCATCGTGGTGCCCTACCGGGGGAAGACCAAGCTGATGTATGAGGGCTCTCCCGTCTCGAAGCTGAAGGTTGCAGGCGTACCCCTCATCAGCATCTGCGGCGCGGTCTACGCTGGGCTGCTCCTCGTGCTGCTCTACTTCTACTTCACGAACCCGGGGCTCGGAGCCCTGCACGTGCCCTCGCTGCTCACCATTCTAGCGGCCTACGTGGCCGGGACAGCCTACTTCTACGGCGTGAAGCTCTACAGGCGGAGGCAGGGAATCGATATAGATTTAGCCTTCCGAGAGCTACCTCCAGAGTAGGTGTCAACCGTGCGGCTGTTCTACGCCTCCGACGTACACGGCAGCGAAGTATGCTTCCGCAAGTTCCTCAACGCCGCGAAAGTGTACAAAGCGGATGTGCTCGTGCTGGGCGGGGACTTGACGGGTAAAGCCCTCGTGCCAATCGTGAGGAGCGGGGAATCGTACAGGGCTGAGGTCTTCGGCAAACCCTGGCTCGCGAGAAGTTCTGATGAGCTCGAGAAGGTGGTGGCAACGATCAGGAGCAACGGGTTCTACACTGTGGTTGTGGAGGAGGACGAGTACGAGAAGCTGAGGAGGGACCCCGCCCTCGTGGATGAGCTGTTCACGAAGGCTATGGTTGAAACCCTGAGGAGGTGGGTTAAGCTGGCTGAGGAAAGGCTGCGTGGCAGTGGTGTCGAAGTGTACATCATGCCCGGTAACGACGACCGCTGGGCTGTGGACGAGGCGTTGGAGGGCTCGGACGTCGTCGTAAACCCCGACAACCGCGTCATCGAATTGGAGGGCGGCCTTCAGCTCGCGAGCCTCGGAGCCTCCAACCCAACCCCATGGAAGACCCCGCGCGAGCTAACGGAGGAGGAGCTGTACAGCAAGCTGAGGAGGCTAGTCGAGGAGGCTGGCGACCCTTCGGTCATGGTGCTAAACGTGCACGTACCACCCTACGGGACACCGATCGACTTGGCCCCCGCTCTTGACGAAGGGTTCCGGGTCGTTCGGAAGGGCGGCGAAGTGGAGATGCTCCACGCGGGGAGCAGAGCCGTGAGGAGGATCATCGAGGAGTACCAGCCGCTGGTCGGCCTCCACGGTCACATCCACGAGTCCAAGGGTGTGGCTAAGATCGGGAGAACCCTCTGCTTCAACCCGGGGAGCGACTACAGCAGCGGCGCCCTCAAGGGCGTGCTCCTAACGCTCGAGCGGGGCAGGGTGAGGAGCTACGTGTTCACGTACGGGTGACCGGGTTGGCGAGGCTGAAGCTCCTAGAGGACTATGACGGGACCGTGTACGAGGTTGAGCTCCCCCTCACCTCGAGAATCGAAGCCCAGCAGGCTGCAGAGGAGCTCGGCCTACCCGGCTACATAGACCTTTCCAACCTCTCCCTCGTCCGAGCCGTCGTAACCCTCTGGGCTGCGCGTAAAGCGCCCAGCCTAGACTTGCTCGGAGAGCTCAGGGGGAAGCTGAGCAGGCCTATCGACGCCCTCCTCTTCGGAGGGGCAGCCGTCAAAGTCCACTCGCCCACGGCGAACAAGCGGGGGCACGCGCTGAACAGGGAGCTAAACGACGTGGACTTCGTCGTGAGAAAGCGCGACGGGCTCCTCTTCGTGAAGCTCCTCCTCAACCTCGGCAGCCTGCTGGGCAGCCGCTACACGTACTTCACCACCTCCGGCGACAAGTGGTTCAACGCGCTCAGGGGTGGGAGGAGGTACAGGGTTCACGGGCTCAGCGGGGTCGAGGGTGACGGCTTACGGGTTGCGGTAATCGACATCTTCTGCGACGTGCTCCCCTTCCGCCACACGATCAAGCTGAGCGGCGAGTTCGAGAGGGCCAGGGAGAACCTCTACACGGTGGGCCTCGAAAACCTGCTGCTCTCAAAGCTTCAGTACATATTCGGGCTACCCGTCGAGAAGCTACCGATCCTCGAGTCGTCCGGCCAGGGGTACAGGGTGCTACCATACGAGCACCTGAAGGGGATGGTCGCGGTCGGCATGGAGCTCAAGGACATGAAGGATGTGGCCGCGCTCCTCCTCGACCACGAGATCGGCGAGGGGGGTGAGGCGATCAACCCCAAGCTATTCGGGGGCGCGCTCGAGAGAGACAAGGGGTTCGCGCTCACCGTCAGATTGAACCTCCAGAACCTCATCGATAGGATCGACGTCCTCGTCAAAGAGGGGCTTAGCCCAAGCGAAGCCCGCAGCGTAGCCGCTGTGGCCGAAGAGCTGCTCAAAGCTGTACCTCGCGTGGAGAAGAGGTGGAGCAAGCCCTGGTGGAACATCTACGTGGAGTCGCCGGGCCTCGAGGGAGTAAAATAGCCGGAGCTGCACTACCCCTCCATGGTCGAGACCGTAGTCAAGGCTAACGGCTCGAGGGAACCCTACAGCCGGCAGAAGCTCCTCCTCAGCATCGTCCGGTGCGGGCTGCCCGAGCAGGACGCGCTGAAACTTGTTGAGGAGCTCGAGGAATCCCTACCGGCCGTCGTCACCTCCGACGAGATTCACAGCCGGCTCCTAGCCCGGCTCCGCGAACGATACCCGCGGTGCGCGGTAAGGTACGCCGTCCGCAGGGCCATCATGAGGATGGGGCCGGAGGGCTACCCATTCGAGAAGTTTGTCGCGAGGCTCCTGGAGAAGATGGGCTACGCGGCGCGCACGAACGTGAAGGCTAGAGGTAGGTGCATCGAGCACGAGTTGGACGTCGTCGCGGAGGGCTCGGGGGAGCGGGTCTTCGTCGAGTGCAAGTACCACAACCTCCCGGGGATCAAGGTTGACGCCAAGGTCGCCCTCTACGTTTACGCGCGCTACCTCGACCTGAAGGACCAGTTCGACAGGGCGTGGATCGTGACTAACACGAAGGTGACGGCTGAAGCCGCCGCCTACGCCGAGTGCGTCGGCATGCGCGTCATAGCCTGGCACTACCCGGAGGAGGGATTGGAGGTCCTCATCGAAAGGTACGGCTTGTACCCGATAACCGTCCTCTCCACGCTGAGCGAGGAGCAGAAGCGCGTCCTCCTCAGGAGCGGCATCGTGACGCTCAACGACCTCGCCAAGCTCAGCGCGAGCGAACTGGCCGTGGCGGCAGGCGCAAGCATGGAGCAAGCAGAGGCCGCCCTCGCCGAAGCGAAAATGATGGAACGCCTGCAGCGCTAACGGCGAAGCAGGTAGAACGGTCAGCACTTAAAGGCTTCCTCATTCGTTGCGTCAGAGAGTACGGCCTTCATCAGCGCGTAATCTGCCCGACAGCGCTTTTAAGCTTGCCGGGCTCACGCATCGGTTTGTCCGCACTCGCTGTAGGCGTAGACCGCGTTAAGCAGGAGCTTGAAGGTGCCGTGGGTTTGCCCTCTGAAGTGGGGCCTGAAGGCGTAAGCCAGTGCCCGACCCCTGCCCACCCCCGCTTCGATGAGCAACGGCTTCCTCCTGAGGTTTTCCTCACCGATGAGCCAGCCGCTGCTGAGCAAATCCCTGTCGGCGAACCTGACGACCTCGTGGTACTGCTCGTTCCAGTGGTTGGGCACGATCTCCAGCACTGGGCCATCGACGAAAAGCACGGTGGTTTCGCGCGGCATGCCCCAAGCCAGGGGGTGATCGTTGTCGACCAAGGCCCTCAGAGTGGACCCGGGGCAGAAGTACTTGGTTGGATCCTTCAGCTCCTCGCTGAGGTTCCTCAACGGCAGCCTCAGCTCCTTGATGAGGAAGTCGACTGATCGCCCGATGCAGATGAGCGTGCCACCCGACTCCGCGAACTCCCTTATCTTCTCCACCCCCTCCTTGCCGAAGCCCGTCTGGTACTCCTTCGGCCACGGAGGCAGCTTCACCGGCCTCCCCCACATCTTGCTCAACTCCTCCTCAACGTTCTCACCTTTGAGCAGAGCTAACGGTTCGTCGGGGAGGATGAGGACGTCCAGCTCCCCCTTGATCCTCCCGCTCTTTACCATCTCGTCATCCACCACCGTGTAAGGGATCCCGTAATCGTCGAAAAGCCACCTAATCCACCCCTCATCCATGCTGCCGCCGTAGAGCCTCCGGTAGACCCCCACCCTCGCGAACCTAACCTTGACCAGCTGCCCGGGCGCCTGCTCGACCGGGATCGGCCCCACGCCTAGCTCCTCAACCCCCCACTCGAGAACCTCTAAAGCAGCCTCGCTGCGCGGCACGTAGAAGGCCCCGGGGGGCAGCTCTGCTCCATCGACCCTCAGCGGCCCCTTGGAGCGGTACACCTCGCAGCCCTTGGCGAGCAGCTTAGCGGCAAGCTTGTGCGAGTCGTTCAGCCTCGGGTCCAGCAGCCAGCCCGCAGGGCCGAGCTCCAGGCTGGGTTTCGGCCTTACCCTACCCTCCACCGCTCTGAAGCGCCCGGTGAAGGGTTCCCTCGCCTCCTCGACTCTGACCCCCATGAAGTCGGGAAGCCTCTCCGTCGCGAGGTCGTAGGGCCTGATCGGCCTACCAGCGCCGTCTCGGGTGAACTCGTTGTCCGGGTAGAGGAACCTCTCAAGCAGCTTCTTCGCCAGGGCCCTCCTCGGCTGCGCCATGAAGACCGCGAATGTGCCGGCCGGGTAGAGCCTACCCTCCGCCTCGAACTCCTCCTCAGCGGTGTGGACGATGATGCCGAGGTCGAGGAGCACCTCAACGAGCTTGCACGCGGTGAGCGGGTCGTGCTGCTTAGTTGGTATGATGAAGGCGTAGGGTGGTTTGCTCAAGCCCCTCTCGATGCTCCTCTTCGCCTTAACGTAGGAGTTGTAGAGCAGCTCCTGGCGCAGCTTCGCAGCAGCTTCGAGGATCGCGTAGGTGGCCTCCTTCTGGTAATCGATGATATCTTTCAGCCTCCACCAGCCGCCCGGCCAGGGGTCCGGGTAGTTCATCTGGGGGTCCTCGCTCCGCCTACCCCTGCCGTACCCCTTCAGCTGGTGGGGGTGCACGTAGACCGGCGTAGCGATCTTCACGCTCGCCGACTCTGTGAGCATACCGATGATGTTCATGTAGATGGCCAGCGTCTGGAAGCCCCCCACGAAGTCGGGGGTGAAGGGGCTGTACGTCTCCACCCCCTTAAACCCCTTCTGCGCGAGGCGCGCAGCTGCGTAAGTCCCCAGGAACTGGATCTCCCGCCAAACGAGAGGGTCGACCTCCGGGTAGATCGGGTCCATCTCGGGCGAGACAAAGAAGCGGGCGGTTGTGCTGCCCATCTGGTGGTGGTCGATGAAGATTTGCGGTGTGAACTCCCTGTACAGAACCCTCGCGATGTACTTGCTCTCTACCTGCGTGAGCATGAACGCGTCGCGGTTGTTGTCGTGGCCGCAGTACTTGTGGTAGAGCCAGGGCGGAGGCGTACCCTCGTACTCCGCGCCAACGCTCTTTTCGTACCAATCGGCGACCATTACCTGCCCGTCCGGGTTCATGCAGGGTATGAGAACCACGATGACGTTTTCGAGGATCTGGCGCACTGCTTCATCGTCTCTCGTGGCCAGCTCGTAGGCTAGCTCAACCAGCATCTGCGTGCCCGCAACCTCTGTAGCGTGTATGCTGGCGCCGATGACGACGATAACCTTCCCCTCGCGCGCCATCCTTTTCGCCTCCTCCTCGCTCAAACCGAAGGGGTAGGCTAGCCTCCTCGAAATCTCCCGGTACGCGTCGAGTTTCGACAGGTTCTCCGGGGAGCTGATGATCACGACGATGAAGGGGTTCCCCATCGAAGAGGGGCCCATCTCGATCAGCCTAACCCTCCTGCTAGAAGTGGAGAGCAGGCGGTAGTACTCTACGATCCTGTCCCACCGCGCTAGCTTGCGATCCTCACCGATCTTAAAACCGAAGAACTGCTCGGGGCTTGGAATACCCCTTTCCATCGCCAGCCCGATCATTGAACTTCTTTAAATGTTTCCATGATCGAAACAAAAAGGTATCAAGGAGGCTCCTCTTATCGAAGGAACATTTTTATTAAACAGGATGTTTACCTCTACGTGCTTGAGGTCGCAAGGGGTCTAGCAAGGTTGAGGAACGCGTCCGTGATTCGAGCCGCTTACGCTGCTCTATCGCTCGCGCTTCAACCGCTTGCCTCCGCCTGGCTCGTTCAGGATGAAAGTGCGATCACGCCCGAGTCTCTCGCTCAACTCATAGCTTTCGCGGGTCTAGCGATCATAATCGGTTTCCTCATCGTCGTACTAGCGGTGGCCTCCTGGATCCTCCGGGTACTCGCGTGGGGTAGCGTGTGCAAGGCGAAGCTGAAAACGTTCTACTGCGTCACAAGGATAATAGTGCTCGCCGCCCCGATAATCGGTCTGCTAGTGATCATCGGCGGGGCCTTGGACGCCGTTCTCCGCACGATGATAAGCGGGGGCCTCATCGAGCCAGCCACGAGAGCATTACCCGAGACTCTATTCCTCTACATCCTGACGGGGGTCTTGATTATGGCAACCGCCGACTTCTTCGAAGCCGTGGCCACGCTCGATTTGAGCCTGCTCTACAAGGTGGGCATACTTAAGGTGGCCTCGATCCTGTACCTTGCTACAACAGGGGTGGGCGTAGTAGCCCAGGCAACCGCTTCCGCAGGTTTGTGGAGCTCGCTCCTCTCCCTCACCGTTTTCGCGCTCCTCATGATCGGCTACCACGCCGCAGCCAACACCGTACGCCAGCAGCTCCTTCAACCCTCTCCCGGCCCCGCACAGGGTGGTTAGGATGGGTTTGAAGGATTGGCAGCTGGTGGCAATCGTTCTAGCCGCGATCGCGGCTACAGCCCTGCTGGCCCTTCTCGCGTCGCGCTTCACCGGCGCTTGGGCGCCAACCGTTACCCCCACCGTCGGCTACGTTGCTCTGATCAGGATCGAGGGAACGATCGCCTACGGCTCATCCCAGCTTACACTGCTCGGCGCCACGAGCGATGCTGAGAGCATCGCGAGGCTGATCGAACAGGCCGCCGGCGAAGCGGCTGCCCGAGCGGTCGTGCTGCTCATCGATAGCCCCGGCGGTTCAGCCGCAGCTTCGGAGCACCTCTACTTGAAGGTGAGGGAGCTCGCCTCGAAGAAGCCGGTTGTCGCGTACATCAGGGAGTACGGGGCGTCGGGAGCCTACATGGCCGCGCTCCCCGCGCGCTTGATTGTCGCCTCGAACAGCAGCATCGTCGGCTCGGTGGGAGTGTACCTCTCCGTCCTCACCTACAGCGAGCTGCTCGA
Source organism: Thermofilaceae archaeon (assembly GCA_038727095.1). Classification (GTDB taxonomy): domain Archaea; phylum Thermoproteota; class Thermoprotei; order Thermofilales; family Thermofilaceae; genus JANXEW01. The sequence continues at coordinate 1,288 of JAVYWK010000017.1, read as the reverse complement.
GAAGCTGGGCGTCAGGGTTTACGTCTTCAAGTCGGGCGAGCTGAAGGACATTGGCTCCCCATACCGGCAGCTAACTCCCGAGGACGCGGAGGTGCTGGAGGAAATGGTTCAGGAGGTCTTCGACCTCTTCAAGCAGAGGGTGCTGGCCCACAGGAAACTGAAGGACCCGAGCGACGTGTTCACCGGTAAGCCGTACACGGCTAAGCGAGCCCTCGAGATCGGGCTGATAGACCGGATCGGCACGCTGGACGACGCCGCGCGCATCGCCAGAGAGCTGGCTGGGCTACCGCCGGACGCGCCCTTAAGGGAGCTTAAAGCACCCCGCCCCAGCCTCCTCCAGCTGCTCTTCGGGTCCACGCTGAAAACGCCCGTGGTGCCGAGCGTGGAGATACTCGCCGTGTGGCCGCCTCCAACTCTGAAACCCTAGCTACCGCTCCGCGCGGCTGTCGGCACTCGGTGTAAACTTTTTTACCGCTTTCGCCCGAGAATTAATTAATGCCTGAAAGTGAGGGGGGAAAGTACGGGTATTTTGATGATGCGCGCCGCGAATACGTGATACTCCGTCCCGATACCCCGACACCATGGATCAACTACCTGGGCCAGGAGGACTACTTCGCCATGATCTCCAACACGGGTGGAGGTTACAGCTTCTACAGAGACGCAAGGTTCAGGAGGATCACCCGCTACCGCTACCACGGCGTCCCCCTCGACCAGCCCGGTCGGTACATATACATCAGGGACTCGAAGAGCGGGCAGTACTGGGGGGTCACGTGGCAGCCGGTTAAGCGCCCACCCGAGTTCTACGAGTGCCGGCACGGGCTGGGCTACACGATCATCACGACGAGGTACTCCGGGATCGAATCCCAGGTCACGTACTTCGTCCCGCTGGGGCAGACGCTGGAGGTTTGGCGCTTGAAGATCACGAACAGGAGGGATAGGCCGGCCAAGCTCCAGCTCTTCTCCTACGTTGAGTTCTGCCTCTGGGACGCGCTCGACGACATGACAAACTTCCAGCGCAACTTGAGCCTCGCAGAGGTTGAGGTTGAGGGGAGCGTCATCTACCACAAGACCGGGTACAGGGAGAGGAGGAACCACTTCGCCTTCTTCGCGTGCTCCGAGAGGATCGCCGGCTTCGACACGTCGAGGGACGAGTTCCTCGGCCCCTACAGGGGCTTGGAGAATCCGATCGTTGTTGAGGAGGGTAGGTCGCGGAACTCAATCGTGAGCGGATGGTACCCGATCGGCTCGCACCAGGTGAACCTGGAGCTTGCGCCCGGCGAGAGCAGGG
>JAVYWK010000016.1:0-43204 GCA_038727095.1 Thermofilaceae archaeon | reverse complement strand
ATCGTAGGCATCGTCCTCGAACGGTGTAAGCGCGATTGGAGGTTCACCCGGTCTGCAAACCCTAAGTGCCACAGGCGATTGGTTATCGACCGCTATCATACCTCTCGTCCCCACGATTTCGAGGTACGTAGTGAAGGGAAAACCGGGCGGCTGAATCCATGAGCCTTCAACGTAGGCTATCGCGCCGTTCTTGAACTTGAGTATAGCGTGCGTGTAGTCGTGCGACGTGGAATCGGGAGTCCTCAACGTGCCCCCTCTAGCGAAAACCTCCTCTACGTCGCCTAAAGCCCAGCGTAGGAAGTCTACGTCGTGAATGCTCATGTCAACAAACACGCCGCCGCTGAGCCTTCGATCCTTGTGCCACAGCGCCCACTCCGGGAAGGGTGAGAGCCTGTGCGCCCTTGCAATCCTGGGCTCTCCCAGATCCCCGCCTTCAACGAGGCGCTTAGCTTCCACGTACTCGGGCCAGAACCGGAGGCAGTGAGCCACCATGAACTTCACGCCAGAGCCCCTAGCGGCCCTGATCATCTCGTCAGCGTCGCGTAAGCGTAGCGCTATCGGCTTTTCAACTAGTACATGCTTCCCGCTCTTTGCTGACGCGATCGCGATCTCCGCGTGAGTATAGGTTGGGGTGCAGATATCGACTATATCCACATCCTTGCTCTCGAGCACCTTCGTGTAGTCGGTGTAGCGGCGCGGTACCTTAAAGTCCTCCGCTGCCTTCTTAGCTCTACCCTCGATTATATCGACGACGGCGAGTACATCAGCACCTTCAACCTTCCGCCAGGCTCTGAGGTGGACGTTCCCAATAAAGCCGCAGCCGATAACAGCTACGCCAAGCTTCCCCATCGGTGTTACGCAACGATTAGAGGTAAAAATGGTTATCCGCATTAGGATTGGATGAGCTACAGGGAGTTGCTGGAGGTCAACGTCCCAGAGCTGGAAAGGCGCTTCAAGACGAGAGAAGCAGCCGTCGAGAGCAGAGTACCCCTGCCCTTCGCGCTGAGGTTAGATGGTGTCGGCTTTGGAAAGTCCCTCGCGGGCTTCGAAGAGCCGCGCGACTACCGGGTCCATAAAGCCCTCGTTGAGGGTGCAGTCAAGCTTTTAACGCGCTTTTCGGCGAGCGGAGCTTACGTGATCAGCGACGAGGTGAACCTTCTGCTCCTCGGCCCATCGGTCCCCTACGCAGGGAGAGTTGAGAAGCTCGTCAGCATCTCCGCTTCCATCCTCTCGGCTTCAGTCTCACTGGCGCTAGGGCGCAGCTTGATCTTCGATTCCAGGGTAGTGCCCCTGGAAGGGATCGATGACGCGAAAAGGTACGTGCTTTACAGAGCTAGAGTGGGCTTCAACAACTACGTTGGCTCAACCCTTCGGAAGCTTGGAGTTAGAGTTGCGGAAAGGACCAGCCTGCCGCGGCAGATAGAAGAGATCGAGAAAGCCGGAGTGAGGCTAAGCGAGAAGCCCCTCTGGGAGTGGGGGGGTTCCTGCGTCTTCTGGAGGATTGAGCAGGGCAAGCGGAACCCTTGCATTGAGGATGGCCCCTGGAGGCTCCTGGAGGAAGTCGAGCGTTACAGGGCGCCTGAGCTCGATCAACGTAAGAGTTAAAGGAGCTGCTAAGTGGGGGTTTCGGCGGTGTCGATTGCTCGCGCGATCAAACCTAGGGCAAACAAGGAGAGGGTCGAGTTCCTCAAGCGTATAGAGGAAAAGTGGCAGAGCCGGTGGCGTGAAGCCAGGATCTTCGAGCCGGAGCCCATTGAGGGGAAGCCGAAGTTCTTCATCACGTTTCCCTACCCCTACGTCAACGCTTACCCTCACCTCGGCAGCGCCTTCACGGTGCTCCGCAACGACGTTATGGCCAGGTACAAGAGGATGAAGGGGTTCAACGTACTCTTCCCCCAGGGTTGGCATGCAACCGGTAGCCCCATCGTGGCCGCCGCTCTCAGGGTGAGGGAGGGTGATCCCAGGCAGATAGAGATCTTAAGGCTCATGGGGATCCCAGACGAGGAGATCCCGAAGTTCTCCAAGCCCGAGTACTGGGTACGGTTCTTCTGCAAGGAGTGGAAGAAGGACTTCCAGCGCTTCGGGCTCTCGATCGATTGGAGGAGAGAGTTCCATACCACCTACCTGAACCCGCCATACAGCAAGTTCATCCAGTGGCAGTACAAGAAGCTCCTAGACAAGGGGCTTCTGGTTAAGGGTACCCACCCTGTCGTGTGGTGCCCGAAGGAGAAGAAGGTGGTTGGCGATCACGATCGCCCCGACGAGTACGCAGGGATCGGGCCGGAGGAGGTTGCCATCATCAAGTATAGGGGCGAGGACGGCCTGACCTACCCCTGCCTGACGTACAGGCCTGAAACGGTCTACGGCGCTGTGAACATATGGGTGCACCCCGACTACGACTACACCCTGGCTGAAGTGGATGGTGAGCTGTGGGTTATTGGCGGATACGGCGTTGACGAGCTGAGAGACCAGGGGCACAGCGTCAGGATCGTGGGTAAAGTGAGCGGTAGGGAGCTGGTGGGGCGCTGGGCTATCAACCCGGTAACCGGCTGGCGCATTCCCGTTCTTCCCGCCACTTTCGTCGAACCCGAGCAAGGGACGGGTATCGTCATGTCGGTCCCCGCTCACGCCCCGTACGATTACGCAGCGCTGATGGATCTGAAAAGAGGGCTTGCTGAAAAGTACGGTGTGGATAGGAATCTAGTCGAGCGGATCAAGCCAGTACCGATCATAAGGCTGGAGGGATACGGCGATGTGCCAGCGGAGACCGTCGTTCAACGGCTGGGGGTCAAGAGCCAGCATGATGGGGAGCTGCTCGACGAAGCGACGCGCGAGATATACACGAAGGAGTACTACAACGGAGTTCTGACCGAGGTCTTCGGCAAGTGGGCTGGAAAGACAGTGGCACAGGCAAAGGAGGAAGTGCTTAACGATCTGGTCGAGAGGGGCATCGCCTTGAGGCACTTCACGTTACCGAGACCCGTCTTTTGCAGGTGTGGGTCGAGAACCCACGTTAAGATCGTTGAGGATCAGTGGTTCCTGAAGTATAGCGATCCCGAGTGGAAAATGCTGGCTCACAAGTGCGTGGATTCTATGAGGTTCCTGCCCGAGGGCATCAGAGAGTACTTCCACAGGCAGATCGACTGGTACAATGACTGGGCCTGCACGCACAAGGGGGAGCTCGGAACGCCCCTGCCGTGGGACCCCGAGTGGGTTCTCGAGTCGCTGAGTGACTCCACCATCTACATGGCTTACTATGTGCTGGCTAAGTACCTCCAGCACCCGGAGCAGTACGGTTTGAGCTGGGAGCGACTCGATGATAGCTTCTTCGACTACGTGCTACTGGGCATAGGGGACCCGAGGGGGGTAGCAGCAAAGCTGGGCGTAAGCGTCGAGCTGGTAGAGCAGATACGTAGGGAGTTCCTCTACTGGTACCCCGTTGACATGCGGATCTCAGGTAAGGATCTGATGCCGAACCACCTGGTCTTCTTCATCATGCATCACGTCGCCATCTTCCCGCCGGAGCACTGGCCTAGAGGTATCGGAGTCAACGGTTGGGTTAACGTTGCCGGAGAGAAAATGTCGAAGTCCAAGGGGAACTTCATCCTCCTCCGCGAGGCTCTCGAGTGGTGGGGCGCCGATGCAACAAGATTCGCTGAAGCCTACGCGGGGAACTCCGGCCTAGACGATGCGAACTTCGAGCCGGAGGTAGCCGATAGAGCGGTCGACCTGCTGGTCGAATGGTACGAGTTCGCAGTGAAGAACTACGGTTTGGGAAGGGAGGAGTGGTTGCCGATCGATGAGTGGTTCGAGAGCGTGCTGCACCGCACGTTGATGAAGGTGGAGGAGGCGATGGAACGGGGCGATTTTAAGGATGAGTTGGTCGAGGGCTTCTTCAACCTGCAAAACCACTTCAGATGGTACTTGAGAAGGTGTGAAGAGCCAAACAGGGAGCTGCTGAAGCGGTTCATCGAGTACCAGACGCTGATCCTAGCGCCCATCGCCCCCCACATCTGCGAGGAAATCTGGGAGAAGCTTGGGAAGCCTGGCTTCGTAAGCCTCGCACCCTGGCCGAGCTCTGACGCTTCTCGAGTAAAGCCTGAAGCAGAAGCTGCGGAAGAGGAGGTTCGAAGAGTGCTCGAAGATGTCAAGGAAATCCTAGGCTTGATCAGAGAGGCTCCAAAAGCCGTTGAGATAATCGTGGCGGCACCCTGGAAGCACGCGTTTGCCCGGAAAGTAGGTGAGCGCGTCGCAGCTGGCGCAAGTGTAAGGGACGCCATCCGCAGCGCGATGGGTGAGCTCGACCCTCAGAGGCGGAGACAAGCTTCGAAACTCGCTGAGGCCTACTTCAAGAACCCATCCCTGATTCAGTGGGCATTACCTTACGAGCTCGAGCTGCGAGCTCTGAAGAGCGCAGCGGAGTTCTACCAGAGAGAACTTGGCGTTCAAGTTAAGGTGTACTCCGAGGAGGAAGCCTCGCCTCGAGAGAAAGTACCACTTCCGGGGAGACCAGCTATTATTGTTGTAACCTAACGAACGCGAATCGCTGTTTCGCGCTGCAGAGGATTGAGGGCTCTGTTTACGGATCCACACTATGGCTCAACCGGCGGGCTAACTCGTCCCCTTTCCCGGCTTTTCAGATGAGAATGGCTGAGGATGGGATTTTTGCAACCTTCAAGCACTTCCCTGTAGCACGCGGGATCCAAGCTCGATACTAGGTTTCCGCTCGGGGTTGTTTCGACCCGCTCGTTAACGATGTTTGCAGCTGATCAAAGACTCGGAAAACTCGGTTGGATGAAGGGTGGTTGCGCTGACAAGCGTGGCTCAACTGAGGAGCTCACCCCCCTTTACGGATGAAACATCGTTTGGACCTCCTAGTGAGGCAAGCTTTAATCCTCGATCGGTTCCCCCGCTGCGTGGTGCGTAAGAGAACGAAAGTGTACCTCAAGCTCATGAGGGTTGAGCAATGGTACAAGAACGGGTTAGTAATGGTGCCGGCCGTATTCGCGTTAAAGCTAGTCGACCCCAGCGTTTATCCGCCGCTGGCTCTAGGCTTCGTATCGCTATCCCTTGCTTCAAGCTCTATCTACATCTTCAACGACATTAGGGACATCGAGTCGGACAAGCTGCACCCCCGGAAGAGGAACAGGCCCCTACCGTCGGGCCAGGTATCTACTCGGGAAGCCGCCTCCCTAAGCGCCCTCCTGTCTGCGGCCTCTCTAGCGCTCTCGCTGACTCTTAACCCGCTTTTCGCGCTGCTTGTCGCGATGTTTATCTGCCTCTCGCTGCTCTACAGCTTGCTCTTGAAAAGGGTTGAGGTGGTCGATGTTACGGCGATAGCGGTGAACTACCTGATCCGCGTAGTTTCGGGAGCCGTCCTCATTGGAGTTGAAGCATCCCCCTGGCTTGTTTCGGGCTTCTTCTTCCTAGCGCTCTTCCTGGCGCTTAGCAAGCGGAAAGCAGAGCTTACAATCGCGGGTTCTTCTGCGAGAAGCGTGCTTAAAGCGTACAACGAGAAGTGGTTGGATCAAGCTTTGAGTATGGCTGCGGCCATGACGATAGTGACGTACGCCATATACTGCGCAGAAGTACCTTTGGGGAGAAGACTTGTGCCCACCATACCGGTTATGGCCTTCTTCCTGCTCAGATACACGTTAGCGATGGAGAAAGGGGTTGGCGAGCACCCTCACGAGGTGATCCTCAACGATAAGCCGACGCTCATCGCAGCTGCCGCCCTCGTAATTTCAGTGCTCATCCTCGCGTACCTCCCCCTCACTCTTTAAAAGGCGGAGCCACCCTCTCTATTGTGCTCCGCGAGCTTGCGGAGCTACCGTTTCTACCAAGCCCGGACTCGGTAATCAGGACAGCGTTGACCCTCGCGGAGCTGAAGCCGGGCGAGCTCTTCGTGGATCTGGGCTGCGGTGATGGGAGGGTGTTGATAATAGCGGTGAAAGAGTTCGGCGCGCAGGCTGTAGGCGTGGAGCTCAACCCGCTTCTCGTGAGGCTGGCGTTGAGGGAGGTCCGTCTAGCTGGGGTTTACGGTCTCGCTTCAATAATTCACGGAGACCTTTTCAGCTTCAACGTTGAACCCTTCGACGTCATCTACTGCTATCCGTCGCCCAGCGTTACGAGACGGCTTGAGCTAAAGCTCATCTCAGAATGTAAGGAGGGGTGCCGTATCATCCTGCACGATCACCCACTACCGAGCGTTAAGCCTCTCGTCTCAGTCACGCTACCGTCGGGTAGCGTTCATTTACACAAGCTGTACTTGTACGTAGCTGGGCGCTCCTGGACCCCTTCCGAACCTGCGGGAGGGCGCGGGCTCAGGAGGAAAAGATTAAGCGGTTAGATGGAAAGGGCCCGACGTGCGTAACAGCTCGTATGACGAAGGAACCTTCATGGACGCGCATGGAACAAAGATTTTCTACAGGGTTTGGCGTGCGCGTCGCACTAAGGGCGTTATCGCGCTGTTTCACGCCCTGGGTTTACACTCGGGGAGGTACACCTGGTTTTGTGAGGAGTTGGCTTCTAGGGGCTTCAGCTGCTACGCCGTCGACCTGTACGGGTACGGGCTTTCTGAGGGACCTCGCGGCGGGAACTTGAAGGGTGTGCTAACTTCGGGGGAGAGATTCTTGCAGCTGGTTGCGACGAAGTGCAAATCCTCTAGCCTGATTACAGTGGGGCACGGTAGCGGGGTTTTAGTAGCGCATTACTCGGCGAACGCAGCGGGGTTAAGCCCCTCCCTTCTAGCTGTAGAACCACTACATGAGATTGTGGCGCACCTGCATAGTATTGCGCGCCTTAAGCTGCTTTCACTGTTCAACTTGTGCGTTGAGGTACTCCCTCAACCGCTGTATGATGTGGAACACGGCGATTCTCTGCTTGAGGCGGAGGAGGATAACCTGGTTATGAGCTGCGTACCGGCTAAGCTGGTGCTCCAGCTCATCGGAATGCTCAAGAATCGCCTCACCTTGAACGGTAGCGTAACCGTGTTTAGAGCTGGTTGGGATGAGCGCAGCATCAGCATTATCAGGGAAATGTACTCATGCGGAAAAGAGCTGTGTTTTAACCCGCAACACGACAAGTTCCCATTTGACGAAGCTCTAGAGCTTCTGGTAAAAAGAGGAGGGCCACCGAACCGTATAGGGGACGTCGGAGGGGGTCCTTAACGATTCGGTGGCCCCCTTAACATCGGTTTCAGAGGCACTTATGAGGTTTGCTCTGTAGAGGGCGCGTTTTTATGCCCGTGATAAGTCCCCCAAGTGATGGAAGGTATCAACGAGCTTAGATGGAATCCTCTGCTAGGAGCTTGGGTAATCGTGTCTAGCAAGAGGAGAGGTCGGCCTTGGAGGAGCGGAGGGTGTCCCTTCTGCCCGGGTGCTCCCGAGACAGGGTATGGGTGGCGTGTCCTGACGCTCGATAACAGGTTTCCAGCCCTCAGGCCCGACGCTAAACCTTCCCGCAGCAGTAAGGACATCTACGAGGTGAAGCCGGGGTACGGTTACTGCAAGGTTGTCGTGGAAACACCGCAGCATGAGGGCGACTTGGACGACATACCCTTTGAGGATCTCAGGCTCTACGTTACGGAGCTCATCAGGGTGACTCGCGAGCTGTGCGCAGATCCCGGGATTCACTACGTGATGCCGTTTAGGAACAAAGGGGAATTGATAGGGGTCTCCCTCGCCCACCCCCACAGCCAGATCTACGCGCTCCCGTTTGTCCCACCAAGGGTTCAGAGGGAGATGGTCAACATGGGGAACTTCTGGAAAGAGAAAGGCGAGTGCCTACTCTGCAGGGTCCTTCGACTCGAGCTCGAGGAGGCTGTCAGAGTCCTCTACGAGAACGACAGCTTCGTCGCTTTCCTCCCCTTCTTTGCGATGTGGCCCTACGAAGTGCACGTGTATCCCAAGAGGCACTTCGGCTCGCTGTGCGAGATGGAGGAGGCCGAAGTAGTGGACCTCGCCGACTGCTTGAAAGTGGTTGCAGCTATGTACAACAGCCTCTTCGACATAGACCTTCCGTACATGATGGTGTTCCATCAGAAGCCCTGCAGAATGGAGGCTGAGTTCTATCACTTTCACGTTGAGTTCTACCCCTTGCACAGGGAGCGGGACAAGCTGAAGTACGCTGCAGGCATCGAGTGGGGTGCCTGGACTTTCACATACGACTCTCTACCCGAAGAGAAGGCGTCCGAACTGAAAGCTGCGCTATCGAGAGGCTTGGCAAAGCTCGAGACGAAGGGGTACAAGGCCAGAGGAACGCCGTTCACGTGAACCTCAACAAAGCCTTGAAAGTTTCATCCCTAATTCACTTCTAGCGTCAGGCTGCGCTCGAGCCAGAAAGCAAGGATTGAACTAAACTCCACTTTACTTGTCTAAAAGGGGGCTTTACCAATGGCGTTGTAACCATGCTCACCGAACTTTTCAGCGCCAACATCAGTTATAGCCTACATAGTAAAATTGATATGTTGGATACGGGAGGTGCCCGTGCATGGAGCCGATTCGGAGCAGCTACGATCAGTTGAAGGCTAGGCTGGAGGAGGCTATGCTGCTGATAGATGCTTGCAGCGAGAAAACCTTGCTAGATGCTTTACGGAGGATTTCGACTAGCCCGTACAATCCTCTACGAGCGTACGTTATGGGCGAAGAGCTGGTGGTAGCGGTGGCCACATTCTCGCTCGTGAATATCAACTTGAAGGAGGGGAAAGTGCGCACATGGGACGATTGGAGAGACAGGCTCGCAGCCGCTGCTAAGGCTGCAGCCGATGAAGTCTCAAAGAAGCTTCTTGCACTGATACTGGATAAGGGCGAGAAAGTCCCCCCAACCGTTAGGAGCGAACTCAGTAGGATCATCACGTCGATTGGAAAAAGCGAGGGAGAAGAGTTCTACAAGCTCTTGGGAGAGCTAAAAAGTGCCTTGCGAGAGCTTTCTCAGAGCATTTAGGAGCTAGCTTCTAGCTACAGCCTTGAGCTCAACGAAGAACTTCTTCCCGCACTCGCTCCTCGGGTTGTAGAACAGTTCATCGGGAGCTCCTTCTTCAGCGATCACCCCCTTATCCATCAGCACAACTCTATCCGCTGCAGCTTCCGCGAAATCCAGCTCATGGGTTACGATCAACATTGATCTCCCCTGCCTAGCGATTTTAATGAGCGCTTCGAGAACCTCCCTTCTCAGCTCGGGGTCTAGGGCGGAAGTAGGCTCATCTAGGAGCAGTAGAACAGGATCCATCAGCAGGGCTCTTGCTATTGCCACCCGCTGCTGCTGACCGCCGCTCAGCTGCAGCGGATACCTCTCGGCGAACTCCTCCATACCGAACATCTTCAGCACCTCCATCGCTCTTCTTTCGGCCTCCCTCTTTGGCACTTTCCTCACAACCTCCAGCGGTAGAGTCAGGTTGCGCAGCACGGTCATGTGGGGGAACAGATTGTACTGCTGGAAGACGAAGCCCGTCTTCGCCCTTACCCTTCTTACATCCACCCGGTGATCCGTGATCTCTTCACCGTCTAACACGATCCTGCCGCTCTTCGGCTTCACGAGCAGAACGATACACTTGAGCAGAGTACTTTTTCCAGAGCCGCTCGGTCCCATGATGACTACCTTCTCACCCCTACCAACCCTCAAGTTGACCCCATGGAGTACTTCGTGACCCTTGTACCCAGCCCTCAACTGTTCTATAACAAGTACATCATCGATAATCCTGCTCATAGCAAACCACCACCTTCCCTTTCGTAGCCTGGTATCCGGAACTTGTGTTCAAGCAGCTTTGCCGCTTGAGAAGCGATCGTGCACAGCGTGAAGTATATTAGGGCTACAGCTGCGTACACCTCTAAAGCTTTCAGAGTGTAAGCGACGAGATACTCACCCCTCCTCGTCAGTTCCACTACCCCGATTACTGACGCTAACGAGCTTTCTTTAATCAATGTCACAAGTTCGTTCACGAGCGCCGGGACAGCTATCCGAAATGCCTGGGGTAAAACAACGTAGCGGTAGATCTGCAGCGTACTGAAGCCTAGTGATTCGGCTGAAAGGAACTGTATCTCGGGGATCCCCTTTAGCGCGCTCCTAAGGATCTCGCACTGGTAGGCTGCGCTGTTGAGGCTGACTGCCAGCACGCAGGCGCTGTAAGCGTCCAGCTTGACCCCTATAGCGGGCAAGCCGAAGTAGATGAAGAGCAATTGGACTAGGAGGGGCGTTCCTCGGAAAATTTCAACGTAGCTCCTAGCCAGCAGCGAGAAAGGCAGAGGAGCAAACACGCGGAGGGGTAGGATAAGAACAGCAAGAGTCATTCCGAAAACGAAGGATAGTAAGCTGATCTCGAGCGTTGTCTTTAAGCCATTTAGGAGGAATGGTAAAATATCTATAATGAAAGAAATTACTTCACTCAATCTTCAACACCTTTTAACTCTCTCCAAGCCACTTTAGGATTTCACTCTCGAATATCTTCTCCATCTCACCGCTCTCCAGCAATTGCTCGATAACTTTGTTCACAACGTACTTGAGATCATAAGCCCCTTGTGGCAACGCTACAGCAGCACCGATCCTACCCCCTCCCCCGTAGAAAGCGATCGTTAGCTCGGGGAGCTTCTTGCAGAGCGCAGCCCCAACAGTATCGCCGAGGACCATAACATCTATATCCCCTCTTTTTAGAGCCATGAACATCTCAGGGTAAACCCTATCGTAGGTGATTATCTGGGATTTACCCTCTAGTGCCGCTTGAGCCCATTCTTCTTGGATCGTACCAAGTTGAACACCAATTTTCTTCCCGTAGAGATCCTCCACCTTTTGAACGCTACCTAGCTTATCCTTGAGTACTACGATTGCGTTACCCTTACTGAAGTAGTAAGGTATCGAGAAATCTACGGTTTTCCCACGCTCGGCTGTGGGTGTCATATCGGCGAGAACGATGTCTACAGCTCCCTTCTGAACTGCTTCAATCAGTGCTGCAAACTTCATGTCTTTGACCTCCAATCGCACGCCCAACTCTTGTGCAATCCTTTTCGCTATCTCAATGTCGATCCCCACGACGTTCCCATCCTTGTCAACGTACTCGAAGGGCGGCCAATCCGCCGATGTTCCCACTATGAGGACCCCGCGAGCTTTTATCCTCTCGACAAAGTTGGGATTTAGCTTTGACTCGAGGTCGTTCAATTTCGATTGAAGGGCTGTGAGCGTCGGTAGGGCAAGTGCATACCCAATCGCTGCTCCAGCTATTAGTGCCACAACGAGCAGAATTATCGTCGTTTTTTCCATCATGAAGGGGTTCAAGGTGCTATAAAAATCTTTTACGGTATATGCAGTGATTAATTAAACCATTTTTGTTACAAATGTAACATAATATACGATTATAAGACAAGAGAAAACCATAAATGAAAAGCTATAACCATACCTTCATGCGTAAAGCAATAAGCGTTAACCAGGTGGTTCAAGAAATCCTTATCGCAAGACCCCACTTGCTGTCCGCACTGGGCATGGGCATCGTCAATTACTCGGCTCTCGCTCGAGCTCTTAGGAGCGAAGTCGAGAGGAGGATGGGTACGTCGGTCAGCGAGGCGGCAATAAAAGTTGCATTGATCAGGTTCCGAGAGCAGATTACAAGGGGTGTTTCGGGAGAGGACGTAATGCGAGTTATCGCTGAGAGCACTACAACTCTCATCGACGATGTCGGTTTAGCAACGATAAGGTTGTCTGACCCGCTAGAGCTGCTGCAGTCGCTCACGGGGGTTAAAGCCAGGCTCCTCCAAATTACTCAAGGCATACGGACTCTTACCATCGTAGCAGATAGTGCCTCTCTTCAGCAGCTCCTTTCCGGTTTCAAGCGCTCCATCGTTGAGGAGATATACGTCGATCAAGCAGCGGTCATAGTTGAAAGCCCGAAAGCCATCATCTCGACGCCGGGCGTAATGGCTTACATGACGTTCCTACTCGCGTTTCACGGGATCAACGTCACGCAGGTGATCTCAACCTACACTGACACCCTGTTCATCGTCAGCCGGGAGAAGGCCGTCGAGGCGTACTCCATACTCCGTTCAGCTGTCGAGGAGGCGAGGAGGATCCTGAAAAACATTTAACTGCACTCCACGCGGAAAAACCGTGCCCCAGCCGTTAGTTGAAGCGTACTCGTTCGGCCGGTTGAAGCTCGGCGGGAGAGTTTACGAGAGGGACTTGATCGTGACCCCCTCTAGGATCTTAAGCGACTGGTGGAGGAGAGAGGGTCATCTGTTAACGCTGGAGGACTTGGCCGATGTTGCGGAAACGGAGAAAATCGATAGCGTCGTGATCGGAACCGGGTACAGCGGCGCGATGGAGGTGCTGGACGAAGTCCTTGAGCATTTCAGGAGGAAGAGCGTCGAGGTTTACGTGGCGAACACTCGAAAAGCTGTGGAAATCTACAATGAGCTAGTTAAGGCTGGGCGGAGGGTCCTCGGAGCCTTTCATCTAACCTGTTAGGCACGCTCCCCGAAAGCCCCTGGAACACACTGTACCGAGAGGCAGCATTGAACGTGTCTTTTATAGCTTCATGCACCACCAGCTGCTCCGATGATATTCGTCGCATTCGAAGGCATCGATGGAGCGGGCTTAACTACCCATGCTCGCTTGACGGAGAAGTACCTCGAAAGCAAAGGCTTCAGAACAATTTTAACAAAGGAACCAACAGATGGCTTGATCGGCGGCCTAATCAGAGCATGCCTCAGGGGTGAGTGGAGGACCGACCCGATGACCCTCCAACTGCTCTTTGCAGCAGATAGGTGCCATCACGTGAACACTGTGATCCTCCCCGCCTTAAGAGCTGGGAGAGCTATAGTCACGGATCGCTACCTGTTTTCCAGCCTAGCATACGGCTCGCTGGATCTGGACTACGAGTGGTTGAAGTCTGTGAACTCCAGGTTTCCGCTCCCCGATATCACGTTTGTTCTAGATATCGAGCCGAGCGTCGCGTTGGCGAGGATCAGAGAAGATAGGTTCGCAATCGAACTCTTTGAGGAGGTTGAGAAGCTCGAGCGTGTTCGCTCAGCGTACAGGCGAGTAGCAGCAGAGTTCGCGAACGTTTACGTCATTAGAACCGATGACGAGGTTGAGGAGGTGCAAAGAAAAGTGGAGGCTCTCATCGATGAAAGCTTAGAGCGGCTCAGAACGAAGAGAAGTTGCTAACGGTAGCGCTATCGAGGCGCTTCACGAGCTCCACGATCAACTTGACGGCATTCGCTATGTCATCCAGATGGACAATGCTTACATGGCTGTGGATGTGCCTTGTAGGAACCCCGATAACAATGCTGGGTCTCCCTGTTTTATATAGGTGCAGCCGGCCAGCATCAGTTCCACCCTTCGCAACCACCGACAGTTGGTACGGTATTTTCGCCTCCTCCGCCACTTCGATCACGAACTCCTTCAGCTTTTGATTAGGGATCATGGACGCGTCGTACGTCACTATCGTCGGCCCCTTCCCGAGCCTAGCTTGAGCGTCGCGCGGATCGATCCCTGGGACATCACCTGCGATATCAACTTCAGTCACGATAGCCACATCGTGGTCAACAGCCCAACCCACTGTCTGAGCGCCCCTTAGGCCGACTTCCTCCTGCACGGTGGCGGCAGCGTAAACCGTGTTCGGGTGCTCGATGCCGTTCTCCCTCAGGAAGCGTATGGCCTCAACAGCGATAAAAGCTCCCAACCTGTCGTCGAAGGCCTTACCCATCACCGTTTTACCAGTGGCTGACAGGGTGAATGGGGAATAGGGAGCTATGGGGTCGCCCAGTCGCACCCCTAGGTTTTTCACCTCTTCCTCACTCGTTGCTCCCACGTCTATGAACATCCTGTCCATCGTGACGACCTTCTGCCTCTCTTCCGGGGTTAGGAGGTGCGGGGGTTTGGACGCGATTACGCCCATCACAGGCCCCTTCTTCGTCCTTATCACAACCCTCTGAGATAGCAGAACCTGGTCAAACCAACCCCCCACGGGCGTAAACGTTACGTAGCCCTCCTTCGTGATGTTTGTCACAACAAAGCCAACCTCGTCGACGTGCCCCGCGACGAGGACTCGCGGCCGCTCGCTCGACCCTCTCTTAATGAAGACCATAGAGCCTAGGTTGTCACGTGCAACCTCGTCAGCGAAGCTCTTGCCGTAGTCATAAAACATTTTGAGAACCTCATCTTCGAAGCCGGAGGGTCCAACAGCCTCGCAAACTTTCTTCAGAAACTCTAGTGCCCCGTTCGAGATTCCGTAGTCTGCCACAAGGGGCGTAATAACCCTGATTGATTAACTTGCCGCTCTCCCTAGCGCAGTTATATTAGCTACCCCTTCATTAGAAACTCTGTGAGAACAGGGCCGGGCACACGCTTGAAAGGGAAAAGAGTTGCATTTCTCGTCGCTCACGAGTTCGAGGATGTGGAGCTGCTCTACCCGTTTGTCAGACTGAGCGAGGAGGGGGCTGAGGTTACCATCATTCCTGTTAAAATCGGCCTTCATCCTCGGCCAGCGATCCCCGTTAAACCCGTCACCGGTAGGTACGGAACTCCCGTTCCCCTAGAGGTCTTTGGCTTGGGGGTCAGATATGTGGTGAAGGATATAGAGGAGGTTAAACCCGAAGACCTTGACGCGATCATTATCCCTGGAGGGTTCTCGCCGGATCACCTCAGAATTGACGAAAGGGTTCTGAATTTTGTCAGGAGGGCTCACGAGTTAGGGAAGATCATAGCTGCGATCTGCCATGGACCGCAAGTCCTAATCTCCGCGGGGCTGGTAAAGGGTAGGAGAGTAACGGCCTATAAAGCCGTTAAGGATGACTTAATCAACGCTGGAGCTGTGTTCATTGACGAACCCGCCATACGTGACGGCAACATCATAACAGGGCGTGTCCCCGATGATCTCCCCGAATTCTGCTTGCTGATTATTGAAGCTTTAAGCGAAAGGAAATAATCTATTCTTCTCTTATTTTTCTCTCTGCTTCACTTCAGTGCTAGCATTGAGCGAGCGCGCTCAAGCCTTGCCCTGGCCCCAGCTATCAGGTAACGGTAGTCGCTGCCCAAGGCGATCAACTTGAAACCCAGGCTTAACGCGTGCTTCAACGACTCATCGTCGGGGCAGTACATGCCTCCGGGAACGCCTGTTGAACGTGAAGCCTCAGCCACCTTCTCAAGGGCCTTCAGCACTGGTTCCTCCCTCCACGATCTACAGCCGAAGGAGAAGGATAGGTCGTTGGGGCCCACGAAGAACGCGTTTACCCCCTCAACAGCTAGAATGCTCTCGATGTTCTCGACTGCTTCCCTAGTCTCGATTTGGACGACAACGATGACCTTGTCTGCTTCGTTGAAGTACTCGGCGGATCTCAATCCGTAGCTTGCAGCCCTGCGAGGGCCAACGCCTCGTATTCCCGATGGTGGATAACGCGTCGATCTAACAGCTAGTTTAGCCTCCTCCGCTGTGCTCACCAGCGGAAAAAGAATACCTGCAGCGCCTATGTCGAGGACCCTCTTGACATACACCGGGTCGTTGGCAGGGACGCGGACTAGCGGTGTCGCTTCACCTCGAACAGCCATCATCATGTACTCAAGCAGGTGTATGTCGAGCGGGGCGTGCTCAGCGTCGAGGAGAAGCCAGTCGAAGCCGAGGAGGGAGAGCATCTCAACAACCTCGGGGTTCCCGATCGTTACCCAGCTGCCCAACGCTACTTCCCCCTTTCGCAGCAGCTGAGGTAGCCTCCCGAACACCTCTTCGCCCCTTGAAGGCGCAAAATATACTTAACCCTCGTAGGTATCCACCGCTGTGCTAAAGCTGGTAATCGCATCAGCCTCTTACGGCCTCTACGCGCCCGAGGCGATGCACATTCTCTCCGAGGTTTTCGATGAGATTAGGAGAGTTGATCTTAAGGCAAACGAGCCTGAGGAATCCACGATCGGAAAGGTGGGAGACGCGGACGCCCTCATTCTTGGTGCGGGGGGACTGATAACACGCAGGGTTATGCTGGAGGCTGCGAACCTGAAGATCATCGCCCGCCACGGTATAGGGCTCGATAATGTGGATCTCGCAGCCGCTACCGAGCTCGGAATCCCCGTCACTTACTGCAGGCACACCGGGGAGGAGGTAAGCGTGGCAGAGCACACAGTGGCACTGATACTCGCTTGCGCGAGAAGGATCGTTGAAGCCGATAAAGCGGTAAGGGAGGGGCGATGGGGGGCTAGAGTCCACCTAGTGGGGTTGGAGTTAAGGGGGAAGACTTTGGGAGTGATTGGGCTCGGCGCTATAGGGAGGGAGGTCGCTCAGATCATGAAAGGGGGGTTCGGAATGCGCGTACTAGCCTACGACCCGTACGTCCCAAACGAAGCTTTCGATCGGGTCGGCGCTACGCGCGTAGACCTGGAGACTTTACTGAGGGAAAGCGACGTGATCACGGTGCACGTCCCGCTCACGGATGAGACGAGAGGGCTCCTCAACGCTGAGAAGCTCGCGATCGTCAAGCAGGGCGCCATACTAGTGAACACGTCCAGAGGCGCCGTTATCGATGAAGAGGCCCTTCGGAAAGCTTTGGTGGAGGGGAGGATCTACTACGCCGGCCTAGACGTTTTCGAACGTGAACCCCCTATAGGGAGCCCCCTCTTGGCCCTTCAGAACATCGTTCTCACACCCCACGTGGCGGCTTTCACGAGGGAGGCGCTCTACAGGATGGACATGGCTAACGCTGAAGACCTGGTTAGGTTCTTCCGCGGCGAGAAGCCCCTGCGCCTGGCGAACCCCGAAGTTTACGAAAGAGGCTTGAAATTTGGCAGGAAGCCGCCATGAACGTATTGGCAATAGACATTGGGACGACGAATGTAAAGGCATCGGTAGTGGACGAGAGGGGGCGTGTTCTCAGGGTCGCCTCGCGCGAGTTGAGCCTGCATTCGCCTGTCCCAGGCTCAGCGGAGCACTCACCGGACGAATTGCTCTCGGCGATTCGCTGCGCCTCAAAAGAAGCTGCGAAGAGCTTCAGCATTGAAGCGGTGGCCCTTTCGTGCTACCAGCACGGCCTTCTTGTCGTCGACAAGGATCTAAGGCCTTTGACACACATTCTCACGCACATGGATTGCCGATCGGCACCGTACGTGAAATTGGTTGAACAAGCTTGTGACCCCTTCGATCTCTACAGGAGGACTGGTTGCCCCCCGCTGTTCGTTTACGCCCTTCCAAAGATCCTGTGGCTCAAGCGTGAGCGCCCTCAAATAGCTGCCCAGGCATCTCGCTACCTGTTGGTGAAGGACTACGTCGTAGCTAAGGCGCTGGGGGACCCCTACATCGATTACGGCAACGCGTCGGGCTCCCAGCTCTTCAACATCACCGCCAAGAGGTGGGACGATTTAGCGTTACAGCTGGCTGAAGTAGATGAGGGTCAACTTGCCGAGCCCGTTGAGGGGGCAAAAGTCCTCTGCGAATTAAACGGCAGGGGAGCGGAGCTCTTCGGCGTCAAGGCCGGGACGCCCCTAGTCCTCGGCACCTTCGATGGGGCGGCGCAGAACCTAGGTCTCGGGGTGATCGAGGGCTGCGATGCTGCCCTCAACTTGGGGACCACGGCCGTCGTTAGGATGCTTTCACGCAAACCCGTGATCGACGTGAAAGCGATGCGGTTGTTTTGCTACTACGCGGCGCACGGCTACTGGGCGTTCGGCGGCAGCACCAACAACGGCGGATCGGTGCTCAGGTGGCTTCGAGACAATTTCGGCTGGCTCGAAGTTACAGCCGGCGAATTACTAGAGGAGGACCCTTACGATATCCTCTGCGCAGAAGCTGAAAGAGTACCTCCAGGAGCATCAGGCCTTGTTTTCCTCCCCTTCATGGCCGGTGAAAGATTCCCGTTCCGAGACCCTTACCTGCGCGGCGCCCTGCTGGGTCTGCGATATGACCACCGGAAAGGCCACGTGATCAGGGCGTTCATGGAGGGCGTAGCTATGACTATCAGGGCGATCATAGACGTACTGGCCGAAGTTGAGCATAAACCTTGCAGACTGGTGGGTGGGGGAGGGGGTTTGAAGTCGAAGCTCTGGGCGGGCATCGTATCGAGCGCAACCCGCCTACCCGTGGTTCGCGTCAAAGGTGGTGAACACGCCTCAAACATAGGGGTGGCCGCACTGACCTTAATAGCGCTGGGTGCCGCCAGCAGCTTGGAGAGACTGACTGAGTGGAGAGAGGTCTTAGACGTTGTTGAGCCTTCCAGGGAGCTGGTGGACGCTTACGAAGAGCTGTACAGGAGGTTCACCGAAGCCTACGCGCAGCTAGCACCACTGTTCAGAAGCTGGGCTGAGGAAAGTTGAGTCTCGACGGTGGCTGGAGAAAGGGGATCAGGTCCCCAGGGCGGCGGGTTCTAGGCTGCGATAACCGCGGGCCTCCCGTCGGCCGGCGTAAGCGCTCTCCACTTGGTTCCAGAGTCTAGCCCAGCTTTAGCGTGAGACCTCCCCTTCTGGCTCTCACGTGGCGCCAGTCGCTGACCACGGCTGCCTTCCTACCCTTCAGCTCCATCACGTACCTGTAGGCTGAGAGTGCTGCTATCGCTCCCATTCCAGCGGAGATCACGGCCTGCTTAAAGGGCAAGTCAGTGACGTCTCCCGCGGCAAAGACCCCGGGCTGGGAGGTTCGGCACTCCCTGTCGACAACCACCTCCCCCTTGTCGTTGAGCTCGACGAAGCCCCGTAGGAACCCTGTCCTAGGTTCGTAGCCGATCTCCACGAAAACTCCGTCCACGCGGAGCGCTCTTTCTTCCCCGCTAGCCGTGTCCTTAACGACTAGTTCTTCAACACGCTTTTCACCCCTTATAGCGATGGGCTTGGCTCTGGGCACTAGCTCGACGTTACCCCTAGCGACCACGGACTTGATGGCTTCCTCATCCTCGTAGGGCTTCTCTCCGGAGAAAACCCAGTAGACTTTTGCAGCGTACTCAGCCAGCACGTTGACGCTCTCCCAACCGTGGTACCCCCACCCGATGAGGGCTACCACCTTGCCCCTGTACAGCGGAGCGTCGCAAACGACGCAGTAGGATACCCCCTTCCCCTTCAGCTCTCTCTCGCCCGGGACGCCGAGCTCCTTGGGGGCTTTACCGCACGCCAGGATGATCGAATGGGCCTTGTACTCACCGTTTAAAGCGCGCACCGTGAAGATCTGCCCCTCCCTCTTTATCTCCTGAACCTCATCGAAAACCACTTCCGCGCCGAAGGCTCTCGCCTGAGCTTCAACCCTCTGCGCGAGCTCGAAGCCCCTAATGCTCTCGAAACCGGGGTAGTTCTGTATCTCGGGCGCGAGCAGCAGCTGCCCGCCTATATCGGCGGTTACGACGAGCGTCCTTAACCCCTGCCTGGCCGCGTAGAGTGCCGCCGTAAACCCGGCAATCCCGCCCCCAACTACGAGGACGTCGTAGATCTCAACACCCATGAGACCCCAGACGTGCAACCCTCTAAAAACACTGCTCTACCCGCATTTTCGGCCAACTAATGGGAGAAGCTTATTATGAGTACAAGCGGAGTGGAGTAGGATGCTCAAGCTGGAGTGGAGCGCCGGCACCATACTTCTGAGGGGCCAACCCCCGCCTCTGGTGGCTGCGTTCTTCAAGTTCGATCCCAGGGTGAAGTGCTACCGGGCTCTCGCCATCCAGTACCGTTGGATCACGGAGGCGCTTAACCAAGCCGGGATTCAGTACCAGGACGACGTCCTCCACCCGATGCCCTGCCGCATCAACCCTCGGCGGATCGAGCTGAGGGACTACCAGCGCGAAGCGCTTGAGGCCTGGAAGCGTGAGCGGCGCGGCATCATCGTCCTACCCACGGGAGCGGGCAAGACTATGGTGGCCATCGCTGCTATAGCGGAGCTGGCGTGTCCCACTCTGATCGTTGTACCCACGCTGGAGCTAATGGACCAGTGGGAGGCGAACGTTAAGCGGTACCTGAACGTTACACCGGGTAGGTACGGTGGTGGAGAGAAGAAGCTGGAGTGCGTGACGATCTCAACCTACGATTCAGCCTACATCAACGCTGAGCACCTCGGTGACAAATTCGAGCTCATAGTCTTCGACGAGGCCCACCACCTGCCTAGCCCCGGCTACAGGCAGATCGCGGAGCTCTGTGCCGCACCCTGGAGGATGGGGCTCACGGCAACGCCCGAACGGGAGGATGGTTTGCACGTCGACCTCCCTTACCTGGTGGGGCCCGTCGTGTACAGGAGATACGCAAGAGAAATGGCGGGGAAATGGCTCGCCGAGTTCGACTTGGTGCGCGTATACGCGCACATGTCGGAAGAGGAAAGGGAGCTGTACAACAGGCTCACAAAGATCTACAAGGGATTCCTGAGAAAGCACGGGTTAAGGCTGGTCGGCGAGAGGGGATTCGAGAAATTAATATCGTTGAGCGTGAGGGACTTGGAGGCGAGGGAGGCTCTGCTCGCGTGGTATCGGGCTAGGAGGATGGCGCTTCACGCATCCTCTAAGTTGGAGATACTGGAGGATCTGCTGAAACGGCACCGCACCGATAAGGTGCTGATATTCGCTGAGCACAGCGACGTGGTCAGGGTCATATCCACCCGCTTCCTCATACCCGAGGTAACGTACAAGACTCCGGAGGAGGAGCGGAAAGCTGTTCTCGCAGCTTTCAGGGAGGGTAGGGTCCACGCCATAGTGACTAGCAAGGTGCTGGAGGAGGGGGTGGACGTGCCCGACGCTAACGTGGCGATCATACTGAGCGGCAGCGGGAGCAGAAGGGAGTTCGTTCAGAGGCTGGGGAGGATCCTCAGGCCGAAGGAGGGGAAGCGCGCGGTACTCTACGAGGTTATAACCTCAGGGACGAAAGAGGTTACGATCTCTAGGCGGAGGCATCGCGCGCTTGAAGGGTGATGCAGATTGCTCCCCTCGAACCTCCTAGTTGCGAGAGTCCGGTGGGGTCGGGTCGAACCCCTCTTGCTTAAGCCGGAAGGCTTACCGCTAGCCATTGCTGAGGAAATCCTCAGCCGGATTAAGAGTGGGGTTGGCAAGAGCGAAAGCGATCTGATGGCGGAGTTTGAGGATCTGGAGGAGCTAGCTCTGGAATCGGGGATGGATCTGAGGGTTGTCAGAGCCATGGCGGCGATTGCGCTTC
The DNA here is from genome assembly GCA_038727095.1 of Thermofilaceae archaeon. Taxonomy (GTDB): domain Archaea; phylum Thermoproteota; class Thermoprotei; order Thermofilales; family Thermofilaceae; genus JANXEW01. Next base: position 22,126 of record JAVYWK010000016.1, on the reverse strand, counting down.
GCGAGTCGAGGTTTGAGAGGGTGAAAACGACGTTGGATCCCGTTAGGGCAAGGCTTGAAATCTTCGAAGAGGCTGGGGCCATGTGCGGGATCGCTGTTAGGGAGGATGAGAGGAAGGAGGTTCTGCGTCAAGTCTCAGAGAGGCTGGGATGCAGTGTGGAGGAGCTTGAAAAGATCCTAACGAAGCACATGGTAGAAGAGCTCGTAGAACCGGCGCAGCTCACAGCAGAAGAGCTTGTCAAGGAGTACAATCTATCGATGGTTCAAACGCTACTCTTCAAAGCTTTGCGGCTTGAAGTACTGTTCAAATCTGATGGCGCTACCGCGAAGCGGCTCCTACGCGCTGTAAAAAGCTTGGGCTTACTCTATATCGCCGAACAGGCTGGCGACGGCGTTAGGCTGACCATCGACGGCCCAGCATCCCTCTTGAGGCAGACGAGAAGGTACGGTACTCGTCTAGCGAAGCTTGTACCCTATATCATGCGCGCTGACCGCTGGGATATAAGGGCGGATATTGGGGGGCGCACGAGAGTCCTCAAGTTTGAGTTGAACGACTCTAAGGCGGAGTTATTCCCCCTGAAAGAGGTGGAGCTGGAACCGGTATTTGATAGCGAGGTGGAGCGGGAGTTCTTCAAGAGCCTCTCCGCGCTTTCACCGGCCTGGGTTGTCAGGCGCGAGCCCGAGCCTCTAGTTGTTGGTGGTCGCATATTCATCCCAGATTTTTCCGTCTCGTGCGGAGGGAAGAATGTGTACATAGAGGTTGTGGGCTTTTGGACTAAGGAGTACTTGGAGAAGAAGCTTCAGAAGCTGAGAGAGGTGAGAGGTATCAACCTCATAGTCGCGGTCGACGAGGAGCTGGCCTGCTCCTCCATCGAGAACTTACCTCATGACGTGGTATTGTTCAGGCGTAGGCTCAGGGGTGCCGACGTTTACCCTATCTTGAAGCGCTACTTGGGGGTACCTCCCCCTAGAGTAGGGCAGCCGACGCCCCAGTTCGACTTGGAACAGATTAAATCGGCTCTACCCGACCTAGATGGTATGACGCTGGAGGAAGTAGCGAAGCTTCTTGAAGAGAGGGGGGTTGAAAGGAGCGCGGCAACCGAGGTTGTGGAGAGGCTAGGATACCGTGTTGAGTGGCGATCCCTCGACCCTTCCCGAGCCGTGGTAAAGAGAGAGTAGCTAACCCTTATTTGCGACCATGACCTTCTCACTCGCGTGAATGGACAACTCTCCGAAGCCCACGTGTTGGTAGTAAGTTGCGAAGACGCAATTGAAGCAGAGGGCGCGCTCGTGATCAACGTTGAGCCGAGCTGCAAACGCAGCTTTGACGGTGCCGTTACTCTCGAATACCCCCTCTCGCAGCTCACCCCTAGGCCTCCGGAAGAGCTTAACGAACTAGCGGTAACAGCTCTCAGGTTCGCGAAGGCGGGCAGCCGCGTCATCGTCGTTGGCTTGGGGGAAGACGATGATAGACCCTGCTTCTTGGCGAACGCGCTTCTAGTAGCGCTCAAGGGGCAACCCTTGCTACAGTGCTCGCTGAGCAGGGCGCAGGAGCAAACTCTCAACTGGTACGTAAGGCTAAAGGAGCTCATAGGGTTAGAGCAGCTTCACGCACTCTTCGGGGTCGGTAAAGCATACGAGTTCGGCTCCGGGCTTGAGCATGCTTCAACGGTTGCAAACGTAAGCCTGGATCTAGCTCAAGCCGTCAGTAGAGGCACGCTTACTCACCGCGATCTGAAGTCCCTTTACGTTGCCGGCCTCCTACACGACATTGGGAGGTTCATCTCAGAGCGGGGGCACGAGGAAATAGGTGTCCGAATGCTCATGGCGCACGAGGACGCTCTCCCAGGAGACATAGATGCAGACCTGGTATCCTTCTGCATAAGACACCACAGGAGACACACCAACCCGGAAAATGATCCTGCGGTAGAAAGCCTGGGAGAGAACGGCTTAATCCTCGCTGCGGTAGTTCGGCTGGCCGATGCCTTCACGAACGTGTATGAGAAGGAGGATTACTGGGGCGTCTACCTCAGCGAAGATGGGATCACAGTGGTGGCCAGACGGGTGAATAAGGAGAGGTTCGAATCTAAGGGTAAATTGCTTGAAAAGATCACCGGTGTAAAGGTTACGCTACGCCAACCGGGGTAGGATCAGCTCTTAGGCTCTCGTTCACCGATCGCTCGATCGGGCTTCATCACCTCCCCGCTCTCCGCAAGGAGCTCGTAGACCCTTCTTATGTATTTGGCTCGCTCAGACGAAGGTAGCGTTCCCCAGAGCAGCATCTGCTTCCTCAAGTCGTCTAGGTAGCCGTACTGCGAGGGCCCCGTCCAGACATTACCGAGACCTTTGAGTAGCCTCAAGCTCACAGCAGCTCTCCATCCGCCAACCCTCTCTTTGACAAAGTAAAGGTTCACTTCCTGCTCGGTTCCAGCATCGTACGGGTACAACCTGATATTGACTACGAGCTTCTTCTCCTTGATATCCACCTTTGGATCAGAGGAAACTTTGAATAAGCGCTTCTCGTAGCCAGCCCCCAGGTAGTACTCCTGCAAGTACAGCAGCACGGCCTGTGCCTCCCTCTCCGTAGGGACTCGGAATGGTAGTGGAATGTCCCATAGAGAACCTCGCGGCGTCCTTGGAACCTTCCACTTCCTCTCAAGTGAGGGCGTGATTATCCTTGAGGCTAAGTACGAGGGATAGGCTGCTGCAGCCAGCGTAGACAGCAGCACTAGGAAGAGTACGAGCGAGATTGCTACGGATGCGTAGTTAAAAACGAACGTTACAGGTAGCACGCCCACGGCCCTCATCACCTTGCTCAGCGCCCACCCAGCGAAGTATCCGAGCGTCGAACCCATGAACCCGTAGACAGCGAACTCCGTTATGAACATGAGCATGGCCCCACTCGGGGATAACCCCACGCTGCTGTAGGTGAAGAGATCTCTCGTTCGCTCTTTAATGCTGCCTAGCAAGGAGACTACGATGCTCAGCGAGGTGATCGCAAAGGGCACCACCATCATCTCCCAACCTAGAGCCATGTACGTTGGGAACCTTGAGTAGGCGATCACAGAGCCATCCTTCCTCTGTCCGTAGCACAGAGCGTCAACGGCGTAAGCTATCTCGTGAGCGATCTTCTCAAACTCTTCCTCTCCTACGTCGGGGTTGAGGAGGATGTCCACCACGGAGACCCTTCCGCCCAGTTTCATCGCTACGCCGCTCGGTATGATCACGACTCTGCTCCACGCGTACGGTTGGGGTACTATCGCACCACCCAACGGGACGGCGAAGCCGTGGAGCTGGGCGTAGTAGATGGAGTCAACGGGAGCGAGCCTTCTACCGTCGGGGTCTTTCAACGCGTCCATCGCGGTCTCCGAGAAGATGCCTGTTACAACGAACTTCATACCGTACAGTTCGATTTCATCGCCCACGTCCACGCCCAGCTGGTTAGCCATCGATACCGGCAGCACAATGGCGGGCTGCTCCTCGCTGAAGAACGGCTTCGGAAGCCCTCTAACCATCGCGTTGCGTAGTAATAGGGAAGCCGCTTCAGGTGTAAGGCCCAAAGCGGCTGGTACGGGGATGCTGACGTTATGCGATAAAGCGAGGGCGTAGGGTCCTAGGTTGATCACTGATGGCGAGTAGTAGACTACCCGTGGGCTCACGACGCCTTTCTCGCCAACGATAGCCCTCAACATTTCAATCGTTGGAACGTCTAGCATATCGCCCAGCACAGCATACGCCCTTTTTACGGTGAACCCGTAGAAGTTGGCAGTAACGAGCTCCATCGGCTTCGGCAGCACGGCTGTGTAAGGCGAGACTGAGGCGAGTGAGACTAGCGCCATCGCGAAGACCGCTATCGGGATAAGCGTCAGTATCGATCTGAGTGGCCGCTTCCTCATGTTCTCGGTCGAGAGAGACACGGCCATCAGCATGGCAGCTGTTCTCTCCGTAACAACCTCGTGGTATCCCAGAAGCTGCGCCGCCACCCGAGAGACGATATCTGAGGCCTCCCTGTAGAATATCCATAGGACTATGCTCATCAGAATTAGCATTCCGATGGCGAGAGCTGCTAGCAGCGTGCTTGGAACCACCCAGAAAGCTGGGTGCGTAAACGCGTAAATCACGAATAGAGCGATCTGAAAAGCGAGAACGTTGAAGATCATGCGGAGCCCCTCACCCTTTGTGAGCAGCCTCTCCAAGAAGTAGCCAGTGACGATGATGAAGGGTACTAGCGTGACGGCTGACCTTATGCACTCCTCGTAGAGAGGCATAACCTCGCTAGAGTACGTTCGAGAAGCAAAACTCCAGGCTGCAAGCGAGTTCCTGAAAGCCGCGCTCCACGTGTTGTTACGCAGAGCGTTAACAGCTCGGCTGAGGTAATGCTCGGCGTAGCCAATCATGAGATCGGCGCTAAGCCTTCTCACTTCGCGCTCACTAAGCACCGAGTACCTTTGCGCCGCTATAGTGTACGTGCCAACAGCATAGTCTAGCGCCCACAGGGTCTTCTCAGCCTCGATTGCGATACCCGTCGGCCAGCGCGCACCGATCGATAGGGTCACAGTGACATTCTGAACATAGCTAGCAAACACCAGGTACATGCCGCTTCTCTCATTTGAGGAGACAAAAGTGTACAAAGGCGTGATTCCCGTTGAAGTCTCGAACACCGTGGGCCATGCCCCACCACCTGCCCAAACGTTCGAAGATGCGTACCTGGGATCATCGAGTGTACGCCTCATTAACGTTGGGTTATACAAATCCACGAGAACTCTGACGTTCATTGGCATAACGTAAGTGCTCGTGTAACCCCTTTCCACGAGCAAGTTAATCCATGTAGGCCCTCCGCTCCGCATGCCCCACGCCGGTGCGATCATCCACGTCTCGTTCACAATCTTCCAAGCTTCGACGTACCACGCGTTAAGGCCCTGCGGCGTAACACCGTAAATCAAAGCGGTGCCATTATGGTCCGCCCTGGTTAACATCCAGGCGAAGGGGTACGAGCTCCACCTGCTAACCCTAACAATCGCGTAGGGGGCTGGATCGTACCAGCCTTTAGTGATGTTGTACTGAAGTACCTGCACTTGCAATTGCAGGAAGCCCCAGTACAGCAGCGGATGCCTTCTGGTCGGAAGTATCAAGCTCTTCATTACGCCGATTGTCGGCTCATTCAGGAGCGCGCTAGCGATCATGACAGCTGACGCAAGCTGCGGTACAACCCTGTCTTCGAAGTTGCTTCTCACGTAGGGTAGATCGCTTACGGGTTCGCCCTCGAAGGGTCTGTAGCTGTAGGAGGTTCTTAACGTGAATGCCGCCATCCCGGCGATTACGAACGGCTCGGTGTCCAAAACGTATGGTTTACTCATCGTGCTGGACCACATCCACTCGGGCCCATGAGTTAGATCGATGGGTCTTACGGCGCCTAGCATGCGTATAGCGTTTTGTAGCGCCGCGCTTCGCGGTAATCCCGTTTCGTTGAGGTACTCTCCCACTAATCCTGCATACGTGTTCACCATGCCCTGAAGCCAGTAGAACTTTGTCGTTATGAAAGTCCTACCCGATGTCTGGTAGAAGTGGCCCACATAGATTAGCGAGGCGACGGGGATGTCGGCTGAAATGTCGAGCCCCATGATGTACCAGATCGTTCTTTCGCCTCGGATGAGATCGGGTCGTCGTAGAATGAAATTCTCGATAAAGTAGCGGGGCCCCGTCAAGCCGTTCCAGTGTCCGGAGGTGAAGAGGAACCAAGCGGTGCGCGGAGGCCTGTTTAAAGCCAGGTACCGCATGAGCTCTAGGAGAGCTGCAGCGGAAATCGCCTCCTCCGTCGAGTTCGCCAACCCTGGCGCCACGCACCACGCGTCGAAGTGGGCTACAAACGCTATGATCTCATCCTCCTTCTCGGTACCGGGGATCTCCACAAGCACGTTGTGGCCGGTGACGTCGCGCAGCTCCATATCGGTGCGAACTCTCGCCCTCGCGGATCCCCTCCTCAACAGTTCTCTGAGAGCTGCAGCCTCCTCGGGCTCCAGGTAGAGACGCACGAAGGGCACAGGGGTGATAGGGTCGAACTTTCCGAGAGCTTCACGCTGTGGGTTTCCCCCTCCGAGGAAGATGACTGCCTTCGCCCCAAAGCGGAGCGCGTTCAACCAGTTGCCGCCGCTACCATCGTACTCCATCACGACGATACTCCCGTTAACTGGTTTCCCATCGAACTCCTCCAACCCTCCCTTCCCCACGTAGACGAGTGGAGCCTCCTTCACACCCGCGCCCGCTGCTATCCCCCCATGTGGCCACAGACTATAAGCTCTCAAAACAAGGTGGTGAGGTTCTAGAACTTCCACGTAGCTCTCAGTCTCTACGGGAGCTATAATGGTGAAATTTTGAACTGTGTAAGTCAGGTTAAGAGCCTCAACCTCGTTGACTATCAGCCTTAAAGCCCTCTCATACCCGGGGTATCCAGGGGCGCGAGGCCCAAGAGACGCTATACGCTCTGCCAGCTCTAAGACACGAGTGTAGTTGTACTCCCTCAGAGACTTGCGAACGGCCGCCTGTACGGGGTTAACACCCTCCTGAGCCGAAGCTAGAAGCGGCGTAATAAGTAGTATTAATGCTAACGCGAGTAACACCCGATGTCCTAGCATTACTCTCACCACGGCCATGTCCAGCTCGCCCTGCCTATTAAACCTAGCAGAGTAAAGATGGAGCTCGCCAGCCCATCACCTAGCAACGCTCCGGAAGCTACGACTCCTTTGAACCCAGACCAACGAGCAGCCCTCTCCCTACCAATCAGCTTCGGCACTATGTAGCTCGCGAGCAGCGAACTGATGAACCTCATTATCGCCAAACCAGGGTTGGTCGTCAACCCCATCATCACGCCCGCGATAGATAACGGCCAATGGAGAATTACGTTCATGGATTCCAGGGCTGCGAATAACAGCAGGAAGAAGCCCGTTGAGGGTAGGATCACCTCCGGCTTCAATGGTAGCACTCCCGACATCACAACGCAGTCGTACGCCGATTGATCCCTCATGCCAACGGTGGACGGATAAGCCATGCTAGGTATGGGTGCCAGCTTCCACATCGCGTCCAACACCAGGATGTTCACGATGGTGCCTATGACGAAGGATATCACGATGATCTTCACCAAATCCATCGGCCTCGCACCCACTAGGCTAGCCACCTTAATCGCCTGAACACCGCCACCCGTCATTCCACCCACCATGGGAGGCCCGAACAACAAGGCCGCGACGCGTGTTGAAGGCGGCAAGAAGTCTATCATGGAGTAAACTACGGCCTGCCAAGCGTAGGGTGGCATTCCCAGGCTGGGACCCGCTTTCCCAGTCATGTAAGCGTTTGTAATCGGTATCAAGAGGCCCAGCCCCATCACCATCGCGGTGATCACGTAAAGGGGCAAACCGGGCATAAGCATCCAGTACAGAACACTCGCAGCTCCCGTTGCGACAAAGAACATGGCTAGGAGCACGGGCAGTGGCGGGTATTCCCTCGCCTGAGCCGAACCGGCCCTTGCCAGCGCAGTTAGCGCCCTCGCGATCTCCTTCCTGTACCTGACGACGAGGAGGATTGACATGCCTAGCGCAGCGCCCATCTGAATCGGCGCCCATATCCTCAGCGTGGATCTCTCCCAGATCATCCAGAAAGTCATGCCCTTCTGGTACTCCTGAGCCCAGTCGGGGAAGAAGGACCTGAAGAAGGGTTGCGTTACAAAGAGCGAGTTCAGGATTGTCCAAACGAGGATCGAAGTAACCAGTGCGGCTGCCGTCACATCAAGCGGCATCATGAAGCCCGAGAAGAAAGCCCACGGCGTAAAATCCACACCTATGATGCCGCCTGGCAGGTAGTCGGTTATCTGAGGGGTGAAATCGTAGAAGCCTATCGCTGGCACGGGTAAGCCTACGATTATGCCTACGCTTGGCAGGTATATCAGCGTGGATACGAAGAACAAGATGCCGACCATAGGCAGAAAGCCTCGGAGCCATTCGGCGGGGCGATCGGTCAGCATGGAGATGTACGTTGCGTCTATCTGCGCGAAGGGGAAGGGTAGCGCCTCCACTTCAACGAAGAGGTAGGAGGTTAGCAGTATCATGGATAGCTCTGCTATGAGCCAGAGCACGGTGAATGTGAGAGCGATGAGAAGTGGTACAAGCATGTGGGGGTGGAAGAAGGTCCTGAGCGTGAAAATCGTTGAATCAAATGGGGGTGCAAGCCACGTTGGTAAAAGCTTAGCTACCGGTTGCCCCGCTATCAGGAACGAGTTTGTGACCTCGCCAACCCTCAGATAGGCTCTGTATATCAAGGGGTACGCGCTGAAGAATACCTGAAAAGATAGAGCGTAGAAGAGGGCGTAGACCTCCTGCTTGGACAGATCGGCGCCAAGAAAACGGCTAACGTAAATGAACAGGAGTACGAGCGTGTAATTGCTTAAAACTCCGAATACGCCGCCGGCCAACGCTATGTAGATGTTTGAAGGCACTAGTAAGAGGATTAGCATCGTTAGGATTAGCAGGGTTCGCTTTGTGAGACCCGAGACCCTCGTCGTAGAGCTTTCTTGCCCTGCCACACTCAACTCAGCACGAAGCTGGGATAAATATTTCGGTTAGAGCTTACTAATGCCTGAAATCATCAGGAGAGCCCATCCCACCGTTGTGTGGGCCTAGACATTTCTCAACGGTGTGAATCCTCTTGTCCGAAGAGCTTCGATGACTCGAGGTATAACAATTTCTGCCTGATCGCTCGCGTCAATGTCAACAATGAGGTTCCTTTCCTTGTAGTAATTAATTATGGGGGCAAATTGCTGTCTGTACACTTCAAGCCTTCTCAGCACAACTTCCGGTTTATCATCCTCCCGCTGATAGAGCTCGCCGCCGCATCTATCGCAGACACCCGGAACTTTTGGAGGCATGTACTTGACGTGATAGATAGTACCGCATTTCCTGCAGATTCGTCTTCCGCTTATCCTATCGACGATGACCTCATCTGGGGCTACGAAGTTCAGCACCAAATCGATTTTCGTCATTTTATCCAAGTCCTCCGCCTGCTTTAGCGTACGTGGGTAACCGTCGAGGATGAAGCCGTGCTTGCAGTCCTCCTGGCTAAGCCTGGCGCGCACGATCTCAGTCACAAGTTCGTCAGGGACGAGCTCACCCCTCTCCACGTACTCTCTGAGCTTCCTGCCCAGCTCCGTGCCCTTCTTGATCTCCTCCCTAATCATGTCGCCTGTCGAAACATGCGGGATTCCGAACCTTTCAGAAATCGCCGCAGCATACGTCCCCTTTCCAACACCGGGAGGCCCCATGAACACGAGACGCATACTCAGCCCCGAAGCCTTCTGCAAATAGGTTTAAATCCGCATCGCAGATCAGATTACAAGCGTGATGATTTTATTCCCAGCCTGAGTGGTGAAGAGAAGGTAGGTTTCTGTGAATACTAACCCGTGGTCCACCCTCCCGAGGTTTACAGCAGCTCGTTCAGGCTCTTTTCGAGAAATTGAATACTGTTTTTTCTCAACTCCTCCTCTGTTAACTCCACCGCCTTCACAAGCTTCTCGCTCAAATCGCTGGGCGTCTTAGCGAACACCGTGATCGTCACGCCCCAACCATCCTTTGAGAAGACATTCCGCTTAACCTGCACGAAAGCCCACGGAGCTACTTTGGAAACCTTTTCCGCGACGCGCCAGAGCCCCTCCTCATCCCAGCTCTTAGTCATTATGTGAACAGAAGCGGAGAGGCGAACTCCGAGCAGCTCTCTTATGTACTGGTCAGCCTCCTCCTCCACTATAGCACCTGCCTCTGCCAGAACCCCCGGTACGCACAAGAGATACTTATCGTTCTCCTCGAGTAAGATTCCTGGAGCAGGCCCTCTCGGGTTGCGGAGCACGATCGAACCGTCAGGCAGAGTATAGAACACGCGATACCCCTCCGGTGACGCGAGCTCGGATTCCCCAGTGATAAAGTGGTGGTACTCCTCCACCATGCGCTTAGCCTCTTCGTCCTCAACTAGCTGCCTGCCGAGCACTGACGCCACCGCCTCGAAGGCGGGTGCAGAGCCCAACTCGATGCCGCCCACAATCACCACGAGGTCAACTTCGTCGAGCGCGCTCGCAACAGCCTCCTCGATGACACTCTTCAACACCTCAACGTTCGTCACGCGCTCAACCTCGTAACCTATCGCCCTGAGCCTGCGTACCATCCAGTGTGCTGTCTCTTGCGCGGAGCCGACTGCTATGACTGATGCTCGCGCTCTCTCACGCGGTTTAATCTGCAGCAAGCAGGGGAACCCCCCTTCCGCAATGATGCTCACGGTTTGCCCGGAGAGGGCGTAGCTTATAGGTTGAAAAACGTTAACCCTCCTACCTAGGCGGGATGGCGAGGTTCGTAATTGAGCACCTCGAGCCAACAGTCTCCCCCTGGGCGTACCTGGAGTACAAGCACGCGGCTGAACTTGTCGGAGAGTTGCTGATCACGAACGTCAAGGACAGGAGCGAGCAGGAGTGTCTGCAACCGTTCGCCGAGGTTGTCGAGTTTAGCGTGGGGGAGTTGACGGAGGGGGAACGGATTCTCGTGCTCGATCCTTCGGCCGTCAAACCCCTCTCGCCGGACGACTTTGACAGCTTCGAGTACGTTGTGATTGGAGGGATAATGGGCGACTTCCCACCCCGAAAGAGAACCAGGAAGCTGTTGACCGAAAGGTTGAACGCCGAGTCGAGAACCTTAGGCTCCTGCCAGCTGAGCATCGACGGGGCAGCCTACATCGCTGCGCGGGTAGCAGAGGGGGAAGAACTCTCGCTCCTCGAGGTTGCTCTCGGAGTAGTCCTGAGAGGTGAGGGGGTGGAGATTCACCTGCCCTACTGCTACCCCGTCACGGCCGGCGGCGTGCTCTTCAGCGAGGAACTGGCTGCCTACCTCTTAACCCTCCTTGAGGATGACGAGGCCTTTTCAGCCGTGACGGGGCGTGCGAGGAGCATCGCGGACTACGGTTGCAGACTTGAGCTTCCCAAGGTGCAGTACGAGATCGTTGCGGGCCGGAGAGCCCGCTTGGGGCAGCTCATGAGCAAGCCGTTTAAACCCGCGACTAGAGAACAGTGCGATGAGCACCGGTAGGAAAGTATCGTTCGGCGTCATCGGCTGTGGAAACGTAGCGAACAACTATTACCTGCCCTACATTGCCAGGCACCATAGGCTCGTAGCCGTATCTGATAAGATCGCTGAGAGGGCTAGGAGGAGCTCCGAGCTGTGGGGCGCGGAAAGGTGGTACTCAGATCCGGAGAAGCTCCTCGCAGACCCAGAGGTGGAGGCAGTAGTAATCGCAACGAGCCACGAATCTCACGCTCCATTAGCAATCAGAGCCAGCGAGCAGGGAAAGCACTTCATCGTCCAAAAACCAATGGCCACTTCGCTTGAGGACGCCGAGAAGGTAGTGAAGAGCGTTGAGAAGAGCGGTGTAATCGCCCTTGCAGAGCCCTCCGATGCGCTCCTCTCCCCCCTATACCGAGTGTTGAAAGCAGAGCTCACCCAGTTGGGGCGCCACTGCTTCTCAGTGTGGCACACGGGGCACAGCGGACCCATGTGGTCAGAGGCCTTCCTGAGAGAAGAGGCGGGTGGGGGCGTACTCTTTGACCTAGCGGTATACGATGTAGCCCGACTCTTAACCCTTTTCGGAGAGCCGAAACGCGTGGCTGCGCTCGGCTCAATACTCCTGAAAACTAGGTTGATTATCGATACTGATACGGTGACAGCCTCAATACGCCCGGACACCTATGGGCGTGGCACCTACTACTTCCACGACGTTCAGCCTACTCTACCCGTTGAAGTCACAGCGTTCGATAACTTCGCAGGGATCCTCGAATATGATGGAGGCCTAGCGGTGATTCTCGCCAACTACGTCACCTTCCACGGCCTTCGCGCACCACCGATCCAGATTTACTGCACAGACGGCGCTGCGACAGTTGAGCCGTGGACCCCTCAGATCACGGTGGTGGCGAAGGGTTCCACAAAGGTGCTCGGCAGGAAGGAGATTGGAGTAATAAGACCGTACTACCACGAATCCGTTGATCACCTCGCGGAGTGCATAGTTAAAGGAGCTGAACCCCTCCCCTCTGTTCAGTGGGGTTACAAAGTTACAAAGATCCTCCTTGAGCTGCAGCGCGCGGCCAAGAGCCTCTAAAGAACCTCTGAAACCCTCACCACTTTACCCTCAGCCGCCGACTTGAGAGCCGCTTCAAGCGCAGCCTGTAGACCGACCATCTCATCAGGTTTTGTAATGGGCTCCACCCCTTTTTCTGCGACTTCCACGAAGTGGCGCATCTCAACGACGTAAGGATCCTCCTCTTGGTACCTGAGCTGTTTATCAACAAGAACTCCTTCTTCGCTGTAAACTTTCGCACCCGGAAACTCTAGCCCTCCCCTCTCGCCCAGCACCAGTACGCGGAAGCTATCACCCGCGATGTGGGCCGCCCAGCTGACCTCAAGGAAGATTGTAGCTCCATCCTCCATCTTGAACATTGCAGACGCTAAGTCCTCGACATCGAAGGGGCCTCCCGGAACTGGCTTACCCCAAGTGCCCAGACCCCTCCCGCGCGGACCGAACTTGGCGTAGGTTGACGCGTAAACCTCCCTTACACGGAACTTGTTCATCAGCCACATAGTGATGTCCAGCGCGTGGACGCCGATGTCGTACAAGGGCCCCGAACCGGCTTCAGCCTTGCGCGTAAACCAGCTGCCGTAGCCCGGGATGCCGGACCTCCTCAACAGAGAGGCGTGGGCGTAGTAAGCCTCTCCTATACCGACCTCCTCCACGTACTTCCTCAAAGCCCGGCTATCGGCCCTAAACCTCAGAGTGAGACCGATGAGGAGGGCTCTCCCGCGCCTGCGGGCCTCATCGTACATCTCTTTAACTTCCCGGGCTGTGAGTGCGGGAGGCTTTTCGCAAAGGACGTGCTTCCCCTCCCGGAGTGCGTCAATCGTCATCCTGTGGTGCAGGTAGTTCGGCGTAGCAACCACAACAGCATCGATGTCGCTGCGCGCAATTAAATCGCGGTAGTCCCTGTATAGGTTACCGACGCCGAAGTTGGCCTTAACATACTTCAACTCCTCCTCATCTATATCGCAAGCCGCGACAACTTCAGCTCCTACAGCTTTCAGATTCTTAATGTGCACCTTTCCGATGCTCCCGCAGCCGATAACACCTACCCTCACGCGGTAAGGGGGAGAGAGGAAGGTAAATATGCCTGCGCCTTATCGAAGTTCTATCTCCAGCTCGATCACGGTATCGTAGGGATCCGGGGGTTGAGGGGGTAAACCTTCTAAGAAAACCCTGCTTCCGTCCTGCCTGAACTTTAGCTCTCTACCGTCCGCTAGCAGGCGCGCCGCTAATACTCTGAAGCCTACGTTGGCCACGGTGATCTTTGATCCCGGCCAACGAAGTGCGTGAACGTACGCCTTGTTTCCCTTCATCGTCGTCGGGCCCACCGTGGTTGTGAAGGGAGCTCCTGTTGCACCGTAGATTGACTCACCGTTCCTGCGGAGCCACGAGCCAACGTGGGAGAGAATCTCAACCGCTTCCGGGGGAAAGCTTCCGTCACCTCCCGGCCCCACGTTCAGCAGGAGGTTGCCGCCTAAGCTGACGACTTGAACCAGCGTGCTAATGATCTGGCGGGGGGTCTTCCAGTTCCTGTCCGCTTCGAAGTACCCCCAGCTGTCGTTCATCGTCATGCAGGTCTCCCAAGCTCTCCTCGGCGGCGACCACCACGGCACATGCTGTTCAGGCGTGTCGAAATCCCCAGGAAGCCCGGTCCTGTTGTTAACGAGAATGTGCGGCTGCAGCTGTCTCACTTTATCTAGGAGCTCCTGGGCTCTCCAATCCTCTGGCTTGTAGGGCCAACCCCCATCAAACCAGAGTACGTCAATCCGGCCGTAGTTGCTGCAGAGCTCCTCAACCTGTCCGTGCACGTACTCGAGGAACCTTTCCCACCCCTGTGGATCTCTCTGTGGCCCCCTCCAGTACTCCTCCCATCTCCAGTCAAGCAAGGAGTAGTATAGTCCGACCTTTAACCCGGCTTTCCTGCAGGCTTCCACGTACTCGGCAACCACGTCTCGGGCAGCTGGGGTATTCGTCGACTTGAAGTCGGAGAGCTTAGTATCGAACAGGCTGAAACCATCGTGGTGCCTAGCTGTGAGGACTATGTATCGCATACCCGCCTCTTTCGCGGTGAGAGCCCACTCCTCCGCATCGAATCTTTCAGCCTTAAAGCTTTCAGCCAGCTTCGCGTACTCCTCGCGGGGGATTCCCTCCAGGAACATTACCCATTCCCCCCGACCGAGCAGCGAGTATAGCCCCCAGTGGATGAACATGCCGAAACGCGCCTCTACAAACCATCTTAACTTCTCCTCCACAGGAGCATACTCTCGCTCTCACTTAGTTAAGACTTGCGTCACCCTCATTTATCAGCACAACTTCTACCCGATCATGCCTGGGAAACTGCGCGTGGGTGTAGACGGTGGTGCAACGAAAACTCTTGCGGTTGCGGCAGATGAGCGGGGAAACGTGATTGGCGTTCACGAAAGTGGCCCCAGCAACTACCACGTGGTGGGCCTCGATGGCGCGGTGGAGAACATAAACACCGCTATCAGGGGCGCGCTCGCTCCAGCTGGCGCTGGCTCGGCGGACGTGGTTGTGCTGGGCTTGGCTGGGATGGATACAGCCTACGACTTCAAGCTCTTCGAAGAGAAGGCTGTTCCGCGCATCATCGGGAGAAGGGTCTACGTCCGGCACGACGCTGAGATAGCCCTCGTCGGTGCCACGCTCGGGAAGCCGGGGGTCATAGTGATTGCTGGCACCGGGTCTGTTGCCGGAGCACGGAACAGGAGGGGCGAGTACGCGAGATGCGGCGGTTGGGGCTACCTAGTGGGCGATGAAGGAAGCGCCTTCTACATCGCTTGCGAAGCCCTGCGGGCCGTCCTCTGGGCTTTCGACGGCAGAGGGGCTCAGACGGCCCTTACTACGAGGATTCTGGAAGCTCTAGGCATTTCATCGCCGGACGAGATTCTGAGGAAGCTCTACGTGGAGAAGATGAGCATAAGCGATGTAGCGAAGCTCGCCCCAATCGTAACCGAGCTCGCTAGCGCTGGCGATGCTGTCGCTCAAAGGATCGTTGAAGAAGCCGCGAAGCACCTAGCGCTTCACGTCGTAACCCTCGTAGATAAGCTGAACATGAGGGATGAACAACCGATCAAAGTTGCGACTGTAGGCGGAGTTTTTAGGGCTGGGCCGGTGATCCTCGAGCCCTTTAAGAGGCACCTTGAGGAGCAATTCAAAGTGGAGCTGATCAAGCCTGAGCTGCCGCCCGTCGCTGGCGCTCTACTCCTAGCCTACTTGCTTGACGGGGTTGAAGTAGAGGGGACAATAGTCGAAAACTTGAGGAGCTCTTTAAGGAGGTATGGTCTACTCAGCTGACGTACCTCCCGAAGAGTGCCTCCTTAACCTTCCATGAGAGAGGCGTGGGTAGCTCGGCTGGAGGCCAGCTCAAAGCTCTTTCTAGCATTTCGGCGAGCTTAGCGGCATCGCTCTTCCTCAGCCTGAACGAGGCAAAGGGGACGCCCCCCTGCCCGATGAGGAGGAGGCCCTCAGCCCCCCTACGCCTGAGCGCTATGAAGAAGCCACTCTTGGATTTGAACGCTACCCCTCCCCTCCCCCTTTCGGTCCCCCTCAATGCTTCCATCAGGGAGACTAACGGGCGCCCCGAGAGAGCGATCGT
The DNA here is from genome assembly GCA_038727095.1 of Thermofilaceae archaeon. Taxonomy (GTDB): domain Archaea; phylum Thermoproteota; class Thermoprotei; order Thermofilales; family Thermofilaceae; genus JANXEW01. The sequence goes on along the minus strand of JAVYWK010000016.1, from coordinate 6,367 downwards.
TGGTGACCACCACCTCGATTTTCTACCCCTGCTCCTAGCAACGAAGAGTAGCAACGCTCTCCCGCTCCCCCTACTGCTCGGCACGGGTACTACGAGCAGCGTGCTCGATCTATCGACCATCTTCACGAACGAGAGAGAACTGGTGTGTACCTCAACGACCCTTGCCAATGCCACCCTAAGTTCCATTTGTGTGGGGCATTAAAAACATGATCACATTTAATACCGACCCTCCGTCGTCGATCCCCGTGGCGCGAATCTCATCTTCAGGCGTGGAGATCTCGATTGAGAAAGACGGTTTCAGGTTCAGTTTCAAGCCCAGGCTCGCCTTAGTCAGGGAGCCGTCGGACCCCACCTCTATCGAGCTGCTGCCGGGGGTTGCTCGCGTGCGGTACCCGGAGGGGGTTGGTGTGCTACACTTCATCGAGCCGAGCGCTGAAGCGACGGTTATCGTTGCAGAGACTGAGGGAGCGAGCGAGAGCGGACTTGTAGCCGAGCTGAGGGCGAGGCTGGAGGGGTTTGATAGGCTCCTCCTCTACCACTTCACCTACGACCCGGACAAGTACTTTCAAGACGCGCCCGAGCCCTACCAGTACCCTCAACTCAGGGAGGCGGAAGAATTTGAGTACTGCCCATGGAGCTACCCCCTCCACGCGTCCAGCTTCGACGGTCTACCTAGGAACCTGAAGGTTTCCCAGCTGCTCGGCAGGGGCGCCCGAGGCTACCTTTTCATCCTGCCTGTGTCAAACTCGGGTGCTCGAGGGTACATCTCCAAATTTGACGGGAAGGAATTTAGCGTGCTACTTCACGGCGCCGCGCCCACGCGATGGAAGAAAGCCCTTCTCCTAACCCTTTCGGCTTCACCAAGCCCCTACAGGGCCGTTGAGGCTGCTTACGAGGCGGCGTTAACACTGCTGGGGAAGCCGGAAACCCTCAGGGGGAACAAGAGTCTCCCCGACGTGTTCCGCTACCTGGGTTGGTGCAGCTGGAACGCGTGCTGGCGTGAACCGACGGCTGAGAAGGCCCTGGCAGCCTATAAATCGCTTCTCGAAAAGGGGGTTAGAGCGGGCTTCGTCCTCATCGACGACGGGTGGCAGGACGAGGAGACAGCCCCGTGGCCTGGGCAGAGGATAAGGAGGCTGCTCCCTGATGAGAGAAAGTTCCCGGGAGGCTTCGCCCCCCTGATTAGCGAGTTGAAGAAGCTCGGCGTCAAGTACGTCGGACTCTGGCACACGCTCAACGTTCACTGGGGTGGAGTAGCTAAGGGTAGCGAGCTCGCCGAGCGGTGGCGCGAGCATCTGGTCGAGATAGACAACTACCTCGTACCCAACCCGCTTAAAGCCTTCGAGCTCTTCAAGGATTGGTACACCGAGCTTAGGAGGTGGGGTTTCGACTTCGTCAAGGTCGATAATCAGTCTTTCGTCGGCTACGCTTACTCTGGGCGTACCCCCATCGAGAGGGCTGCGCGCGAGCTGCACGAGGGTCTTGAAGCCGCGGCTTACGTGAACTCGCTGGAGGTTCTCAATTGCATGGCCCAGCAGCCTGAGAATGCTTTCAACTGGCTACGCTCAACGGTTGCGAGGAACTGCGTCGACTACATAGTTCCGCACAGGAAGTCGAGGGACAAGCTCCACCTGTACTTTAACGCTTACAATGCCCTGTTCATGTCTCAAGTCGTTTGGCCCGACTGGGACATGTTCCAGAGCCACGATCCGTGGGCCCTCCAGCAAGCCGTAGCCCGAGCGGTCAGCGGGGGTCCCGTCTACGTGACGGATGAGCCCGGGAAAACAGTAGCGGAGATCGTTAAGCCACTCGCGTTCAGCGACGGGAGCTTACCTCTCCCCGATTTTCCAGCCCTACCTACCGAGGATAGCCTCATGCACGATCCCTACAACGAGGCTGTCCCCCTCAAGATCTTCACCCAGGTCACCGTGGATGGTGTCGGAACGTATGGTATTGTAGCAGCCTTCAACATCCATAGGGGCGACGCCGTGGTGAAAGGCCGCGTGGCACCCCCTGACGCGCTGCTCCCATCAGGCAAGTACTGGGTTTACGAGTACTTCAGCGGGGAACTGGGAGAGGGCGAGCTGCAATTCGAGCTCGAACCAATGGGAGTGAAACTGTTCATAATAGCTCCGAGGCGCGGCTGGCTAGATCCAGTGGGCTTGAACAACGTCTATATCATGCCTCGAGGCATCGAGCACGCATGTATCTTCGAAGACGAAGCCATTCTCAAACTGAAAGAGGCCGGTTTACTCATCGCGAAGACCGAGCGCAAGGTGAAGGTCGAGGGGGGAGAAATCACCGAGGAGCAGCCGCTACTGAAAGTGAAGTGCACCAGCACCACTATTCGCTTGCGGGCCTAAGTCAAAGCCTTCCCGTTAACCGGATCCCGGCGGCTCACACACATTATCTGCACGGAAAGCGTTATTAGGATCGGGGAGTTTTGTCTCACGTGGCCCTTGTAGGCAAAGTACTGGACATGCCTCCAAGAATAAAGGTCTTAGAGGCGCTCGGCTCCATCGCAGATGGCCGAATTAGCCTCATAAGTGGCAAGGAAGCTGTTGTGGGTTCTTCGATGGGGGATAGGGAGTACAGGGTTTACGTAGACCCGGAGAGAGGCGAGGCTTACAGCAATGACAACGGGACTAAGTTCAGGGGGTACATCGGCTACCCCATAATCGCCGTCCTGATGCTCCGTGGCGTGCTCCCCTACGATGAAAGGATCGCTAAGGCCCTCGCCGGCTTGCCGTGGAAGGAGTTAAACGAACGGTACAAGCGCTACGCGGTGGTTGAGGAGATCGTCAAGAGGGAGGCCTCGAAGAAGGGGGTTAGAAGGGAGGAGGTAGATCATTTTATAGAATCCGTTTTAAGGGAGTTAGCGAAGCTTAGGCTTCGCTACGTTGAGCCTCCTCAAGGAGTCGGATCAATTCTCTAGCCCCTTTCCGAGGCACTAAAACCTTATACTTGGAGAGAGGCCAGAACCCGTCGCGAGAGAGAATCTTACCATTAAAACTACTCAACATCTTCACAAACTCGGCATACGGTATCCTCCGGTGGTCGACCTCCACCTCAACTATCGTGCCTCTTGAAGGCCCCATTAGGCTCGTAGGTATGGAGTTTCAAAAGTGATTAAATAAACGTAATGCTTCAGGCACAGGTTGATTCAAACGGTCGGTGCCGTTTTCCCAAGGGCTTGACCGGGTAGCGGTTTCCTGAACCTCGCAATCAACCTACCGCTGCGTCCGTGCACTCTAACTACTCTCCCTTGAACCTTCCCACCATTGGGTAGAGGGCACGCCACCTTCCTTCCGGTAAATGCTGCCTCGCCGGTAGCTGACGATGAACACCCTACGCCTGACCGCGCTCATAGGCGCGCCAAACCCCTCCCCACTCGCCTAAAAGCGCTTTCGCTTCCCCATCACATTTTTAGCTCTCCCTAAAATCCGTGCTGAGTGGGCGAAAGGAGAGTACGCGTGTCGATCACGATACCGGAGAAGCTTCTGGCCGAGCTTGACAAGATTGCCGCCCGTTCGTTCCGGAGCAGGAGCCAAGCAATCGCTGAAGCCGTAAGGCTGCTCCTTGAGAACTCTCGTGAAGACGTTAGAGGCCCTGTTATAGGCCTTGTCACTTACAGGTTTACGGGGCACTACGCGGCTGAGCGTTTAAGGAGGCTGGGACACCAGTATCTCGATGTAATAGTTTCCACTTTGCACGTGCACGCGGGCGAAGACGAGTGCATCGAGGCTCTTGTCGTAAAAGGGGAATCTGAGAGAGTGTTAAGGTTGGTCGAGGATATCAGGCGCGTAAGGGGCGTGACGGGCGTCAATAGGGCGTTAATCAGCCTTACTCGGGAGCTGCGCTGAGAATTTCCACAGCACGCGATGTCCCGATTCTAGCGGCACCAGCTTTCACGAACTCAACGGCTTTCTCGTATGTCGAGATGCCACCCGCAGCTTTCACCTTCGCCCTACTTACAGCGCTTAGAATCAGGTTAACGTCCTCAATGGTAGCCCCTCGAGGCCCGAAGCCAGTGCACGTCTTTACGAAATCCGCGCCAGCCTCTTCTACAATCCTGCTCGCTTTGACTATTTCAGCGGGGGTTAAGTAGCCCGTCTCGATTATCACCTTAACGACGATATCCCCGCCTCTTTTCTCACCAGCCTGCTTGGCCGCGCTCGTCACAGCCTCAATATCGCGCTGCACCTCATCGAGCCTACCAGACTTGAATAGGGGGATGTTCATCACGAAATCTATCTCATCGGCCCCCTGCTCGACGGCCAGCACCGCCTCCTTAGTCTTCACTTCCGTCGGGCTTGCACCAAAGGGGAAGGCTACTACGCCGCATACCTTACACCCGGTTCCGGCCAGCATCTTAGTTGCGAACCCTATGAAGGGGGGTAAAACGCAAATGGCTCCTATACCCAACCTGATGGCCTCCAAGCAGGCTCTTTCAACATCACTTATGGTATGGGTGGGGTGGACTAGAGCGTAGTCAATCAGCTTGGCTATCTCGCTCCTTCTCACAAGTTCCCAGCTCGCCACCCCATAAGACTTTAACTGGTGATAAATGCTCACTCGAGAAGCTTGTACATCAACCTCTTCTTTTCCCTCACGATCTCGATTTTACCCTCTCTTCCCAGCCAGCCCAGAGCACCATACACATCTGTGAGTTTTAAGCCAGTAGCTCGGACGATCTCCTTGACCGTCAGCGGCTTCCCCGCCTCCTTTAGAACCTTCCAGACTTTACCCGCATTCACCCCAAAAACTTCCTCTGGCTTCATCATGAAATCAAGAATTACTCGTCCCTATATCTCTTACTCGAGGGCGGAGGACAGATCCTCCTTGAGATCCTCCGGATCCTCCAAGCCCACGGAGAGGCGGAGCAGGTTATCGGCAATCCCCAGCTTGACCCTATCCTCCTCCGGCATCATTTTAGCCGCGCTGATCACGGGGTACGTCAGCAAGCTTTCAGTGCCCCCTAGGCTGGGCGCCGGTCGGATAACGCGGACCCTTCGCAGCACTTGCAACGCCTCGTTTCTTCCGCCCTTAACCTTGAACGATAGCACTCCACCGTACAGCCTCCTCTCAAAGATCCTGTCAGCGATGCTCTTGTAGGGGCTCGAAGACAAACCGGGGTACAGTACCTCCACAACCTTCGGATGATCCTCCAGGAACTCCGCCAGCTCTAGTGCCGTGCGCGAGACCCTTTCGTACCTGATCTCCAGCGTCTTCAGACCCCTCAGCACGAGGAAAGCCTCAAACGGGTTCATCACGGTGCCGAGCTTCCTCCGCCACTCCCAGAGCCCCCTGATTGAGCCGTTAGGGCCGGCTATGCATCCACCCAGCACATCGTTGTGCCCAGCGATGTACTTGGTGAGACTCTCGACGACCATGTGTGCTCCCGCTCGGATCGGCTTAAAGACGACGGGCGACGCGAAGGTGTTATCAACGATTAACGTCGCCCCCACCTCTCGACACCACTTTGCGACCTCCGGTACATCAACAACCCTCAGCGTCGGGTTGGTGACCGTCTCGATTAGCACTACGTCCCCTCCCCCCACTTCTTCGATGAACGCCTCGGCCGCTGGCCAAACCTTCACAGACTTTACACCGAACTTCCCTAGATCCGAGGCCAACTGGATAGTTGTCCCATATCCCTCCATGGTCACAACGATCCGAGCTCCACTCCTGAGTAAAGCGAGGTACGCGGTTGAGATCGCAGCCATCCCGCTGGAGAAGGCGAGGGAATCATCTGCCCCTTCTGCAGCAGCCAGCGCGCGCTCGAGGGAGCGAACAGTGGGGTTCTCCTCCCTCGAGTACTTAAGTTCAGTACCTCTGTCCGTCAATCGCGTCTCGCCCGTAGCCCGCTCAGGCTGCTCGAACATAGCCGTTTGGTAGATCGGAGGAATAAACGCTCCTGTCTTCTCATCGAAGTAACTGTGCCCGTGAACGAGTTTCGTCGCGAACCTCACGCGATAGCCTCCCCGCTAGCATTTTAAAACATGCGGCGTCGCAGCTGTTCAACGTAATGCCCGGCAGGGTCGTGGTTAGGGCGCCGGCTAGCATAGCCAACCTGGGCTGCCTCTTCGACGCGGCAGCGATGGCTATTGAGGCCTTCTACGATGAGGTCGTAGCAGAGGAAACAGGTGGAGAATTGAAGGTCGAAGCGGAAGGAGAGAACGTGCCCTCGGGGAAGATGAACGTGGCCTATGCAGCTGCGCAGCATTTGTTGACGAAGGTCTACGGGAGGGAGACCGGAGTCCTGATCAGGGTTCGGAAGGGGGTTCCCGTGGGCTCGGGGTTAGGCTCCTCCGGTGCAAGCGCAGCCGCGACCGTTGTCGCGGTGAACGAGCTTCTGGGAATCGGG
>JAVYWK010000015.1:0-45210 GCA_038727095.1 Thermofilaceae archaeon | reverse complement strand
AACCAGCGCTCTTGGGAGAGGGTTGCCCCTTGCATCGGTAATTTTGATAGAGAGCTCGAAGAAGCGCAGCTCAAAGACCATCACCCTCTCGAACGGGGTGAAGCTATGAACCATCAGCAGCGTACCGTTCCAGCTAACCTCCAGCTTGAGAAGCTCGTCAGTCAAAACGTAGTTTGGCAACGCGAATTCCGCGGTACTCGTTGGGTGATCCGTAACATCCTCCACAAGCACCGCGTTTCTGTAGAGCACCCTCACGGTTAAGCCTGGAGGGAGTGTGCACCGATCACCGCACCTTGCGTTCGGAGTAAGTTTGAGGGTGAGACGGCGGAGCGGTAGGTCGACGAATACGTCGCCAGGTCTCACGTAAACCTGCTTGGTGATAGTTCGGTTCATCCAAGTAAGACTGAGGGTGTAGAGGCCCTCAACTACGTCCTGGATGAGTATGCGTCCCGAAGCGTCAGTGGAAGCTAAAGTATCGCGTGCCGGGCCAACGATTCTTAGAGTCAAACCGGTGATCGGCTGACGGTCGGCATCGAGCACGGTCAGTGCAACGGTGGGTATGATCCTTGTGGTCAGAGTAACGTTGCGAACCGTTCGGTCTACTTGAACTAGCGTTTGCAGCAGCCGTTCGCCTTTCCACGTCACCGTCACAAGATAGCGTCCGTAAGGTATGTTGCGAAGTCGAATCGGTACACCCTGTGTTGCACCCCTGAAGACTGTGATGTTCTCCACGCCTACGTACACAAGCTCAATCCCTGCACCGCTTAGCGGTGACCCGTCAGCTCGCAGCACATCGATAGAGAAGCTGCCAGCTACACCAATCGTAACTTGAGCGGTTAAAGTAGTGTTGCTGACATACAGAATGTTGGTAAGCACGGGCACCTCGACCCACTTGCTAGGAACTATTTCGTAAGAGGCATTAGTGAAGCTGTAGGCACCAAAGGGTAGGGTTACAGTTTGGCCGCACCTTAGTTGGGCTTTGAGCTCCCTCACCTCGATTAGGCATCTGCTCAACCTTTCATTCTCATCGTTGACGCCGTAAACATCCAGGTTTATAGCATTGATTTTAATGATTCCATTAAGAATCTTTACCAAGGTATTGTTCATGGACGAATCGATAGGAAGAGCTTCAGAATGGTAGAAAACTTGCCTCCCTAACCACGATACAGTTAAGTTGAACCTGAAATTAGCTGTACCATTAATTAACTCTATATTTTTGATATCAAATAAACATGATAAACATCTCTTCTGTAAAGTTGTATTCCCAAATAATATTGTTACTATCGGTTGTTGATCGTCAAACCCGGTTATAGGGCGTCCTCTCGCATCAGTTATGTTGAAGCCTAGCATGAAGCTCACGGATTCTGGGCGCGCTAGGATAATACAGGCTAGGGCTAGTATGACAACTGTCATTACTACGCCTGTATTCCTTTTACTCACCACTGCTGGCTCAACGTTTTCTCCTCTAGCAGTCTTTCTGCCAAATCTCGCATTTTATTTCTTTTCTCTTGGTGGTTTCTCAACCATTGTTCGATGATCGTCCAGGCTCTGGCCTTACACTCCCCGCAGAGTATTTGACCGGTTTTACACTCCCAGTACCATTCCTCAAGCCGTTTATCGTCTTCGAGGAAGTGGGCGAGAAGGAGCTCCACGAAAACGACGCACTTTTCAGGCTCACCGCCCAACTTCCTCTGTTCTTCGGCGGTGGCTCGTCCGCCCGTGAAAGCCTGCATGACTTTAACTCTAGCTGAGCTGAGCGGCTCGTTTAGGTAGAGGATACCCATGGGGTTTCTCTTAGACATCTTCTCTTGGCCCGTCAAGTCCCTGAGCAAGCGGTGGTACGTCGCTGAGGGTAGAATGAACCCGAATTCCTCTCTGTACTTGCTGGCTAAGTCTCGCGTTAACCTAATGTGGGGGTCCTGGTCGGCCCCAACGGGGACTATCGTCGGTTTCGGCCCACCGTGCTGGGGTAGCTGAGGGTTGAGAATATCGCCCGCCTGCACCAATGCTGAAAAGTACAAACCGAAGGGCTTAGGGCCGTAGATGGCTTCTATCATGTTATACGTGACGGCGCGTGAAAAGATGAACGCCAAGCGCAGAACGGGTATTTCAACTGACTGCTTGTAAACGTACACCCTCCTGGGATCGAGACCCAAGGCCAGCAGATCCGTCAAGTTGCTCAACGCGATCCGGTGGCTCTCCTCAAGCGGGATTTTGTTGTCAGCGTACGCTTCGAGATCCGCGATCGCGAAGAAGCCGAATGCCTTCGGCGACAGCGACTGGAAGTAGATGAATTCCTCGGATGTCAGCTTAGCCCCTAAATGGTAGTCACCGCTGGGTTTAATCCCCGTCATTACCGCATAACTCCCATCCTCCTCGATCGCCTTCAGTATCAAGCCAAGATCTCTATGCCCGAAGATCACGCGCCTCCTAATCAACCTGTGCTGGAAAGGCAACCGCTCTACAAGCTCGTCTGTAAGTGGCTCTATACCGAATTCTTGCATTAGTCTATCGTAATCCTTCACGTGCGCTGTACCCCAGGGGTCTAGGACAATCCTCTCCTCGTCAGGCACATGGTCGATTCATTGGGAAACGAAATAAGGTTTTTGGGTGCTACGGCTAAGTAAACTGCTTAAATTCCGCGAGCTTTACGCTCAGGAAAGCCATATATATGTGGAAAGGTGGCCTACTAGACGATGGGGTACAAGGTTGAAACGGGGAGACCCCCCCTTCCCTATGAGTCAAAAGTTTACATAAACAATCAGGTTTTAATACCGGCATCAATCGTGAAGGCTCTCAACCTACGTGACGTAAAGAGGGCGCGCATAACCCTGGAGCACATAGGAACAGAGGTTATCGTTGAAGTAAAGCTGTTAAGGACCCGTCACACAGACTCGCGTCAGTTCACGATACCCAAAAGTGCTAGAGACAGGTACGGAATATCACCGGGCTCAATGGTAAAGATAAAAAGCATCGAACCCTTAGATTGATGGGAATGAAGACGGGTCAAAGCTCTGAAAGGTGAGGAAACCGCTACATCTGACCTGTCCAGCATCGAAAGTGTTCATCCTGTTCATACCAATCGGGCTTCAAGCCGCCTTAAATGATACTGTAACAGTAACCGTTCTCCGCTATATAGGTCCGCGCTACCGGTGAAATACGATTTATTGCAAAGATTAAGGGAAACTAGTTGTTAGCGAAGTTTAGTCCGTGGAACTGAAGGAGCTTAACGCTAAGCTGAAGGGCTTGTACTCGAAGTACGAGGAGATATCGTGCCAGGGGGATTTTGAAAGCGCTCTGGAGGCAGGCCTAGAGATCTTCAACGAGCTGTTAACGTTCGTTAAAGCGAACGTTGTGGATGCGCTTGCGAATCCATTCGTGCGAGAAGTCGCCTTAGGCGTGCTGATAGAGTACGAGAGGGGTTTATCATTCGTCAAAGGAGCGCGTGAAGCATTCCGCTCCGCTCCCCCGCTTTATGCATCCAGCATCGCCGAACAAACTCTCGAAGCATTGAATCTCTACCTTAACGGTCTTTTCAACTTCGCTGTCGGGGCTCTGCTGATCATGGCAGACCTATCTAGCTATGCATCATCATAGGATCGATTGAGCACGGCATTTCGCTCCAAGGCACACCCATAGCGCTTGTTCTGCGTTTCTCCCCTGATCGTATCTCTCTATTAGTCCAGTGCCAGCGTTAAAAATTAAAGGAGAACATTAAACTACTAAACGATGCTTTTCCTCTTCTTTCTCACTCCTTTCCCGACGCGGTCTAGAAGTGATAGGGGAAGACGATATGTTCATAAGAGCTAACAGCCACAGTTGGGAGGGCTAAATCGTGGACGCCACATTAGCAGCACTCTCAGTCTGCGTAGCCGTCTACTTGGTCATGCTAGTTAGAGGGTACTTGGGCGATCGGAGGGTATCACTCTATGGGCCAGTAGTGATGCTGAAGTGCCAGAAATGCGTTGATCTCATCAAGCGTCTAGCATGTACAAGGATGCGCAACGTAGCGTTTGTCGCCGTGGCTTCGTGGGTCGTAGCCATGGTTGCAGGTATGGCGATGCTGACGATGAGTACATTGGCGTCCTTTAGAATTCCTCCCGAGCACGCGCCGAGCCCAGCGACGCTCATTGGGCTTCCAGGATTGAACCCTCTGATCCCGATCACTTACGGTGCTGTGGGACTGGTTGTTGCAGTAGCCGTGCACGAGCTGGCGCACGGTCTCGCTTTGGCGGCCAATAGGCTCTCCATCAAGTCCGCGGGGCTCGTTCTTCTAGGTCTCCCTCTCGGCGCCTTCGTGGAACCGGGGGACGATTTCCAGAGCGCGGAGGATATCGTGAAGGTCAAGGTGTATAGCAGCGGGCCTTTCGCGAACCTGGTGGTTGCGGCTCTCGCTCTCCTCCTGCTCACGCAGCTGTTCGCAGGGGCGGGGCCCGTTGTTGAAGGTATCGGAGTGACGGGAATCTACCCCGGCTCACCCGCTGAGAAAGCTGGGCTAAAGCCGGGAGACGTTATAACGTGGGTTGATGGGAAGCGTGTTACAGATCTCGATAGCTTCTTTTCGGCCATGGAGGGGAAGAAGGCTGGGGATGCAGTTACCATCGCGCTCAGTGATAACCGTAGTCTCACGATCACGCTAGCCGACAGATTCGATTTCACTAAGCGTTCCGAGGATAAGGGTAAGGGTTTCATCGGCATCGAGCTGATAGACGTTGGCGGGTTGAAAGAGGCTCTTCCCCTCATATCGGGCAATCCGCTTGAAGTCGCGTGGAAGCTGCTATCAATACCGCTCGCCTTCCAGCGCCTACTCCTATTATCGCACTTTTACAATCAACCCCCTGGCGGATGGGATACAACCTACGTGCTACTTTGGATCTCCTGGATGAACGCAGCCATAGGTTTAACGAATGTTCTGCCAGTAGTACCGCTCGACGGGGGGTCAGCGTTAGTATCGACAATAAAGCTTATGCTTCACAGATCCTCAGCCCAGCGCCGCGAGTTCATCGTAAAGACACTTACAGCAGTAGTTTCAGCGGTCACCGCGGCCATGATAGTCGCTCCGATCATCGTGCCCCGCTTACGCTTGCTTATCCCATAAAGATAAGGGTAAAAGGGTGCGAGTGGAAACCTTGATAAAAGATGATGAGATACTCCCGGCTGATTAAATCTCTACGATCTCGACACTCCTACTCTCTGTATCGAGGACTGCTATCGTCTTCCTCCCCGTCAGGTAGCCGCAGGCTTCGCCGGGGTTTACCACTAGGGTTCTACCCACCATTCTCACATCGATTTCGTGAGTGTGGCCGTAGACCACCACATCGAACGATCCGGTGTTGGCGAGCCGTGTAACAACGTTCTTGGTCTCCTGAAGATCCTGTAGACCGTGTATGATCAGGAAGTTCAGCCCTTCAATGTTGGTGAGGAGGGGTTGCGGTGTGAGAATGGCACCCTGCTCCTGCGCTACCCTTGACAGGAGTACCACCTCCCCGTCGTTGTTCCCGAAAACCCCTCTAAAATCGAAACCTCGCGAGAGGATTCTCCTTAAAGTGAACGGCGCTATGATGTCACCAGCATGGATCAGAACCTTTACATTGCGACTTTCAAATTCACTAAGTGCCTTATCTACAGCTGAAAGATTGTCGTGCGTGTCGGAAATAATACCTACCCTAACCACGGTGGATGGTTCGCAAAGCCTACTTTAAAATTTAGCTCCCAGCTCGGCTTTCTCGCAGACTCTCAAGTGACCATCCTGATCAAGGTTGATCGGGCGTCCAGATCGCTACTTACCCGTCACATCACATCTTGATTACCTCTAGCAATTCGGTTTCAACACGCTCTAGTAGGTAGTCTAGCCCAATCCCCGTTAACGCCGAGATAAAAACCAAGTTCTTCGCCTTGTCGCCCAGCATTCTGACCAGCTGGGAGGCTTGCTCGGGAGTGGTTATATCGACCTTGTTAGCCACTAGGATCAGTGATCCTCCGCCAAGGAGCTCCTCGACCTCGTTGTAAACCCTCATCTGAAAATCAAGCGGAAAGCCGCAGCTGAGAGTAGGATCGAACAGGAAAACCGTTACCCCCCTCAAGTGCTTCAGCGCAGAAACCGCGCGCCGCTCTATGGGCCCCTTCTCCGAGAGCGGTCGGTCGAGCAGGCCCGGAGTATCGATAGCTTGGACGCGCGTATTGGCAAGTTCCAGGTGACCGACGATCACGTTCGTCGTCGTGAACGGGTAAGGCTTAACCTCGGGTTTCGCTCTCGAGATCGCTCTGAGGAGAGAGGATTTCCCAACGTTTGGTGCTCCAGCTATGACGATGGATGGTAAAGTAGGGTCGATGGACGGCAGCTTGGTAATTTCCCCCTGCCACCCCCTAATCAGCCTGAAGCACTCGTCCAAGCTTTCGAGGAGGGATTGCAGCCTACCGAAAAACGCTTTTCGAGCCTTACGCGCCTCTCTCTCCTCAGAGCTCGCCCTTACCTCTCGCGCAGCCTCTACAGCTATTCTCCGCACCAGTCTTGCGACGGATCGTATACGCGAAAGGCAAACCTTGTAGGTGTTCTCATCAATCATCGTTAGCAGCAGCTCGCGGTAAAAAGGGTGAAGCGAGTCGAGGAACGGCATGCTCAACGCTACTTTTGTCAGCTTGCGACTAACGTACTCCGATGCTGCCCTGATCCTCGATAGCTCCTCCCCCTTTACCGACGCTAATCGATCGCGCCTCCTCCTCGATGCAGCCCTAGATGCTCTACGCTTCGCAGCCTCGAACAGCTCCTCCCAGCTGCTCGGTGCAGGCTCCAGTCTATCCAGCATTTACGCCGAAGTGGCTGGGCAACGTTTTTATCCCTAGCTTAGCCCACAGCACGGTGGTGTAAGTGGCTGAATACTACCCTGGAGCGACGGCTCTGGGAATAAAGACCTCGGAGGGGGTTGTGCTCGCAGCAGATAAGCGCGTGACCTACGGCTTTACACTGATGAGCAAGACTGGGAAAAAAGTGTTCAGAGTACTTGACAGGATAGGGGTGGCCAGCGCCGGCTTCATCGCTGACATGCAGACCCTCGCTAGAATGCTAGAGGCTGAAATGAGGTTGTTCGAGCTGGAGAGCGGGCTCAAACCTCGCGTGTACAACGCGGCCAGGCTGCTCTCCCTGATACTGTATAATAGCAGCCGATACGCCCCCTACATAGTCGAAACAATAGTGGGGGGCATAGACGAGGAAGGGCCGCACATATACGTGCTTGACCCCCTGGGGGCCGCCATAGAGGACGATTACGCGGCCGTAGGAACGGGGGCGCAGCTCGCCATAAGCATCGTGGAGAGCGAGTATAGGAAGGACCTTCGGTTAAGCGAGGCGAGGGCACTCGCACTAAAGGCGGTGAAATCGGCTTTCAGCCGTGACGCTGTAAGTGGGGATGGGGTGGACCTCCTCATAATAAGCAACGATGGTGTAAAGGAGGAGTTCATCCCCGTTTAGAGCTGGGGGCGCAGCCTTAACAGCCTTTCAGCTTCCCGCACGGTCGGAGCCCAGGTTTGGATAATAGCGCGTGCGCGAGGGAAGGCTTTTACAAAGCTCTCAACCCGCCAGGGGGGCATGTAGAGCACCAGACCTTTACCGGACGCTAAAACGTGACGGTAGAGGTCAAACCACCGCGGCGAGCCGCAATCGTTGCCGCTGAGCTCTTCGCGAGCGCCCGGGACCCACTGCATAGCTGCAAAATTCAGCTTTAGCAGGTGTTCTGCGTGGACTAGCTGGCCCGGACCGTCCCAGTGGTATACCGGGTGATCGAGGTGCTCGCTCTGCTCGCGAAGGTGCGGGACGACGAACTTCTCGAACTTTGCGGGTGAAAGCGTGTAGGATATGTCGCATTGCAGCGGGTACCACCTTTTCGGCGACCAAAGGCCCATCCATGCTGACGTACCCTCGTGGCCGTACTCCCTCATCAGCCTGGTGAATCTCTCGTAGCAATCGATCCATAACCTCGTAACGTTATCTATGGCTGCCAGGAGCTCGTTTGGACGCCTGTAAAGATCCTTGAGAAGTTCCGTCGTCCCTCTTAGGGCAGCGATCACGTCTAGCACTCCTCCTATGTCCGTCACTCCGACGATGAACCTACCCTTGTGAGCTTCGAGCGCCTTCTTCGTGGCGTTTTCCACTCGCTTCCACCAAACGTTATTCGTGTCGAGCTCTGCTTCACTTAACTCATTCAAGGATCGGATGCCCCTCTCGCGCTGATTACCAAACCACATGGTGTTATCAGTGAAGATTGGCTCGGCCCCGAGAAAGGCCGCTAGTATGCCAGCGCCAAAGTTTATCCATAGGTTTGGGTATGCTAAACCACCAAAGTAGGTTTTAGAGCACCAGTTCTCGAAATTCGTTATTGCTATTTCGGGCTGATCGGGGAATCGGCAGAAGTCCCACCCATCGTAAGGTGGTTGGCTATCGTGCGGAGCTAGGACCTGAATGAGCGGGGCTCTAATTTCGCCTTCCCACCATGCTGCGAAGGCTTCACGCGCGAGGTTCCAATCCTCCTTATAGATAAGGGTCGCCACATTTTTACGAGCAATTATCTGGTAATAGATATTTCGCGCAGATCCTCCAGGTACCTTGCACCAGGGCCCTCCCTGAAGTACTTGAACGCCGGCTCCAACATCCGAGCCAGTTCTTCAGCTACAGCCAGCTTGAGGTCTAACGGGTGTACACACCCTTCGGTGTACGCTTTAGCCAGCTCATCGTAGGTGGTGAAGGAGATCTTTGTGCCGGTTTTTCGGTTAATAATCTCAAACTCCTCTTTCCTGTCCCGGAAGAGGATGAACTTCGCGATCTCGAGGACTGGGTTAAGTTCGGTTTCTCTTGGTGGGCAGTAGGCGGCCTTCACTTTCTGCAGTATCTCCTCTGGGCTGTCGTGGATGAAGATCGCGCTTTGAGGCTTGGACTTTGACATCTTTGCTTCGAGAATTGCCTCCTCAAGCTCGTCGCGGGAGCCGGAGGTTCTAGCCTTCAGGATGGCTGAGCGTGCTGCCTCATCTATGTTCATTCCGGTCAGTAAGTGGTGGTGCACGGCAACTGGAGTGTAGCCGCCCACCCTCTCTCCGCACTCGATGGCTATCACGTGGGCTTTCCTCTGATCCATTCCGCCGTGAGCAACGTTCACCTTCAGGCTGAAGATGTCGGCAACTTGCATGGGCACGTACAGTAGCTGAGCGAAGCTGAGGGACTCGCTCATACGCCTACCCATGATTGTCACTGATCGGCGCACTCGGGATAGTGTCGTCTCCATTGAAACCTTGATCACGTTAGTCAAGTACTCTACTCCCAGCTTCTCGTAGAATTCTGAACCGAGGATGAAGTCCACGCGGTCCGGGTCTCCACCGACGATCTTGAGCGATACCCTTAGCGCCTCCTTAAAGTAGCCTCCCGCCACCTTTCTGATAGTCGATAGATCGCCCCCCAGCTTCCTATTGATCCAGGAATGGTAGTCCGCTAGAAACACGGTGGTTTTTATGCCAGCCCGCTGGAAATCAGCAACCTTTTGCATACTGATAATCCCCGTACCCAGGTGGACGAAACCGGAGATCTCGAAGCCTATGTAGTGGCTCAGCTCTGCGGCCTCCTCAAGGTACTTCGCTAAGCGCTCAGGCGTTAGCACCTCCTCTGTAGGCTCCCTCATCACGAATTTTAGTACGGTCTCCGCATCCACCACGGAGGGACTGTTTGAGTAGTGCTTAAAAAGGGTTGGCGGCTCGCACCAGCCTTCTCTTCACTCATCTGAACCCGAGTTTTTCTTCATAGCCGCCACTCTATCGATGCCTGGAGGCATAATAAGCTTGCTCGCTCACGGCACAAATAGTGGCTCTAGGATACAGCCATAAAAGATGTGGATGGCGTAACCCACCGTTAGCATGGCAACAAAGGGTATGTAGGGTGAAACCCAAACCCATTCTCCCTGCGGCTGTTGAGGGGGTTCACTTATCCTCGCTCGGAAGACGATCTTCTTCCTACTGTCCTCCGTAATCTCCGTCAAAGTGTACGCATACCTCCTGCTCAAGTACACTCTTGCCGGGACTTTCGTCATTGTGAACAACGCGAGGAGCTTCCCGGCAGTGCCGATCTCCACCCCCTCGAATAACTCGATACCCCTCATTGCGAGCACCAGGTTTCTGACGAGCAGTGCGATGGGGTACAGGCAGGAAGCGAGCAGGGCATTAATGAATATGGAGAGGGAAGGTATCGACGAGAGTAGCGCGCGCCAATCAGGAGGAGTCGCAAGGCCTAAACATGCAATCGCTAGAAAATCCGCATCCCCCATTAATCCGAAGGTTAGTAGAGCCAAGCCTAATGCGAACGCTATGTACACTGAGGTGAAGTAGAGGATCAACTGACTCCTATCAAAGGCTGCCAGCTCCGGGAAGATCAATGCTGCTGACGCGATTACGAGGATCAACCATACGGCATCGTCGACTTCTCTGCTCTTGACGTCAGAGTATGCCGCGTATCCAAGGATAGCCAGTGTCACTACCGCTCTCGCCGCCTGAAGAGGACTATGGATCACGGCACTTTCTCAAAACGCTTTTTAATAGCTGTTACTGTGAGTCGCTTGGGTCACATGGAGACGAATGAGATCCACCGCCTAGCGCGGCTCTACGCTCTCGAGAACGCCGTTAAGCACGGTGGACGAGCTCTCCCGCAGCCTGTGATGTCCAAGCTGCTAGGAGCAAAGCCTGAGCTTCGGCCTCGCGCTAGGGAGTTGCTGAAGATCGTTGAGGAAATAGTTCAAGAGGTTAACTCGTTGAGCCTCGAGGATCAGAAGAGGCTTCTCGAGTCAATGGCTCCGGTGGAGGAGCTTCCCGCTAAAGCTCCCGCGGAGCGGCGCGGACTTCCGCCGCTACCTGGAGCGGTTGAGGGCAAAGTTGTGACGAGGTTCGCCCCGAATCCAGACTTCGTGCTCCACCTGGGTAGCGCTAGGCCGGCGATACTCAGCTACGAGTATGCGAGGATGTACAAGGGCCGTTTCATACTGAGGTTCGAGGATACTGATCCTAAGACTAAGGCACCCATGCGTGAAGCCTACGATTTGATCAGGGAGGATCTCCGCTGGTTGGGGTTGACGTGGGACGAGGAGTACATCCAATCGCTGCGAATGGACATCTACTACGAATACGCTAGGCGCCTGATCATGATCGGGGGCGCCTACGTTTGCACGTGTTCCCGAGAGATCATGAGTGAGAGCAGAATGAAGGGGTTCAGGTGCGCCTGCGCAGCGAGAGCAGTAGAGAATCAGCTCGATCTCTGGGATCACATGCTAGCCGGGGGCTTCCGCGAAGGCGAGGCCGTACTAAGGATCAAGACGGATATTGCGCATCCAAACCCATCGGTCAGAGATTGGGTGGCTTTCAGGATCATCGATACGGAGAAGCACCCCCACCCGCTCACAGGTAGCAAGTACATTGTGTGGCCAACCTACAACTTTGCGTGCGCCGTAGATGATCACCTGATGGGTGTAACGCTCATACTCAGGGGGGCGGAGCACGAGGTTAACACGCTCAAGCAGAAGTACATCTTCGACTACTTTGGCTGGAAATACCCAGTAGCGGTCCACTTCGGGAGGATGGGCATAGAAGGAGCAATCCTGAGCAAATCAAAGATACGCGAGGGGATTCGGAAGAGGGTTTACCTCGGATTCGACGATCCCCGGCTAGCCACGCTGCGCGCTTTGAGGAGACGTGGTTTGCTCTCAGAAGCGATTTATGAATTAATCTTACACGTAGGTATCAAGCCTTCCACAGCTCGTATAAGCTTAGAAAACTTATACGCCATTAATAGAAAGTACCTGGAAAAGATTGCGAACAGGTACATGTTCGTTCCCGATCCTGTCCTCATTGAGTTGCGGACGCTTAGTGAGCTCGTAGGTAGGGTGCCTCGGCACCCATCGTTCCCGGAGAAAGGCAGTCGGGAGATTAGGGTTCCCGCTGACTCGGGGGTAGCAAGGGTCTACATTGCGAGGAGCGATCTAGAGATGCTTCCTGAAGGATCAGAGGTTAGGTTGCTAGGCCTGGCAAACATCCGCATGCTTGGGGGGAACAGGGCGGAGGTCGTCAACTTGGATGTCGACTACGCGAGAGCTAAAGGGCTGCAAGTGATCCAGTGGGCGCCCCTGGAAGGCGCGATGCCCGCGAAAGTCGTTGTAGCTAAGGGCGATATAATAACTGAAGTGAGTGGTGTTCTCGAGCCAGGCGCTAGCGAGCTTAAAACGTTTGATAGAGCGCAGTTTTACCGGTTCGGCTTCGTTATTCTAGAGGATGCCAACCGCAACCTCTTCATTTACACTCACGATTAAGCAGATAGGCTCCAGGGTTTTCCGCCCTCCACGATCTCTCTCGGAAGCCTGTCCTTGTACTTTGCTAGGAACTCTAGATCATCATGCTTGTCGCGCATCTCATCGGGCAGAAGTATGGGGATCTCATCTATTATGGGGTACCACCTGCTGCACACCGAACAGCGTAGCACTCCCTCAGCAATCTCGTACTTTATGCACTGATCACAGCCTGGATCACCCTGCAACTCTTCGACTTTCTTACCCTTGAATGCGCAGTAAAGCTCGCATGCTGGCTTTTTCTTGAAGCTTATGCTTCGCTCTTCATACTTTCTAATCTCGAAAACATGAAGCTCTAGTGGGAAAGTTTTATCGTAAGGGCACGCTAGCAGATCCATTAGCCTGTACTTCATCGGTATCCGGCATACCCTTTCTCATGCCTTATTAAACGTTCTTTGCCGGACACCCGAACACCGTAAGATAAGCGTAATACGTGAGGAGTAGCAGGTTTGACTAAGTGTACTTGCTAAAGGGGTTTAGGTCCCTCTTCACCCCGTGAAGCTTCAGAAGATTCGGGCGGCAATCCTCGTGTGCGCATTAGCCGCTCTAGCTGTTGCGCAGAATGTGGCTTCTCAAACGGATAACTTTGTCTACTACGCGCGAGTTGACTACGTACTGTCAACAGGTTACACGACTTCGATCCTACTAGAGAACAATCAGCTCGTTGAAATTTCTGCGCCCCCACCACCCCCTGGATACGAGTTAGCATACATTCGTGCAGAGTTCCCGAATGGCATGCCGAAAGGCATCATACCCGTGAAGTTCGATAGATCGGAGGTGAGTGACGAGAGGGTCACGGCGCTAATATCATCCTCAGGGTCTATCAAGATAGCTGCTTCTGAGGGTAACTTGAGTAGCGAGGTTAGAGTGACGGTAAGCTACGTTAAAACAACCTGGATAGAGCTGAAGGAAGGTGACATTACGCTCAGGGTGGAAGAGCCCCCACCCCCCTTCACCAAGAATGAGCTAGTTGTCCGGTTCACGATCGAGAACCATGCCCCCTTTGCTGTTAGCGATGTGAAAGCACCTAGCGGCGAAACGCTGTTAAACAATGAACCGGCACCTGATGCTCTTAAGGTCGATTACAAGCACGTGGAGCTGAATTTCAAGTACCTGGAGCTCGGAGATTACTCGGTGACTGTTAAGCGGGACGAGAGCTATGTATTGCCTTCAGCCTTCATCGTTGTTGAACCATCCTTCAAAGAAGATGTGATAGCACCGGCCTCCTCGAAACGCTTCGGCATAGGCCAGATGAGGAACTGGAGGGGGATAGGTGCTGTTGTCATAGTGTACAGTATAGCCCCATTAACGGGTAGAGGGTCCGGCGGCGTTGATGTTGTCGGCGAACTTGTCGATTTCGCGTACTACAGAGATGAGATCGTGACGATTAGAGCCGCCTCCTACCTGATACCGAACATTAACCTGCGCGTATACATCAAGGCGTACATAGTCTACGGGAGCTGGTTCGAGGTGAGGAACAACATTAGGTCTGCCGTCAACATAATGTACACGACGATCTTCATAAGAGAGGCCGGGGAGTGGCAGGCGAACGGGGTCTCCATAACCGTGAGAGATAGCGACATTAAGGACGCCATGGCAGCCTACCTCGTCGTTCAAGTCCCCAGCTACGGGAATATCGTGGGGATCAGGACTCCCTCAGGAGCTGAGCTAGGGAGCACTCAGGAAGGGTTGCTACCTTGGGGGAACGAGTACCGGGATGTGAGAGTCTTCCTCAACGAAGCTTACATTCAGGTCAAGGCGTTCAACTCGATTGAGACTGGTACTTACTTCTTCAAGTTAGATTGGAAGCCCATAACCTTTAAGCTAATTGATGATGGAGGCGAAGCTGTAATAGGCGCTACAGTTGCTATTTCAGGTCCGGTGAATGCTACGGCGGTAAGCGACGACTCCGGTGCGGTGACTCTCAAGCTATTCAGGCCGGGAGCTTACACGGTCAGCGTCAGCTTCAAGGGGGTTCCAGTTGCTACCCTGTACCTAGGTACGATCGCGGGCAGCACGATCACCGTAAGGTGCAACGTTTTCAGAGTGTCGTGGCTCGTAGTGGATACCTGGGATAAACCCTTGGCGGGAGCAGAAATCATCGTTAAAAACGGTGATACTCCAATCGCTAGGGCCGTCACCGGTGAAAACGGAGCAACCCCTATTCTGCAGGTACCCGGCGGCCAATTCGTCATTCAAGTAAACTACAAGAGGGTCTCTTCCACGAGCGTGGAGCAGGTAAGCAGTAGCGGGGTCAGGAAAATGCGGATTAACGTGCTGTTCGAGCTGCCTTTCTTCGGGGGCATTCCAGTAACAACCCTTGAAGCAGCGCTGATGGGGGTCGCGGCTGGAGGGGGGACGATCGGTTTCAGTATCCTGAGAAGGACGAGATCTTCTGCGGTTGAGGAACTCTCTATGGAGGAGTAAGCCTTAATAAATAATTTTATTTATAAACATATTCTACCTGTAAATTCTCATGATAGAAATTTTTGTTAACTTTTTAGCTATAGAAGTCAAACCACAGTATTTTTAAGACTGTTAGACTCAGTGGTGAAGACGCGATGTCACGGCTAAGTCTAGAGAAGGAACTACCGTTTATAAAAGTCGACGTAGAGACTGCGAAGAGGTTTGAGAACTTCCTAGTAGAAGTTATGAGGGAGAGTTATGGAAGATATCTGGGTGGAGCACTCACTGTTAGCTACATGGGCTCGCCTGGTGTTCTATTCTACATAGATGATGACAGTGGCCCCCTTTTGGAGGTGCTGATCCTTTACTCTGACTACGGCGTAAAGTATCGGATTTCGCCGTTGAGGGCCGGTGTTAGCTCAGCGTTCACTGAACGCGTCTCTTCATTGATCGAGAGCGCCGTAAGGTTTTTCGCTGAAACAGGAGGCTACGGAATGGCCTACTTCGTCTTTGTCCCTGGGCGACAGCTTGTTCCTCCTAGAACAGAGTCAAGGATGCATAAGACGTTGCAGACCCTCTTCCTGGGCAACTTAATTTTCATCTTCGCCATATCAATGGTGTTATCGTACGCTGTTTTTGCGTTGGTAAGGGATTATGCACCCATAGTCCTGATATTGATGCAGCTCCCCATCATGCTGCTGTCGTACAAAGTGGTCCCGTTCGTAATGGGTGACTGGGCGATCGATGGTGTGCATAGAGACGTATACCTTGTGGGATTGCGGATGCCCTTAGGGAGGTACCAGGAGGTTCTGCAGAAGGTAATCATGCCGAAGCGTTTCGAGATCAAGCGGCGCCTGTACTCGTCAAGCATAGAGCACGGTGTTGAAATAGATGAGCAGCAAGTCAAGAGCATTCTGGTGGAGTACGGCCTAAGCCCGGACTTGTACGAAGTTGAAGTGAGGAAAATTGATCTGTACGGAATAGTTGAAAGAGTGGCGAAAAACTTCGGTATAAGGAAGCTACCGAAAATTTACCTCTCCAACATCGTTGTACCCAACGCAGCAGCATCGGGGGTAGGAGCTTCGCTCTCCTCAATCCTGGTCACAACAGGGCTCCTCTCGAGGCTGGATGACGATGAAGTGGAAGCTATTGTGGGACACGAGTTGAGCCATCTCAAGCGCCACGACGTGTTGACTTTCTTCATTTTGAGCAGTGCAGAGTACCTTAGCCGAGTGTACTTAGCACTGAGGTACTGGCCGATCTTCGCGACCCCCCTCGGACTCCTCTACCTGTGGTTCTCACTGACTTTCCTGTTCTTCATAGCAAAGTTCGTTGAAGCGAGAGCCGATATCGATTCCGCCGTTTTTACGGGGAAACCCGATAAGCTAGCATCAGCGCTGCGCAAGATAGGGTTGAGGCACTTCTACGTGGAAGGCCAGTGGAGTGGTCGATTGGCAGCGTGGCTTAGGTGGGATCCTCATCCACCTCTGCTTTTCCGAGTCGAGAAGCTTGTTGATATGGCGAAAAGGGGGGGTATTCGTAATGTTTGGAGGGAAGCTATGAGTAGTTGCGTAAGCGATTTTCTCATGACGCTGAGACGCGCGCTCGGCTGGCGTCAGACATAGGGTTCAATCTTCTTAGGTGCGTATTGCAGAAGTATCACACGGCAGATACCCCGTGTAACGTCATGACCAGGCAATAAGGTACACATAAGAAAAAATAGCGGGGTTAACTCATGTCTACCTTGCACTTAAGGAACGCGCTAGGCATGCTCGAATCCTTACTGCAACGCGATGATGTTAATGCTGACCTCAAGAAAGTGCTTCAGCAAGTGCGGATGGAGATCATCCAAGCTCAGGATGAGGCGCTCTGGGCGCGAAGTAGAGCCCGGGAGGCTTATCACGTTCTTGAGGAGCTTGTTGAGCTGCTCGGGGCTGAAGTCAGAAGCACCAAGGTGCGCATACGAGGGGGAGATTTAGACTATGTAGGGATCAGCCCGTACTTTGAAGCCGTGGTAAACGAGGATGGCAAGGTTAAAATAGAGAAGGTAGCAGTTGCACAAAAGAAGGAATCATAGAGTAACCTGTAGCTGAGCACCACTAAGATAAAAATTATTAATGCTGCGTAGAATTCCATCGCTGAGCGGTGAAGAAGGGCCCAAGCTCTGAGGGTTTGAGGGTGTTATGATGAGAGAATACATGGAGAGGTTTGAAAAAGTAAGTCAAAAAGTTATGAAACGCTACTTGATAATACTGTT
The DNA here is from genome assembly GCA_038727095.1 of Thermofilaceae archaeon. Lineage (GTDB taxonomy): Archaea > Thermoproteota > Thermoprotei > Thermofilales > Thermofilaceae > JANXEW01. Next base: position 28,182 of record JAVYWK010000015.1, on the reverse strand, counting down.
TGGGGTATCCCCTATACCTGTAGTTTTATCGGCGATGGTGTTGCTTGTATTCAACCCTAGCATTTACGAGGCCTTAGCAATTAGCTTGGTGTTAGTGGCGCTCACTAGCGTAGCATCAACTATTATCGCTTTGATGGCACTTAAACGTATTCTGGCAGCGACGCTCGTAATGGTCGTGCACGAGCTCTCTCACGCCACGCGAGTTGCGAGTGAGGAAGCCCCTGTGCCAGCTAAAGCTAGAAAAAGTGAGCAGGCTAGAGAAGCCGCAGCACTTGAGACTCCTCTTCGAACTGTAAGGCCCAGCCCAGATAGAGTAGAAAGGAAGGCACCTACCACGACTGTACCTGTTCAGAAGAAGTGTCCGTTCTGCGGTAGAACCCTTCCCTTTGGCGACATCCACACCATATGCCCCTATTGCGGGCGTCGGTTACGATAATCGGAAGACTCTACAGGCGGCGAAAAGTTAAAAATCTTGAAGTTAACGTGAAGACTAAGCGGGATGACAAGGTAGACCTGCCCCCGCCTGATAGAGTGAGGAGATCGCGGCGGAGGACCGCTGTATTCTATCAGCCGTTGAAGAGGCTTGGTATGCTCTTCTCGTATGGTGGATAGATGATTCCCCTCTCAGTTACTATCCCTGTGATCAGCTTTGGCGGCGTCACATCAAAAGCGTAGTACAGTGCCTCCACACCCGGCGGTGTGATTCTGCGCCCAAAAATGACTGTAACTTCGTCGCTTGATCGGACCTCAATCGGTATATCATCCCCCTTCTCTATGGTCAGGTCGAACGTGCTAGTTGGCGCTGCCACATAGAAGGGTACTCCGTGTTCCCTAGCCATCAAAGCTAGAGGGTACGTACCAACCTTATTCGCAACGTACCCCCTTTTGGTGATCCTATCCGCACCCACGAGCACCAGGTCGATTCGTTCCCTCTCCATGATGATCCCAATCGCGTTATCCGTGGCTATTTTAACCTCGATCCCTGCCTCCTTCAACTCCCATGCCGTTAAACGCGCTCCCTGAAGGTAAGGTCGGGTCTCGAGAGCTATTACCCTGAACCTCTTCCCTTTTTCGTGGGCCACGTACATTGGAGCAGTGGCCGTGCCATAGTAACTAGTGGCTAACGATCCTGCGTTGCATATCGTCATCACCGTGTCGCCATCCGAGATTAACCGCTCACCGTATTCACCTATTCTCCTATTGGCTTCTTCATCCCTCCTCTGGATCTCAAGTGCAGTGGTTACAGCCCTCTCCTTAGCCTCCTCAACCGTTGTTGCCTCTCGGATGCTCGTAAGAACACGCTCGATTGCCCAGAAGAGGTTAACCGCTGTAGGCCTAGTCCTTCTTAGCTCGTTAGCGCACAATTCCATTTCGGCCAGAAACTCATCCATCCTTCTCGCTTGAGATTTCATGGCCGCTAACGCCATCGCAAAGGCTGCTGCGACACCGATAGCGGGTGCCCCCCTAATTTCCATCCTCCTGATAGCCTCAGCCACGCGGCGCCATTCAACAGTCTCTATGTACTCGAGCTCGTAGGGGAGCTTCAGCTGATTGATCAGCCTAACCCGGCCATCCACCCACTCTATCGTTTTGGGCAGCTTTAGCACGGCCAAGAACTAGGAGGCCCCAATATATTACTGTTCTAACGCGAGGCGCTTCATGTAAGCTCGTGCGACCAAGCTCGCCACTCTCAGTGGTTCAGGTACGCTGCCGTGCAATGTGAACGAATTGATCACCACTTCGGCTTCGCGCTTGCTTAAACCGTAGAACCTCACGAAAACCTTAGCACCCGTCCTCCTAATTACAATTGGCTCTCGCGGCCCCAGCCGATGGTACAGCTCCAAACGTTCGATGTCATTTCCAAAGTATCTTATTATGTAATGCTCTATCCCAGGTGATTCCTCATAGGTCAGGCTCAGCAGTGGAATCCGAGTCTCTCTGTATACACGTTCCAGATCTATGATGTTAAACCACGATATTATGCATCCGTTTATCATTACACAGTTAATGTCCTCCCGGTTCAAAGTGTTAATTATCGATAAGACCCCCTCCGTCGCGTCAAGGCCGCCAACAGTGACTTCCGCTAGAGCAGCACCGTCTATGATAAAGTCCCTCCTCATAACGACACCTGCTAACGCCGATTTAGAGCGTTTTCGCAGGAAGCTCTCTGCGATGCCCAGGCACCTGAAACCTCGCTTGTAGGGGTTCACTTTCATCACAATGACAAGAGCTTAGGGAAAGAGGTTAAAACTTCAGGGCCCTGCTCGGTCACAAGCACCATGTCTTCGATTCGAATGCCGAAGGTCCCATGGACGTAGATGCCGGGCTCTACGGTAACCACGTCGCCGGGGAGTAGGGATGTGGTTGCTTCAGCATTTAAGTAGGGTTCCTCGTGAATATCTAAACCTACGCCATGCCCCAAGCCGTGGTTAAAATACATTGAGAGTTTCTCGCGCCTTAGTGTTTCGACAGCCGTCATATGAACTTCGCGCGCCTGAACCCCTGGCTTTATAATTTCGATCGCGCGCTCTTGCGCCTTAAGCACCGCCCAGAACTTGCCCTGGAACTTACCATAGCACCCGCCATAGGTGAGAGTTCTAGTAAGATCGGAACAGTAACCATCAACTCTAGCTCCCAGATCCATCTTTACCGGATCGCCGCGCCTCAACTTCCGGAGCGAAGGTTTAGCGTGAGGATGAGCGGAGTGCTCGCCAAAGGCTACTATCGGCGGGAAAGATGGCTCACACCCGCATCTCGTGATGCAACTCGTGATCTCTGCTGCCACTTCAGCTTCAGTAATGCCCGTTTCTAGCATTGCGATTGCTTTTGCTAAAGCTCGTTCCGCGACTCTGGCAGCGCTTCGGAGAGCCTCCACTTCAGAGGGATCTTTCCTCCTCCGAAGGGTCAAGAAGTCCTTTGTCAGGTCGACACCGGCAGAACCAAGTTCTTCTTCCAGCCTTCTACGAGTCTCCTGTGAAAGGCCTGCATACCCCCAACCTCCCTTCTCCGCGCCTTCGAGCAGCTTCTTAAGAGCGTCGTAAAAACCCCCGAAAATCGCGTTCTCGTACTCAGCTACATCCCCCTCCTTAAGATACGTGAAGTGTTTACCATGCTTGGCCTCATCCAGAGTCCTCGTGAACTCCAGCCTTGAAGAAAGCGTAACCACATCGTCGAAGGAGACTACAGCTGCCGAAGGAGCATCGCTCCCTATCAAGTACTGGATGTTAGATGAGCCCATCACTATGAGAGTGTTTAACCCCTTCTCGGCTAACAGCTCCCTCACTCTTGAAAGGTGCGTTGAAAAGTCCACCACAACATCTCGACAAGTGCCAGCCTAAAAACCCAATCCATTGTAGCACGAGCGGGGGACCGGACACTTGGTACGGACTACTGCGGCGCTATCGAGGCTGCCAGTTCAACGTTAGCTGGGTTTAGCTCTAGGCATACGCCGCAGTAGTTGCAGCCGGAGACGAAGCCTTCCTCACGTATGAGCCCGTATGGACAGAAACGAGCTCCCTCACGAGCATACACCTTTAGCCTCCTGCTAATCGATCTCCATGACAAGGGTATACCGCTGCTACGCGAAGGTCCCGTGTAGGATAGCCATGAGAGCATGTAGGTTACGTCGTACAGCCGTATGGGCACGATCGAAGATAGGATGTTCTGTTCAACCTGCGTTACGCAAGCTAAGCTCACGTCTAGTGACGTCAGCTCCTCAGCGACGCCTAAGAGCAGCGTTGTAGAAACATGTGGGGAGTGTAACCTAAAGAAGTGCTGGCCGAGTTTGTACACCAGGTTGGGCGTGAGAACCAGCGCTGATGCCCCCGAATCTACGACCATCTTACTCAAGCTCACGAGGCTTGTGCTCGCTGCATTTATCTTGAGCGATAAGGGAGTCTTCAATAGTGCGCTAAGTTCCTTAGCGAGCTCAATGATGTATGCTAGATCCTTTCCAGCAAGTAGGCAAGACAGGTTCACGTCGAGCTCTACCGCGTCCACCCCCCTGCCTACTCTCTCGATGAGCTCCTCGGCCTCCTTGAGGCTCCTAACCGCTATTGATAGAACCCTCCTCGCCTCGGTGGGTACTGCGTTCAGAAGGGCTTGAATCTCCTCGACTTGCGAGCTTAAGGGACGCGTTAGTGCGAATGCGCCCCCCGAGTCCACGGATAAGAGCTTAAACCTGGTATAGGCATTTGACGGGTTATAAAGTGGATCCACGATGGAGACGGTAGGTGTGAAGACTACAGACGCGCCGTTGGCAACCGCGTCTCTCACCATGAGAGCAGATGCTACCTCAACGTCGCTGCTCAAGCCCCACGCACTTCTCAGCTGCAAACCAGCAAAACGAGGCAAGCCCCTCTCAAGTCATTTGACCATCAGGAGGATTTAAAACTGCTACTGGCTTTGCGCTCTAATATGTGTGCACTCAAATCTCGCTTAAACTTCTGCACCCAGCTCCGTGAAGCTGAACGTGAAACACCTTAAGCCAAAATACGCTTGAATTCTTCAGCTATTCTCTTGTAACGTTCGATGTCTTCTCTGGTTATGCTCGGTTTGACAGCTTCCATCGACTTCAGGAAGCGTTTCATTGTAACCCTAGTGGGCTTTCCCGCTTCCCTAAGAGCGATGATTGCCGCCTCTTTGCACAGAGCGGCCAGGTCGGCGCCTGTGTATCCCTCCGTCGCGTCCGCGATCTTCTCGAGGTCTACGTCTTCGGCTAGTGGCATGCGTCTTGTGTGCACTTTGAGGATTTCAAGCCTTGCAGCCCGGTCGGGCGGAGGCACGTAGATAATTCGGTCAAACCGGCCGGGCCTCAGTAAAGCCGGATCAATAATGTCAGGCCTATTCGTCGCCCCGATCACTACGACTCCTTCCAGCTTCTCTAACCCGTCCATCTCCGTCAGCAGCTGGTTTACGATCCTATCCGTGACTCCTGAATCGAACCTGTACCCGCGTCGTGGGACTATGGAGTCTATCTCGTCGAAGAAGACGATGCAAGGAGCTGCCTGTCGAGCTTTACTAAATATCTCTCTGATCGCTCTCTCGCTCTCACCAACCCACTTGCTGAGGATCTCTGGGCCTTTAACCGCTATGAAGTTCGCGCCGCTTTCTGTCGCAACCGCCTTCGCCAACAGAGTCTTACCACAACCCGGCGGACCATAAAGCAGGACACCCTTCGGAGGGTCAATGCCCATCTCCTTGAAGAACTCGGGGTGCTTAAGGGGCCACTCCACCACCTCCCTCAGCTGCTGCTTCACGTCTTCAAGTCCACCAATATCGCTCCAGCGGACCTCTGGGATTTCGACGTACACCTCCCTCAAGGCTGAGGGTTGAATATCCTTGAGAGCGTCGAGGAAGTCGAGCCGCGTTACCTTAAGCTCCTTCAGGAGCTCCGGGGGTATGGAAGGCTTGTTCAAGTCGATCTTTGGTAAGAACCTGCGCAGGGCTCTCATAGCAGCCTCTCTGCACAGTGCAGCGAGGTCAGCGCCCGTGAACCCGTGGGTGATATCGGCTAGCTCATCAAGGTTAACGTCATCGGACAGCGGCATGTTCCTCGTATGAACCTGAAGTATCTCTTTCCTAGCCCTCTTATCGGGTACGGGGAACGCTATCTCCCTATCGAAGCGCCCCGGCCTCCTAAGAGCTGGGTCCACGGCGTTAGGGCGGTTCGTAGCGCCGATTACAACGACGTGACCCCTGCCTTTCAAACCGTCCATTAGGGCGAGGAGCTGGGCTACCACTCGTTTCTCGACTTCTCCCGTTACTTCCTCCCTCTTAGGCGCAATCGCATCAATCTCATCAATGAAGATAATCGCCGGCGCGTTCTCTTCAGCTTGCTTAAAGATCTCCCTTAACCTCTGCTCGCTCTCTCCGTAGAACTTGCTCATAATCTCAGGACCGTTGATGGCGATGAAGAACGCTCCCGACTCGTTAGCGACAGCCCTCGCCAGCAGCGTTTTACCGGTGCCTGGCGGACCGTAGAAGAGGACTCCTTTTGGCGGGTCTATCCCCAAGTGAGAAAAGAGCTCGGGATGCTTTAGGGGGAGCTCAATCATCTCCCTCACTTTCTGCTTAACTTCTTCAAGATCGCCAATGTCTTCGTAGGTTACCTTTGGTATCGCAAGCTCCGCTTCCGACACGGGTTCGCTTCTCACAACGACTTCTGTTTCAGGCGTGATCCGCACAGATGCGGCGGGCTGAGTGGAGACTACCACGAAGCGCAACGCTGTGTTAAACACTGGTATCTCTACGACGTCTCCCCGTCTAAGGGGTCGGTATAGAAGCCGCTCTCTAACGTAATCTGAAAACTCGGGTGAAACGGTGAGCCCGCCGATCCCCATCGGTGCTAGTGTTACGCGCTGCGCGGGCTGCAGTTGCACAGGGCGGACTGATACGCTCTCGCCAATGGATACGCCCGCGTTGTGGCGTGTAACCCCATCCATCCTGATGTAACCCAACCCTTCATCCTCAGGGTAGGCCGGCCACGCTATCGCAACCGTTGTTTTCTTTCCGGTGATCTCTACAGCATCACCCGGCTCTATCCCCAACTTTAACATGATGCTTCTATCGATCCTCACGATCCCTCGGCCTACATCGCGCTGTTTAGCTTCGGCAACTCTTAGGATCGCGTCCTTATCGCGTGAAGCCATATGAGCGCTGTTCTGAGCCAGGGGGCTTAAAAGTTGTTCCTCGCCTGCTGTTTAGGGAGCTTTACGCCACGATTTCGATGGTATCCAAATCATTTAATTCGAAATCTATACCAACTTTTACGGGATTAAACCTGAACCTGCGCTCATTCCACACTAGAGCGTATTTGAACTCTTTGACTAAACGACTGTGGATTCTCTCCGCTACGTCGACTACTCGCGCTCCCCGCCGCAGGACTAGTGGTTTCTTGCTGACCTCTCCATCCTTGGAGGTGTACACGCGAATCAAGTTGAGACTTCGGAAGAGGTGCCCGCCGATCACATCCTTCAACTCCTCCGAGTTAGTACCATCAAAGCACAGCACTTTCGTCCAGCTCGCGGCGTCCCTAACTATGGCTAGGGTTTTTGCGTCTCGATCAAGCTTCGTCACAATTACCACCGACGGCTTGTACGCGGTGGACTCGAGAATAGCGGCTTCCACATCGTCGAGAGAGGCGTCGTCTGTGAGCCAGACCAGCGCGTGGTAGATTCCGTAGTCGCGTAGCAGGTTCGCTACCTCGTTTACGCGTAGCCGACCACCGATGACGCTCACACCCCCACTGCCCCTACGCTCTATCACAACCTTCCTCCTCTCCTCTTTGAGAGCTATCCCCCTGTTGCGCAGCATGCTTTCCAGCATAGTCAGCTGAGAGAGAAGGTCCTGCTCACCGTCGATCACCAAGGCTATCGCGTCGGCGTTGTAAGCCAGCGAAAGCGGTAGGCTGTTTCGCGATGAACTCTCCGATGGAACAAGGGAGGGAGTGTCAACTACCTGGATCTCGACGCCGCCATCCCAGATCATCATGCCGGGCTGGGGTTTCTCTGTTTCAAACGGTATTTCACCGCAAGGAACTTCAACGCCGGTCAGCGCTTTAAAGAGAGTACTTTTCCCCGAGTTTGGGAACCCCAGCAGCACCAACTGGATATCTCCCTCCTTCTCAACGAAAAGGGAACGCCCCCTCCCGCTGCTCCTACGCTTAGTCTTCTCGAGCTCTATCTCTTCCCTCAAGCGCGCTATCTGGCGTCGAACCTGCATCAGGAGTTTTTCCGTCCCTTTGTGACGCGGAACAGTTGACATGAACTCGATCAGCGCCTGTAATCGCTCCTCCTTCGTCCTGGCCATCTCAACTCTCTTCCACGCGGCCTTAGCTTGAGGGGGGAGGTTTGCCGGCATTCCAGGGTATAGGTGGGCTAGTACCTTAATAATGATGTTTTTACACGACTCAGCGCGGGCCATAGTCCTGCAGGCTTGATGCGCTTCTCGAAGGGAGCTCGAAGGGTTGGGAGGCTTAGGAGTTAAGTCCCATGGGCTGGGGGCACCATGACACCCGCTCAGCCGCAAATGAAGCCTGGATGGGCTCTCGAGCCTGCAGAGCCCGTGAGGGGGGAATGCGTGGCGGGGAGAGCTATTATGGGTGAATGATACTAATAAAATACGCGTATGATTAGGGTATTACGTGAAGAGCAGGATCTTGGTCGGAGCTCTGGTGCTCGCATTGGGGCTATCAATGGGCGGGTTCGAAGGTTTGATACTGGCCGTTATGATAGCGGTGCTGTTGGCCATACCCGGTCGCAAAAGTAAAAAGTACGTGATTAGGTTTGTAGCTTAGTTTTCTCTACGACTAATAGTTTCACTCATTCATTAAAGGTGGCTTAAAAAAGGCTCATTTGATGGGAGCTGCCTGTGAGTGAGCGATTCAGGCAGCTAAGCCCCTCAGAGTTCTTCTACCGGAATAAGGAAATAGCTGGTTTCTCGAACCCAGCGAGGGCTGTTTACCAAGCTGTCAGGGAGCTTATGGAGAACGCTTTTGACGCTACTGAGATGCACGGCATCCTTCCTCACATCACGGTTCAGCTCAAAGAGGATTCTGAAGGTAGGGTCTTCCTAGCGGTTGAGGACAATGGCATTGGAATCTCATCTCTTGAGGTGCCGAATGTCTTCGGCCGCGTCTTCTACGGGTCAAAGTACGTTTTGAGGCAGAGTAGGGGCGTGTTCGGCTTGGGCGTGAAGATGGCTGTTCTTTACGCGCAGATGACTACTGGTCAACCGGTCAAAGTGAGAACTGCTACTAGGCGTTCGAAGTTCATCTATGAATTTGAAGTGATGATCAGCATTGAGAAGAACATCCCCGTAATAAAGAGCATAAAAGTCTCAAAGAACAACTCGGGTTGGCATGGGACGCGAGTGGAGCTTGTACTTAGGGGGAATTGGAGTCAAGCTAAAAAGAGGGTTGAGGAGTACGTAAGGAGGACGGCTCTTATAGCGCCCTACGCTACCATAATCTTCGAAGCTCCCGACCTCTCGTTGAAGTTTGAACGAACGATGAGCAAGCTGCCACCGTCGCCAGTGGTAGGTAAACCCCACCCAAAAGGTGTGGATGTAGAGATGCTTAAGATGATGATAGAGAGCACGAAGAAGAGCACGACACTACTGGAGTTTTTGGTAGGGAACTTTGATGGGGTGGGAGCTGCTACAGCTACAAAGTTCTGCGAGTGGGCTGGCTTCGATCCGAATGCTAAAATAAAGAACTTGAAAAATGATGAAATAGAGCTTTTAGCATCGAAAATGCAAGAGTTTAGTGGTTGGAGGAGGCCGAAAGCGAACATGCTATCCCCCCTTGGCGAAGAGCTTCTCGTAGAAGGCGTAAAGGCGGTTCTAAACCCCGAGTTCGTAACCGCTGTCTCGAGACCCCCCTCCTCCTATAGCGGATACCCTTTCATTGTTGAAGTCGCGCTGGCTTACGGAGGCGCAATAACTTCGGCTGAGGCTCCAACATTGCTGAGGTTCGCTAACAAGATACCGCTCCTATACGACGAAGGTGTTGATGTGTCAACGAAGGTGGTGCGCGATAAGATAGACTGGAGGATCTACAAGGTGGAATTCCCCGCACCTTTAGCGATCGTGACTCATGTGTGCTCCACGAAGGTCCCCTTCAAAGGGGTTGGAAAGGAGGCAGTAGCCGACGTGCCTGAATTGGAGAGCGAGCTAGAAGCCGGGGTAAGGGAGTGTGCCCGAAGGCTTAGGCTTTACCTCTCTCGCTTAGAGAAGCAGCTGGAGGTGAAGCGGTGGGAAACAACGATTAGGAAATACATTGATGACGTTGCTAGATCAACGAGTTACGTGACAGGCATTGACGAGAACTTGCTCCGAAGTAAGCTGTATGACCTAGTTAGGAGTAAAGTTGCGAGGGGTGGCAACCGGTGAGGAACCAAATCGATCGTCACAGAGCAGATGCCCTAAAGGCCCTAGAAGAAGTTGGAAACAGAGTCGCTTCTCAAGTATTGAACGGCGAGGAACTCTCTCTGGAAATACCTGTCAGAACGCTAGCCAACGTGGTCTGGGATTCGAAGTCGAAGCTGCTGAAGTTAGGTTCGAAGAAGCTTAAGAGGGAGTTCCTCGATATGGGGGAAGCGAGAAGGTTCATGCAGACCGTCTTGATGCTCTCCTTGATCGTTAGGGCTATCCGAGAGGGGGACTACCCCACCATAAGGGATCTCTACTACGCAGGAAAACACACGTTAGAGTACATTGACGAGTTCGGTAAGCTGAGAAGGGAAGAAACGTGGGATACGCAGAAGGAATCGGACTCCATAATTCAGGATCTAGAAGTGCTTACAGGGCACCTCAGGGAGCATATGGGTATTCTGCATGATACCAAGGGTAAGATAGTTGGGCGCATCGTGATTCGATCGGGGACAGATACTATCGATTGTTCGCGCATGGGTGATGGTGCATACTCCATCCCGCCGAACCCCGACTCGCTTGAACTGCTTAGCGTAGACGCTGATTACATTTTAGTGATCGAGAAGGACGCGATATTCAACAGGCTGAACAAGGAGAGGTTCTGGGAGAAGAATAGATGCCTTCTGATCACGGGTAAGGGGCAGCCGGATAGGAGTACGAGGCGCATGGTAAGGAGGTTATGGGAGGAGCACGGGCTCCCTGTGTATGTGCTCACGGATGCGGACCCCTACGGATTTTACATTTACAGTGTCTACAGAAGCGGATCGATAACTCTCGGTTACGAGAGCGAGCGATTAGCGACACCTAGAGCAAGGTTTCTCGGACTCACTGTAACGGACATCTACGACTACAAGATACCTCGGAACTTCATTATAAAGGCGAAAGAGAGGGACGTGAAGAGGGCTCAGGAGCTCCTGAACTACCCGTGGTTTAGGGAATCTAAGGAATGGGTTAGGCAACTAAAATTATTCCTCGAGAAGCAGGAGAAAGTTGAGATCGAAGCGCTCAGCGGTTACGGCTTCAAGTTCTTAACGGAAAAGTACCTTCCGGAGAAGTTAAGCACTGGTGCATGGATCGAGTAGTTAAAGTTCAGACAGCTGCGGATCATCATCGCCCCAGGCTCGAGTATTCACCTCCATCATCACTGCCAACACCGGTTTGAAGGTTCGTAAAAAATCTTCCCTTTGCGAGCTCAGCACCTTTTATAAGCGGCTTCAAGGTACGGTTCTCAGTATGAGTTCGAAGAAGCTGGCTATTGCTAGGCTATCTAAAGGCGGTAAGAGGTTCGAGGTGGTTGTGGACGTGGAGAAAGCTTGGAGGTTCAAAGAGGGAGGGAACATAAGCGTAAGGGAGATCGTTGAGAGCCCGCACGTCTACTACGATGCACGGAAAGGGTTAAAGGCGTCGCCCGAGGATCTACGCGCGTTTTTCGGCACAGACGATGTGATCCGTGTCTCGGAGGTGATCATAAGACAGGGCGAGCTTCAATTGACAGCTGATCAGCGGCGCGAGCTCATAGAGATGAAGAAGCGGCAGATCATTGAGTTCCTTTCACGCAACGCGATCGATCCTCGCACTAACGCGCCTCACCCGCCAAAGAGGATAGAACTCGCGCTGGAGGAAGTCGGATTTCCAGTTGATCCCTTCAAACCGGTTGAAGTGCAAGTCCAGGAGGCCATAAAGGCCCTCAGCCGCGTTTTACCGCTAAAAATCGCTAGAGCTTTACTCGCAGTCCGAGTTCCTCCTCAGTATGCTGGTAGGGCGTATAGCGTTCTCAGCCGGCTCGGGAGGATTGTAAGAAGCGAATACTCTAGCGACGGGTCATTAGTAGCGGAGCTCGAAGTGCCCGCAGGCTTAACCGAGAGCGTAATATCGCAGGTCAGCACGATTACAAGGGGGGAGGGCGAGGTGAAGGTTTTGAACATAGGTGGTTGAAGCATGCCGTCCCTTCACGTTTCGAGCGGGCAGATAGTAGTGCCTGGAGAGCTTGTTGCAGAGGGGTCCTACGAGGTCAGTGGTCCGCATATGGTTAGTGGAAAGAAGTACTACGCCAAGGTTCTAAGCGTTGCTATAGTCGAGAAACCGAGGAAGATTCGCTTAATTCCGTTAAAGCGAAGCTACATTCCCTCTGAAGGAGACCTTGTAGTAGGAAAGGTTATTGACGTCGGACCGACTTTCTGGCTCGTTGACATCAACTCACCCTACACCGCTATCCTTCAGGCCTCCGAGGTCTTTCCACGACCCTCGCCAACTGCTAGGGATCTGACAGAGATCTTCCACGTGGGAGACGTAATAATCGCCAAAGTATTGCTGTTCGATTTTCTCCATGACCCTCTTCTGACGGTCAAGGAGTCAAAGTTGGGTAAGATGGAGAAGGGTTTGCTGGTGGAAGTACCGCCAACGCGAGTTTCTAGAGTCATCGGTAAGAAGGGTCAAGTTGCCGATTATCTTAAGGAAACGTTCGGCGTTGAACTAATCATCGGAAGGAACGGGCGCATAGTAGTTATAGGTAGAGAAACTGATCATGAAGCTGTGGCGGCGTACGTAATCAAACGATTGTGTGCTGAGCCATACATCGAGGACCCACTTGAAGCTGCAAAGAAACTCGTATCTGCCTTTCCAGGAGGTGGAGGGTGAAATCGATGACGGAAAAAGTCAAGGTTAAGTTATTGACGGATGATGGAAAAAGGCTCGATGGACGCGCGCTAAACGAGCTCCGACCTTTTCGCATTGAAGCAGGGGTGCTTAAGAACGCTGATGGCTCTGCTTACATAGAGTGGGGGAGGAACAAGATTATAGTGGCGGTTTATGGGCCCAGGGAGGTTCACCCACGCCATGAAGCTCTACCCGATAGGATGCTGCTGAGGTGCCGTTACTCAATGCTACCCTTCTCCGTAGTCGAGGAGAGGAAGAGTCCTTCTCCCACCCGAAGGGAGATAGAGATATCGAAGGTGATCAGGGAGGCTCTGGAGCCCGCTATCTTCCTCGAGGAGTACCCCAGAACGTCGGTCGACGTTTTCATCGAAGTTATCGAGGCAGATGGTAGTACAAGGGTTGCGTCAATCACGGCTGCAGCGGTAGCTCTCGCTGACGCCGGCATACCGATGAGGGATCTGGTAGCAGGAGTCTCGATCGGAAAGATCGAAGGCAAGCTGGCAATCGACCTCAACGGTCTTGAGGATCAGCACGGCGAGGGCGACATGCCCATCGCCATGATGCCTAGGCTCAGGGAGGTGACACTACTACAAGCTGATGGGAGATTCGCCCCTGAAGAGATCATACAGGCTCTCGACATGGCGCGGGAAGCCGTGTTGAAGCTTTACGAGGAGCAGAGGAGAGCTCTAAAAGAGAAGTATTCAAAAGTTAGTCTAGAGTATGAGTAGGTGAGCAGAGTGAGCGAAAGAGTATATACCGTGATTCCCGCTCCGCGGCGCGAAGCTATACGCTCGATGATAAAGCGGGGCGAACGCGTTGATGGCCGAAAGCCTGAGGAATTTAGGGAAATTTCGATAGAAGTTGGAGTCGCGGGGAATGCAGAGGGATCAGCAAGAGTGTCCCTAGGGCACACCAAGGTGATCGCTGGTGTGAAAGCCTCGCTCGGTCAGCCGTTCCCCGATAGTCCCAACGCGGGGGTTCAGGTAGTTCATGCAGAGCTTATCCCGCTAGCATCTCCGATATTTGAACCCGGTCCACCGGACGAGAACGACATCGAGCTGGCAAGGGTGATCGACAGGGGTCTCCGCAGCGCGCCGGCTTTGAAACTAGAGGAGTTAGTGCTGGTACCGGGTAAGCAGGTTTGGCGAATATTTGTGGACATCTACCCCATCGATCATGATGGCAACATAATCGATGCATCGGGCCTTGCCGCGATGGCGGCGTTATTAAACGCCAAGATACCTAAGTACACAGTAACTGCGGAAAGCGCACTCCTAAAAAGCGAAGAAAAGACGCGACTGCCAATAACCGACATACCCGTTTTCGTGACGCTGGCTAAGATTGGTGACGCAATAGTCATAGATCCCTCTTACGAGGAGGAGCTCGTCATGGATGCCAGGATTACGTTTGCGCTAACGAAAGATGGGCACGTATGCGCTATACAAAAGGGAGGAAGAGGGGGTTTTACGCTTGAGGAATTGACACGGGCTCTTGAAATGGCACAGGATGCCGCCCCTAAAATACGAACTAAGCTGGAAAGCGTGCAGGGTTCGCTTTGAGATGAATGCGTAAGAGACCCGAGTGGCGAATTTAAAAGATACTGGTAAAGGACATTTTCTACGCTGTGAAGACCTTCGTGTTAAATGAGGAGATAGTCGACGACCTTCGCGCAGCCATTAGGTACGCTAGGCGAGCTGACCATAGAGTAATGCTCGTGCTATTCGGTGAAAACGATGGGAATCTAGTAGCCGCAGCAGCTGAGGCAATTAACCTTTTCTTAAGGTTTAGTGAAATTAAAGCGGAAGGTATACTATACATGTATCACGCATTCTACGAAGATGGATTATCCAGGAAGGAAATGTTTGAAAAACTGGTGAAAGATCGCGAGACCCTTGTCTATCTACCGTACCATGAGAGCGAGAAAGTACTGGGCAGAACCTTCGACGCGGCGGTAGTAGATCTTATCAACAATCTCGAGCCGAACGACATTGGCCGCGTTTCAGGTGTTGTTGCGGGCGGTGGGCTGTACGTGCTTATGATGCCTAGCCCTCAACGATTGAGCAGGACTGTAACAAGGTTTCAGAGCATGATTCTAACGCCGCAGTACGGTGCCGACAAGCTCAGGAGATTATTTGAGGAACGTTTTATTCGTAAACTTTTCCAGTTCGACGGTATAACAGTGTACGATGTTGACAACAGAAAAGTGCTGAAGTATGCAAACTGCCCTAAGGTTGTGGCCACGGTTAGAAAGTTGAAAATTGAGGTTCCTCAGGATAGGAAGTTTCCCGATGAGGTATACAGCCTGGCGCTTACACAAGACCAGGTTGAGGTTCTCAGGATGCTTGAGAAATTCTACGAGAAGGTTGAGGAGGGGGAAAAGCTCGTTGCTGTCATCACAGCCGACAGGGGAAGGGGTAAATCGGCGGCCATCGGCTTAGCCCTAACAGCTCTAGCGCATAAGCTGAGAAGAGCGAAAGGCCGGTGTAGGATCATAATCACAGCACCGAGCGAACTTAACGCGCAGGTGTTGTTCTATTTCTCTAAAATCGGACTTACAAACCTTGGGCACAGGGTAGAAGTAAGCGAAGAAAAGGGCTACGTAATTGGATTGAAGTTGAAAGGCATCGAGATAAGGTACTTTAACCCCCTTGAAGCCGTCACAAAAAGAGCCGATATTCTGGTGGTAGACGAGGCTGCATCGCTGCAAGTCCCCATGCTCTTCGCACTCTTGAGAAGGCACTCGAAGGTAATCTACTCTTCGACAATCCACGGTTACGAGGGTGCGGGGAGGGGCTTCTCTGTCCGCTTCCTACGGAGGCTAAAGCAACTGAGGAACGTCGAGGTTCTTCAGTACGAGATGAACGAGCCCATCAGGTATGCCGCTGGCGATCCTGTGGAGAAATGGGTCTTCGACACCCTCCTACTTGACGCTGAACCAGCGCCGATAACTGAGGAGGATCATAAACTAGTAGAGGAGAAGAGAGTAGCGTACTGGGCACCCGATCCTGAAAGTTTCTTCTTGGCGGATGAAAAGTCGCTACGGGAGTACTTCGGGATCTACATAATGGCTCACTACAGGAACAACCCTAACGATTTAGGGATGATAATGGATGCTCCCCACCATCGGGCTCGAGCTCTTAAGCTAGAAAACGGTAAGATAGTCGTTTCTATCGAACTGGCAGAAGAGGGTCCCCTCGATGAGGAACTGGCTAAACAGTGTGCTAGGGGGGCGTGGATAATGGGTAACATCATACCGGATCGATTGATAAAGTACTACAAGCTGATCGATTTTGGCAGATTTAGGGGCTTTCGAATCGTCAGGATAGCGACACACCCGGACCTCTGGGGAAGGGGGTTAGGCTCCCTAGCTCTGAAGGAGATCGAAAATGAGGCCGCGAAGGAGGGGTACGATTGGGTTGGTGCAGGCTTCGGGGTTACTCTGGAGCTCTTGAACTTCTGGCTTAAGAACGGCTATGTGCCGCTGCATCTATCGCCTGAAAGAAATCCAGTGAGCGGCGAGTATTCTGCTCTCGTTGTTAAGCCGCTGAACGAGAAGGTTGCTATTTATGTAAATACGATGGCTGTGGGATTTAAACGAAGGCTGCTGCTATCGCTTGCGGAACCCTACCACGATTTGGGGCCTCGGATCGTTCGAGCGCTGTTGCGCTCAACGCCAAGCATCGACGTCTCATGGAACTTAACGCCGCACCAGATCGGCAGGTTAATCTCGTACGCTCAAGGGGATATGACGCTGGAGAACTGTATGGACTGCATGGTCGAGCTGGCTAGAGTGTACTTCATGAAGGGGTTCGATTTCCTTAGTGAGGAGCAAGAACTGCTGCTGATCACGAAGGTTCTTCAAGCTAAGAGCTGGCGCGTCACGTGTGCGGAGCTAGGAATGGCGCCACCGAGAGCTATCGAACTCCTCAGAGGAGCCGCCAGAGCGATGTGCACAGAGATGCTTGGACTCAGGACTGAAGAGGATAGTCAAAAGTACCTTTTCTTAAAGTTAAGTGATTGAAAATAACTTTTCAGAAACCTTGCTTAGCAGGATCATTTGGTTTTACAAACTCTCTCATGAGCACTGTTGCGTAAGACCCCCGACGTAGCACAAATCGGAAGTTCGCTTCAGGCACGTCACCATTGATAACCCTCCACTCTAGCTGGAAAGCGTTCATCGCGAAGGGTCTGTAGGTACCCTTCGATGATGCCTCCGGCATCGTCCTGATCTTAAAGGAGTCGAGCGACAATCCCTCTTCCCTAAGTACCTCGTTTTCTACGAGGCCCGGCTCGCCCTCGGCCAGAACGCTGGAGTAACCGAAGACGTTACCCACCACGCTCGCCTTTCCCATCGCAACTAGTTCGCGAAGCTTGTCTAAGTTGGTTGTTCGAGCTCGGAGGATAGCACCCTCGTTGTCCCCCAGCATGACAAGATCGCCTGGAATAGGCTCTGCTAGCGGTAGCCCTATTTCGATGCGTCTGCTCAGCACCTTGTTGAACAAGTATGCCTGGTAAGCCTCGATGAACAGCTGCCTGACTGCGATTGGAAGGGTGCGTATTGCGCCCGCGTAATCACCGGGGTGCTTGTAAAGGTAGTGTAGAATCATCCGCTCGTGGTGCAGCCTTCTCGGGAAGATCTTGAGGGCACCTTCGATATCCCAGGTTGACGCCAGGTACTGCCTGGCTTCCCTCGCTCTCTGCGACTCGTATGGGAAGACCCGCGCTAAGAGCTCTCTGACAGCCTCTTCAAAGCGGCCGTGTATGATCATCTTCCCTATCACATGGGTGATAGGCCTAATCGTTCCGAAGCGTTGGTAACCGTAGTAGTTCGGTGCCCCACCAGTTTCACAAATTTCATCGGCCAGTGAGCTTATCCTTTCCTCCGCTTGGCTGGGGGGAACACTCAATTGCCGCACCGTTATTTCAAAGAGGTTACCCACGAGCATGCCTGGAGCAAGCTTGAAGGGCATACGGAAAACGTCATGGATCAGAACCTTCTCACCAACCCTCTTCGGTATCGAGTCTGGGTCGATGCCTTCGCCACAAACGAGTTGGAATGTGATAGCGCGCGAGTCCTTTAGGCCGGCAGCGCTAAACCTCTTGTGGCTAACGCCGATTGCGCGCGCCAGGGCGCGCAGTGCTGTCAACGTATCAACACCTCGCTTCTCGAGCAGGAACCACACATAGTCCCCCGTACTGTTGAGCTGTTTCGAGCACCCCGGTCTGCAAAGAATATTTCCGAGAGCGATCTCAAAAACTCTGAAGTCCTCCAGCCTCTCTCGCAGAACACCTTCGATTCCCTCCCCCTCCGTTACGTAGAACAGAAGTCCGAGATCTCTGTCCAGTTGTGAGCGCGTTGGTGCAGGCATAGTTCTACAGTAGCTTGAGTTTGCCGGTCAGCTTATCTACAAGCTCCTCTGGAGCGGGCCCGATCGCTACCGCAGTTACGGTGCCCGGCGGCAGCTGCGTTAGACCCATGTCAGCTATCAGCGCTGCTGGAAGGCTCATCATCAAGGCTTCCCTGAAAATACCCTCCAACTCCTCCAGACTTGAAACCTTAAGCACGATTTTCTTTTGGCCACTCTTCATCCACTCATCGAACCAATTAGGCCTCTCCCTTCTCGCCACTTCAGCTGCGGTGACTGCAGCGTGCGCAACCTGCACTGCCAATTTCCCTTTTCCCATCTTAATGTCAGTCCTGACAACGATCGCCTGCTTTATCATCCGCGTTTGTATCCGATTCTCCTCAGAAATTCCACTCTTTCACGCTTTTCGCTATCCCCCTCCACTCCGACGGGTTTAAACCCGTCAACAACTCCCAGCACCGCGCGTCCCTGATCGGTCTCAGCTACTATGACCTGAACGGGGTTAGCTGTCGCGCAGTACAGCGTCACGACCTCCTGAACATTCTTGATGACGTTCAGGACGTTTATAGGCCAAGCCCCACGCAGGTAGATGGCGAAGAAGTGGCCGGCACCAACCTCCAGGGCGGTCTTAGCTGCGAGCCGCTTTAAGTCCTCATCGTTCCCCTCGACTCGGACAAGCCTGTGGCCCGATGCTTCGCAGAACGCTACTCCGAAACTTGCACCAGGAACCGTAGTGACGATCGCCTCGTACAGGTCCTCCACCGTCTTGATGAAGTGGGCTTGGCCCAGTATGATGTTTGTTTTTTCGGGTACTTCCACTTGTACAACAAATATTCTCGGCTGCACAGACGGCTATCTCAACTGTTTTATAAAATGCTTTCGGGAGTCGTCTGAGCAAACCGACGTTCTTCGCAATAACCATTTAAGCCGTCGAAGATGAAGGGTACGCGGGTCCGGTGACTCAAATGTCGGATAGTGCCCCGGCTCTAATGCTCGACCGTATTAACTACCTTCAAATCAAGGATCTGACTCCCGATGAAATCGGCGAGCAAGTTAAAAGGTGCATCCCTCTCCTCTTTCCAAAACCAGGTGTTGACTACAAGGTCCACCTGAGCGATTACCCACCGGTTCACGAGGGGGAGGAGCTCGTCACGAGGACCCTATCTGTCTGCCCTTACTGCTACTCGCTAGTTACGGCCGTGCTCGTGAAAAGGGATGGAAAAGTTTACGAGCGTAAGGTGTGCCCCGAGCACGGCGAGTTTGAGGAGCTGTATTTCGGAGACTACTCGCTCTACGAGCGTTTCCGGAGATGGCAGAAGGATGGAAAAGGGGTGTGGACTCCGAACGTTCAGTTGCAAGCCCTATGCCCCTACAACTGCGGGCTTTGCGCCCGGCACAAGAGCCACACTGCTCTGCTGAACATCGCCGTTACGAACAGGTGTGAGCTGAGGTGCTGGTACTGCTTCTTCTACGCCGTTAAAGCTGGCTACGTCTACGAGCCCTCACTCAACCACATACGATTCATGCTGCGGGAGGCTAGGAAGATGCTCCCCTACCCGGCTGTCGCTGTGCAATTCACGGGGGGCGAACCCCTGCTGAGGGAAGACATCGTCGATATAGTGAGGATCGCGAGGGAAGAGGGCTACCACCACGTTCAGGTTAACACTGAGGGTGTGCGGCTAGCCTTTGAACCGGATCTAGCGGTTAAGCTGCGGGAGGCAGGCGCAAACGTCATTTACATCAGCTTCGACGGTGTAACACCGTACACAAACCCGAAGAACCACTGGGAGATACCCTACGTGCTTGAGAACCTCAGAAAGGCGAAGCTGGGGGCCGTGCTCGTTCCTACCGTCATCAAGGAGTACAATCTGCACGAGGTGGGCTCCATAATCCGCTTCGGAGTGAAGCACGCGGACATCGTGAGGGGGGTCAACATGCAGCCAGTATCCATCGTGGGGAGGGTTCCAAGGAGGGAGCGCGAGAAGCTAAGGGTTACAATACCCGACGTTCTAGCAGAGATCGAGAAACAGACGGGAGGCCAGATTAGAAGGGACGACTGGTACCCTGTGCCCACCGTAGCGCCCATCTCAAGATTCGTCGAGGTGATAACGGGTAGACCACAGTTTGAGCTCACGTGCCACTTCGCCTGCGGTGCTGCCACTTACCTCTTCTGGGACAGCGTTGATGAACTAATTCCGATCACGAGGTTTGTCGATGTCGCAGGTGTCATGGAGCTACTGGATAAAGCAGCAAACGACATCAAGCGCGGGAGGAACAAGTACGTTGTTCTACTGAGCGCTCTAACGAAACTGGGTAAGTACGTTGATGTAAGCCAAGCTCCCAGAAGGTTCAGGAAAAAGAGGAGGTTCCTCCGATACATCTTCAACATACTAGTGAGGCACGACTACTCCGCCTTGGGAGAGTTCCACTACCAGTCCCTCTTCTTGGGCTTAATGCACTTTATGGACACTTACAACTACGACGTCAGCAGAGTGCAGAGGTGCGAGGTGCACTACGCCATGCCTGACGGAAGGATCGTGCCATTCTGCACATTTAACGTACTCCCCGAAATGTATAGGGATCGTGCTCAAAAGTTCTTCTCCTACACGATGGAAGAGTGGGAGAAAATCTCTGGAAGGAAGCTTTCCGAAGAGGTGTACGTTCGAAATATTAAGAAACTCATGAGCGGTGAGCCGTACAAGAGAGCTTACGAAGGCATAGCCGATGTATTCTCCATACCCTACGAGGAGCACGTCATGGCATCGAAACGCTTCGGGATACCAGTGGAGGAGTGAAGCCACGATGATGGTTAAAACGTTCGATTTTTACGTTAGGTTTGACGATCCAGCTCCCCGTACGGTCAAAGCTAAGGGGAGGCTTTACTTAGTTAAGAATCGCAGGTTAACTGAGGTTCAGGGTACAGCGAGAACCTTCATTTTGTCGGAGGATGCTCTCCACTTTGACATGGACTTCGGGGATACTCTGCAGCTGAGCGTAGCTGACATTGCACATGCGATTGCACGGGATGAGTTCGACTGCAAGGTCTCGGTATACGAGGCTGAGGGAGTCGTCTTGAAGCTGTACGATGTATTAGACAATAACTCTCCAAAGAAGCTAGTGATGGTTTTTAAACCGAATAAAGGTGAAGCGGTAGAGCGCTACGTATGGAGCATGACTAATAGGGCTCAATGGCGGAGCAGGAAAACAGAGATATCCGGGCTTCTCGAGTTGCACGAGGCCGATTTAGCTAAACTATTCCCAGATTGGGAGTAACGGACCCGAATTAAGGTTCTAGCATTTCGGCAAATGCCTAGGTTGAAATCGTCAGCAATCAATTATGCTTTTATAGCAATATATAAGTATTTACTGAAAAACTTATAAGGAGATCGCGGAGAAAGCTGCGGAGCCCCTATGACGGATTCTGAAAGAAATCATCTGCTTGAACATGTTGTCCTCGTTTCTAAGGAGATTTTAAGAAACACCAAGTCCCGGATGGTCTCGATAAAGCTCCGTACCCTTCTACGTTACGCGTACGTAGCATACAAGCAGAGGACTACCGACCTGAACGCCATTAGGGGGCTAGTTCCCCGCGTGAAACCTCCCTCTAGGTTGACCAACCAATACTTTTACCGGGAGATGGAGAGGGTTCTGAGAAACAATTTTAATATTAGGATAGAAAATAGGAGACAATTTCGGTACGTAGTTTTCTACAAGTAGTGATCTTCTGATTTTTATCCTTCGTTTTTGACTCCTTTCCTCACTTTGACAGCGACACCTGTCTTCTTCGTTACAATTGTGCTGCCACTTACTACAGCCTTACCGATAGCAACTAGGTGTCCCTCATCGTCAACGACGAGAGTTTCATCACCAGGTTTAAGCTCTGTATCAGCCGTTACCACGTGTTTGCAAAAGACGCTTCTTCCTTCAGCTACAAACTTGGCTAAATCTTTCTGAACTACCACGCGAGATTTAGGGTATGGGAGTATAGCTAGGAGTTTCTTGGCTCCTCTCAGCGATGGTACGAAGAAGCCGTCATTGGCCCTTATAGTGCCTATCAATTCCCCATTCACGTAAACCTCCCTTATCCTGCCCGTAAGAGGCGATCTACGCACTTCGACAACCCCGTTCAGCAGGTTTTCAGCCCCTTTCCCAAACTGATAGGCCAGAAGCGCCTTTAGCTCTCTCAACTCCAAGTCACTTGGACTGGCTAGCCTAGCCTTATCCATAATTCATTTCCCTTTATTGTTCGAATTTTAACTCCTCAAGGATTCTGATAGCCCTCTTTAGTTTTTCAACAGCTACCCCATTGTCGAGCGCCTCTAGATCGCTGCCGCAGTTCGGACACCGAAACATGTAGTCTACTACTTCGTCGAACGAGTACTTGAACCTGCAACTGGGGCAGTAAAAGAAGCTGTTACCCTCCTCGTACTCTAACCGGCGCTTAAGAATCTCCAGCGCTTTACGCCGGCGCTCCTCCAGCACCCGAGTGGGGAAGTCGTCCGTTAGCCGCCAGTAGTACAGGTACCAGCCCTGATCCACGTCTCTCACGCGACGGTACTTCACTAACCGCGACTCGTAGAGAGCGTTCAGAGTCCTCCTTATCACGCCAATCTCGATCCCCAGCGCTTGAGATAGTTGCTCATCTGTTGCTTCACCTACCTTTATCAGCCGGTCTATGATCCTACCAGCGATCTCACCGTGAATTTTCCTCGCGAGCGTAGATAGTACCTGCTCCCTCTCACTCACCAATTCATCACCCCGCTACATCCGAATCGGGTCGATCCCAGCGTAACCCCCTTAGGTTAATTAAGCCCTGCCCCCTTATCAAGCTTTTCTGGATGGCGCGTACGTCGGGAGTACTGAGCGTAGCGTCCCTTACCTACTGTTGGACTGCTCAACTTCTGCGGGATGCGCGGGGGGATTCGGTTTAGCCGGATCATCGGTGGATCCTTTCAACGATTTTGCTGCGCGGTGAGGGTATAATCTTTATTTTCGCGTCGAGGTATTCCTTCAATAACTCTGCTCCTCCGAAGAACCTATCCAGGAAGACGGCTAAAGCGCCCACTTCGCTGTGCGGCTGGTTCCCAATGGCTACGTTGAAGTCTGCGAGCTCGTAGAGCTCTGCAGGAACTTTCTCAGCCCCCACTACGACCATGACTTTCCTACCTCTCCGCTTGATTCTCTCAAGAACATTAGATCCTACGATGTTTTCTCCGTACATCGTCAGGTGAACTACGATGCCCCCTTCCTCTTTCCATTGGTTAATGGCTTCCCTGTACGAACGCACGACTTTCACGAAAAAGGGACCACCCCAGGTTTCAACGACCCTCTGGATGCTTTTGATAACGGTCTCCTCGATCTCCCCTGCGAAGATCACCCCCTGAGCGCCGAAAGCTCTCGCAACCAAACCCACGTGAGTGGATATCCTCTTATCCCTGCCGGGCCTGTGCCCTACCCTCAGGACTACCACTATCGGCTCTTCTCCAGCCTCGAGATGAACGCTCTTAGCCACTCCTCCCTCCCCTCCACAATTGCCTTAATACGACCATTATCCTCGATAATTTGCCTGATGTAGATTTGCTTTGAAAGCTTCGAAAGATCGTCCGCAGTCGGTAACTCTATTTCAGCTACAGCGTAGTTCGGCAGCTTATCGAGTATGCTCCTTTTTAATGCATCCAACCCAAAGCCCGTACGCGCCGATATGGCTATTGGCTCCAAGCCCAGCCTTCCGGCAATTTCGAGCGCGCCACGCAGCTCATCTTCGCTGATCAGATCTACCTTATTGGCCACCGCGAGTATCCGATTCCTATCTACCCCCAGCGACTGAAGGGTCGTAAGGCCAGCTGTAAGTTTCCGCTCGATTTCGCCGAGCTCCTCACTGGCGTCGTAGACTAGGAGCACTAGATCCGCGAGGACTACCTCCCCAAGGGTCGTGTAGAAAGCGTCGAGAAGCTGCGGGGGTAGGCAGTCGATGAAGCCAACGGTGTCAGAGACTATGACGGGGCGCCCCTCGATGATAGCGCGCCCCATCTTCGTGGAAAGAGTGGCGAAAGGTTTACCATCAACGTAGGCGGCCTGCCCGGTGAGTGCGGTGAAGAGCGTGGTTTTTCCGGCTCCCGTGTAGCCGGTCAATGCCAGGTAGTAGAGGCCGCTATCGATGCTCCGCCGCCGCCATCTTTCCGCTTTGCGAGCCCTCAGCTTGGCCAATTCATCCTTGATGTTCGCGATACGCCTTCTCACGTGCTTGTAGTAGGTATCGATCGCGTACTCGCCACCACCCATGAAGCCGTGCAGCTCGCCGATCTTCGCCAACCTGAGCCATTCTCTAGCAAACGAGAGCTCCCTGCTCAGCTTGGCCAGCTCGATTTGGAGCTTTGCCTCCTTACTACCCGCCCGCTTGGAGAAAACCTCTAAGATGAGGTCGAACCTATCAATCACGTCGACTTTAAGCTCCTTCATCAAGTTGTAGGCCTGGTGGGGTTTAAGCTCGTTAAAGAATATGACCTTCTTCGCCCCCTTGCTTCTGACAAGCTCAGCCAGCATAGCTACTTTACCAGCGCCGATGTTGTACTTGGGATCGGGATCCCGCACCTGGCTGACTACGTCCACGACTACGTAGCCCGCAGCTTCCGCCAGATCCTTGAGCTCGTACAGAAGGCTCTTTTCACTTCTACGCCTTCGTTCAACTAGGATTACGGGCGTGTAATCTACCCCTCGTCCTCCTCCCTGAAGACCACTACGTCTCCGAGCGTTTGCTCCCAATCGGCTCCCACCCCCGCCTTCCCCACGCGCTCCTCCTCCACTACTTCTACTAGCTTAACTTTAAGAATTCTCTCAAGCTTTTTCGCTAAATCGACGGGAGGGACTAGGCTTCCCTCCTCAATCCTCCTGATAACTGACACCTTAACCCCAACCATAGCTGCTAAGGCATCCCTCGTTAAACCAGCGCGCTCCCTAGCCTCCCTAACCACTTCAGCGAATCCCTCGATGACTTCTTCCGTGACTTGCGTTCTCCGTACGCGTGCGGGTACTCTTTTTGGTTCTCTCTTGGGCTCGACCTGACGCCGCTGGCCCAGCGGTCCATACACTTTACTGGCACGCTTAACGCATCTCTCGCAGAGGATGAGCTCAGCCCGATCAACGAGACCCAAGTACGGGACTCCTCTGATCTCCTCGCCGCAAAGCTCGCAGCGCACAATGCTGAGGCTCGGACGCGCTTATAACGTTTTGCATCGTGAGCAACTTTAAAAGAACATCAGACTAGAGAGCAGCAGTGCCGAGCAAGATACTTACGGTGCGGGAAGCGCTGACCCATCCAGTGAGGAGGCAGATCATGCTAGCGCTATTCGATAATCCCGGCATAAATTTGCGGCAACTAGCCAGGCTGCTAAACATCGGTCCGGGGACGCTCGCGGGGCATCTGATGATTCTGCAAAGGCTGGGACTCGTGAGGGAGGAGCGAAAGGGCAAAAAAGTTTCCCTATACGTGAACGAAGATTTCGTGTTGGGGGCGTGGTACCGATGAGCTTCATCTACGCGCTGCCAGATGAGATAAAGAGTGGTAAAACGACGGACGTGTACTTCGAGAGGACGCTTCAGACCCTAACTGGCGAAGGCTTAGACAGAGTGGAAGTTGCAGCTGAAGTGACGATCAGCGCGATCCCAGAAGACTACAAGTGGGTGGTGTACGCCGGTTCAATTGAGGTTCTCCGCCTTCTCGAGGGTAAGCGCGTTAACGTTTACTCGGTACCGGAGGCTACGCTACTGAGGCCAGCGGATTACAGAGGGGTTAGGATGCCGGTCATGGTCGTAGAGGGGCCGTACGGGGAATTCGCCCTCTACGAGACAGCCCTTCTCGGCTTCCTTGCAGCAGCGTCAGGGATCGCCACGAAAGCCGCGAGGGTGAAGAAGGCTGCCGAGGACAAGATTGTCCTATCGTTCGGCGCCCGCCGGACGCACCCCGCCATAGCTCCGTGCGTAGACTACTACGCCTACATTGGGGGCTGCGATGGGGTCTCCTGCGTAAAGGGTGCAGAGCTTATCAGCATACCCCCGTCAGGGACGATGCCCCACAGTCTCATGATCGTGTTCCGGGCCGTGAGGGGGGACCACACGCAGGCTTGGCTCGCTTTCGATAAACACGTGGATCCCAGAGTCCCTAGAGTCGTGCTAGCTGACACATTCTGGGACGAGACGGAGGAGGCGCTGAAGGCGGCTGAGCTCTTAGGCGATAAGCTTTGGGGGGTGCGCCTCGACACCCCGGGGAGCAGGAGGGGCAATATGACTTCCATCGTGAGGGAGGTTAAATGGAAGCTAAAGGCTGCCGGCTATACCAACGTAAAAATCGTTGTTTCGGGCGGGCTTAACGAGTACAGCATCCCAGCCCTCGCCGAAGCGGGAGCCGACGTCTTCGGAGTGGGCTCAGCGATAGCTAACGCACCCTACATAGACTACGCACTAGACATCGTGTCCGTAAAGGTTGGAGAGAAGTGGGTACCGATAGCGAAAAGAGGTAAGTATAGTGGGAAAAAGCAGGCCTATAGGTGCTGGGAGTGCCTCATCGACCTTGTCGCGCTCGAGAGCGAGGGGGCACCCAATTGCCCCCGCTGCGGACGTCCCATGCAACCCCTTCTGGTCAAAGTGATGGAGCAAGGAAAAATATTGGTAGAAGTGGAACCACCGCAAAAGCTTCGTGAGAAAGTACTTTCCCAGATAAAGAGGGTGGAGTTGTAAAAGTCGGACGATAAACCGTTAAAACAGATCCTTCTGAGTGGGTGCCTACAAAATCCGCTTGGTGGGCCCGCCGGGATTCGAACCCGGGACCTCCCGCGCTCCTAGCCCGATTGACCCGCTCAGCTGCAACCTGAAGCTTGTAAGGCGGGCGCCCCACCGCTGGGCCACGGGCCCGCGTGACCCTTAAGCAGGCAATTTAAATAATCTGCTGTGCCCTTGCCGCCTGTGAGCTACGAGTACGAGGTTATACACAGGCCGGAGCTGGGAAAATTCCTCATACGATTGGCGCCCGGAACCTTTGCCTTCCTCGGCTATGAAATAAGGGAGGGCAAGATGTACATAACGAAGACTTACACTCCGCCCGAGTTCAGGGGAAGGGGGATTGCGACCCGCTTAACCGATTACGCGGTGAACTGGGCTAGAGAGAACGGCTACAAGATTGTTCCTGTGTGTAGCTTTGCCGTCAACTACTTCAAAAAGAATAGGGAGCTGCAGCACTTACTAGACGAGGAGGGGTTCCGCGCGCTTCAGGGCTAACAGAGATCGATGCAGCACACCGCCCTAACGACACCCTCCCTAGCGGACATCAAGCAGAGCTTATCGACGATGATACTCTCGCTCATCGTCCGGCTGGCTTTAACAGCCTTCAGTACTGCCTCGTACAGATCAATGCTGGCCTTTTTCCGCGTATGAGCAATCGAAACATGCGGTCTGAACGTCCCGTACCGCTCCTCGCAGTTAGGAAAGAGCTGGGACAGCCCGTCGCGTAGCCTAGCGAGCAGCAGCTGGCTATCGAGCGTGGGGACTGCAGCTAGGTACCGCGGCTTGGTCTCGTTCGGGAATGCTTGAAGCCCCTGGAATTCCAGTCTAAGCTTTGTATGCCGTACGCTCGAGAGCCTGATACATGCTCCTATGGGGTCGGGCAGATAGCCTAAATAGAGGAGCGTTAAGTGCCTCTGCTCGACGGGTAGCGGAGTAAAATCCGGTGGTATGAAGCGGTCGAACCTCGTTAATGGGGCGAAGAAGCCGATGAAGTAGGTCGTCATGCTAACGGTGAGATGAGGGGTAGCAGGAATTCTTTCACCGTGGATGAGATGTCCTCCGCCGAGATCTTGGACAAGGCAACGATTGTACAGGAGTTGCTGACTCCGAGCACCAGACCCTCACTCGTCTGGAAGAGGACGTATCGGATCTCGCTTGTCGCGGCGAATTCCTTGTAGAGCTCGCTGTCGGAGACTGCCGCTCCCGAAAGAACGACCCTGCGGAGCCCTGGAACCCTTACCATGTCGAAGACCACAAGCTTGATCACGCTGCCAGCGAAGGCGTCTAGAACCCTTTCAGGGCGCAAGCTGATTTCCAGGACTTCCACGTTAGCTAAGCGCGATAGCATCCTCGCGGCCTTTGCAGCCCTTCTTCTACCGGCAAACACTATGAGGAAGGGTTTCCCCCGGAAGTTGTAGATCTCGAAGGGGACTTTCAAACCCTCGGCTAGCTCCAC
>JAVYWK010000014.1:0-45858 GCA_038727095.1 Thermofilaceae archaeon | reverse complement strand
GCCTCATGTGACCCCTCTGGATGCCCTCGGTGGCGAGCGCTCTGAGCGCCGCGAAGTTCTGCGCTAGGCCTACAGCTCCCATGACTTCAGCCAGCTCTTTCGCGCTCTTCACGCCGAGGATCTTCAGCGCGATCCTAGCGACCGGGTGGGTCCTGATAGCTCCGCCTATGATGCCCACCGCCATCGGCATTTCCAGCGTTCCGACGAGGTTTCCGTCAGGATCCTTGTCCCAAACCGTCAAAGGCCTGTACCTACCGTCGCGCGCCGCGTAAGCGTGCGCTCCCGCTTCAATCGCCCTGTGGTCCTGAGCCGTCGCCAGCGCTACCGCGATTACACCGTTCATGATCCCCTTGTTGTGCGTCGCAGCCCTGTAGGGGTCGGACGCCGCGAAAGCCCAGGCATCGACGATCGCGTCGACCACCTCCTCGCCCCCGATATCCTCCTTGTACACCTTCACCCAGGAGCGAACCAGCCTCCTGTCGGCAAGGTTCGAGATGATCCTCAGGAGCGTTTTACCGCCCGTGATCCTCTCAATGAGGGGGGATACTCTCTCAGCCATTGTGTTGACCGCGTTAGCGCCCATCGCGTCCCTAACGTCCACCAGTAGGTGGACGATCAGCATCGGTCCGCGCGGCCCCTCAACGACTCTCGCTTCCACGTCCCTGGCTCCACCTCCCACCTGGACTAACACGGGGTCGATCTCGTTCGCCTTCTCGATGATCTCCTGCTTGTGCTCGAGAACCTGCATGCGAGCGTAATGGGGGTTCTTCAAGCCGATCACCTGTATCTGCCCGATCATGATCGGCTCCGTGGCCACCGACTTGATCCCCCCGTCGCGGCGCATGACTCTAGCGGCGTTGCTCGCCGCTGCGACCACGCTGGGCTCCTCGATGACCATGGGGACGATGTAATCCTTGCCGTTGATCAGGAAGTTGACAGCCACGGCGAAGGGGTAGCTCATCGCACCGATCACGTTCTCAATCATACGGTCGGCGATCGCGGGGTCTAGGTTCCCGAAGTTTTTAAGAAGGTTCACCTCCTCCTCCGTTAAACCCGCAAACTCGGCCACGATTCTAAGCCTCTCCCTCACCGGCCTCTTGTAGAACTCGGGGATGCGTGAAGTCCTCTCCCCGCTCATGAGCAGCGCCTGAGACAGGGGCTTAAGAGGATTCCGGCTCCCGTCAAGCTAATCCAGGTGCAGGTCCCGCAGCCTCACGATCATCGTGCGCTCGAATACGGGGTTAACGAGGCCGAGAACCTCAACCTCGAAGGGCATCTCACCGGCCTCAGGCTCAAACTCCAAGTAACCGCTTACAACGCTCTGCCCGGGAGCCTCCAACTCCAGCGCCACACCCCTACCCTCGATCGCGATGTAGCGGGCGAGCGGCTCGCCCACGACTTCCAACCTACCGAGAGAGCTGAGCACCTTAAAGCCGGGCCTCAAGGGGCCTACCAACGCTCTCACGCGGGGCTCCCTCACGGCCTCGAGGATGATAGCGCGACCCCTCAGCCCCCACCTCAGGTTGCCGAGCACTTCAGGCGGCGCGCCCTGCAAATCCAACCGCACTCCGAAGGAGTAGACGATCCCTCCCTCGAAGCGCCTCGGGTAGAGCGTGGCCAACCATAGGGCTTCACGCTCCCCCATTCTATCCGGCCAACGGGGCCAGCAGCCCGTCACAGCCACCCCCTCCCTCAGGCGGAGGAGAATCCCCACACCCTCCAACGGCTCGCCGAGCGTGACGTAAACCACCGCGCTCCTGTACGCGGGTGGATCCGCATCTGCTTCAACGTGCACTTTCACGTGCTCACGCCACAAAATCACGCGCCAGGGTTGCCTCGGCTCCCAGGCAAAAAGGGTTTTTACCCGAAGGGTGGCAGCCGTGGTGCGGGAAATGAGCCTGAGGGAGGAGTTCTTCAAGGCGTACCTGGGCGCCCTCTGCCAGTTGAAATGCCTAACCCCGGGCCTCTCCAAGATCGCCTCGGAGGAGGCTGCTAGAGCCGTGCTGGAAAAGTTCGGACTGAAAGCGGAAGGGGGTTGGCGCGACGCCCTAG
This sequence comes from Thermofilaceae archaeon, assembly GCA_038727095.1. GTDB lineage: Archaea > Thermoproteota > Thermoprotei > Thermofilales > Thermofilaceae > JANXEW01. Next base: position 43,806 of record JAVYWK010000014.1, on the reverse strand, counting down.
ACAGGCTTTACGCTGCCTTCGGAGTGGAAGCGAGCGTTGAAGCGGAGGGTGAGGAGATCAGGGTGGCGGTGCGGCACCCATGCCCTCTATCGTGGCCCGGTTGCGAGAGCCTCTGCCCCCTTCCACACATCTCCTCAGCTCACCTTTCCACCCTGGGAAGGTGGTTTCCGAAGAGAGTGGGTGCGGCCTTCGTGGAGGTTTCGCAGGAGGCTTGCCGATTCACCCTGGTTCAGCCGCTGAGGGTTATCGAGGGGGCGAACGGTTAAATACTTCGACGCGCCGCAACCATCGATGAAGGTCTTCATAATGACCGATCTCGAAGGGGCCACTGGTGTCGCCGGGAGCTGGGAGGACATCAACCCGGGCGGCCGGATCCACGAGGAGGCTAGGAGGATGCTAACGGGGGACGTGAGGGCAGCGGTCGAGGGCGCGCTAAGAGGGGGGGCCAGCGAAGTCGTCGTCCTCGACGGTCATGGCGCTGCGTTCAGCATCATCCTCGAGGAGCTGCCCCCAGCTGCGAAGCTGATAAGGGGTCGTAGGATCCTCGAGATGGAGGGCCTCGACGGGAGCTTCGGTGCGGTGCTGGCGGTGGGCGCGCACGCGATGGCGGGAGCCCCGCTCGCCCTGCTATGCCACACTCTATCCCACTCCTCGATCGTCGAGATCCGCGTGAACGGGACTCCCGTTGGGGAAGTGGGCCTCTGGGCTTTTATCGCGGGGAGCTTTAACGTGCCGCTCGCGATGGTCGCCGGAGACGCGGCGGCAGTCGAGGAGGCGAGGAAGCTCCTGCCCGGGATTGAAGGGGTTGCAGTGAAGAGAGCGACGAGCATGTACGCGGCCGAGTGCCTCCACCCGCAGGTATCCTGGAGGCTGATCAGGGAGGCGGCGGAGAGAGCTGTGAGGAAAGCAGCCCTGGGGGATTTGAAGCCGCTCAACCCGGGTGGGGAGGTTGAGGTGGAGGTTGTCTACCTGCTCCCAGCGGAGGCGGATAGGGTTGCAAAGCGCCCCGGCGTCAAGCGCGTCGATGGGAGGACGGTCTCGTACAGGGGGAGAGACGTTCAGGAGTGCCTCAACGCCCTCCTATGAGGGGCGCTAGACCCACACCGAAGGTTTGGGTCGCGAGGCCCTACTGCTTAAGCTGCGGGTTGTGCTGCAGGGAGACTGAGATGGTGCTCACGCCTAGCGACGTTGAGAGGCTGGAGCTGCTCGGATACAGGAGGGAGGAGTTCGCAGTATTCGATGGGCGCTTCCACCGGCTACGGAACGTGGGTGGGCGATGCTTCTTCTACAGCGGTGGGCGCTGCGTCGTCTACGATTACAGGCCGATTGGCTGCTCAATGTACCCGATAGTCATCGACCCGGAGAGCGGGGGCGTGGAAGTTGACCGCTTCTGCCCCCTCGCGGGTATGACCACTCCCGGCGAACTGAGGAGGGCTGAAAAGCTCGCGCGCAGCATTCTCAGGGAGTTGGGGCTCGCTTGAGCGCTAAGCGGCTCCTAGCCCGTCGACGGTGTCTGAGCGATAAGATGAAAGCCCGCAGGATCAAACCTACGACGACTAGGAAGTAGGCGAGGGCTATCAGAGCTGTGAGGCGAGCCCACGCTTCCACGTCGACGGGTACTACCGGTAGACTCATACGGGTTAACCGAGTAGAACCTCGATCGAGACTCGATCTCCGTCCTTGATCCCCAAAGCCTCCTTTACGCAGACTTTAGCGAGAACCTCCAGTACGTCGGGCCCGTAGACTGTTTTATCCGGGATCACTACGCCGCCCTCCAGCCTGCCGTTGATCACCGCTCTGAAGAGGCGGGCTCCGCAGTACTCCACCTCTCCCCTCACGATCGGTGGGATGCGGTAGCCTTCGTAGCTGTCGAGGATCTTCCTCTTTGCAACAGACTCGGAGTCAAGCCTGACGTTGAGGGTCCCCGGGTATGGGTCGAAGCCCAGGAAGGTTCTAAAGTGCTCCCTGTAATCGGTAAGCGACGTGTAGAAAGCGCCTTCGCCGAGGCCCTTGAACACCGTGCCCGCAAGCACGAGCCTCTTCACCCCTTTCAAGCTCAACTCCAAGCTTATGAGCAGGGAGCTGAGCTCGGAGGTGGCTTTCTCGGTCAGCAGGCAGCGTTTGCCTCTACCGCTGGCGACCAGCTCCACGTAACCGAGCTGAGCGGCGTCCCTAATCCACTTGTTCAGAGTCCAGGCGGAAATCTCGAGATTCGAGGCAATGAGCACCTTATCAATGGCAACGGGGGCCCGAGCGCAACCCTGCCTAGCGAGTTCCAAGAGCAGCGCGAGCAGCTCGTAACGCTTCATACTTCCGGTGGTGCTAGGATGGCCCGCTATAAAACGTTTAGTTCCGGCTCTTACGAAATCGTTTTAGGCGAAAGACTCGCTCCCATCACGTGCTTCCACTGAGCATCAGGGTGGAGCCCGTCAACGTAGAGAGCAGGGTGGTCAACTGGCTGGCCGCTGAGCTCCGCGGACTATTCGCGCTGGAAGTGGTGGTGGGAAAAGGGTTGAGCCCGGGCCGCGTGCTGGGCTTCTACGACGAGGAGAGGGAGCAGGTGAGAGCCGACCTGCTTGTCGAGGAGCTGGCTAGGGAGCTGCCGCCCCTCTCTCTTGTCCTAATCGACTCGGACGCCTACGTTGAGGGCCTCAACTTCATCTTCGGGATAGCGAGGCCGGGTTGGGGGGGTGTGGTTTTCCTCGCAAGGCTCAAGCCGGAGTTCTATGACCAACCAACCAGCGACGACGTGTTCCTAAGTAGGCTGCTCAAAGAGGCGGTACACGAGCTGGGTCACGCGCTGGGCCTCGAGCACTGCAGGACGCCTAGGTGCGTAATGAGGTTCAGCAACTCGATCGTGGAGGTTGACGCAAAAACCCACCGCTTCTGCGCACGCTGCGCGCACAACCTGAACCTTCTGCACCCGGGGATCCTCAGGGTCTAGGTGGTAGAGTACGCAGAGCCTCTGGAAAGCTGTAATCGAACTGTACGCCCCAGCGGCCTTGGGCGCGATCTACGCGGCCTTCGCTAAGCCGGATGAGAGGGTAGTGGGCGAGCTGTCAAGGGTTGTCCTAGCGATCCTCCTACCCCTCCTCCTCTTCACATCCGTCTACGGGGCCGGGAACACGGGGGAGGGGTTAGCCCGTATGGGGGTGGCCGTCCTCCTCGTCGCTCTCGTGTCGCTCGCCTCCTCCTACGCACTGACGAGGGATCGGGAGTTGATGCTCCTCTCAACGTACGTGAACGCTGGCTACATCCCCATCCCACTCGCCCGAGCCCTTTGGGGCGCTGAAGCCCTACCCCTCGTGAGCTTCTACATACTCTTCAACGCCTCGATCGGCTACCTATCCGCCCCCCTCCTCTTGAAGGGGCGACTGAGGGAGGGGTTGAGGGAGCTATCGAAGTTCCCGCCCCTCTACGCCATCGCCCTAGGCCTCCTCCTTTCGTTGGCCGAAGTGATCATCCCGAGCCCGGTGCTGGAGGCTGTCTCAGCGGTTGGAAACGCGGCGCCGTACATCGCGCTCCTCACTTTGGGTATGCGTATGGTGAAGCTCAGGCCCTCTCACGTGGGGGACGCGGTCAAGGTGTCCATCGTAAGGTTCATCATCGCACCCGCAACCCTGTGGGCGCTGGCACCCCTCATCTTCGAGGGGGGAAGCCTGCCCTACAAGGTTGCGCTGCTCGAGTCGATGATGCCGCCAGCCGTTACCGCTGGGATCCTCTGCAGCGTCTACGGCTCGAACCCGGAGAGAGGGGCTGTCATCGTTCTCCTCCTGACGTCTATCTGCTTCGCCATCCTACCCATCGCCCTCCGCTTCATCGTTGAAGCCTAGAAGCTGTGCTCAGCGAGCACTTCCTCCCCGTTTCCGCTCCACTTGGCAAGCGTTATCCCGCCCGAGCGGAGCCTGATCAGCGTGCAGCACGGGACTCCGGGCTCGGCCACCCAGCTCCCGCTGTTAGCTATAACCCTCCCTTCACCGTTCACGGCGAGCTCTGGTACATGCGTGTGGCCGAAGATCACGAAGTCAAGGCGCCCTAACCCGGCGGCCTCCATCTCGCTCAGCATCCTCTCCAGCGGTCTGTTAACAGCGGCCGACGAGAAAGCCCTCCCCCTCAACCTGCCCTTCATTAGAACATCCGCCACCGGCTGTATGAGGCCGTACCACAGCTTCCCCTGGGTGATCCTGAGCGTGAGCATGAGGAGGGGGGCGGAGAGGAGGATCGCCGACATCATCGCGAAGACCCTGTAGGCGAACGGCGCGCCCTCTGTCAAGTACAGCATGACGGGCGTTATCGCCGCATAGGTAGCGGCGAGCACCCACTCGAGAGACCCTGGCAGGGTTGAGAGGGATTCCGTCAACAGGTATAGGGAGGATTCGATCCTCCACAGCCCCTTCAGCTTCGTGAACTTCCAGTCGAGCTGGTGCCCGTGAAGCAGCAACCCCTTCCTCCCGCCGCACTCGACGACCATCATCTCGGGCACCACAAGGACGTTCTCGCTCACGAACATGCCGTCCCTACCAAGGTGGGCGACGACTCGATCGTGGTTTCCGACGACGTAGGCTACCAGCGTATCCAGCTCAGCGAGCCTCCTCAGCGGGGCGAGCGCTGTGCTGACGATGTCCCTGACGCGGGCGGTCCAGAACTCGAAGATGTCGCCCAGCAGAACGACTAACGAGGGGCGCCTACCCTCAGCTAGGTGCTTGAAGAAGCTCTCAAGCTCCCTAAACCTCGTGACGAAGAGACCCTGATGGTTGAGGCCGAAGTGCGTATCGGAGACCACGACAGCCTCCTCTCCCTCCTCAAGTTTCACCAGTGGCAGCTTCCGGCCGAAGAGGCGCACTTCGCTGACCTGCAACGCGTTTCCACCTTGGCAGCCTCCCCCTTCGGGCGGCTTAAAACGGTAACTCGAGCGGAAGCCTTAACCGCCCCAAAGGTGCTGCAGGGGCGATGGGGCTGGCACCGGGTCCCAGGGCGTACCTAGTCTCGGTGGGAAACGAGCTGCTCATCGGGAGGGTTGTGAACACGAACATTGCATGGCTGGGCCGGAGGCTGACGGAGCTCGGGTTCAGGGTGGAAGGCGGACTGATCGTCCCCGACGAGCTGGAGGCTATAGCCTGGGCCTTCACCACAGCCGTTGAGCGGGGGGCGTGCGTCGTCGTATCCACGGGCGGGCTGGGGCCCACCTTCGACGACGTGACGGCTGAGGGGCTGGCGAGGGCGATGGGGGTTGAGCTGGAGCTGGACGAGGAAGCCTTGAGGATGGTGAGGGAGAAGTACAAGGGGGAGCTGACGGAGAGCAGAATCAAGATGGCGAGAATGCCGAGGGGCACGAGGCCGATACCGAACCCGATTGGCACTGCGCCCGGCGTCGAGGCCGAATGGAGGGGTGCGCTGATCTTCCTGCTCCCCGGTGTTCCCGCCGAGATGGAGGCCATGTTCACGTCCTACGTGGAGCCGAGGCTCAAGAGCTTCAGGGAGTTACCCTTCCGCAGCGAGCTCCTCCTGAGAGTCCGCGGTGTCCCCGAGTCGCTGGCAGCCCCCGTGATCAGGAGGGCGATCAAGCTCAGCCCTGAGATCTACGTGAAAAGCCACCCTCGAGGAGCTGAGATGGGTGAGCCCGTGCTGGAGCTTCACGTTACAGCGTACAACCGCGATCCCGCTCGGGCGGTTGAGCTAGCTGAAGCGGCAGCCTCCCTCCTCGAGAAGGAGCTCCTTGCTCTGGGCGCTAGGGTTGAAAGGGTGGAGCGGTCTTGAGGGTCTGGCTCGACGCGCTCACCCCGAAGCAGGGGCGGTTGACCGCGTGCCTGGCTCTCTCGCTCGGCGAGCGGGGGTTCGAGGTTCTAGTGACCTGCAGGGAGCACGAGTGTACGCGAGCCACGATAGAGATGTACGGGCTCCACCCCGCGATCGTGGGGGCGTACGGGGGTGAGACTAGGCTGGGCAAGCTGATCGCGGATGCCGAGAGGGTTACCGCGCTGGCACACACAATCTCGAGGTTGGAGCCGAAAGCTCTTGTGGCTTACCCCAACCCGTCGGCTTCGCGCGTGGCCTTCGGCTTAGGGATCCCTTACATCGCTCTGAACGACACGCCCCACGCTGAGGCAGCTAACAGGCTTTCGCTACCTCTAGCCTCGGCTCTCGTAGCTTCAGAGGCGTTGAAGGGGGAGTTCGAAAAGTACCTAGCCCCCGACGCGAGGGTTTTCCACTACAGGGGGGTTGACGAAGCCCTCTGGGTCAAGCGCTTTAAGCCCAGGGGTTCGACGGTCGCTGAACTCGGCCTCGAGAGGAGGAAGTACGTGGTCGTCAGGCCGGAGGAGTACAAGGCTGCCTACTACTCGTGGGGCGGGTGGGCCTGGCTGGAGCTGTGCGAGACGTTGAGGAGGCGCGGTCTGCAGGTCGTAGTCCTACCAAGGTACGAGGAGCAGAGGGCTGCTGCCGCCGAGCGGGGGTACATCACGCCCGTGGGGTGCGTGGACGGGTTGGAATTGGCCTACCACGCGTTAGCCGCCGTTACCGGGGGTGGGACAATGGCTAGGGAGGCCGCGCTGCTGGGCGTCCCCTCGTTCTACACCTTCCCCCTAGAGCTGAAGGTTAGCAGGTACGTGGAAGCGCTCGGATTCCCCCTCAAAAGGTGGGTGGGGCAGCCGGAGGAGCTCGCAGAGGCTATCGCATCCCTGGAGGCGTCGATGGTTGACGAAAGCGTAAGAAAAGCGGGAGAGCTCCTCGCAAGGCTCGAAACGCCGGAGGGCCGCGTAGTGGAGGCGCTCCAGTGGGTTGCGACCCGCTGACTACCTCCCATGCGGGAGTAGCTCGCCGGGTAGTTTAACCTCCACTTCCCTGCCTTTAGATGCGGACTCGTAGATGGCATCGATGATGAACATCTCCATGACGATCTCTCGGGGATCTATCGGTGAAGGTCCACCCCTCCTCACAGCTTCGATGAAGTTCCTGATCCTCTCCCTGTAGATGTCGACCTGCGGTAACATGAAGGTCGTTGTCGTCATGCGCCCAAACTCGTCCCTGTACAGCTCGAGCGGCGAGAGCCTGAGCCCTCCCTTCGTGCCGAGGATGAAGGGCGAGCCCAGCGTGTTCGCGTGCATCGCCCAGCTCTCCTTCAAGACGATTGTGAGACCGCCCTCAAACCGTATGAAGGCGGCTACGAAGTCCTCCACCTCGAACATGGATGGATCCCAGCCCCAGCCCCCCTCAACCACAGCCTCCTTCTGCGGCCCAATCGCGGCCACGGTCACGGCGGAAACCGTGCGCGGAGTAGGGTGGCCTAGGACGTACATCATGTTGTCAATCGCGTAGCACCCGATGTCGAGGAGCACTCCCCCGCCCGCGAGCTCCCGCTTCAGGAACGTGGGTGAACCCGGGATGCCTCGCCTTCTGCCACCAAGCGTGGCTTCACCGTAGTAAACCTTACCGAGAGCCCCCGACATCACGATGCTTCGAGCTGTCCTCAGCTCGGGGGACCAGCGCGTCTGGAAACCCACCATGAGGATCTTCCCGGAGGCCTTCGCAGCCCTGTACATCTCGAGGGCCTCCGCGCCGCTCGAAGCCATCGGCTTCTCGACGAGGACGTGCACACCCCTCCGCAGAGCCTCTATCGACGGCTTCGCGTGGACTGCGTGCGGGGTGCAGACGCTCACTGCGTCCAGCTTGACGCTATCCAGCATCTCCCGGTAATCCTGGAAAACACCTTCAGGTGGTACTCCCCACCTTAGGGCGAATTCCCTGGTTCTCTCAACGTTCACATCGGCTACTGCGGCGAGCTCAACGTCAGGGATCTCCCTGTAGTATTGCGCGTGGTTGTTTGCTATACCCCCCGCACCAACTATTCCGACGCGGATTTTCGCCACGCAGCCGGCTTGAATTTCTCTAGAAAAACCTTTCCATTAAAAATTACTGTGCTGCTGCGCCGGGCTCGGGTACTCGAGGGGGAGGGGAGTGGCGTCGCTGAACTACTACCACGATGATTACTGCGGCGATAGCCGCTACGGTTGCGGCTATGGCTACGAGGGCTGCTATCGGCAGTAGCGCTCGAGTTTCAACCTGAGTTGATGGAGCCTCGCCAATCACTTCGCGCCTATCGAGCAGTAGGCTGCCAGAGTACAGCTCAACCACCGCGTCAGCGCAGTCTACCTCCGGAAAGCGCACCTCCCTGCTGACGCCAGAGCTGAGGTAGATCTTCCTTGCCTGCTCTACGCCGCCCGCGAGAACCCTCACGTAGGCGTAGCCGCTCTCTACGCCCGTGTTGGAGACTACGACGGAGAGCCCGCCTAGCCCGCAGGAGGCTGACGATATGGCCGCTTTAACTTCGGCCGGCTCACCGACGTACACGAACTCCGGTGCTCTCAGCGTGAAGACGTAGAAGTCGGGTGCCTCCCGCTCGTTGAGGTTAATCCAGAGCAGGTAACCCTCGCGCTTGACGCTCGGTCCACGCGCGTATGGGGGCTCCCACCTGTAGTCGACGAGTTCCGCGCCCTTGAAGCTGAACTCTATGACGTCAATCCAGCTCCGGACGTCCATGCTCGTGAAGCTGTCCCTAACCTTTACTTCGAAGAGTGTGCTGTTGAGGACCCGGATGTAGTTGCTCGTGTTCAAGTAAATGAGCACTGAGAGAGCGTAAGCCCCTTTAAACTCCGTCATCACCCCCGTGTTCGCAACATCGCAGAGGACGGTCTCGTTCATCACCTTCCTGTAGTCGGGTAGACCGATCCTGAGGAGTCGAGGGTTGTCGGCGAACATGAGAAGCGTGTAATTCAGCATACCCGGTATCGATGCGTTCATCTCCCTCTCCACATCCAAGTCCCCGAAGAGGCTCCTCCCGTCGACGGAGAAGGGGTGGAACTTAGCCTCAACAAGCGCTGTACCGTTGCCGTAGAAGGCGACAACGTAGTTCAGCGCGATCCAGTACCCCTCCTGGGCGGCTGCCAACGGCAGGAGCGTGAGCACCAGGAGTAGAAGGAGCCGCTTCACGATCTCTCACCCCTGTACGCGTACTCGACGTACTCCAGCCTCAGGTAGCTGGGGACAGGGGCGCTGCCGAGAGCTGACCCGTAGTACTTGGTCTCCTCGAAACCGAAGACGATGTGCCTCTCGCTGTATACCCCCACGTTCGACTGCATCCCATCGAGCATGTCCACGTCCACCCAACCCAGGCCCGTCAGGTAGATCTGAGGCCACATGTGCCCACCCCAGTGCTCCAGCAGTGCTTCGCCCTCCTGGGTTATCGTCGAGAGGTTCAGCCACATCTCCCCCGATATATCCGTGAGGAGGAGGCCGAAGGCTGTCCTAGCCGGTAGACCCAGGATTCTCGCCAGCGTCACGTAAACGTCGGCCACTTCAACACAGTCGCCGACGATCGCGTAGTCGAAGAATCCCCCCACGACGGCGTGGTTGCTCCCCAACCTCGATAGTTGAATCCTGTAGTTGACCCTACGAACCACCCAGTCCGCCAACCTCCTCGCAACCTCCGTGGGCCAGTGGGCGAAACCTACCCCGTAGGCCAGCTCGATCAACGTTTCGTTGTAGATGTCCCAGTAGCCCGACGATGACGTGTACCTTCGAACGACCTCCAGCGGGGGCCAGGTGTAGACCTCGCCCTCCAGCCTGTACGCCGTAACAATTACCTTGTACTGCGCTGAAATCCGTATCTTGGATTGGGCGGGAACCTCAACTTCGACTATGGCGTAGACGTTGCCGTCCTCGTCCCTAACGTAGCGCAGCGGGGGAGGGTCGATCGAGACCACGAAGCTCTGCTGGAAGCTCGTGTTCTGCGGCAGCGGGATGTACACAGGGTCCCTAACTGTGAAGTTGTAGCGGTTGGCGAGGAGAAAGTTCGCATCAATCGTGTACGCTACGACGGTGGTTGAAGTAATTGACGCGCCCCCCAAGGCTTGAGATCTTAAGAGGCACGATGTTGTAGACAGAACTAGCGGGACTAAGACTAGAATCAGCCTTACAACTTGCGATGTCTGCACGCAGGCACCGCCAGTCCGAGCTCGCTATGGCTTTAATTCTTTCCCCACCGCGCAACGCTTTTCTCTCACCTCGAGAAGACCCTCCTCTGGAAGGCACGACAATGTGGGTCATCGTTGCACCCAGAATTCGTATGGCCAGAGTCTGGGCAGCAGAGGAGGTGGCGCAAGCAGCCGACTATCTGAGCGGAGTCCTCCTCCCCTACCCGCGGGAGCTTCAGACCCCCGTGCGGCGCTACGTGGAAGGCATCCTCGAGTGGGAGGAGCTCGTCTCGCGCGTGAGAGCGATGGGGCTCTCCTACGTCGACGTTTGGTCCTGGACTGAGGAGCCGCTGCTGAGAAGGCTCAAGTCGCTGACGGCCGCCGGCTACAAGTTGAAGGTCGAGTGCTACGGGCCTCCTTTACGCGAAGACGCTGAGGCTTCCTGGGAGGTTACGAGGCTCCTACTACGTGTACGCGTGACGGGCAAGGTCGACCTTGAAGCATGGAGGAGGCTCATAGGCGGGGTTAAGACTCCAGTGAGGGAGGGTTACGCTACTCTCTCACTGAAGCCGGCGGAGGGTGTTAAGGTTTCAGCGTGGATGTACCCAATGCCGCCCAGCGATACGCTGAGCGCCGAGAACTTGAGCGAGGAGAGCGTAAGAGCTCTGGCGGACTACGTGTTCAAGTACCTGGTCGCGACCAGCAACCCAGATGAGGCCTATGTGAAGTGGCTGAGCGAGACACACCGCGAGCTGTCGGAGGAGCTGCTACCATTAGCGCGAGCTCTAGGCGTGCTGAGGAGGGAGGAATTAGAAGAAGGGGGGACAACCGGGTGAGCGGGGGCTGGTGTGGAGAAGCTGCACCTCCTGCTAGCTGAAGCGGGGCTCGAGCTTGTGCCGGCGGAGATCTGGGGACACCCCACCGTCGCGGCTAGCGCTAGGAAGAGGGGGAAAGAGCCGGGGGAGATCCTGCTGGACGTTTCGCTGCACTACGCAGCCATGAAGGGCTTGAAGGATAGGATGAAGAGGGGGCGCCCAGATATCGCGCACTTCTGCATGCTGCTAGCCCTCGGCTCCCTCCTCAACAGGGCTGAGATGCTCGAGCTGTACGTCCACACGTACGATGGAAGGATGATCGGGGTCTCCCCCCACGTGAGGCTCCCGCGCAACTACAACCGCTTCGTCGGGCTCGTCGAGCAGCTGCTGAAGGAGGGGCGAGTACCGCCGAACTCGGCTAGCCCGCTCCTCTGGGTTGAGCCCTACAGCCTCGAGGAGCTTCTCGAGCGGGTTGCTCCCAGCAGAATCTTCCTCCTCAGCGAGAAGGGCGGGAAGGTGGGCGCTGCCGAGCTGGCGAGAAGGGTTGCCTCGGAGCCCAAGCCGATGGTGGTCGTTGGCTGCTTCCAGGCGGGCGACTTCAGCGAGCGCATCCTCAAGCTGGCCCACGAAGTTGTCTCCATCTCACAGTACGCGCTTGACGCTTGGGCAGCGACGGCGAAGGTCCTCTCGGCGATCGAGGATGCGCTTAACCTCTTCTAGCGCTCAAGGTGCGCGATGGCGTACTTCGCGGTCCTTTCCGCCAACCCCTCGATGCTCAGCTCCCCGTACCCGCTGAGCGCTGTAGCCAGCCTACCTCGGAGAGGGTCGATCCACTCCCTGGGGAGCCGGCTAGCACCCTGCATCAGGCCTACGATGCTTCCCGCCGTTGCGCCGTTGCAGTCCGTGTCGAGCCCCGCCGTAACGGCGTAGACGACGGTGCGCGCGAAGTCGCCCTCCCCCCATAGCAGCGCGGCAACCACCACAGCCGCGTTGTTGATCGTGTGGACCGGGTGGTACCTGCCGTACCCGCTGAGCACCTCTCCAACGGCTTCCCCCCACTCAACCCCCTTCGAGTGAAGGTTGAGCACGTAGCGCACCGCCTCTGCCAGCCGGCTGCGCTCCGGGATCACCTTCAGAGCCTCCCGTACGATCTCCCTCGGCGAGTCGAGGACGTAGGCCAGAGAAAGCATCGCGGCGACCATCATCTCCCCGTAAACCCCGTTCTTCACGTGCGAGAGCCTCGCGTCCCTGTAGGCGAGCTCCGCCGCTCCACCCGGATCCCCGGGGGAGACGTAGCCCCAAAGGTCTGCTCGAATCTGAGCGCCAATCCACTCCCTGAAGGGGTTGAGGTAGGTTGCTGTCTCAGGCGGCCTCAAGCCGAGTACGAGGTTCCTGTAGGCGGCTCTCTCCGCCGTGTAGGTCAGGTTGTAGGGGAGTAGGCTGAGCCACGCCTCAGCCACGTCGTTGGTGGTGAAGTGCGGCCCCTTCCGCTCGTACACCAGGAGGTTCAGCACCGTGTAGTCGAGGTCGTCGTCCCTCTCGGCACTCCCGATGTGCTCCCTGGTCAGAGGCTTGATCCATCGGAGCTGCTCCTCACCCAAGTCGAGGAAGGCCGCCAGCGGGAAGTACGGCTTCCTCAGCGGGTACTCGTCAGCTCTCCTCAAGGCCCTCTCGATGCGCTCCCGGCTCCAGCCTTCCACGGGCTTTCCCAGCATGCAGCCGGCGCACCGGCCCAGCCACGCGCCCAGAACCCTGTCGTAGAGCTCCCTCCCGTCCAGCTCCACGCTTAAGCGCGGGGGAGGTGCCGGCCTCTCCGAGAGGATCCCGCGCCAGTCCGTCGGCTCCATGTACGGGTAACCCTTCCTCGGCTCGGCGTGCTGCAGCTCGTCGTAAAGCTTGAGCAGCTGCTCCCTCGAGCGGGCATCAACGAGCCTACGCCTGAAGCTGTCAACGTTCACATCGAAGCCCTCCTCGAACCTCTCAACCGCCTCCCACTCAATGAGGCCTTTGAGCTCCTCCAAGTTGAACACGGGAGCCGCCACAAGGCTGCGGATTATAACCTTGGTTATAACCCTGCTATCCTCGGGCTAGCTCCCTCAGCATCGCCAGCATGGTTCTCGCGTTCCCCAGCATCCAGTGGTCGTTGTTGAAGAAGACGTAGACCCTCTTCGGCGAAAGGTCGAGAATCGATGCGGCCAGCCCCCTCAGCTCCTCATCGCTGTAGTCGTACGCGTACCAAGCGCCTCTCCCGTGCAAGCGCAGGTACACAATACCGTTGCTCGAGCCGATGAACGTCCCCATCGGTGAGTCGATTGAGACGAAAGTAGCGCCGAGCTCCTCGCACAGCCTCAAGCCCCTCCCCTCAAACCAGCTGTCGTGGCGAAACTCGACTGCCAGCCTCCACTCAAGCTTCGCCGCTTCAGCGAAGCTACGCAACCTCTCCTCCGCCTCCCGCGTCGCCGTGAAGCTGGGCGGCAGCTGGAGCAGGTAGAAGTCGATCAATGGGTCGAGGGGCGCGAACCTCTCCCTGAACCTAGCCCACACGTCGAGAGCCGTAGCGCTGAGCCTCCGCACGTGGGTTACCGAGCGGTGGACCTTCACGGCCCACCTCAACGCAGCCCCTCTCGAGGCCCAGGACTTCACTTGAGCTGGGAATGGGAAGCGGTAGAAGGAGGCATTCAGCTCCACCGCGTTCAATCCCGAGTTCTCAACGTACCAGAGCAGATCCCCACCCTCATTCCAATCGTAAACCCAGCCTGAAGTGCCGACGTAAACATCGATCATAAACAGCGACTCTACTGGCATTACCCTCTTTAACTTGAGCGGAAGCTGCACATACTAGGCGTAAATCGTTAACTCGGGGCGCGACGTTTTCCTTCGTCTCCGCTTCAGGACTTCAATTACGATTGCCGCAAACTCCTCCTTCGAGATGAGCCCCCTTTCGATCGCGGTGTCGCAGCTAACGCCGGTTCTCAGCTCGATCTCCCTATCGATCTCGAGCCTATCCTCGTGCGTAGTCAAGTGGTAGAGGCCGAGCTGCATGAGCAACAGCCTGACTAGCCTGCTCATCCGGCTAAACGTCTATTTATTAACTTTTAAACCTTTCACCCGTAGCTCAGCACGACCGAGAAACCCTGCTGAGAGCGTAACCGCTTGAGGCAGGCATTCAGCTTGCCTGCACCGTATTTGGAGTGGGTGGGTGGGAAGCAACCCTAAAGACCTGATGATTCGGCTGTTGGGAGTTGGAGCCGTTCAGTGGCTAAGTACTGGTTCCTCGATTGCGATCTTGGGGCGAGCAGTCAGTCTTATAACCTAATGTGGGTATGGGATGTGGGTATGGGTATTCACCTTGTCGAGATGGATGAGCGCGGGAGAGTAACCCTCCCAGCTGAAGTGCGGAAGCTCCTAAGAGGGAGGGTTTTCACAGTTGAGTTTGTGAACCCTTACACCCTGGTTCTCCGCGTTGCCAGCCGCGAGGATTTTGCGAGGGAGATCGAGAGCATTAAGCTGAAGGGGGATCTTCGGAGGCGCGGGGGTGACGCCTCCAAGGCGAAGCACAGGTATGGAGGGGTTAAGGTTTGAGGCTGTTGGACGCTGACATCCTCAGCTACGCGCTCTACGATGAAAGCCCCTTCCACGATGCAGCCTGGCAGTACGTCAAAAGGGGTGTGCTGGGCGAGGTCGAGATGGCTGTGACGCCGGTGACGGTGCTTGAGGCGTACAACGTCCTCTACTGGTACTACCGCGTGAGACCCCGAAAGCTGCTTTTACGCAAGCTCTCGCTGCTCGTTGAAAGCCTAACCCTGGTGCCCACCTCGATTAGAGGTCTGGATGTAGCGCTGAACGAGAACATCCCACTGGGGGACGGCTTTCTAATCGCTACAGCGCTTGAAAGCAAGCTTCCAGTCGTCGTTTCCAACGATAGCCACATCCTCAAGGTAGCACGCAAGTACGGTCTAATCGTTGAAAACCCGTTAAAGAATCTCTAATGGGAGAGTTTGCTGCGAGACACTATCAGCCTCCCTAACGCGCTTCAGGAGGAACTAGTCCAAAACCCGCTGTCATGGTCAGACGCAGCTTGTCCCGAGGAACCTGCGCTATCGATGCTATATCTAGGTCGTTCAGTATCATAGCTGCTAGAGAAACATCTAGATTTCTCCGGTTATTTAATATAGTTTAACTTTTTTGATGTGAAGCAGAAGTATTTACATATGGAATCAAATCATAGAAAAGTTTAAATAACTTAATTTTTCGCGCCTAACCGAGGAAAAGGAATGAGTAAAAAATCAGGAAGAAGTTTCTGGATTATTCTAACCACTTTTACCTTTATCATGTTGATCCTCGCCGGCTACGTTGAGGAATTCATGCTGCTCGATCAGCCCCTCATCACGTTGGTAGAGCAAATCGTGAATGAGCCTTCAGAGGATGCTTATGGTGAAACCTATGAGGGGGACAGCGTCAACATACCCGGCGGATCAGGCAGCGGTATCGGGGATTGGGGAAAGGTTCTCATCGCTGAGGATACGATCCCATCGAGCAGCGATAAAGTTGTAAAGGTGGAGTCACTAACAATAGTTTTCCCAAAAGGTTCTGTTAAACAAAACGCAGGGATAAAGGTGTACAGAGTCAACAACCCCCCCCGATAATCGGAGACTGGCAGCCCCTCGTTATGTACGACGTAGAGCTGAGCTCTAGCCTCGAAGCACAAGCTACAATGCAGATTGAGCTGGATCTTAGCGAAATCCCCGAAGGCTTGGATTTAGGAGAACTTTTCTCATTCGCGGACTACGTTGAAGCGTACAACACATGGGTACTTATTCAGACGAAAATCGAAGATGGTAAGCTGGTGGCTAAAGTTGATCACTTTTCTAAGAAAGGGGTACTGTTTTATGCTCAGAAAATGGTATCTTTATCCTTAGACACTATCAAGAAAATTGGAAAAAGCATCGGTTATGATTTTGAGGATGCGTACGAAAAGGCAAAGTAATGGATTTACAGCACTTGTACACATACAGCGCACTTTAAAGTATGCTATCCTGCAAATGGGACCCTACTTAATGCGGGGGAACCTGCAGACAAGGTGGCTGTAAGGCTGGGCAATTCCCTAGAACTTGCACGGGAACGGTACATGAAAGCGGGATTTAAAGTTCCAGAAAAGAGAACCGTTTATATCGTAAAAGGAAAAGACACGTCTCAATACTCCATGATAACGGGTAACTTGTATGTTGAGGACGCACCCACCGAGGAAGAGCTCCTCACAACGGCTTTCCACGAGCTTTTCCACGCGGTTCAAGATGAGTACATATCCATCATCTACCACGCTGCGTTAGGCAAGTCAAAGTGGGTTATCGAATCGACAGCCGATTACGCAGCCTACAGAATCGGTTTAGGGAAAAGCCCTAGAAGCGAGTTTACAATCCAGTACTTCCAGCAGCCATTCACGTACACAGATGGATACCAAGAGTACGCTACCTCACACTTGATAGATTACGTGATGAAACCTGAAAACCTACTAAATTTCTGGTTGCAGGTATGCAAATCTCCGGTTTCCGTAGAATCGTACGCGAACATTCTCATATCTTATGCATCTACGCTCAACAGTAAGCCTTTCAGAGAGATCTACTATGGCTTTACAAAAAACATGCTTTTCAACGATTCAAGCATAGTTCGAGCAGTCGATACAAAAGATATAGATATAATTGAAAAATTACCTCTCAAGGGAAACTTAACGAGAAAAATTTCTTTGAAATCGTTTACAGCTAAATTAATTCTGCTTCAAATAGAGTATGATTCAAACAGTACAAGTTACAGAAACTTGGATATATCCATTCAAGATCCTAATAGAGACATAATAATCGGTGTCTATACAGCCCCGACCGTACGCAGGAGCTTGAGCAAGGACAGCATAGTACTGCCAAAGTATCGCGAAGTGGGAGTTTTAAAAGATAAAAGTAGCATTGAAGTTAGAGTAAACAAAGAAGAAAGGCTGATTCTCCTAATCGTAGCAGCGCCTCAAAAATTCGAGGAAAAAATTTATGAAATTAAAGTATCTGTAAGAGATGTAGTTAAAGAGTACAAACTTGCGTATTCGTACAGGGAGGAAATAGAGTATTCTAATCCACCGACAAACCTAGAATTAAAAGTTAGCGGAAGTATCATAGGTCTTCCTGAAAACGCGGTAATCATCTTTTATGATCAAGGGTTGAAAAAAGGGAACATCTTTAACGAACCCCCGATGCTAAGCATAAGCATTCCAGATTTCAAAAACCCTATTACCATAAAGGTATCACTATATATTGATACTAACTTTATTAAAGGCACGAAATTTACGCAGGTAGAATCTAGACCAGAGATACATTACAAAAAAGTTACTACTCATGAGTTAGACGACCCGGAGTATTTCATCTGTACAAGCGAGTACGAGTCGAGCTGCACAATAAAGCTCCCCACTTCAGGCTCCCCAGCAGTGTTAAGCTACGACGTCAGGTTGGATCCCCCATTGGATTCTAGTAGAATGCTAGTTTTCACTATAAGCTGGAGGGTTAGGACTATATTCGAAGTAACTTCCTACGATAAAACGGATGTTTGGGAAGAAAAAGGTAAAGAGATGATTGCTATACTGGTTTTATTCATCAAGCAGGGATAACAATTAAATTATTTTAGATTTTATCAATTTATTGAAATTGACATTTGAGTTTACCCTCTATTCATTCTTCAAAAATTAAGTTTGATGTAGGAGTAAGACTAGAAATGAAAATACTGTTTTGCACTCGCCTAACTTTCAGTGAGAGAGCGGTGATGCAGGTTAACTGTTAAAGCTTCACAGAGAAGCTTTGAGTATGCCTTCAATGGGGTTCGAGCGTTTCACAGATTAGCGAGCTATCCTTCGTTAGCCGGGATAGTTCTGTGAATACTAGCTTCCCTCCTGACTTCCCAGCTTACAACGAGTAGGAAGAGTAGGCTGAAGATAAAGGCTAGCACTGCGGCTACGAACTCGGGAGAGTCTCTGCGTAGAAAGGGTATCAGGATTGCTGACATGAAGGTGAAGTAGAAGGCTAGATTGAAAGCATGCCTACCCAGTTGCGGATCCATTAGCCGGCACCCTCGTAAAGGTAGCATGCTACCCATCGATCCTTCCCTAGATGGTACCTCGGGGGAGGCTGCTTGTCACATTTACCCTCGATGAAGAAGGGGCAGCGCGGGTGGAACTTGCAGCCAGGTGGTATGTTCAGTAGGCTGGGTACGTCTAGGCTTCTAAGCTGCATCACCTTTTTCTTCCGAGTTTTTTCAGGATCGGGCTCGGGAATGGCTGAGAGCAGGACTCTCGTGTAGGGGTGCTGGGGATCTAGTATGACGGAGTTCGTTGGACCGAACTCAACTATCGTACCCAAGTACATCACCGCGGTGTAACCGTCGCTGGCGAAGTATCTCCCAGTGGCTAGATCGTGCGTGATGAACAGGTACGAGATACCCATTTTACGCTGAAGATCCTTCATCAACCTGAGGATTTGCAGGCGGAGCGAAACATCGATCATAGAAACGGGCTCGTCGGCGACGATGCACTTGGGGTTGATGCTGATGGCGCGCGCTATGACCACCCTCTGCCTCTGCCCCCCGCTGAGCTGATGTGGGTACTTAAAGATAAAGTCTTCGGGTGGGATAAGACCGACAGTTTCCAAGAGTTTTGAGACGTACTCTACAGCCTCTTTCTTCGATGAAACAATCCCGTGGTTGAAGAGGGGTGCTGAGAGCGTCCTGTATATCGTTAGCATCGGGTTAAGTGAAGCGTACGGGTCCTGGTGTATGATCTGCACTGACCTGCGGAATGTCTTAAACTCGGTCCGATCGAGTTTCCACACGTCTCTACCGTAGAATAGCACCGACCCTTCTGTGGGCCTTATGAGGCCTGCAGCTACCCTCCCCGTAGTCGTTTTACCGCAGCCAGATTCGCCGACGAGAGCAAGCGTTTGTCTCTCACCCAATTGCAGGCTGACCTTGTCGATTGCCTTCGCTTTCACCCTCGACGTGAAGATACCCCTCGAAACCTCGAAAGCGACCGACACATCCTTTAACTCCAGAAGCCAGCTCATAGCTACTCACCCCAGGGAAAGTTCCTTGAACCTGTGGCATGAAACCATACGGTTGGGCGCCATCCACTCCTCACCCGGTTCACTGCTCATGCAGGTATCGACAGCGTAGGGGCAGCGCGGGTGGAACTTGCAGCCGAGTGGAAGATTCGACATGTCCGGGGGAGAACCGGGGATGGGGTAGAGCTCCTCGTGGATCGACGTAAGCTTGGGTACGGTTTTCAGGAGAGCGTACGTGTACGGGTGCTTCGGTCTATAGAACACTTCGTAAACGTCTCCCAGCTCCACGATCTTCCCCGCGTACATGACAGCTACCCTGTCAGCCAGCTCCGCCGCGAGCGCCAAGTCGTGGGTGATGAAAATCATCGTTAAACCGAGCTCTCTTTTAATGCTCTTTAAAACGTCCATGATGCTCTTCTGAGTCAGGAGATCTAGCGCTGTTGTAGGCTCGTCGAGTATCAGCACCTTGGGATTGAGAAGAAGAGACATCGCGATCATGACTCTTTGACGCATCCCCCCGCTGAGCTGGTGAGGGTAAGCCTTTAGAACTCGAGCCGGGTCCAACCTAACCAGGTTGAGCAACCTCCTAACCCTCTCGTATGATTCATCGCGAGAGATGCTTGAATCGTGAGACTCTATCGTGTCGTACATCTGATCCCATATCCTGAGCACGGGGTTCAGGGAGTTCAGTGCGGATTGGAAAACCATCGCAACGTTTCTCCAACGGAAGTTTCTCAGCTCATCCTCAGATAGCTTCAGTATGTCGATGCTTTTACCGTCAATGTTGTAAACTATCGAGCCTTCCACGATACGCCCTGGCCGCGGGACGAGATTCAACAGTGCGAGCCCAAGAGTAGTCTTCCCCGAGCCGCTCTCCCCGACGAGGAAGAGAGTTTCACCACGGTATACCTTCAAGCTGACGCCTCTAACGGCCTTGATCACCCCTCTCGGTGAGGGGTACTCAACCGTTAGATCGTTGATCTCTATTATCGGCTCGCTCCCAGCCACAGCTTCGCTAACCTCGAACGTCATCACATTCTCACCTCGCTTCTCTAAGCCTGGGGTTCAATAGCTCCTCCAGTGAGGAGGCAAAGTATATCGTGCATAGCTGGAAGAAAATGATCGCGAAGATCGGGGATATGATGTACCAGACGCTATCCTTGTAGTATATTGCACCCCAAGTCCAAGCCAGGTTTATCATTACACCCCAGTTGTGCGACCTGAATGGGACGAAGCCCAAGAACACGAGACCCACTTGCGAGTAAATAGCCCCTGTCATTGACAGAATCCAGCTGACGACGATGTACGGTAGCAGGTTAGGCAGCATTTCAACGAATATTATATGCCTTAACCCCAGGCCGAGCGCTCTTGCAGCCTCTATGAAATCTCTTTCTTTCAAGGAGAGGATCTGAGCTCTAATGGCTCTCGCTAGAGCTGGCCAAGATAGAGCCCCCAATAAGAGCGCTAAGGTGAAGTTATCCAACCTTATCAGTGCAGCTAGAACTACTAGTAGGGGGAATTGAGGTATCGTAAGCAGAATTTCGTCAACCGCCATTACGAGGGAGTCTATCAATCCCCCCTTGAAGCCCGATACGGAGCCAAGCAACGTTGCAATCACTACGGTAAACGTGCTTGCAAGAAAAGCGACGTAGAGCACGTCACCAGCGCCGTTGATTATCTGCGAGAAAATATCCTTCCCCTCAAAATCGGTCCCCAAAGGATGCTCGAGCGATGGGGGAAGGTACCTTTTCCAAGGCTTCGGTTGCGTATCCAGAGGAACTAAGTATGCTCCAAACAATGCCATCAAAATGTATATGAGTAGCCCGATAAAGGAGATTAAACCTGATTTTTTACGTGTTATCAGTTTAACCGGGTCTATAATGAAAGTATGCAAAACGTTTGTCAATCGCTGAGCCTTCACGCCCCTCACCCCCCAACTCTAACCCTGGGATCGATTACGGAATAAATGAGATCAGCTAGAAGGTTCGATAAGACAACGGATATCGTAATTATCAGGAAGACAGCCTGCATAACGACGTAATCGCGGGCGTTGACGCTCGACCAGAGCAGCCTACCAACCCCCCTATAGACGAAAACATTCTCAATCAATGTTGATCCACCGAATATGAAGCCTAAGCTGATGGCTAGAGACGTGAAAAGGGGCAACATAGCGTTTCTACCGACATAGTGCACCCTTATACGCCCTTCAGGCAGGCCTTTAGCCCTAGCAACGGTCACGTAATCCTCCCCGAGCACGGCCAGCGTGTTAGCCCTCATAGATAGCGTCCAGCCCCCCCAGGTGCTTAACACATACGTTGTAAAGGGTGCAGCTAGGTGTAAGAAGACGTCGATAATAAAGGTTAGGTTAAAGCCGGGAGTTAAACCGGCACTGTACGCCCCCCTCATGTAATGAATTACGCCGAAACGTACGCCTATGAACACTACGATAAGGATGCCGAGAAGGTATCCCGGTATTGCGCTGGTTACTGCTGCCACAGTGCAAACAACTCTGTCAAAGATGCTACCCCTTCTATAGGCAGCAGCTATGCCGATTGTGATCCCCAGGAGAAAACTCGCGAAAAGCGAAATGGAAACGCTGAAGAGCGTCCAGGGGAGGAAAGCTGAGACAACATTCATTACAGGTGTGCCAGGAGAAATGGAGATTGAGGCTCCAAGGTTCCCTCTCAATATGTTTGCTAGGTATTCGATGTACTGCTCGTGCATGGGTTTGTCCAAATCGATCGTGAATAGAGCAAGAGCCAAGGCTTTAGCATCCTCGTAGGACATACCGTACGCAGACATCATCTGATTGATAAAGATCTCTATCGGGTTGCTGGGCATTAACCTGATAATGATAAATGTAATCGTTGATGCAGAAATTATTATGCCAAAAGCCCTAAGCACCCTCCTGAATAGGTAGTTCCCTACTACTTTCCTTAAAGCTCTTCGTACACGCATACTATCACCTTTTTCTGGCTAATAACTGATGAAGACTATTTAAAGATTATGCTAAAAAATATAAATAAAAAATTTTAACCTCTCTTTCCTCGCCTCGAAATCATTATCCAGGCTAAAACCGCGACGATAACGATGACGACGACTGCCGCGATGATCACCGACTGTGGAAGCCCAGCTTGCTGAGGTTGCTCGGGTTGACCAGGCTGTGCAGGTGGCGTAGGCATATTCTCAGGCGTAGGTTGTAGACCGTAACCCGTTAGCAGCATAAAGACCACGAAAGCGTCACCGTAGGGTGGATTCTTGAAAATCGGATCACTATCGGGTGGCCAGCCTGTAACTCTCACGCCGTCCAAAGATGGGTTGTTCCCGTACCTCTGCCATAGTATCACGCATGGTAGAAGCTCGTTGAACACAAGGGCTAAAGTGTTCGTGATCTGCCTTGTTCGCTCGATGTCAAAGCCTTCAGCAACCCTTGTTACAAGCTCACGTATGTCTACACGCCCACAGCACTTAGTGTCCTGAACAAGCGGAAAACTTATGCCTGGTCTGCCCTCTCCAACGCCAGCCTCCCTCTCATTCCAGTAAATGAAGGGCGCGTAGAAGTGGAAGTACGGGTGCGGGTTCGCACCACCTCCCCAGTGTCGAATGGCTAACTGGAAGTTTCCAGCCCAAACCTCCAGCGGGTGCTGAGTGTAGGTTATAGCTCTCGTGGTCACCCTTATTCCAAACTTTCTTAGTTGAGCTGCTGCATTCTCCGCTGCAGCGGACCAGTCCGCGTATTCAGCTGGGAATGATAGCTCGAACTCTACGATCGTGCCGTTGGGGTAGCGCCACCATCCATCAGCCCCTTTCGTGAAACCATGCTCCTGCAGAATCTGAGCAGCTTTCTCAGGGTTGTACTCGTAAATCTCAAGTTTCTGTTTCGTCTCCGAGGTCAACCAGATATCGTTCAGCTCGATAGGGAGACCAGACGCTAGCCTCACGGGTCTTCCAGACTCGGATAGGGAGACCCAACCGTTCTCGGTGGTGTTTATTGCATAGGCTATAGCCTTCCTAAACCACGTTTCATTAAGAGGCCATATCTTCATGTTGAAGTATATAGCGGGACCCGAGTAGATCGGAGGCCTGATTATTCTAATACCCAGCTCCTTAAACTGCTGCTCTGTGGCTGGCGGGAACCCATGTGTTGCGTAATCCACCTCCTTGGCTAAGACATGTGGAGTGACTTGCGGAGTTTCGCCGTTAATCAACTTTAGCCACCTAAACTTTACTCTATCCTTGTTCCAGTAGTTCTCGTAGAACTTAAACCAAACCTCAGCTTCGGTTATCTCACCAATCCACATGAAGGGCCCCGTCCCAATATACTTGTCAGGCCTAAAGTTCCTGAATTCGGCTGCGAGCTGCTTGACAGGATCTGCTGTCGGTGTTAAGCCTTGATTCATGTAATCCATCGCTTTATCTACAAAGTCCTTGTAAACCGAATAGGCTCTTACCGGCTCCCGTAGAATATACCTTACTAATATTGGTGAAGGCTTTTTGATGTGGAACCTGACAGTGTAATCATCAACGATTTCAACTTTGTCTACAAAGCCCAACGAGTACAGCGGGTGATTCAGGATATAATGGATCAACCAAGTACCAGCTACATCTTTAGCCGTAAACGGCGTACCATCATGGAAGGTTACACCCTGCCTTAAGTGCACGATGAAGTATTCACCCGCAATCTCCCATGAAGTAGCAAGCCATGGAATGTACGTGTCGTTATGCCAGAGGTAAAGAGCAAGCGGTTCCTCTATGACTTGTTGATAGATACCAAACGTTAAACCACCAGTAACGAATGTGTTAAAGTGCCCTTCAGGCGGAAGCAAATACGGCCAAGCGCCAACAAATAGAGGTTTTCTCTCCTCCCGTTGAGCGTACAGTGCGGGAGGCGCTATCAGGAGGACAGCCAAAAGCGCTGCTAAAATAACTATCTTACCTGTCCAAAGATCCTTTGTGGGCATTTTCTCATATAGGTTAGCAACATTTATCTTTATAAGTCTTATTTCAGTATTCTTTTATATGAGATAAAGCTAAAAATCAAGCAGGCGAAAAATTATCTTCAAGTAAATAAATCTATAATTTATATTTTTAACATATTAGAGTAAAAATATAATATTAACCATAAAATGTTACATAAATAGAAATAATAATACTGTTAGATATTTAATCTCTTTCGATATTCTATTGGTGATTAGTCGCATGGATATGTTATAAAAACAACTTTTATTGCACATGAGTACTTGTCCTTAGTGTATGATTGATCCTCGATCAACTTAGAGAAAGGTGGCAATCCTCTACATCGACGACTGACCCTTAATCGACGTTTTTGAGGGTCCTTAAAGAAATATTCACCCAGGATCTGAGGAGGGGAAGCTTGCTATTTGTGTTTATGCAAACAGAGGGTCTAGAATAACTAAATAGAAAATTCCCTAAAGCACCACCCGCTTCAAGCTATGTAAGGCAGTTAACTAAGTTCAAAATAGGATAGTCTCTGAGCGCGGCGGATGCTCTTTATAACGGGGTCGCATTGTATCGGCTCAATCTTCGCTTACAGCGTTATAGCCGCTGAGTGATCGAGGGGGCGCATGAACAAGAAGTAAGCCTTAGAGCTTTTCCCAGATGGGAGGAGTGGTGAGGAAAGGGGGGTACAACTAGTGGAGTTGTAATTGGCACGAGCATTCTGAGGGATGTTTTCGAGAGGTGGAATAGGTTCTCTTAACGCTTGCTCAGCTTAAACAGTTAACCCCATACGACAGTTACCTCTGCTCAGCTGCGATGCAGCATTCGCCTCACAGGCCTGCCTGTTGACGGCAGCTGTTAGTCCTCCAAACACACGACTTTGAGCCCCTCGCTCGATGCGACTTTAGCTAGCTCCCTGTCCCCTGTGTAGAAAATGTCCGCTCCCGCGTGCTTCGCTGATACTACCTGGAGGGCGTCGGCCTGGTAGATGTTGTGCTTTAGGGTGAGGCTCCAGGAGGCGATCAGGATGCTCGTTCTAACGGGAACCAAGCTCATTGCACCAAGCTTGATGAGCCTCGATGTTTCACTGGCGAAGGTTCGTAGAGCTTCGGTGTAGCCCTCCTCGCTCAGCCACCCCCTCCTGCGGTACTTGTTGAAGACGCCAAGAACCTCACCAATGTTCCAAGCTGATACCGTCAGGGTTGCACTCCCGCTGTACGCCTCTCTGTAGACCTTCCGCACGATGGTGCTTCCCCTCTCCTCTACGTACCTTTTGACGATCGCGCTCGAATCGAGGTAAACTTTCACAACCTGGACTCCCTCAGCTCTCTCACAGCTTGAGCGGCCGAGGTTTCTATGAGCGGCTTAACGGGCTCCACGTCAAGCGCGGCAATCTCATCTCCAGCCAACTTCGATAAAGCTTCAGCAACTTCGATGTCGCACAGCTCCTCCCTTATCGCCTCCTCTACCGCCTCGCTAAGCCCCCTCAAACCCCTTTCTTTCGTTACTCTAGCCTTAAACAATCTCCACAAAGCTTCGTCGAGGAGCAAACTCGTTTTTACTCTCATACTCCCAACCTTACTTACTCTCAAGGCTTTTTAACCTTTCTAAGCCTCAACCGTTAAGGAGCGTAAACATGTGCTAAACATGGCGTCTTTCGCCGAACGAAGCCTTCCGCTCCGAAGTTCTTAGCAGATGACTTGTAGAGGTGAAAGGGGTGCCGAGGGAGGGTGGAGGGGATGGTTTTTGCTCCCGGGCCCTGGGTTGTGTTCCCGCTGGCGTGGAGCTCCTACCAACTTCGGGGGTCATTGTCGAGTGTAGGGGCTGGTCAATCAGGGGATAATGGAAAGCTAGAAGAACTCTTCGAGTAAACGGCTCTTCTCTGCTCCGGCTTCCCCCTCTTCCCCTGCTTTAACCTCTTCCCCTTCTTCGCCCACGAGGTAGGGTGCTAGGTCGATCGGCTTTGGAGGCCGGCTCCATTCAGCCGACCAGTCTAGGTCTTTCCCGCCGAGCGTGACTCCGTACTTGGACTGGAAGTCGTAGAACCGGATGACCGCCGGTATGAGAGCCGCGGATCCTGAGATGAGGGCCTCGCCTGTCGCTAGGCCTGAGAGGCCTTCCACCATCTCGCCAACCACGTCCTCCATGCTGCTGAGGATGTACTCCTGGTCCCTGGGGTTCGCCGTCCTGAGCGCGATGAGCGTTCCGCACTGCGCGAGTAGGGTCTGGGAGAGCTCCCTAGGCCTCTGGCTCACAACCCCAAGGCCGATGCCGAACTTCCTCCCCTCCTTCGCGATCCGCTCTAGTATGTCGCGGGCCGGGCTCCAGCGGCCCTGGGGGGCGTAGTTGTGGGCCTCCTCGACTATCACGAGGGTGGGCAGTGGGTTGCCCGCGAGCACGCTAGCCGTTATCAGCCTCCAGACGGACTTAAGGATCGTGGCCGCCGTCGAAGCTTGAGCGTCGCTGGGCAGCCCGCCGAGCGCCACCACCGTTAAGCCGGGCTCGAGCAGCCGACCGTAGATCCTCGTGTAGGCTTCAACGCTCTTTCTCGGCTCCTCCCCCTCCACCTCCTCGTAAATCCGCTTGCTCTCAACCGGTCTCGTCACGTACCTCAAGTCCGCGTTGTCGATGAGCATGTCGATCTTCAGCAGCAGGTCGTCGAGCGACCTGTCCGTGTACCGGCTCGTTTTAGCCTGCCTCTCCAGCAGCTGCCGCAGCTCCCCCACCTCGAGGTAGATGGGGTCGTCGGCGCTCGCGAGCGGGTACCGGGCCCTACGAGCCTCCTGCATCGCGTTCCTCAGGTACATGAGCTGCTTCGTGGCTTTGGAGGGGTCGAGGCGGAGGAGGCCTGCCACCTCCTCCAACCCCAGGGTCCAGAGGGGCACTTCGAGGGGCAGCGGTTTCACACCGTACCTGGCCTCCACGAGCCTTGCGGTCCTGCCGGCTGGTGAAGCGACGCGGACGCTCGGGTACCTGCTGGCGAGCGGGACGTACTCGTTGTGGGTGTCGACGACAATCACCCTCGAGAAGGGGTACTTATCGAGTATCGAGGCGAGGATCACGGCCACCGCGTTGGACTTCCCAGCGCCCGTCATAGCCAGTACCGCGAAGTGGCGGGAGCAGAGCATGTTCAGCGACAGCGTGTAGTGGACGTTGGGGTCGCAGCTGAGCCGACCCACCTCAAGGTCGCCCTGCGCAGTCGCTTTCGCCAGATCCCAAGTTTCAGCCGCGTACACCTTCTGCCCCGGCTTCGGGAGCTCCGGCACGCCCCGCCTGATGGTCCCGCCGTCCTCGAGGCCCACGAGCATTGCGATCAGCTCGTTCCGGGCCGGCCTCAGCTCTGCGTAGCCCTCGAGCTCCTCCACGATCCTGCCCCGCCTGTACAGCTCGTCGAGGAGGTTGAAGCTGACGATCATCGCGTAGGCCCAGGACCCGCCGCATTCCACCTTCACGTAGGCTCCCGGCTTCAGGAGCAGGTGGATCTTGTCCTCGAAGGCGGCGAACCGGATGAGGCTGCGCCCGTAGACGGTGACGACTCTCCCAACCTCGATCATCCCTATCACCTCAACCCCGCCATGGCTCTACCGCTGGGAGCCAGCATGGACTTGAGGATGGGGTTCTTCTCCCTCCTGTAGAGCTCGTCAGCGATCAGCTTCGCGAACTCCGGGTTCAGGACGGCGATGTGGTGGACGTAGCTGAGGGGCCTCGGGTAGCCCCTGTGGTCCGCCAATGCTCTGAGCGTCGCGAGGGCGGCGGATACGTCCTCCTCCCCTACGAAGTGCGGGTACGTCATCTGGGACACGGCACCGGCTCTACCAAACTTGAAGTAGCTGACGCCGTACCCGCCCCACCGCTCGTACACCTCGTCGAGGAGGAGGGTCCAGAGCGCGCAGGGTTTCGGCTTGTGGATAGGCACCCCCTTAAGGGTCGTGTGCACGGACTCGCGATCCCTCCACGCGTAGTCGAGGAGGGACAGGTCGTTCAACCAGCCGAGTATGCCCTCCCTCTCGACGATGTAGCGGCTCTCGGCGTCCTTCGCCACCCAGAAGGGCTTCACACCCCTTCTTTCGCACTCGTCCAGGAGGTGGTTCAGGAGCGCCAGGTAGGAGGTCGTCTCGCAGTACACGACGGCAAAGTCGAGCGCCTCCTTCCTACTCTTAACGTCCGGAGCTACGCCGCATATCTCGCTGTAGAGCCCGTTCGAGTGCGAGTAGATCCTCTCCAGGAGCTCGGCTAGCGAAGCGGGAAGCTCGCCGGCGGCAGCCTCCAGGGCAGCCTTTGAGGACGCTTCACCCCACTCATCTAGCGCGCCCGCTCTCACTCCGGCGGAGAGGGGGTTGAACCGGTCGTAGACGTCGCGCGCGTGGCCGAAGGGGACCATCATCTCTGAGACGTAGCTGCCGTCCAGGAAGACGGCTTCCACACCCCTCCGCACCAAGTCGACTGCTCCGAGCAGCTCGAAGATGGACATGAACAGGCTCGCCCTCGACTCGGCGTAGCTCTTGGGGGCGAGCAGCGTGATGTGGGGTTTCGCGCTACCCCTGAGAACCCCCTCCATTCTGCCGCCGTTCACCACGATGGATGCGGCGGAGAGAGCGAGCACGTAGACACCCCTCCTCTCGTCCATCGCGTAGCTCCCATCGATGAACCCAACTCTTTCGAAGGGCTCGCCCGATATCGGCTGCGCCAGGGCTGACACGCGCTCCTCAACCGCTCTGATTAGACTCTCGATGGTGCTCAACGCGTCGCTGAGAGCTGACACGTGTGTAGCGTGCGCAGCGAGGAAATTAGGCTATCGATAAATGAAGACCGAAAGTGCGCGCAGAAAGCTCTTCAATCCCTGTGGGCGACGCGGAGAGCGCATTCAAGGTTCTTTCCTTGAGTGCCCGGGCTTGTCGAGAATGGGCAAATCATCGGGCTTTTCGCTCGGTGCCCAAGCCCTTTGAGCATTTAGGCTGCGCGCGTTAGGAGTGAAGGGGCTTAGCCATTAGCAGGTACCTAGCGCCGAGCCACTCGACAGACCCTCTCGGCCTATACCCCCTTTTAAGGTAGAATCGGACGGCCGGGTTACCTACGTGCACCTCCAGCACGAGCCACTTGCAGCCAGCTCTCGCGCAGGCTCTCTCTACCAGCTTAAGGAGGAGGGAGCCGTAACCCATGCCCTCTAGAGCTGAAGCGATGAAGAGTAAGTGGCCGCTCGGCTCCAAACCCCGCAATGCCTTCGCGTAGGCCCAGAAACTTCTTGCAGTGCGTAGTGATCTAAAGAGCACGCGCAGCCCGGCGGTGTGGAGCAGAAGCTTCAGCAGCCCTGTCAGCTGGCTGGCCCTGAGCCGCTCAGGCACCGTGTAGACGGCGGCTGCGGCAACCTTAGTCCCAAGCTTCGCGCAGATCAAACGCGGGTAACCCTGCCTAGCCAGCTCGACGAGGCCTTTGAAAAACTCGTAGAGCTGCCGGCTGCCTTTTAACGCCTCGGCCAGAAACGGCTCACCTCTGAAGCGGTGGTAGAGGACCTTCTCCGCGCCGGAGCAGCTCACCGCAATCGCTACCTTACTCATAGGCTCTGGAAACGTACTCGCAGAGCGCTCTGTGGCTGTTGAAGTAGGGGGCTATGGTTGCTGCAGCCCTAGCGCAGACGAGCGCGTAAGCCCTGTAGTTCCTCTCGCGGAGCTCCAGAATCTCCTGGAGCTTCGAGTACAGCTCCCTCGCGTCTTCCTCATCGCTCAGCGGCTCGCTCGGCGATAAAACGTCTTTGCCGAACAGCCAGCCGTTGTGGCCGTCGATCAAGGCCTCCAGCACCCCCCCATCCCTAGAGGCGAGCGTGGGCGTCAGGTTCAGAGCCGCGCGCATCCAGCTGGTCCCGCAAGCCTCGTACGGCGGTCTCGGGACGTGGAGCCAGAGATCCGCCCCCGCGGCAGTGAGCTTCTCAATGCTCGCTTCACGCCAGCCGATGAAAGCGATCCTCACGTGAGAGAGGGTTGAGATCGCGTCGAGGATCCTCGACAGCTCCTCCCTCCCACTCTGGTCGTCGGGGTGGACGGTGCCGCTGAAAACCAGCTGTATCCCGTACCGCTTCCCCAGCTGGTCGAGGAGCTCGCGATCCCTCAGTATGAGCGAGAGCCGCTTGTAGCCCGTGATCCTCCGCCGGGCGGCGATGGTGAACGCCCTCGGGTCGAGCTCGCGGTTCACGTAGCCCCTCGAGCTTGCGTACTCGGCCAGCTCCTTCCTGCACTTCTGCTTCACCGCTACAACCTCCTCTAGCGGCGCGCGCAGGACCCTGTACAGGCGGCCCGGCTCGCTCCTCCAACCGGGAGCCCACTTATCGTAGAAGCTCGCGACGGCTGGGTGAGTCCAGCGCACGTGGTGGACGCCGTTCGTGATGTAATCCGGGTTGGATCCGGGGAAGAGGAGGCGGTGGACGAGGCCGAACTTGCGGGAGACGCAGTTGTAGTAGCCGGCGAGCTCCGTTAGAACCCTCGTCATCACCAGCCTATCGGGGCTCAGCTCCTTAACCATCTTTGGGACATCGTAGTGCTTCTCAACAAGATCGTAGCCGAAGGACTCGTGACCGTAGGGCAGGGGTGTATGAGTCGTAAAAACTACCCTTCTCTTCGCCCCACTGGGATCGCCGCTGCGCTTGAGCAGCTCGATCGCCAGGAAGCCCGCGTGACTCTCATTCAAGTGGAACTTCCTTACTTTTAACCCCAGTTCCTCGACGAGCTGAAGCGCGCCCAGTCCGAGGCACAGCATCTTCAGTAGCCTCTCCTCCCTACTTCCCTCGATGTAAACCCTCGATGTGAGCCCCCTTAGATGGGGAGGGTTTTCGGGAACCCTGGCGTCCAGCAGGTAGACTGGAACCTCGCCGCCAGCCCCCCTCAGCGTCCTACGCCAGGCAGCGAGGTGGATGGGGCCCGTCTTCAGATCGATCCTCAGCCTCAAGTCGAGCTTCTCGCAGCAGCTTGCGGGCTCGTAGGGCTCATCCCTGTATACCACTCTCCCATCGACGATCTCATGCCACACGTAACCTCTATCGTAAGCCAGCGTAACGCCAATCAACGGCAGGCCGAGGTCTGCAGCTGACTGGAGCAGATCGCCCGCCAACAAACCTAAGCCTCCCGCGTACGTCGGCAGCCCCTCCAGCTGGATTTCCATGGCTACGAATACGATGCTCCCCCTATTCGCTTCCACAATACCCACCCAGCGGCTACAGGCGTTTAATGAAAACTATGATCGCTACCACTAGAAACGCTATTGCAGCTAGCATTGTGTCCTTAGAGATCAGCCAGACGATGAGCGCGACGAGGAAGGCTGGGAGCAGCATGATGACGGCTTTAACGACAAGCACGATGAGCAGTAAGCCTATGAGGATCAGAAGCACAGCCAGAGCTAGGCCGAGCAGAGAACCGGCTAACCAGCCTAAACCGGGCACAACCGCCGGCATACAATGAAGTATTTCATTTTTACTGTGATAGAAAAGAGAGCGACAGCCGGTGTCCCCCGACCCCCGCGGGGGTTCCCCATACTGGCCGCCCTTACTCGCTGAAGGCATGGGCGGCCTCGTACGTTGGACGTCGTTGAGCGCGATTTACACCTAACGTTTGAGCCAAGTATCCCGGGGGGTTGTCCGGGGCCGGCTGTCTCCGATTATATAAGTGAGAGCAGCCCTATTTAAATCTTTCGTTCATCGATGGCGCGTGAAAAATAACTGCCGCGTCCTGTTTGATTCGGTATGGCCGATAGTGACGCGAGGAAGTTCCGCGAAGCGATCGTCATAGCCATTATAGTGCTAACTCTTTTATTCCTCCCACAGTACCTCCGGGAGAGGTGGTATGGGCCCGTGACTCCCACTGTTGTTGCTACGAGCGGTTTCTTCGAGGTTTCTGGGAAACCCCTTTTCATCTTCGGTGGGGAGGTTCACTACTTTAGGGTACCGAAGGCTCTGTGGTATGATAGGCTCCTTAAGGCGAAGCGGGCTGGTCTGAACACTATTGCAAGCTACATTGCGTGGAACTGGCATGAACCTCGAGAGGGGTTGCTACTCTTCCGCGACGCGGGAGCCGGTGGGTTCTATGAGAACTCCGCGTTTAGCAGGGATCTGGAGGGCTACATGGAGCTGGCGCGGAAGCTCGGGCTTTACTTCATCGCGAGGCCGGGACCCTACATCTGCTCTGAGTGGGATAGTGGCGGCCACCCGAACTGGCTTTATAGGAAGGTGAACGTGCTGAGGTCTCTCGACCCAGCCTACATCTCCCAAGCGGAGAAGTGGTACGGGACAGTTCTACCGCTGATCGCTCGGCGTTCAGTGTCGAGGAGCGGCCCTGTGATCATGGTACAGGTGGAGAACGAGTACTTCTGGGGTGACGCCCCCTACCTCATCAAGCTCTACGAGATCGCCAGAGGGTACGTCACCGACCTCCCGATCGTGACGAACGAGGATTGGCACGTGGAGGGCACTCCAATCGTCAACACCATCGACGATTACCCCTCGCAGTGGGATATCGCAGGCTTCGATGGCAAGGTGCGCAGCTACGTGAAAACCCAGCCCGGCATGCCGAAGATGCATATGGAGCTGGAGGGCGGTTGGTTCACAACCTTTGGCGGGCCTTTGCCCACGAACAGGGGGAGCTTCCCCTCTCAATGGACGGAAACTCTGATCAAAACGACGATCGGTCTGGGAGTGAACGCGGTGAACATCTACATGTTCCACGGCGGCACGAACCCGGGCTATTACACGGGCAAGCACATAACCACGAGCTACGACTACGAGGCAGCGATCAGCGAGTGGGGTTATCTACGCGAGAGATACTACGCGATCAAGCGGACCGCGTTGTTCACGCGCAGCTTCAACGATCTGCTCGTTTCGACTAAGACGGCGGAGGGCTTTGTGCAGGTCTCTGAACCTGGAATTGATATGTTCTCGAGAGTAGGCGAGAGAGGCGAGGCTCTCGTCGTACTGAGAAACCTAGCTGATCGCCACGCCAACGTCAAGTTGAGGTACAAAGGTGAGGTCATCCCCTACAGCGGGTCGATACGCGCGCCGGCTCGAAACGCAAAGTTTGTAGTTCTCAACTATACAATCGAGGGTACCCCCTTCAGGCTGGTGTACACCGCTTCAGAACCCCTACTGAAGGTTGTTGAGGGGGGCGAAGCCCTCCTGGTCGTTTACGGTGACCCCGGTGAGGAAGGCGGGTTGGCAGTCGCGTCTGAGGAAAACGTGAACGTCGAGTACGCCAGCGGCTTTAGCATCGAGAAAAGAGATGAAAGGATGATTGTAGCAAGGTGCGTGCACGGTGAGGCAGACTCCATCGCCGTGCTTAGCAGCGGCGGCAGCACTCTGACCGTAGTTGCGACGTCTAGGTTCAGGGCTGAGCGGACGTGGCTCATAGACGAGTACAGTAGACCCATCGTTCTGATTTCCAACGTGTACTTCGTCGGTGAAGCCTCCGTTGAAGGGGGAAGATTCAAGCTCGAATTGGAGCTCGACGAGAGGAGCGGTGGGCCTCTACTCATCTACTCACCCCAACCACTGGTCAGCGCGCTTATCGATGGGGTCGCGACACCGCTAACGCGCATTTACGGGAGACTGTACCGCCTCGAGCTCAGCGCCCCCACACGCACTGAACCCTCCGTCTCCACCGGCGTGTGGTCGATTAAGCGCGAAGAAAGCCGTCCCCAAGGAGAGCCAGTCGAGCTCGGTACACCGCTGGAGGAGGTTGGCCTGCTGGATAACGGTTACGCGACCTACGTGATCCGCTTCAATCTGAAGGATGACGAACTCAGTGGTGATAGGACGCTCTACGTAGGCTACTTCAACGATTTCGCATCCGCGATCCTCAACGGAGTTCACCTTGGTTCAGCCTACCACAGCATCGAGGTTGATGCTTCGGGAGCCCTGAGGCCCGGCGAGAACAAGCTGGTCGTGGTTCTCGAGTCGTTGGGTCACCCTAACGACGGGCTGCTCTACGTGCCCAACGGTATCGTTGGGGGCATCTACCTGGGGAAAGTGAGAGAGGAGGAGCTGAGGGGTTGGCTTCGAGTCGGCTACTCGATACCGTACGGGCCTAGCTTCAGCTTCTCCAGCTTCCTTCACATGCCTGAGCAGCTCGAGCAGCTACTCAACGATCCAAACCTCGAGCAGAAGGGCGAAGGGGTGGAGTCTGTAAGCGAACAGGGATTCTACGTTAAGCGCTTCAGGATAGACAAGATCGAGGGCCGATACATATTCGAGTTCTCGGGCCGAGCCCCCCTGTTCGTCAACAAACGGTACCTCGGCGTATACACTGGCCCCATTGACGTCACCGACTACCTCGTGGTGGGCGAGAACGAGATCGCCCTCCTGTGGGATCGGGCTGTCGCGTGGTGGCAGACCCCCCGCAACCCGATCCTTAAGATCTACCGCGCGAAGCTGAGCGGCGAATGCTTCGTCGCGGCCGGAACCCTTGGGCTAGCCAACGGCTGGTACAGGGAAGAGGTTGAGGCAGCGGGTTGGACCCCCACGAGGCTACCCCTCGAGCTTCGGAACTCTGAGGGCAGCATCGTGTGGCTGAGAGGGACGTTCACCGTAAACGTGAGGGAGAGAGTGCGCGCGCCACTAAAGCTGAAGGTTGAAGCAAGAGGGGTTAGAATGCTGATCTACTTTAACGGTCAGTTCGTGGGAAGGTTTGCCAGCGAAGGCCCTCAAACGGAGTTCTACATCCCCGAGCCCCTCGTCAGGAACGGCTTAAACAACCTGGCCATCATGGTGCACATCACCGGCAGCGAAGCCGGTGTAACGTCGCTCAGCCTCGAGCCCTTCTACACCCATGCGCTATCCACGCTGGAGCTTACAAGCGAGTAATACGAAAAATGTAATAACATTTTTATATTACCTCCAGCGAGTTCGAGCGTGGAGTACGTCACGGTGTCCGCTAGAGTCAACAGGGAGATTTGGGAAAAAGCGAAAAGGTACGGGATCAACGTGAGCGAGGTGATCAGGAGGGCTCTCGAGAGAGAGGTGAAGAGGAAGGAGGTGGAGTGGGCGGTCAACGTAATGGACGACATCGCGAGGAGAGCACAGCTCGATAAGCCCTCCTGGCAGATCATCAGAGAGCACAGGGAGAAGCTGTGAAGATCGTCCTCGACGCCAGCGCCGTCGTGAAGTGGTTCGTAAGGGAGGAGGAAAGCGATCGAATGCTCTGGCTGCGCGATCTCATCGTAAGGGGTGAGCTACTCGCGCTCTCCCCCGACTTCATGCTCGTTGAGCTGGCCAACGTGCTGCGCTTCGCCAGGGGCTTATCCAAGGTGGACATTGTGAACGCCGTTAGAGCTGTCGTAGCGGTCGGGGTTCAGCTGAGGGGCTTCCTCGAGCTTGTGGATCGCGCCGCCGGCATAGCGCTGGAGAGAGAGTTGACGATCTACGATGCAGCCTACGCGGCCCTAGCTGAGCTCGAAGGTGCGAAGCTCGTCACCTACGATAGGGAGCTGCTGGGGAAGCTCGATTACGCGGTAACGGCCGGCGCGCTCTTGCCTCCCGCGTGACTCGAGCGCTGCAGCGTTAGGCATATCCCCTCTCCCCCGCGCTTGAAACGTGGGCTCGAGGGTCTTGGAGCACTACCTCCGCGACGATGTGGCCGCGGAGATCGCGGATTTCGCGAGGGGTCGCTGGCTGGCACTGGAAGGGCAGGGGAGGGATGGCAGAATCTTCGTGAGGTGGTGGGCTGGTAAGCCGCTGACGGCTTCCACGCCCACCGACGTGAAGAGGCTAGTCGAGAGCTTCAGCGGAGCGGGGGTAAGGACGATTTACGCCACCGCCTGCATCTACCGCAGCATCGCAGCGGGCGAGGACGTCGAGAGGATCGAAAACGTCGTAGCGGCGACGCCGAGCTGGGACATCGACGCGACCCTCGACAGCTGGGAGGCCGCGGTCGAGGCCGCTAAGCTGATCGTCGGCTTCCTCGAGCAGCACGGCGTCAGAGAGTCCGTCTACCTGAAGTGGTCGGGGGAGGGGGTTCACGTCCGCATCCACGAGGCCGCTCTCTCGAAAGAGGCGCTGGCTTCGGTGGACCCGTTGACAGCCTCCCGGCTGCTCGTCGAGTACACGATCCGCAAGCTGGAGAACCAGCTGAAGGAGCTTGCCGAGAAGTGGAGGGTCTTGAAGGTGGAGAACCTGATGGACCCCAAGAGGGTTTTCACGGTGCCCCTCTCCTTCCACCGGCGGGTGGATAAGGTGGCTGTCTGCTTCAAGCCAGACCAGCTGGGCGACTTCGACCCCTCGTGGGCCGACCCCGCCTCCTTCAAGCACAACCCCCGGTGGCGGGACAACGTGCCTGGAGAGGCGGATCAACTGGTTCTCGAGGCTCTGAAAGCCCTAGCTCACCTGCGCCCAGCCTCCACACGGGTCAAGGTGGAAGAACCTCGGGAGAGGGGTGGTGCAAAGCTGGGGAGGTTTCAGGTCATGGCGCTCCTGCAAGCGGCACGCTTCTACGCTCTGACTGGGGATCTTGAGAAGGCGAAGTCCTTCGGGCTTAACCGGGCGATCTTCTACGCGTGGGCTAAGCACTACGGCCCCTCCGCCCGCTCGAGAGCGAGGGAGGGTACGGGTAGGCCAAGGAGGACGCCTGCGGGTGAGAGGGAGGATGTAGAGAGGGTGAGCGCGCTCGGTGAGGAAGCCTACGTTACGCGTGAAGGGTGGTTCGCGATGGGAGGTGCCCCGCAGCGGCCAGAGGACTACGATAGGCAGGTTGCCCGCGCCATCGAGAGCGTCATCCCCTACGAGGAGGCTTGGAGGAGGGCGCTGGAGTACGTCGGGAGCTTCCCGCGCAACGTGCTCGAGGATCCGCAGGAGTTCTACAGCAGGGTCTACGAGCCCGTGAGAGACGAGTTCATCGAGAAGGTATTGAGGAGGAGGCAGACCGGCTCCACGCTCGACGCCTTCCTCAGCTAGCTTTCAATACCCTCTCAGCGAAGAGCTGCAGGAAGCCGGGTGCGTTGACATCCCTGCAGAACAGCGCGTTGGGCTCGCCGCCCGCTACAACGGTGTACCCCCTCGTGAAACGACCCGCGAGCTCCACCTCGACTCGGGCGGGCTCCAGCTTCACTAAGTGGGGTGCGTACGCAACCGCAACAGCGAGCGGGTCGTGCAGTATAGGTAAGTGGCGGCTCTTCGCCATCCACGCTCTTGTGTACGAGGAGAGGATGCGCATGTACTCCTCCCCACCCTCCTCGAGCCCCCGCAGCATGTCCCAGGTCATCTGGCACTTCAGTGTGACATCGAGGCCCACCAGCACCTTCTCGCAACCGGCTGAAAACGCGACGCCAGCCGCTTCAGGGTCGCAACGGACGTTGTACTCGGCCAAATTCATCGTGTAAGCCCCGGCCATCGAGACGAGCTTTACCCTCGAGGCCAAATCCGGTCGCTTCAAGAGCAGCAGCGCAACGTTGGTTAACGGGCCAATCGTAATGAGGACATCGACTTCGCCGGCCGAGATCAGCTTCTCCAGCAGATCCACGGCGTGGAGGGGCGCGATGTTAGCGTTCCGGCCCTCAACACCCTTCAACCCCTCCAAGTAGACCGGCTCCGTTGCGGGACCCCTACCGACCAGCGGGTTCGGAGAGCCCGCGGCAACGGGGATGTCGTCTCTACCCAGTGCTCCCAGCAGCCTGGCAGCCAGCCGCGCCCTCGAATGCACTTGGCCGTACACGGTCGTGACGGCTACGACCTCGAGCTCGGGTGAGAGGCACGCTAGAGCCAGGGCGAAGGCGTCGTCGATGTCGTCGCCGATGTCCGTATCGACTACCACGCGCAGGGGCACGATCGAGCCGGCGCTCCCGGTCTTATACGGTTAGCGTATTACCTTGACAACGGTATAGTAACATTTTTAAAAAGCCTCCACCTTGGGCATCCCGTGGAGCTGCGGGCAACCGATGCAGCGGTGATCGCGCTGAGCGCATCCTTCTGGTCGATCATCAACGCCACGCTCGCCCCCATCTTCTGGCAGCTCACTAGGCTACCGATACTCTGCGACATCCTAGCGATGATCTCCCTGATCGTAGCGCTATGGTGGGCGAGGAAGCCGGGGACAGCTGCACTGGTCGGCCTACTAGCTACAAGCCTAAACTTCATCCTCCGGCCCGGCGCGGTGCACTTCCTCGGTTTCACGGCAGCGAGCATCGTCTACGACCTCCTCGCCAGAGCGATCGGCTACAGCAGGTGCTTCTCCGCCCGCTACGGCCCCGCCTTCATCGCTGCAGTGGGCGTGGTTTCAACGTGGATAGCCGGCTTGATAATCGGTGCGTTCTTCATGGGTGGAAGCGTGCCCGTCCTCTACTTCTCAGCGCTGCATGCTGCAGGCGGCCTAATAGGATCGATTTTCGGCGTAGCGATCGTTAAGAGCCTAGAAAGGAGAGGGGTAAAACCCCGAAGCGCCTAAATCGACTTCATTCACACCCTCCTCCTCAGGAACACTCTGACGAGCAGGAGGACCATGACTGCAACCACCACCCCCCAGGAGATGAGGATTACCTGCTCGGGGCTCAAGCCCTTGGGCTTTGGCTGCGCGGCTTCGATCTCGGCCGGGAAGAGGTAGTACAGCGTCATAGCGACTGCCACCATGGCCTGCTGGTCGGTGGGGCTACTGGCCCAACCGCCCCACAAGAGGGCTCCCTTGCCGATCTGGAAGGTTACGCAGGAGTACGCTGTGACGTTCTCCCTTTCGAGAGAGTAGAAGTACCAGGATGCGGGAACATTGGTGGTTATCGGCCGAGGAGCGTTCGGGGTGTCGGGAAGGTTGTAGCCGAGGACGTCGAAAACGTGCCTACCCAGGTCGGTCAACGTGGGCGTGCCACCCGCAGCCTCGGGCCACGCTGTAGCCACGATGCCGAGCCAACCGCCGAGAGTGTCGAGGCCCGCTGGGCCTACGGTTAGAGTCGTCCACTCCCACCCCCTTTCCGTCCCAGTGTAGTTGTAGGTGACGTAGTAGAAGCCGTAGCCGATGGGGTTGACCCAGACCCAACCCTTGTATATGATGTTCATCGCGAGGTCGCGGTAGAAGGTCTGCCAATCCACGCCGTACTTGGGTGGAACGGGCACGAGCTCGCCGTGCGCGTTAACGATGACGGCGTTGGGCGGAGCTGCGGTGAGTAGCTCCTCCCACCTCTCAATCGAGTCTATGACCTCCACTCGAAAATCGATCGCCAGATCCCTTCGCGCCGTATCCAGCAGGTCCATAATCCTGGTCGTCAGGAGCTCGGGGGTTGACCACCACCCCTGCGATTCTCTCACGTTGAGTATGTAGATGGTGGGTTGAGCGAGAGTAAGAGCAGCAGGCATGATGAGCAGGAGCAGCCAGAGGGGTCTCACGGGTTAATCATGGCTAAAAAGTATTAAGCCTTACGGTATGGGAGGACGGTATAAGAGGGAGGGGCTGCCGAGCATAGGGCGGACCCCCCTGATTCTCCCGGCAGGGTGGATCTCAAGCCCCCTCAAGCGCTCGGCAGCCCCCGGCTTCTTGCTAGAGGTAAGACTTAATATCCTTAACTCGCTTCTAAAAGACAGAACTATGTTACGTTACAGTTAAAAGTTGCTTCCCTCCCCATAAATGCAAATGTCTAATAGAGCTTCGCTGTGCCTGTTGTGTAGAGGAGCGAAGGGGCTCTGCGGGAAACCGGTATGCCCCGTGTTTGATCTTTGGCGCGCAGTCGAGTCCGTGAAGACCCCGGGGAGCGAGTCTCTTGAGGGCTCTTCGCCCCCCTCGGTGTTCGTGGGGCGCGTGGGCTACCCCCGAGTCCGCCTGGCCCCTGCAGCTCCGCCGGCGAGCGGGGACACGAGCGTCTACGACACGCCTGAGCGCTGGCTTGGGCTCGAGTTGAAGGACGTCTTGGAGATGAGGCTCAGCCTGGTCAGAGGGGTGGTCTCTGTCGACGTGAGAAAGCCTTCCGGTTTAGAGGATCTACAGCTCCTCGCCATCTCCTCGCAGCCCGTGGACCTCGAGATTCGATTCTCTAAGCCGCCTAAGCCGGTGGTGAAGCTCGACGCATTCGCCCCGCCTTTAGGCCCAGCGGCCCCCGCTGAGGCGTTGAAGCTGCTCGGAGAGCCCAAGCCACTGAAGCCTCTCGAGGAGGCGTACTACGACACTGACTTGAAGGCTGAGGAGGCGATCGTCTACCTTTACGAGAGAGGCGTCCCCGTGTCAGCCATCCAGCGGGCCCTCTCGGTCGGCGCTCTCGGCGTCGGTAGGTCTCGCAAGCTCGTTCCAACGCGATGGTCGATCACCGCTGTGGACGACGCTCTCTCGCGGCAACTCATCGGGAGGGTGAGGAGGTTGAGGAGCGTGAACCACTACCTCTTCTTCGAGCGGAAGCACGCCCACAACACCTTCATCGCCATCGTGGCGCCGGGCGCGTGGAGCTACGAGTGGATCGAAGCTTGGTTCCCCCATACGACCTGGAACCCGGGTCTGACGGTGGAGGTTGAGGGCGACTGGGAGGGGTTTAAGGGTAGGACTACGTACGCTTCGCTCGGGGGGTGCTACTACGCGGCTCGGCTGGCAACGGCCGAGTACATGCTGAGGGAGAGGTTCCAGGGCGTTGCGATCCTAATACGCGAGATCTACGAGGGCTTCTTCCTCCCAATCGGCGTCTGGTTCGTCAGGGAGAACGTGAGAGCCCTCTTCAGGTCCAAGCCTGAGCACTACGACACGCTTGATGATGTTCTGGCCAGGCTCTCGAGAGCAACGAGGCTGCCTCTGAGCGTGTGGCTTAACAAGTCCGCTCTCCTCAGGAGCTTGATCAGGCAGGAGCGCCTGGAGGCTTGGCTGTGAGCGTCGAGTACAGGAGGGTGAGAGTTTCGAGCGCGCTCTCGAAGTCGAGCCTCTACGACTTGGACTACGCCTACAACCCCTACGCCGGCTGCGAGCACGGCTGCCTATACTGCTACGCCCGCTGCTTCACCCGGTACAGGGACGCTGCCGAGCAGTGGGGCCGTGTCGTCTACGTGAAGGAGAACGCCGTGGAGGCGCTGGCCAAGGACGTTAAGAGGGCGGATCCGGGCATCGTCGGCGTCTCTACGATCACGGACCCCTACCAGCCCGTGGAGGCGAGGGAGCTGCTGTCGAGGAGGGGGATCGAGGTCCTGCTAAGCGCGGGCTTCAGGGTGAGCGTTCAGACGAAGTCCCCCCTCGTGCTGAGGGACCTTGACATCCTCTCAAGGCACAGGAAGCTGGTGGATGTTGGTTTAACGATCACCACGATGAGAGCTGAGGTCGCGAAGCTCATTGAGCCCGGAGCCCCTCCCCCCTTTGAGCGCGCTCGAGCACTGTCGGTGCTCGGGGAGAGCGGGGTGGAGACGTGGGTGTTCCTGGGCCCCATCATCAGGGGGGTGAACGACGGCGAGAAGGCGATAAGGGAAGTTGCTAGGGTCGCCCAAGAGACCGGGTCAAAGCTCTACTACGACTACTTCAGGATGAAGCCCGGCCTCGAAAAATCGATGCAACCGATCCTCCGCAGCCACCCACAGGCGCTTGACACGAGCCCCGCGTGGAGGGAGAGCATCAGCCGCCTCGTTGAGCGCATTTGCGAGGAACTGGGGGTGGAGTGCATACCCTCGAAACCCCGGCACGAACAGAGGCGCATCACGCTCCTCCACTTCCTGAACGATCGAACGCTCAGATAGAAATTTGTTTAAAATTAACTAAAAAAGCAGCTTATATGGGCTTGACGAAACCCCACTTCTCGAGGGCTCTCGCTAGCTCTTTGTGCTCCTTGGCGTACTCGGACAGCGGTATCCCCTTGATTGCAGCTTCTATGGATTGCCTTGTGGCTGCTGCGCCAGCCTTCGGCCCGTCGGGGTGACCGACTACGCCTCCCCCAACCTGGATGACAAGGTCGATGCCCATCACTCGTATGACTTCGGGCAGAGTGCCTGGGTGGAGGCCACCTGACGAAACTGGCAGCGCAGGCTTGATGTGGTGGAAGGCCTGCGTCAGCCTGAAGGTGTCGTCTGGGTCCGGCTTGTAGACGGCTTCCCTCATGACCCTTGCGTTTCTCACCACGTCCACGGTTTTAGCCTCCAGCTTCCCAACTTCGGGTGTTCCCACGTGGAGCTGATCCACCCCGATGATTCGGTACAGCTTCGCCAGGACGAACATGGAGATCCCGTGGTACGGGTTCCTGGTGAAGGCAGCGTGCATGGCCCTGTGGGCGTGTATCGCCAGGCCGTGCTCCTCCGCTAGATCCCTGATGTAGGTGAGCGCAGACCAGCCGGTTACAACAACGTCCACCATCACGAACGGGTTGCCGTAGTCGGCGATGAGCTTCAACCTCCTCTCCATCTCCCTCACGTCCGCGGTTATGTTAGCGAACCAAACCTTCCTCTCCCCAGTCTCCTTCTCCGCCCTATCGATCGCCTTCATGATCGCGCGCGCCCGCTCCTCGAAGCGGCAGTAGCGCGGGCCTGCGAGGTTCTCGTCGTCCTTAACGTAGTCGAGTCCACCGGTCAGAATCTCGTAGGCGAGCTTACCGACTTCATCGGGCGAGTAGCCGACCTTCGGCTTCGGGACGGTGCCTACAATCGGCCTCCCCTCTACCTTCAGCACCTCCCTGACGCCCCTAACGCCCCTGCTGGGGCCTTTGAAGTGCTCGAGGAAGCTTCTCGGGAGGTACAGGTCTTCAAGCCTAAGCCCCTTCACGCGCCGCATTCCGAAGACGTTTCCGGCAATTGATGCTAGAAAGCCGGGCATGTTCCCCTCCTCGAAGAGCTCGACAGGGTATGCGACGCGCAGCAGGTACGAGCCATCTCCCAGATCCTTGATCTCGTAGGCCTTCCCCATCAGCCGGTCGATCCTGGCCTTATCGTACCACGTGTAGAGCGTCGTCCACGTGCCAGTGCTGCTCTCGGCCGCAACCCCTCCGGCCGCATCTTCAGCCGTGAAGCCCTCGGCCGGTGTCACGCGGAAGGTGGCGATGATGTCGCTCTCAGGATCGGGCGTGTAGCCCGGCTTCAGGAACTCGGGGTAAGGTTCGAACTCAACTGGCATACCGTTCCAGGGTATGAGGCTTGTATGTAAAAAAGGTTAACTCTAGATG
This sequence comes from Thermofilaceae archaeon, assembly GCA_038727095.1. GTDB lineage: Archaea > Thermoproteota > Thermoprotei > Thermofilales > Thermofilaceae > JANXEW01. Next base: position 921 of record JAVYWK010000014.1, on the reverse strand, counting down.
GGTGGAGGAGCCCTCCCGGTTCGCTGCCAGAGTCTTGCACGAACTTCATCCAAGGCTTTCAGCCTCTCCCCCTCGAGAATTGGCGGCTTGTGCTCCGCCAAGAGCCTCTCCACTTCGCTGTGCGCCCACTCCAGGAGGTCGCGGCGCGCGCTCGGGTCAGCGTCCCAGACGCGCGGCACGTGAACCTCCCTCCTGATATTCGCCAGCGTGTGCCTGTGCGAGAGAAAGTTCCCGCGCCTAGACCGGATGACCTCGCTGATCACTTCAACCTCCTCTCCGCCAAGCCTGAAGCCGCTCACCAGCCTCCGCGCGAGCCCGCACACCTCGTTGTCGAGGACCAGCTTCTCCATCGATTGAGTGCTCTCGAACTCTAGCATCCCGGGCCCTGAAACCACGTCGAAGCCTGCGAGCGCGGCCAGTGCTGCGGTAAACCCGGCTTCAGCGCCCGCCTGGAAGTCTGGGACCTTCGCGTCGGAGATCGCCATGTAGGTGTGGCTGGGCAGCTCCACGAGCCTCGCCATATCCCTGTACGCCAAGCTCACGAGGACGGCCTCCGGCGCGGCGATTAGCGCGGTCCCGAAGCGCGGGTGAACGAGCGTGGGTGAGCCGCCGTAGATCACCTTAGCCCCGGGCGAAGCGAGTTGCGCAATCACCACGCCGCTCAGCACTTCAGCGTGGTGCTGGATCAAAGCCCCGTAGACGGTGACGGGGGCGTTAGCCCCGATTCCGGGCATCGAGATGAGCTCAGCCGGCACTCCGAGCCGGGCTAAGTCTACAAGGTTCCTCGACGTGATCGAGCTCCACGCCAGTGGCGGTGAGGGGCAGACGTCGAAGATCGCGAAAGGCCTCTCCCTGTAGTCGGGGCGCACGGCGGCGAGCATCTCGACCATCAGGGGGACGTTCTCGACCGTGAAGCCCCCC
>JAVYWK010000013.1:0-54986 GCA_038727095.1 Thermofilaceae archaeon | reverse complement strand
GAAGGCGGGCTCCGGCGACGTTCTCACAGGCACGATAGCGGCGATGTGGGGCATCGGCTTCAGAGATCCCGGGCTGGCGGCTCGGATGGGCGTCCTCGTCCACGGGCTAGCGGGCGATCTAGCGGCCGAGCAGCTGGGCGAGGACGGTGTCACGCCGGACGATATTCTTTCCCAGCTGCCGGCGGCCGTCAGGATGCTGAGGGAGAAGCCCGGAGAGATCGAACGTAGGTACTTCCCGGAGGTGATCTAGCTGCCCTCCTGCTGAAAAGTTGAAGTTGGCCGGTTACCGGCTCCCCGATGCCGATCTACCTTGCGCTGAGGGAGCCCGGGGGGAGCGAGGCGCGGAACCTCCTTTGCCTGAGGGAGGCGGCGCGGCTCAAGGGTAGCTTGATCGGCGTCTACTACAACCCGCAGCTGCGCAGGCTGCTCGCAGTCTTCAAGGTCCCTCCCGATGCTAGGCTCGACGAGTCCGTCTTCGAGAGGGTCGATCCCTCGGTCATCGAAGCATCATACAGGGTGGAGTGCCCGAAAGGCTGCGGTCGATGCTGCGCGGTCTTCAGCGGCGCCTTCGTGCTGGACGTCGAAATCCGCAAGCTGCCGAGCGAAGTGAGGCAGAGGATTGAGGCGCAGCCAAGCCGCCTTGTGGAGACCGTGAGGGGGCTCGTGCGGGTCTACGAGCTCGGCACGGGTCCTGCGGGAAGGGGCATCTTCTTCAACGTTAAGCAGCGGAGTTGCCAGCTGGAGAGCTACGGGAGGAGCTGCAAGCCTATCATCTGCCTCCTCACCTACTGTACGATCTTCGCGAGCAGGAGTGGGAGGCTGTACCTCAAGGTTCGCGCCCGCAAAGTGCACGGCCGCTACGAGATGATCTACCGGGAAGCGACAGAGGAGGAGTGGAGGAGAGCGATTGAGAGCTTGACCCGGACAGTGAAGCGGGCGATGGCCCGGAAAGAGGGGCCAAGCTAGCCGCTTGGGGGCCACTCGAGAGGGCGGATCTGAGCGCGCTAGGCAGCGGCTCAGGCGGTGGGACTAACGGCATCACCCGTCAGCCGAAACCTCCATCGTCACAGCCGCTGGAAGCGTGACTGGCGGAGCCTTTTATGGCTTAAGACTGCTGATTTGGCTACTGCCCCCGAAGCTTTTTCAACGGGCGCTGTTCGCGTAGGAGCTCACCATTCACTAGTTCAGCGGCTCAACGTTTTTTCCAATAACCTTCATGCTAGTTTACCTTGTATTATGGTTTCGTTTCCTAGGGATAGCGCTTAAAAGGTGCACGGCGGTTACCCCTAGGCCATGAGCTGGCACTCGATGAGCATCGAAGAGGTTCTAGAGAAGCTTGGCACCAGCAAGGCGGGGCTCAGCAGCGAGGAGGCTCGAAGGCGGCTTAGGGAGTACGGGCCGAACGAGCTGGTCGAGAAGAAGGTACACCCTGTGGTCATGTTCCTCAGGCAGTTCCAGAACTTCCTCGTCTACATCCTCCTAGCAGCCACGCTGCTCTCCCTGTACCTGGGCGAGGTGGTAGACGCCGTCCTGATCTTCGCCATCCTCCTCCTAATGGCGTTCGCGGGCTTCATGCAGGAGTACAAGGCTGAGAAAGCGGTGGAGAAGCTGAGGGAGATGGCTTCCCCCCGCGCCAAGGTCGTCAGGGACGGCGGGGAGCAGCTGGTGGACGCTAGGGAGCTCGTCCCCGGCGACATCGTTCAACTGGAGGAGGGGGATAGGGTTCCGGCGGACGTGAGGCTGATCGAGGCGGAGGAGCTGGAGGTCGACGAGTCCCCCCTCACCGGGGAGAGCGTCCCCGTTGAGAAGAACCCTGAAGCGGTCCTGCCGCCCGATGCTCAGGTTTACGAGCGCACCAACATGGCGTTCATGGGCACCTACGTTGTGAGGGGCAGGGGTGTCGGTGTCGTTGTAGCGACGGGGATGAGCACGGAGCTCGGGAAGATCGCGGCGAGCCTCGAGAAGGTTGAGGCTGAGAGGACGCTCTTCGAGCAGGAGCTCGACCGCTTCGGGAGGTGGATCGGCGTTGTCCTCCTAGCCCTCTCCGCGGCCGTCTTCTTCATTGCTGTGATGCGGGGGGCGGAGCTCGTCAAGGCCCTCCTGCTAGCGGCGGCGCTGGCCGTTGCGGCTGTACCGGAGGGCCTGCCAGCGATAGCCACCGCGATCCTAGCTGTGGGAGCCTTGAGGATGGCCTCTCGAAACGCGATCGTCAGGAAGTTGGCCGCTATCGAGACGCTGGGAGCCTGCAATGTGATTTGCAGCGACAAGACCGGAACGATCACGAAGGGAGAGATGAGGGTGAGGAGGATCTACATAAACCTAAACGACGTCAGCGCGGAGGAAGGGCTCAGAGCCGAGGGGGATCTCATGAGCCCCGGCTTGTCTAAACTGCTGTGGATGTGCAACATCTACAACGACGCGAAGGTTGAGGAGGCCGGCGGAAGACTGGTCATCAAGGGTCAGCCAACTGAGGTCGCTGTCAAGGAGCTGGCCCTTAGGGCCGGTCTACGAGACGCGGGCGACTACACTAGGCTGAGAACCCTCCACTTCGATAGGGTGAGGAAGAGGAAGAGCACGCTCCACAGGCTTCCAAACGGTGGAGTATTCGTAGCGTCCTTCGGGGCGCCCGAGCTGCTCCTTGAGCGCTGCTCCAGTATCGAGGTTGACGGGCGTGTTGAGCCTCTCACGCACGAGCTTAAGGAGAAGGTCTTGAGGGCGATAGAGAGCTACGCGGCACAGGGCTACAGGACGCTGGGCGCCGCGTACAGGGTTGGTGGAAACGAGCTCCTGGAGGCGGAGGTGGACGAGGTGGAGCGGGACATGACGTTCCTGGCGGTGCTCGCGATCAGCGATCCGCCGAGGGAGGGGGTGCGCGAGGCCGTTGAGACGGCTGAGCGGGCTGGGATCAGGACGATCATGGTGACGGGAGACCACGAGCTGACGGCGGCTGCCATCGCGAGGGAAGTGGGGATCGAGTCGGAGAGGGTTGTGAACGGAGCTGAGCTCGACAGGATGAGCGACGAGGAGCTGGAGCGGGTGGTAGAGGAGGCTAGCGTCTTCGCGAGGGTAACGCCGCAGCACAAGCTCCGCCTGGTTAACGCCCTGAAGAAGAGGGGCTACGTCGTTGCGATGACGGGCGACGGCGTCAACGACGCACCCGCGCTGAAAGCCGCCGACGTGGGCGTCGCGATGGGGATAAAGGGGACTGATGTCGCGAAGGAAGTCTCCGACCTGGTCCTCGCTGACGACAACTACGTCACCATCGTTGAAGCTGTGAAGCAGGGTAGAATCATCTACGAGAACATCAAGAAGCCGATCGACTACCTCCTCTCCTGCAACCTGGGTGAGGTCTTCGGCATAATGGCTGCGGAGCTCCTCGGCTTCCCCACACCGCTCACTGCAGCTCAGATCCTCTGGGTCAACCTCGTCACTGACGCTCTACCAGCCTTCGCGCTCGGACTCGAGCCCGAGGAGCCCGGAATCATGGAGAGACCACCAAGGGGCAGAGGGGAAAGGCTGATCTCGATGAGGCGAATAGGCGCCTACACCGGGATCGGCCTCATGACAGCAGGGCTACTCACCGCGCTACTATACCTCTACCTCGGCCACGGTGTTGCCGTGGCGCGCTCCGCGGCTTTCGCCTTCTTTACGCTCGAAGAGATCTTCAGGTCGCTGGCCTTCCGGAGCGAGAGGAGAGCCTTCTTCAAAGTGGGAACGAGCAACAGGCTGCTGAACGTGAGCTTGATCATAGGCATCACTCTCTCCCTGCTACCCCTGTATGTGCCACCTTTAGCTGAAGCCTTCGAAGTAGCCCCTCTCAGCCCACTGCTTCTAGCTGAGCTACTACCCTTCATCGTCATACCACTCGCAGTAATCGAGTTAGGCAAGTACCTTATTAACAGGGTACACCGCTCCGAAAGCAGGCGGCCATGAAGAAGGTTAAAAGCAGCGAGTAGATGAGCGCATCCAGGCTCCCGAGCCGCCCCAGGCATTAAGGCTCTCCGAGCATCTTTTCACCATTCGAAAACAGCGGGTTTCCCGATGCCGCAGTACGCGGATGTCGAGCATTCCAACACGGTTGCAGATCATACCGTTGTACTCAAGGCGCCGATAAATGGGCGTGTTAATCGTCGAACGACCTTGGACGCTCAGATCGTGAAGACTTAGGGTGAGTAAAAGCCCCTGATGGCTTTATCTGTAAAACCGATACTCCGGAGGAAGGTTAAGGGAGTAGAATGGATGTCGAAACGCTGAATGGGGGTGAGAGGGGCAGAAGGGGCGTAAAGCGGCTTAATCTCGTGCTGAAAGGCAGGGGGTGCCCTACATGAGGGGCTGGGGGTGCAGGGCGTGTTTTTCATGCTGGAGCTTGATTGAGCGGTTACCACCTGTAGGGACCCTCTACCGAGCCCTTGACGAGCTCCCATGCTTCCTCGCCTAAAACCCTCTCCAGAACCCTCATCACATTATCGAGCGTCGGCTTCCGCCGTACTCTCACGACCAGCTTCTTCAACTCCGGGTGCTCGTGCACCAGCATGCGCGCCATCTCCTCGAACACCTTCCTCCCCTCCGAGTTTAAGAGGTCACGGGAAAAGTAGAGGGGGTAACTTGAGGCTATCCTCCTCGCCAGCCTAACGACATCGGGGCCGAATTCCACAGCTTTACGCACCATCACCTCTCAAAAATCTCACGCTATGCCGGTGGCCTGTAGCGATAGCCATTTTTACTGACGCGCAGCGAAACTTTCGACGAGAAATGGCTTACCGCTACAGGCCTCTGTTAACGATCCTGGTATGGGGGCTGATTCTTGAGATTTTAACCATTGCCTACTACTTATCATTGAAAGAGCTTGATAGATTCGAGTTCCAACTAACTTTGTTTCTCTTCACGATAACCGCGGCCGCAACAGTAATCGTTCTGAGAAAAATCGTGAGGGAAGCCCGGTGAGATGCAACTGATCAAGGATCAAAGGGTCGCGGGAGAAGCCCCTAGCCGTAAAGGTGGCAGGCGACCGTACGACCGCCCGATGCTTTCACGAGCTTCGGCTCCTCTTTCGAGCATATGCTCATCGCTTTGGGGCACCGCGGGTGGAATCGGCACCCCGGTGGAGGGTTAATCAGGCTTGGGGGCTCGCCTGGCAGGTAGGAGAGACCCCTTCTTCTGACCTCGGGTTCCGGCGTCAGGACCGAGTTCACCAGGGCTGCAGTATAGGGGTGCAGCGGGTCCAGAATGATATCCTCTGTTGGAGCCTTTTCAACGATCTTACCGGCGTACATGATCGCTATCTCGTCTGCAATCTGCCTGAGGACGGCTATGTCGTGCGTCACGAAAACGATGCTGCTGATGAATCTTCTCCTTCTGAGATCCATCAGAAGCTCCAGTACCTGCCTCTGAGTCGACACGTCAAGCGCGGACGTCACCTCATCCGCCAGGAGGAGCTTCGGGTTGAGAAGTGTTGCAACAGCGATCACCGCCCTCTGCCTCATCCCACCGCTCAGCTCGTGTGGGTATAAGTCGAGAGCGCTCGGAGGCAAACCCAGCTCCTCGAAACGCTTCCTCGCCATATCGACTATCTCCTTTTCAGGCAGTTCCTGGTGCTCCCTAACAACGTCTATGACGAAGTCCCTCACCCTCATTGTCGGCATAAGCGCGTTGAGAGCAGCCTGCGGGACGAGGGCCACAAGCTTCCCCCACACATCCCTCTTCAATCTCTCCCTCTCCATCTCGGAGATCGTCAGACCGTTAAGCACGACTTTACCCCCGAGGAAGCGGAGCGGGGGTCTCACGTTCATCATCAGCACGTTGATGAGCGTCGATTTTCCGCAGCCGGATTCTCCAGCTACACCGAGCACCGTGTCGCTGTCCACTTCAAGATTAACTCCGTCCACCGCCCTGACAGTGCCCGCGCGAGTTACGTAGTACGCCTTAACATCTTCAGCTTGGAGCAGGGGCATGCCCCCTCACCTCTCCTTTAGACGTGGGCTAAAGTACTCATCGAGAGCTGTCGATATCATCAGCAGGGACGCCGCTAGTGATACAAGCACTGCTCCGGGGGGAAGGAACCACCACCACAAACCTCTGCGTACTGCCTCCATCATCTGGGCCCAGTAGAGGATGATCCCCAGCGAGGTCCCCTGGGTAATACCGACGCCGATCATGCTTAAACCGGCCTCAGCTATCATGGCTCCCGACATTAGAAGGACGAAAGCCATGAAGATGTAAGCCCCAAGGTTGGGCAGCAGGTCCTCCACAGCGATCCTAAAGTCACCGTAGCCCGCCATTCGGGAGAAGTAGATGAACTCCCTCTCTTTCAAGCTCAACATCTGGGCTCTTACAGCTCTGGCAACCCAGGGCCAGGAAGTGACTCCGATTATGACGGCGACGAGTATCGGATCCCGGTACTTGAAGTAAGCCGCGATAAGCATCATTAGTAGGATTGACGGCATCGCGATGACTATGTTGGTCACCGCCATCAGAGCGTCGTCTATCAAACCGCCCTTCACTCCGGCAACCGCCCCTATCAGCGTTCCGATCGTCAGGGCGATGAGCGCGGCTGTTGCACCAATGTAGAGCGACATTCTGATCCCGTGAAGGAGCTGGGCGAGAACGTCTCGACCGTACGTATCAGTGCCCAACGGGTTTTCTGAGCTTGGCGGGCGCTCTGGGGCGAACCTCATTGTCAGAGGGTCAACCTTGTATAAGGTGGGTCCCGCTAGCCCTGCGATAATTAACGCCGCTATAACTACGATGCTGATAGTGAACTTTTTGATCCCGAATATTTCAAGAAGAATCGAGCGCGGCATCCTACTCACCTACGTAACCTGTCCTAATGCGGGGGTCGATGAAGGCGTAGACGAGGTCTACGAGGAAATTCGCTAGAATCAGCGTTGAGAAGAGCACGACAAACGTTCCCTGAATGAGTGGATAGTCGAGCCTCGTTAACGCCCTGAATATCAGGTAGCCTGTACCTCTGTAGTTGAAAACGAGCTCCGTTATCAACGACCCGCCAAGGATTGTCCCTAAGTTCAACGCCAGTCCTGTGACCTGAGGCAGCATAGAGTTCCTAAAGACGTACTGGAGGAGCTTCTTTTCGCTCGCTCCGAGAGCATCCGCGAATTCCACGTAGTCGGATCTAATCTCGTAGATCACGAGCACTCTCATTCCTATCGCCCATCCACCTATCGCCGCTATGACTATCGTGAGGAAGGGGAGGATGTAGTGGTAGAGGTAGCCTCTAATGAACTCCGGGCTAAGCGTGGGCACCATCCCGGAGGGGTACGCGCCCGCTATCGGGAATATTTTCAGTTGTACGCTGAACGCGTACAGGAGGATCATGGCGAGCCAGTAGTACGGCGTCTGCGACAGCACGATGCTGACGGGTAGCAGCGTGTTATCGACCTTGCTTCCCCGCTTGTAGCCCGCAAGGGCGCCCAGCAGGTTGCCGAGCGTCCACGAGACAAGGGTGGCCGGAATAAGCAGGCCGAGGGACCAAGGGAGCTCAGTGAAGATTAGGTCAGCAACTTTACGCGGGTACAGGGAGTAGGATGTCCCGAGATCCCCCCTAAAAATCCTTGTAATAAAGTCGATGAACTGCTCGTGCCACGGCCTGTGAAGGCCAAACTCCTCCATTAAGCGCCTCTCAACCTCCCTGACTAGTTCAGGCGTAGCTTGCATCGTCTGCAAGATGTTTGCAAGAATCTCAGCCAGCGGGTTGCCGGGTATGGCTCGGGGCAGGGAGAAGATGATAACGAGGTATACGACGAATGTAGCGAGCAGAAAGGCCGTTTTCCGAACCAAGAACCTGGCTACAGGCTTCCTCCATAACCGCTGAAGAAGCCCAATCGCTCCTTGATTCATCTTATTCACCTCTCCTCATTAATAGCCTTTAAAGGTTCACCCCACTTGCGGTAAAGCAGAGGTACGTCTTGCAGAAGCCTTCTAGTGTATGGGTGCTCAGCTTTTTCTAGGAGCTCATCGGGTGCCTTCTCATCCACGATCCTCCCTTTATACATCACGAGTATGCGGTCGCTAACGTAGTAGGCGAGCCCCAAATCGTGAGTGATGAACACAACTGATGTTTTATTCTCCTCCCTCAGTTTGAGGAAGAGGTCAAGGATACCAGCCCTTGTTGAAGCGTCAATCATCGAGGTTGGTTCATCCGCGATAACGAGCTTCGGTTTAAGCATGAAGCAACGGGCGATCATAATCCTCTGCCTCATACCTCCGCTAAGCTCATGCGGGTACTTGCTGAGGACGTGCTCGGGCTTCAAACCTACCTGCTTAAGCGCTTCTTTCACCATCTCATCGGGATCACCGACCTCTTTGTTGTCGAGCAAGTTAAGCGCCTGGTACAGTATTCTCTCAACTTTATGGAGAGGGTTATAGGACGCGTAAGGATCCTGGAAGATTCCATGCACCCTTCTCCAGTACCACTTGAGCTCGTCCCTGCTCTTCAGACTCCACACGTCTCTCCTCTCGAAGACCACTCTACCCGACGTTGGCGGGAGCAGCCTAAGGATCACCTTCGCCATCGTCGTCTTTCCTGACCCGCTTTCCCCAACAACAGAAACTATCTCCCCTTCATCGAGCGTGAAGCTGACGTCGTCGACAGCTACGATGCTCTTCCTCGAGAAGAAACCCACGTTGTATACCTTCGTCAAGCTCTCAACTCTAAGCAACCTCTCCACGAGGAGCTACCTGCGTATCCTCTTAAAAATGTGGCGAGCGAAAACCTTTTGTATGAGACTTCAATAAGTCCCCCCGTGAGGAGGAAAAAGTTTTCACTGTTAAAGACAGCAGCCTTCACTTTGGTCGCCTTACTCATCCTGGGAGGGATTCCCGCGTTCCCGCAGCCTGTGCCCCCGAGAACCGAGACTTTGATCGTGTCCGACGCTTGGGGTCCACCCGCTGGCTGGAACCCGCTGCTACCGAGCCCCGCTTGGGGTTGGCAGCTCATGTACCCGACGCTATTCTTCTACAGCACGTACAAGGACACTTGGATACCCTACCTCGCGGCTGGTTACGAGTGGGTGGACGAGTACACACTCGATGTCCGGATCCGAGCAGGGGCGAAGTGGTGGGATGGTAGACCCATTACCGCTGAAGACGTGAAGTTTACTTTCGATCTAGGAAAGGAGTACAGTATTTCCTGGGTGACGCCCCTCTGGGACTACCTGGAGAGCGTCGAAGTGGCGGCGCCCGATACGATTCGCTTGAAGCTTAGAAAGGATGTCCTCAACTACTTCGCGCTCTTCGATGCCCTTCACACCGTCCTCATACTGCCGAAGCACCGCTGGGAAGCACTCAAGCGGACGTACGGTCCCCGACTGGCCTCAGACTTCCTCGATAACGACCCGGCGCAGATAATCGGCGGTGGACCTTACAGGCTGTACATGTGGTCGGAGGACATCTGGTACTACGTGCGCGTCGACGATTGGTGGGGCAAGGATATCTTCGGCTTGCCAACCCCCAAGTACATCGCGCACAGGGTTTTCAAGGACAACCCGTCAGCGGCCCTTGCGTTTGAGGCTGGAGAGTACGATGGTGCTGGACACTTCTTCGCAGCCATCTATGAGATGTGGACTGTTAAGGGCTTAAAGAGGAGGACGTATCTGGCCAACCCGCCGTACTACCTGCACAGCGGTATTGTCTTACTTTACATCAGGTGGAAGCACCCGCTCAATAACACTCATGTTAGAAGAGCCGTAGCCCACGCGATCCCCTTCCAGGATCTAGTGAGTAAGGCGTACTTCAACTACAGCGTAGTGGCAAGCCCGAGCTTCATCATGCACACCTTCCCCGCTTACGCGAAGTGGATCAACCATACTGTCGTTGGGAAGCTTGGCTACGCTTACGATCTTGAGAAAGCCAAGAAGATCCTCGACGAAGCCAACATCATCGACCGAGACGGGGACGGCGTAAGGGAGCTACCAGACGGCACCAAGCTGGGCCCCTTCACTATCCAGGTTCCCTACGGCTGGACCGACTGGATGATGATGTGCGATATGATCGCAACGAACCTGCGCAAGATAGGGATCGATGTTAGAACAGAATTCCCAGACTTCTCCGTCTGGTGGGACCGCTTAATCAAGGGCGAGTTCGATTTCATCATCGGCTGGGACGCTGGACCCGGTTACGCTCACCCGTGGAATACCTTCAGGTGGGTCCTCGACTCGAGGCTTAGCCCACCAGCCGGCAACTGGGCTCACTACACGAAGAAAGACGCGATCCCCTTGATCGACGCGGCAGCCAGAGAGACCGATCCAGCGAAGCTAGCCGCGATATACAGCAAGCTGCAAGAAATGGCTCTGTCGGATCTACCGGGCATTCCACTCTTCTACGGCGCGGCATGGTACGAGTTTAACTACGAGATCTGGGATGGCTGGCCGGCGGAGGAAAGGCCAGAAGTATGGGTTTCACCGTACATCTGGAACTGGCCTGACAACATGCCGTGGCTCTTCTGCCTAGTGAGAGCTGGAGAAACGCCGAGAGTTCCGTCATGGATACTGCTCTGGCAGTTCCCAACCTCAAAGTTCTTCGAAGATCTACAGGCGACGCTAGCAGCGAAAGCTGCAGCAACAGCACTTGAGCTGCTTACCGCTAGAGTTGACAGCATTGAGAGGAGGTTAACCTCACTTGAGGCTTCGCTGAGCAGGCTATCCAGCGATGTGGCAGACATTAGGGGCAGACTAGCTGGATTGCCAACCGCGGAAGAGATCAGCGCGTTAAGAAGCGCTATTGAAGGTGTCACAGGTACACTGAACACCGCGTTAGCGCTCTCAGCCATCGCACTGATACTAGCGCTTATAGCCTTAATACTACCCTTCGTTAGAAAACGTTAAGAAAATAAATATTTTTCTTTTTTCTCTTTAGCACCTTTAAGCACCTCTCCCTATCGTACAGCTCATACTTTTCTTAGGTAGTCACGAATCGCTCGGGATAACGCTCGTACCGGCACACGATCACGATGCAGGCTTATCAAACCTCCACCTCGAACCGAGAAAAGCATATTTCGTCCTTCATGCCTCATTTGGCCGTGCTGAGATTCGGCCTTGCGGGTACGGGCGTTGGAGGCGGCTTCATCGCCGGGGCTTTGCAGCAGTTAAGGGACGAGGGGGTCGCGGAGCTCGTCGCCGTAGCTGGCCGGAGGGCTGCGAAAACGGAGGAGTTTGCCCGGAAATACGGTGCTAAGAAGTGGTATACGAGCTTCGATCAGCTGCTTGCCGACCCGGAGGTTGAAGTGGTAGCTATCTCAACTCCCCACTACCTGCACTTCCCGCAGGCTGTCGCCGCCATTGAAGCGGAGAAGCACGTGCTCGTGGACAAGCCGATGGCTGTGACGCTGAGGGAGGCCGATGAGATGATCGCGAGGGCTGAGCGGAGGGGTGTTGCTCTGGGTGTGGTGTTCGAGTACCGCTTCGACCCGGTGATAGAGAGGGTTAGGGAGCACGTGACGTGGGGTAGGCTGGGGAGGCTGATCCTCGCTGAAGCCGTGGTGGAGTGGTATAGGACCCGCGAGTACTACACGGGCAGCGATTGGAGGGGGAGGTGGGCGACGGAGGGTGGTGGTGCGCTGATCAACCAGGCGATCCACACGGTGGACCTCATGCTCTGGCTGATGGGGGATGCGGAGGAGGTTTGGGCCTACGCGGGCACCTACGCTCATGACATCGAGGTTGAGGATCTAGCGGTGGCCCTGATCAAGTTCAGGAGCGGGGCTCTCGGGGTGGTGCAGGCGAGCACTGCCACCTACCCCGGCTTCCCGACGAGGCTCGAAGTGCACGGCACGGATGGTGCTGCGGTCATAGAGGGGGGCAACCTCAAGCTATTGGCCTTGAGGGGCGAGGTGGTAAAGGAGGCTGAAGGGTTGAAGGGGTGGGAGTCTTGGGCGAGGCCTGAGGCAGTCCCTATCGAGAACCACGTGCGGCTCCTCCGCGACTTTGTGCTGGCCGTCAGTGAGGGGGGGAGGCCGAGAGTAGACGGCCGCGAGGGGAGGAGGAGCCTCGAGTTGATCAGGGCGATCTACGCCTCCGCCAAGCTCCACCAGCCCGTAAAGCTGCCTCTAGTGGAGGTTTAGCAGAAAGTTTTTCATCAGCCTTGTATAGCGCATACTGATGATCGAGGAAGTAGAGGTGATCGTCGAATCGACGCGTTTCGAGCCGAAAGTGGTGAAAGTTAGAGTGGGTGAAACGGTTGAGAGTGTCGTTAAATCTATAGGCTTAAACCCGGTCGAGTACGTCCCCGTCCTCAACGGGCAGATTGTACCGGAAGACGAGCCAATCCTCGCACCAGCCAAGCTCAAGCTAATCCCCGTCGTCTCAGGCGGCTGAGAAAAACATTACACACCTGTCACCGTCAAACACTAAATGAAGGAGAACTACGAGGGCCGGTAGAGAGATCAGAATTATTGAAAAAGATAAAAAATTCTTTATTCTTACTGTATCAGTTTGGACCTAGGGCTTGGGAGCGGGCTTCCTGAAAGCGAGGGCTAGAGCAACTAGCGCGAGGATGAGTGCTACAGCGGCGAGTGCGAGAGCGGTGTTAAGGGTTGAGGAGAGGCTTGCAACGGTCTCTTCAACGCTGCTGACCCTCCTTTCGATATCGCTCCTTAGCTGCGTCAGCGTCCTGTCCACGTCGGAGCGGATCTGCTCGGGGAGCGCTGCGAGCTTAGCGTACTCCTTTAGCTCGCCCATGTAGTCCGTGGCCCAGAGGATCACGTTCCTGACGAAACGTGGCCCGCTGAGAACGACGCCGTAGTACTGCCAGGCGACGCCCGGGTAGTAGCCGCCGTAGGGCGTCTCCCCCGAGAGGATAGCCACGTTGTACTTATCCTTCACGGGGATGAGCTGTGCAGCCATGAGGACGAACTGGCCCTTATCGCCGGGCTTGTACACCTTCGCGTTTTTGCCCGTAGGCTCGACTTGATTCTCGGTGATCTCCGAGTAGGGCGAAGTCATGGCGATTATGTAGGTGTTGCGAGGCTTCTCGGTGGGGCTCAGCCTGCGCCAGTTCCCCGCGTCATCCACCCAGGCGAGCGGACCCGGCCCGTGGAAGAGGACCAGGTCGCTGCCGTACCTAAGCTCCGGTACCTCGCTCACGTTGACGTACCCGAGCAGCCTGTAGTTAGCACCGGTCAAGTTTAAGCTGACGTAGCAGTAGGCTGAAGTGTAATCCATCCTCAGGTTGGATCCAACGGCTTCCATGATCATGTTTGCAACCTCTTGGGCTAGCTCGGAGCCCTGTGCGGGGTAGTCGCTGTCGGCCGCCACCCAGAGGGCTCTACCAGGGGCAGCTGTAAACCACTTTGCAAGCGCGGCGATCTCCTCTGGCGTGAGCGGGGCTTGCGGCTGGCCTATGATCACCATCGCGATGCGCAGCCTCTCGAGGTCAACGGTTGCGAAGTCGCCGATCACGACGGTGGCGCGCGCCTTGATGGCCGCTGGCAGAGCGTCGGCATCCTCCTTCGTCCGTACCAGGACGTACCACGAGGCTTCAGGGACTACGTTCATGATAATGTCCAGTCCCGCTGTCGGCTGCTTGTGGGCGAGGTCGATGAGGATCGGGATCCCGATTTGAGCGGCGGTCAGAGGGGCCATCAGGGGGGCTACAGCAATGGTTATCACGATTAAAGCAATAACTATCGTCCTCACGGTAAACGTTATTCGTGCTAGGTATATAGGATTATCGCTTCAGATTACGCCGATTGAGCCTGCGAGACAGGTTTATTTCCCCTCATTCCCCCCATCAACCGATGGGGTTGGTTCGTAGGCGTGGATTGTCTAAACCAATCGTGATTGCTGTAGTCGCGGCAACGATCGTGGTCGCCGTGATCGTTTCACTAGTAATCATACCCATGATAACCCAGCGTCCCAGCCAGCCTCAGGGGGAACAACCCCCGCAGCAGCCACCCGCTCAGCCCAGTGGTATCACCTTAACCGTGATCTCGAGGCATCCCGCGGAGATACTTGTTAAGGCTAGGAGGATGTTCTTGGCGAGCGAAGTCGCGAAGAAGTACAACATCACAGACCTTAAGACGATCGTTCTCCCGCCCGGGCTCTGGGAACAGTACATAAAGGGTGGTGAGGCGGACGTCGCGTGGGGAGGGGGGCCAACGCTTTTCGATTCGATTTTCGCGAGAGGGCTTCTTGCCCCTCTAACTAGCTCGGAGGCGCTGCAAGCCGCTGCCCAGATCCCCGACGAGATTGCTGGTGTCCCGATGAAGCGCGTCAAGGACGGTAGAGTGTACTGGGTTGCCGCAGCAATCTCCAGCTTCGGCTTCACTGTCAACAACAGGAGGCTGAAAGACTACAACCTTCCGGCTCCACGCAGCTGGAGAGATCTAGCTTCCCCTGAGCTTGGGCGCCCGCTCGTCCAGTTCGGGACTGCGGCCCTATCGATCGCCGACCCGACGCAGAGCACCAGCCACACCAGGATGTACGAGATTATCCTTCAGAAGTTTGGGTGGGAGGAAGGGTGGAGAGTGCTGACCCTGATGGCAGCGAACGCTGAAGTCTACCCCGGCAGCGAGCCTGCGAGAGACGCTGTAATTAGGGGTGACGTTGCCGTCGGCATCACGATAGACTTTTACGGCTACACAGCGATGAACGTGAACCCCGACTGCGAGTACGTAATACCTCCAGGTGAGAGCATCGTCAACGGAGACCCGATCGCGCTGGTGGTAGGTAGCAAGTACCCTGAAGCGGCGCAGGCTTTCATTGCGTGGGTGCTGACTGAGGGGCAGGCAGTGTGGCTCGATCCTGGGATCAACAGGCTACCTTCGAACCCGAGGGTCTTCGAGACGGCTGAGGGTGCAACGAGGCCTGACCTGAAGAGGGCCTACGAGGCGACGCTGCAGACGCCCTCCATCCAGTTCGACGATGAGCTAGCACTCCGCTACGAGTCAGTGATGCAGTGGTACTTCAGGTCAACCCTCGTTGACGTCAACGACTACCTCAAGGCGGCTTGGAAAGCCCTGCTGTCAAAGTACTTCGCCGGCACGATCACGGATGAACAGTTCAAGGCCTACGTAGACCGGCTTACCGCCCTTCTCGACTTCACGGATCCAGATACTCAGCAGACGGTGACCTTCACTCAGGAGTACGCGATCTCAATTGGCGAGAGGTTCATGGGGGATGCCTCCTTCAGGGATACGCTCATCACGACTTGGAAGCGCGCCGCCGTGAGCAAGTACACAAGCATACTCCAGGAGTTGGGAGGTTAACGTGCCCTCTGCGATCAAAAAGATCCTTTTTTACATTGACACTACCCTGCTCACCCAGCTAACCCTCTCCACAGCACTTCTCCTCTTCCTACTCGTAGCCCCCATTTTAACTGTCGTCTACGTAGCGACACGCTACAACCCGATCCTCCTCTTCTACGATCCCACATTCGTTAGCCTCACTCCGCGGGGCCAGCTCGCGATCGTTTACAGCGGCCTCTTCCGGGATCGCGAGGTCACGATAATCAGGATCGTCGGTATCAGTTACGGAGCTATCCTCAACTCCCTTATCGTGGCAGCCATCGTGACGATCGTTGCCAGCATTCTCGGCATTGTAACGGCGTTCGTCTTCGCCCGCTACCAGTTCCCGGGCAAGCAGGCGTTAAGGATCCTCGCCACTGTCCCCCTCCTGCAAACCCCCTTCATCAACTCCTTTATAATTAAAAGGTTGTTTGACTGGAGGGACGGGCTCATCTCCTGGCTGATCTGCGACGTGCTCGGGATTCCAGTGAGAATCGGTCTTGACTCTCTCGCCGGCGTGGCTGCCGCTCAGATCATGTCCTTCTACCCGATCGTCTACCTGAACGTTTACGCGAGCATGATGAACATCGACCCGAGCCTGGAGGAGCAAGCCGAGAACCTCGGCTCCAAGGGTCTCCACCTCTTCAGGACTGTCACACTCCCCCTCTCGCTACCGGGGCTCGCAGCTGGTGCAGCTCTCGTCTTCATCTTCTCTCTCGAGGACGTGGGTGCACCAATCGTCTTTAACGAGCAGAGGCTCATCTCCTTCCAGATCTTCTCGAGGTTCATCGAGGCTACCACCGGTTACCTCTCACCCGCAGCTGCCAGCCTAGCGCTTCTCCTCCTCTCGCTAGCCCTGGGCGTATTCGCGGGGATAAGGAGGTATGTCACGTTGAAGCAGTACGCGATGCTGAGCAGAGGTGGGAGGTGGAAGCCGAGGGTTAGGAAGCTGGGCCCCCTGGGGTTGGCAGCCGTCTACCTCGGGCTCCTCTTGATCCTCCTCTTCACCGCTTACCCCCAGCTGGCGGTCTTCGCCTACGCCTTCGCGGAGCGCTGGAGCGGGCCATTACCGGAAGGCTTCACGTTTAGGCACATGATGGAGGTGGCTAGGGACCCCCTCGTTCTCCGGGCCGTCATGAACAGCCTAACCTACTCGCTGGCCGCGCTAGCGATCATAATCTTCCTGGGGGTCTCCGCACCCTACGTCATAGCGCGGGCCAGGATCGGTGGCATGGAGCTCCTCGACCTCCTCGTCACATCCCCCGTCGCAATACCCGGCCTCGTCCTCGCCGTCGGCTACTTCTACTTCTTCGCCACCTTCTTCCGAGGCACTCCACTCGACCCGATCACCGCAGGCCCCAGCCTGCTGCTCATCCTAGCCTACGGGGTTAGGAGGCTACCCTTCACCGCCAGAGCGGTTTTCGCAGGCCTCCAGCAGGTCCACGTAGCACTAGAAGAGGCTTCGATGAACCTAGGCGCCGGCAGGTTCACAACGCTTGTCAGGATCGTCTTACCGCTGATCGGCTTGAACGTGCTGAGCGGAGCGCTCGTCAGCTTCGTCTACTGCATGAGCGAGACAAGCACCAGCGTGACGCTGGGCGGGCTAGGCGGGCTCGGCGAAGGCCACAGGGCACCGATGACCTTCATCATGATGGACTACCTGGGCAGGTTCGGTGGACCTCACATCGTAGCGTCCCTCGGCGTCATCCTGATCACGCTGCAGCTCACAACGATAACACTCGTGAACGTGGTGCTCAAGCAGAGGTACGCATACATCGGAGTATAGACATTAGATTATATTTTATGCTCTATTTTGATTCGTTTGCTTCACCCTCCCTGCTGTTGGGTTGGTAGCGGGATTAGTGGTGTAACACCCGTGGGGGAGATCACGATGGTGGCTCTACCGCTCTGGGCGAGCTGCTTGATCGCCTCCAGGTAGAAGTAGTAGGCGACAACCTGCGACGGTGGGACTCCGGTCTGGTTGGCGATCAGGCTGATCGACTCCGCCTGGGCGCGGGCCAGCGTTAGGAGCGCCTCAGCCTGACCTCTGGCTTGTATCAGAGCTGCCTGCGCGGACGCGTTGGCCTGTATCAGTGCAGCCTGCCTCTCGTACTCGGCCTTCAAGGCCCGCTGCTGGGCTGCAACCTTCTCGTTAATCGCTTGCACAACAGTGTCGGGGAGCTTGATGTTCCTCAGGTTCACCCCGAGTAGCTCCAGGCACTGGCCGATGATGGCGTCCCCCCTGATCCTCGCGGCCAACGCCTCCTCAACGCTGCGGGCGACGAGCTCCCTCTTCTCGATGAGGTCGGTCATTGAGAAGTTCGCAATGATCTCCCTGGTGACCTGCCTAGCGGTCGCGACGAGGAAGTCCTCCTCGTAGTTCAGCCTCGGGTAGTACCTGACGAGGAGATCGAATTTCTCGGGGATCAGCCTGTACCTGATCGTTACGTCCACCAGCGCGACAACGCCGTCCTTCGTGAGCGCCTCGATGGCCGGGTAGTCGCGCGGCGGCTCGATGAACATGTCAACAGCTTCAACCCCCGCGTAATCCTTTACGATGTAGGCCCAGGGCGCTTTGAAGCCTATCGCGGGCCCCAGCACCGGCCTACCGATCGCGCCCGTGATCGGGTCGACGACGACGGCTATTTCACCCAGGTTAACTACGTAGAAGGTCGTCGCGAAGATGACGGCGAGAGCCGCAGTAGCAGCGATAGCGGCAAACACTATCTTAGAAGCATTTCTTCTCGCTCCACCCACTGACACCCGGACGGGAACTTCCACGGATGAGCGAGCTTAAAGGCACCTATATAAGCTGTTCCAATCCGCTGAAGAACTGGGTTAGACTATCAGAAAAACTGTTGGGAATCTTAAACTATCGAGGGGTGGGGCGAGCATGCACCTAAACCTCTGCTGGGCTACTCGAAGGATAACCCCCTGAGGCGGTGCTCCACGGCTAGCGCGACGCTCATGCCGACTAGGACCTGCATGATGTTGAATGGCACCTCAGCCAGAGCCGCGTAGCCCAGGATGAACTGCTGGTAGGTGAAGTAGCCGAGCACCATCACGACGCCGCCCGCAGCCAGCGCGGCTGCCAGCTGGGGCCTCGCGAGACCCCTGAGGTTGAGATGGAGGAGGAAGGCCGCCATGATCGCAGCCACAGCCAGCCATAGGGCTGCAGTGACTTCCGCTGCTACAGCGCTCGTAACAAGGTAGATTTCCGCGGGTCCCACGTAGTAGATTGCGCCGAGGAGCGCGAGAGGAGCTGGTACGAGAACCGACAGCACCAGCCCCTGCGCCCTCCCCATCTTCACGTGCTTCAGCCTGCGCGCGAGCAGAGAGGCTATGAAGGCTTCAAGGCCCTTTATCACGAGCGTAGCCGGAGCGTAGACGTAGTAGCCCAGCACGACGTCCGCGAGAGCTGAGCCGACGCCGCCGGCGAACGCCGCCCAGGCTGGGGGGAGGATTATCGCGGAGATGTAGACCCCCACTTCACCGAAGTTGAAGTAGCCTCTAGTCTCGGGGATGTAGACCGTAAAGAGGATGGTTGCCAGCAGCGTGAAAGCTGTGAGAATCGAGGTGGAGGCTAGCAGCCTACCCCTCCTACCCCGCTGCACGCGAGCTATCTCCAAAACCTAAGGATAAACTTTATGCAGCATTGCCGCGAAATAAGCGTGTCTGCGGCTTCTTCTACACCAGGTTGTAGGCCCGTAGCACTTCCAGCACGCCCTCCCCCCTAGGCCTTGATGCCACGTAGCCGCCCGCCCTCCTCACAGCCTCCTTCACCTCCTCCTCCGCGTTTCCCACCGCAGCGACCATGAACCCGTAGCTGCCGTCGAGCATGCTCAAATCGTTCGGCGCATCCCCAATGCAGAGGGCGGCCCCCTCGGGTAAGCCTAGAGCCTTAAGCAAAGTTAGAAGGGTTGGCCCCTTGCCCGCGCTCTTGTGGAGGATCTGTATCAGCCTGTAGCTGCGGTCGCACTGGAGCTCGGAATCACCGGCCAGCAGCTGGCGCAGCCTAGCTTCGCAGAGCCTCGCATCCTCAACACGCTCGAACCTGAGAACCACCATGCCCCGCTGGGCGGCGACGTCTGGAGGCCACAACTCAACCGCCACTCCCCTCCCTCGGAGGTACTCAACCTCAGCAGCGGCCACTTGCAGCGCTCGGGGCAGCACGCTCAACCACCGCTCCCTCACAACCCTGTTGTACTCCTCCCAGGGCTGGTACGCACGGCCTCTCAGCTCATAGATCTCCTGCTCGTTCACGATGAGGTAGTGGGGTAGGCCTGCTTCAACGCCCAGACCATTTCCGGCCAGGATGCGGAGCTGATCCTCGAGGGGGCGGCCCGAGGCTGTCGCGACGAGAACCCCTTTGTCGGCCACTTTGAGAAGCGCTTCAACGACCGAAGGGAGGATCTTCTCGCCCGGCTCCAGGAGCGTGCCGTCCAAGTCGAGTGCCAGCAGTTTAACCACTCTAGCGTCGGCAAGGTCTGGCAAAAAGGCTTGACGGTGGGCATCCTCAGCGGTTGCGCAATAGCAGGGTATGGACTTTAGGTTCATAACCCCTTTAAAAGACCCCCCGGCCGCTTCTCCTGGTGAGAAGGGTGAAGACGAGTTTGATCGTGGTTGCCGTCGTAGCTGCGGCGGTAATCCTTGTGGCGCTGGTGACAGCCGCTATCCCGACCGTACTCGGAGGCACTGCGCAGCGAAGCAGGGCCTTCAACCCGGTCTGGCAGCTCGGTGAGAACGGGCAGCCTTTCTGCTGGAACGTAACGCCGCGCGCTAGGGCAAGGGGGGTGGGCTTCGCCGGGTGGAGGTTCGTCGAGGTCAGCAGCGAGTACGTTAACGCCGTAACGAACATACTGAAGGGCGACCCCGATGTCGCAAAGCTGCTGCAGGAGGGCTACAACATTACTTGGATCAGGCCGATCATCACCGCGGTTGTGAGCGGCACTGGTGACGTCACGCTCAGAGCCACTCAAGCCCTCGTGCTGCTCAAGGGCCCCGACGCTACAGCTCAACTGCTCGTGGACGTCGCGCAGGGCAAGGTGCTCAGGATAACGATAGTATCGAGGACTGTCATAACGAAGTCCTAAACTAGGAACGTAAGGCTGTAACGGCCTGATAAGTTTCCCCTTTTTCTGATCCTCTTCGGTGGACGTAAGATTATTATTGGGTTGAGTGGCGCATTCTGCTGGATGGCTAGAGTCGAGCTCAAAGGCGTGGTTAAGAGGTTTGAGGACGTTGTGGCGGTGGATCACGTCACCCTCTCTGTCGAGAGCGGCGAGCTTTTCACGCTTCTCGGCCCCTCGGGCTGCGGTAAGACAACCGCTTTGAGGATCATCGCGGGCTTCGAGATGCCCGATGAGGGCCGCGTCCTGTTCGACGGGGAGGACGTAACGTTCAGGAAGCCGTACGAGCGCGGCTGCGCGATGGTGTTCCAGAACTACGCATTGTGGCCCCACATGACCGTTTTCGACAACGTCGCCTACGGGTTGAGGGTGAAAAAGCTCCCAGCCGCCGAGCTGAAGAAGAGGGTCAGGGAGGTATTGGGGCTCGTAGGGCTCGAGGGCCTAGAGAACCGGTATCCGCTCCAACTGAGCGGAGGGCAGCAGCAGAGAGTCGCGCTGGCGCGCGCGCTAGTCGTAGAGCCTAAGGTCCTGCTGATGGACGAGCCGTTGAGCAACCTTGATGCTAAGCTGCGGTTGAGGATGAGGGAGGAGCTCAAGGGTTTGCAGAAGAGGCTGGGTATCACGACGATCTACGTGACCCACGACCAGGAGGAGGCGATGAGCCTCTCCGACAGGATCGCTGTGATGAACAGGGGGAGGGTGCTCCAGATCGGGACTCCGCTCGAGATCTACACTAAACCTTCGAATCTCTTCGTAGCCACCTTCATCGGCAGGAGCAGCGCGCTGAAAGGGAGGGTTGAGCGAGACGAGGGGGGCTATGTCGAGGTTGTCACGAGCGGCGGCGTTAAGCTTCGGGGCGTGCCAGCAACTCCGCTGAGCAGGGGTTCAGAAGCTGTTATCGTGTTGAGGCCTGAGGACGTCTCGCTAGACCCCCTACCCGGGGCAAACGAGATTGAGGGGCGCGTTGAGATCGCCATGTTCCTCGGCTCCCACAAGCAGTTGAGGGTGAGCATCGACGGCGACAGGCTGATCGCATACGTTGACCCTGAAAAGGGGGTCGGCGAGGGCGATAGAATCAGGCTCTACGTAAGGAGAGAGGATACGCTGGTCTACCCGATGGAGGGCTGGGAAGAGGAGGAGTTCGCTTAAGGCTAGCCTTATATAGGGTTCTACGTGCCTTACACGATGAAAGCTAGGCACTTGGTAACCGGTCTAATCCTCATCGCACTCACCGCTCTGCTACCCCTGGCTTTCCCGTCACCAGAGGTTCGCATAATCGACCCGCGCTACGCCGTGCCTGTAGTCGTCGTGCCCGGCCAGAGCTTTAACGCAACGCTTCAGGGCGCCAGAGATGTTTCGGGGGCCTGGATCGCGGCCCCCGGTTTCAACGTGTCGTTGCTACCCGTGAAGAGCTGGAGGTTCGAGGACACGGTAACCGTTCTGCTGGAGGTGCCTAAAAACGCCATGAGTGCTCTCTACGACTTGTGCATGAGCACGAGCGAACTCACGGTGTGCGAGCCGAGGAGCGTCTGGGTCTTCGAGCGAGAGCCCGATAGGCTCGCGATCGCCCACCTCACTGACATCCACGTTGAGATCATCATCGGGGGCGTCCGCAGCACACTCTACTTAGAGACCGCTCTCAACCTTGTCAACACGCTCCCCGTCGATATCGCTGTGGTGACAGGCGACTGCGTCGACGTGGGGAGCCACGTAGACTCGCTGAAGAAGCTGCAGGAGCTCATCAACCGGGTGAGGAAGCCCACGTTCCTCTTACCGGGCAACCACGACCACTCGCAGACCGATGAGAAGAGCTTCAACGAAGTGTACTACGGCCGGTATGTGGGGCCCGCCACGTGGTACAGGGTCTTCGGAAACTTCCTCCTAGCCGCCTTGGATACGGGCTACGCGGGGTACGTCGATCCCTCGCAGCTGGTCTGGCTTGAGGGCGTGCTCTCAGCCCATAAGGATAAGGTGAAGATCCTGATGATGCACCACCCGCTCTTCAGAGCGGGGCTCTTCCGCGAGATCGACGGCTCGTGGAGGGAGATCGATAACCTCAAGGCTTACCTCTACAGCAGCTGGGCGAACCGCCTCGATGTAGCCGGTGAGCTGCTCAGGCTGATAGAGGAGTACAACGTTACCGCCGTATTGGCTGGTCACGTTCACACCGACGGGTTGGTCATCTACAACGGGCGGACGTGGTTCGTGACGACCATAGCTACTTGCGGGTCAGCCGATTACAGAGGTTTCAAGATCGTGGAAGTGGAGCGGGGTGGGCGGGTGAGGGTCATTGGGATCGCGGGTAAGGATCCCTTAAGGGAGCCGAGCAGTTTCGTGCTGGACGGCTCGCTAATCCGGGTGATTCCCACGCCCGACCTGAAAGCCGCGAATGTCGTCGGTTACATATCTCCCGCGCTAGGCATCGACTTGAAACAGCTTACAGTCTACATGTACCTCAACTCCTCCTTACCGGCGGAGGCGTACACGGTGTACGGCGATTCTGCGCTCGTGAGGGAGGTCGCGACTACCCCCTACGGCAGCGTCTACCTGGCCAAGCTGACAGTTGACGTCCCAAGCGAATGGTTCAGAGTCACGCTATCCTCGTTTAAGGACGAGGCGCCGCCGAGCGTCAGCCTCTCCCTGTACACGCCAGCTAGACCCGTTGCCGCTAGGGATAGTGTCACCTTGTACATCAAGGCCCAGGATGAAGGGTGGGGCGTATGGAGGGTCTACGTGGACTACGAGACGGACACTGTTAGAGGCACGCTGATAGCGCAGGAGATCGCTTCGGCATCCTACCAGGCTGCACTACCGCCGCTTAACGCAACGAGCGTTAGACTGACGGTGAGAGCCGTGGACTTCGCGGGTAACGTGGGAACGGAGACCGCGGAGATACAGTACATACAGCCGGTCGTGCAGCAACCCACGGAGCAGCAGCCTACGGAGGAGCAACCCACTCAACCTGAGCAGCCCGCGCAACCCCAGCAGCCCACTCCACAGCAGCCTCCCGCTCTGATCGTAGCCGCAGTTGTGATAGCCGCGGTAGTCGCAGTCGTTCTTACCATTGTCGTGAGGCGGCGCCGTTAGTAGCTAGTAGCTCTCGAGTTTTTCCCGAATTTTATTTAGTACTTCAATAACTTCCCTCCTTGCGATGAGCCTGCGCAGCGGTGGACCGGATTCCTCGCCGAGCAGAGCCAGGTAGAACACCCTGTAAACCTGAAGCCTCCTCTCCCTCCCGGCTATCCCTTGACCCTCGCAGGCCTTTTTCACGGCCTCATTGGGGTCCGAGCCCCCAAGTATCAGCAACACGGCCTCCCTGAACGCTCTGAGAATCCGCCCGTCGATGCCCTCCAGAAGCTTCGCAGCTTCATCGGGGCTGCGGAGCACGGCGCCGTACCCGACCGCTTCCAACCAGTTCCTCGCGTTCATCAACCTCCTCCCGGCGTCCTCCACCTCCCAGCTTTCAAGGCCCCTCAGCTTACCCTGCCGCTCGAGCATCCTCATCCCGTCCTCCAAGTCCTCCATCCAGGCGGCCACGCGGACGGCTTGGAAGTAGGGGATCCTCACTGGCTTCCTCTGCGGCAGAGGACCGGGTAGGGAGAGGCTGTAGAGCTGCTTCAAATGCTCGCTTCCATCCGTGAACACCGTCTCCTCGAACTTGTCGAACTCCTCGACGTAGTTGGGCACCTGGCGGAGGTCGAACTCCCAGTGGCTGAGCGCCTCTCTGTAGATGTCAGTGACCTCCCTCTTCAGGATCTGGAAGCGCAAAACCTCGGGTGGAGCGTAGCGGAGCCACTCGTCAATCCCAAGCCCCGCCCCCTTCCTCTTGCTGAACTTCTCCAACCTCCTCTCACCCCCCTCGTGCTCGACCCAGTAGACGAAGTCGTAGAAGATTGGCACGGGCGGCTCCCTGCCGAAGAGCTCCCTGGCGAGGGCGCACCCCGTGTCGTAGCCGCTGCCGCTGGCCATGTGATCCTTGCCCAGGGGCTCGAAGTGCACGTTGAGCGCCAACCAGCGTAGAGGCCAGTCCACCCTCCACGGCGGCTTCCCCTCACCCTTCGCGGCGTCAGCCACCCCCTCGTAGCCGCAGGCGGAGCACCTGTAGCGGACCCTTGAGCCCTCAACGCTCAGCGGGTGTACGACCTCATCGATCCTCCCGCAGCCGGCGCACCTCGGCCTGTAGGGGATCCAGCCCTCCGGGTACAGCCTCCTGTGGCCGGCGGCCCTTTTCACCCTGTTGAGCACTTCTACAACCCGCTCACGCTGGGCGAGGACTTCGAGGAGGGGCTTCACGTACCTCTCGCTCTTATGGAGCCGGCTAGCCCAAACCACCTCCAGCTGCACACCGTAAGCGGGGAAGCTCTCCTCGACGGGCTTCACGAAGTGCTCAGCGTAGCTGCCGTGGCAGCCCCACGGGTCCGGTATAGACTCGAAGGGCTGCCCAACGTACATGGGGGCTTCGCGCTTGAAGCTCTCCGGGGCGAAGGAGGGGGCCTGCCTGAAGGGGTCCATGCTGTCCACAGCCAGGTAGCCTACGACCTCAACGCCGCTCTCCCTCAAAGCTCTTAGGACCGAGTCGGCTAGCACCATGTCGATGAAGTTCCCCAAGTGTATCTTACCGCTGGGGGTTACGCCCGACTCAACCACGTAGAGTGGCTCACCCGGGAACCTGCGCAGCACCTCCTGCGCCGCCCTGTAGGCGAAGTGTTGGGACAGGAGGATCCCCGGCGCGGGTGGAGGGGGGAGGAGATTTATCATTGTCGTTGCCGCCGCAGGCAGCCCCCGCAATCAATCAAGCGGCTAGCACCGCGAAACCCGGTTTGCGTAACAGCCCGTCTAAACCGTGTAGGGGATCGGTTGGCGGATTGCGCATGGGACGCATGGGAGGCGGGCTTGCAGGCCCGCTTTTCCGGGCTTGAGGCGCTTGGGGGCGGGGCGCTTGCCTAGGGTCTACGCGTAGCCGAAGGCTTTGTACACCGCAATCTTGACAGCGTCGGTGGCCAGCAGAATCACTGCTACTTCGTAGACCAAGGCCAATGCAATCGTTTGCGCCGGTATAGCTGGTACTATGGCGCCGCTCCATACTAGGATGGTTGCAGCTAGGCCGTCAACCGCTATCGTCAGTAGCATGTACTTGCTCGGTTTTGAGCTCCAGAACACCCCGATCTCCCTGAAATTCAGGAAGCCGAAGAGGCCCGAAATCAGGAGAACGTAGAATATGAAGCTCTGCAGCTGCTCGTACGGTAAACCGATTAGCCTCGCCAGGTACAGGGCTCCGAAGAGCTCCGCGAGTTTCGCGATGCCCAGCAAGGTTGAAATCAACGTGAGCTTCTTCACGTTCCACCTCTCCGGCCTCCTGCTTGGCTGCAGTACGTCGACGCTGATGGAGAGCGTGACGAGATCGTAGAGGAACAGCATCAGCACCATGTGGGTGGGCGTCAGCACGGGATGCCCGAAGAGCAGCGACGATATGGCTACGAAGTACACTATGCTGAACGTTTTGACGATCTTGTTTATGGCCCAGACGACCATCTTTCTGTAGGTCATCCTTCCGTGCTGTATGACGTTGGCGATCCCCCTCAACCCCGGTACAGCCAACACCACCGACGCCACCGACTTCGCTACATCGGTGGCCCCGCTAACGGCCACCCCCAAGTCTGCTCTCTTGAGCGCTGGAGCATCGTTCACCCCATCGCCGGTCATGCCAACCACGTGCCCCCTCCTCTGCAGGGCCTCCACGATGCTGTACTTGTCCTCTGGCATGACTTCCGCGAAAACACCCGTGTCCTCGACAACTTCAGCCAGCTCCTCCCTGGGAATCTCCCGCAAGCTAATTGCCTTCCCCTCGATGCCGACCTCGCTGGCCACGGTCTCGGCGATGTGGATGTTGTCCCCCGTAACCATCTTCGGCGTTACACCGAGGCTCTTTATGACGCTTATGAACTGCTTCGAGTCCTCACGGGGCTTATCGTAGAGCCCCAACAGCCCCACGATCTCGATGCTGCCCCGCTGCGCTTCCACCGCTATGGCCAGCGGCCTAAGCCCCTCCTTGCCCAGCTTCGCAACGATCTCCTCGATGCGCTCCTTATCGGGGTTGCTGGCCTCCTTTACGAGAACCTGTGGTGCACCCTTGATTACTCTGAGCACACGCCCGCCCAATTCAACGACTGCTTCGCTCACCTTGGTCTCAGGCGTAAAGGGCTTGTACTCCAGAACCTTCGCAGCACTGGTGTCAACGTTCATCTCCTCAGCTTTCCGCCTTATGGCGTTCTCGAGCGGGTCCTTTGTCACCTCCTCGGTTGCTAAAACCGCGAATCTGATGACGTCCCTCTCGCTGATCTGCCTGTTCAGCGGGACAACCTTGCTCACCACCAGCCTGTTCTCTGTTATCGTGCCCGTCTTGTCCAAGCATATCACGTCCATCATCGCGGCAGCCTCGATCGCCTCAAGCCTCCTAACGATTATACCGCTCCTAGCGAGCTCGGTGCTGGCTAGCGCCATTGTTATGGTGGTCATGGCCGGCAGCGCTATGGGTATCGAGGCCAGCAGCAACGTCAAGGTGAAGGGTAGGAGCTCCACTAGGTTGAGCCCCTCCACGATGAATTTGGCCGCAACAAGTGCGATAAAGATGGAGTCCACGAGGAGAAGCCACTTGGTTATGCTGTTCGCCACCTCCTCTATGAGCAGCCGGGGCTTTGCAACCTGGACGAGCTCGACGGTTCTACCGAAGCGGGTCCTCGACCCCGTTTTCACCACCTTCACTATCGCCTCACCCCTCACAACCGTGGTTCCAGCGTAAACTTCGTCGTTAACGCCCCTCTCAGCCGGTATCGACTCCCCCGTCAATGCGGACTCGTCAACCATCACTGAGCCTTCCACGATAACCCCGTCGGCAGGCACGATGTCGCCCATGGAGAGCTTTACGATATCGTCCGGCACGATGTCCTCAGCGGCCACATCGATCCACCGGCCGTCCCTGAAGGCTTTCACCGTCACTTTCAGCTTCGATTTCAGCATCTCGATGGCCCTGCCAGCCCTGTGCTCGTGGATAACGCCGATAACAGTGTTCACAAGGAGCAGCGACAGCATTATGATGAAGTCGACGTACCTCCCCATAACGTAGGATACCGCAGCGGCAGCCTCAATCGCGAAGGGGGTAAAACCCGTGAACTTCTTTAAGAAAACAGTTACGAGCCTCTCCCTCTTTTCAGGCACCCTATTAGGGCCATAGATTCTAAGCCTTTCAGCAACCTCGCTGCTGGTCAGGCCCTTGTAACCGTTCATTGACAACTCCAATTATCATCATTTTTCAGGTTTTCTCCCCATACTAAACCGTGAAACTCGATGTTAGAAGATTCTCGCCGCACCTTTAACGCCCACACCGGGTTATGCGACCCAAGCACCACTGGTTATCGGGATGACTGGATGCAAAATAGTTGCTAAACGCTGAACTAGCTGATGTTTTACACGTAGCCTTCAGCGGCTAGGAGCTCGGCGAGCAGTACCGCTGACCCGGCAGCCCCTCGAACCAGGTTGTGGCCGAGGGCGAGGAACATGAGGCTCCTGCTGTTCACCCCCCTCCTCACTCTGCCGACCGCGACGCTCATCCCCGGCACGCTGCCCGCCATCCTGTCGAGCCTGGGTTGCGGCCGGTCGACCCCGCTTAGCACGACTATCGGCTTCTCCGGAGCTGTTGGAAGCTTCATCTGCTGCGGCTTACCCTCGAACCGGCTGAGGAGTTCGACGGCTTCGTCCACGCTGACCTCCCTCTCCGTCTCCACGTAGACGCTCTCGAGGTGGCCGTCTAGCACGGGGACCCTCGTGCACGTCGCGGCCACCTCGATGCTGGCCCACTCGACCCTGCTGGCTGAGAGCTTGCCCATGATCTTGAGGAGCTCGTCCCTCACCTTCTCTTCCTCGCCAGCTATGTAGGGCACCACGTTGTCGATCAGGTCGAGGGAGGGGACTCCCGGGTAGCCCGCTCCCGAAGCCGCCTGCAGCGTGGTGACGACGACCTTCTTAACTCCGTAGGCGTCGTGGATGGGCTTCAACGGTAGCGCGAGGATCGTGGTTGTGCAGTTGGGGTCCGCCACGATGGCGCCGCTCCACTCCACGCGCTGGCTCTTGACCAGCTCGAGGTGCTCGGGGTTGATCTCGGGGACAACGAGCGGCACCCTATCGTCGAGGCGGAAAGCCGCCGCTTTGCTGACCACTACGAAGCCGGCCCTCGCGAACTCGGGCTCCAGCTTCCTAGCAGCCTCCGTCGGCAACGCCGAGAACACGATGTCAGCGTCAATCCTCCTCGGGTCGCTCTCCACCAGCTCCAGATCCCCGAACTCGGGGGGCACGGAGCCGCCAATGAGCCACTTCACCGCCTCACTGTACCTCTGCCCTACCGCCTCGTGGGACGTCACAGCCGTCAGCCTGAACCATGGGTGGCCGCTCAAGAGCCTCAGGAACCACTGGCCTACCAGACCTCGAGCACCAAGCACAGCCACCCTATAGGTTCTCCGAGGCACAGCACACCTTCCAAAGCCGGATTAAAACGTTAGGCCCGCAGCCGGAACTGACCCGTTGAATGATGCAGAAGGTTAGCAAGTGCCCCCTCAAAGGCAAGGGTGCATCAGCGCCGCGCTACACCGTCTCCGGTAGAACCTCGATGCCCATCCTCTCGGCCTGCCTTCTCAACCTTGCGTCGAAAGTTGCTAGCGGAACCCCTCTTCGTACCGCAACCGATAGCACGACCTTGTCGTTGAAGCGCGCAACGGACACCCCCTCCTCAACCAGCGTGTTGAGCGCCCAGCGAACCCCCTCAACACCCTCGCACGCGATAACGGCCCTCTCGTCGCCCGCGTAATCCAGCACCTTCTCGCGAACGATTCGCGCCTCCAGCGAGAACCCCTTTAGGAACCAAACGAGCTCGTAGATGACGATTAATGGTATCACCCAGGAATCCAGGCTGTCCAGCAGCTGTGCGGCTTGCTCGTGGTACACGGAGTCGCTGAAGGTGTCGTAGACGAGGACGTTTGTGTCAATCACCGCCTCCCGCAAACGCCTCACCCAGCCCCCTCGCGATCACCTCATCGATCTCCTCGGGGGTGAGCTTCCTACCCGCTGCTAGCCTCAACCTCTCCCTCCTCACCTTCTCCATGACTATCCTACCCCTTTCATCCACGCGAACCTCAAGGTAATCGCCGACCTTGATGCCGAGGGCCTCTCGAACATCCCTCGGGAGGGTAACCTGGTAGCTTCTCGTGACCTTTACCCTACTCACGCTCACGAATTGACATACTTCTATTTAAAGCTATCTACTTTAGATGCTCCCTCCAGCTCGCACGCTGGCGTGATGGATGCTTTACCCAGAGAGAGCGCTTGAACCGAGCGCTCGAAGAGCGTTGAGGACGACTTCGATTGTTTCCCCGTCTACGGCTGCCACGAGCGCGATCCTCTCGTCGATCGTCAGGCGGGGGGTTTCGCCCAACTTGCCCCTAGCGCTCACGAGGGCGCCGGCCTCTCTAACTATCAGGGTGGCTGCCGCTAAATCGACGGGGCGGGTGGCGTACCACGGGTCGACGTACGCGTCCAAGGCTCCGGCTGCAACGAGGGATAGCTCGAGGCACGCTGCACCGAGGTTCCTCACCACAGCCCCTTTGGGAGACAGGAGCAGCATGAGGGCGAAGGGGAGAGCACCCGCTTTAGGGGTTGAGTTCACGGAGACGACGAGGCCGTCGCCGGTGCGTTTGACCGCGAGCCTTCGGCCGTTGAGGTAGGCGCCCCCTCCCTTCACTGCGTACAGCTCGAGGCCCAGGGCCGGCGCGTAGATCGCTGCTGCCACAACGTCGTCGAGCGTCGACCCCTCCGCGGCGGCTACTGAAGTGGCGAAGAAGGGGATCCCCAGCTTGTAGTTCCTGCTCCCATCAACCGGGTCAACAACGAAGGTGACCCCACCCCTACCCCGCGTAACTTCGCCAACCTCCTCCGAGATGAACGTGAAGTCGCTCAAAGTACTCTCGATGTACTCCAGCACCGCCCGCTCGGCCGCCAAATCGCCGGCTAGGGCAACATCCCCGCCCCTACCCACTCTAACCTCCCTCAAACCCCCCTCCTCCCTAACCCTCAGAGCGGCCAGGCCTCCGGCCCTCGCCGCACCCCTAACGATCTCCAGGAGAGATGCCACGGGAGGGGCTGAAGCGACTCGTTATTTGCCTATCGGGCTTTCCCCGAATACGGTGCGCTGGAGGAGGGGTCTCAGCCGTCGGGACTAGCTCCTCACCTGTCAGACCCCCGTAGTATCAGCACCCTGCCACGCGTTCGCCAGCATCCCTAAAAATGTTCCCCAGCTCAAGGTGGCGTCCCAAATGGTAGCCGCTGTGCGAGGAGCGCTCGAACGTTGCGAAGGGGATTCCACGAACGTTTGGTTGCCGTACCTGGCTTTCATCGTACTGGCAAACTTCGCTTCACCCGAGCTCTCGTACCTCCAGCTCGCCGCCTTCTCCGCCTACATCCTATCGAAAACCGGCGCTGCGAGCAACCGCTCAACCCCAACCTACCGAACTCTTCCCCTCTTCGCGCTCGCGCAGCTCCCCCTCGCTCTGGCGGGCGGCAGATCCCAACCCTCAATGCTCGCCCTCCTCTCATCGGTTATCGCCGCGGTGGTTGAGGAGCTCTACTTCAGAGGGGTGCTGCAGCCGAGGCTCGGCATCGTGCCGCAAGCCTTCGCCTTCGCTCTAGCGCACCTGCGGCTGACGGACCCCGTCTCGCTCGTGGAATCCGCCCTAATGTTCCCGCACTTCATGCTGCTGGGAATCGCGTTGGGCATCGTAGCTGATCAAGGCGGCTACCTCTCCTCCGCCGCCGCCCACGCGGTATACAACGCGGTCTCAGCGTTCTACACCCTGCCCTTCGACATGGGCGCTGTCGCTGCTCTTCTCGCCATCGACGCGGCGCTGGCGTCCATCTTAGCCGGCCAACGATGGGTCCGACGTTAGATTGAATAGGTGCCCAGCTGCGGGGTCCCGCGTGAACAGGCGCACCCTCGAGTGGGCCGCCCTCGCCGCGTCGCTAGCCCTCTTGGCATCCCCAGCGCTCGCGTACGCGCTCGGCGCGTGGAATCCCTACTGGGTCGCTGTTACAAACCTGGGTGATGAGCCGGCGTACGTCGCCCTCTCCATCCTCCTCTACACCCTCGTATCGCACGAGCTCGGGTTCTACGCGCTCCTCTCCCTTATGACGAGCGGGTGGACCAACGTGCTGCTGAAGAACGCGCTAGCCCTCCCAAGGCCACCGCGCGAGCTCTGGAAGATCGAGGTGAGCGGCTACGGCTTCCCCAGCGGCCACGCTCAAACATCCACCGCCTTTTGGTCCTCCATCGCCCTCAAGCTGCGGGACGCCTACGCCGCCGCACTGGGCGCAGTGATCGTAGCGCTAGTCTCCTACTCGCGCCTCGAGCTCATGGTCCACTACCCCCACGACGTGGCGGGCGGCATCCTGCTGGGCTTAGCTTCAACGCTCGCAGCCTTTCAGGTGATCCGCGCGTCAGAGAAGTGGGAGCGTTGGAAGCAGTCGCTGTTCCTCGCCGCGTACGGTGCAGCCGTATCCCTCCTCTACCTCCTGCACCTCGACGTAGTGTACGCCCGCGTTGGGGGCGTCACAATCGGGCTCTCCGCCTACCCGATGGTCCGCCAGAAGATTCCGGAGAAGCCTCCTCTGCCGGCGAAAGCGGCAGCCGCCGTTGTAGCGCTGCTGGCCGCGCTGATTATCACGAGGGCCGTTTCCGCTGCAGCACCGCTGGTGCAGCTGGCCGGGTACGCCCTCGTCGCAGCCGTAGCGGTACTCGCACCACTGGCCGGAGCCCCGCTCAGCAGAGGGAAAACGGGTCGAGCCTAGATGGAATAAAAAACCTTATAAACTAAGTTTCTTATAGTAATCGCGAGATGTATGGCATCATCGCGCTTATTAACCCATAGGGTTGTAGCGCTACAGGGTGTTGTACCGTGAGCAGCGACGGGGTTTTCGCGAAAACGGGCAGGAGCCCGGGGATGAAAAACTACCTGTTCAAGCGTTGGAAACTGGCGGCCGCCTCACTGGCGCTGGCGCTCATCGGATCGATACTCGGCATGAGCGCCCCCTACCTCGGCGGCTTGGCGTTGAACGCGCTCACTGCTGGCGAGTTCGACAAGCTGCTCACCTACGCTCTACCGATCGTCGCGCTCATCCTAGCGCAGGGCGTGCTCTCCTACTTCAGCGGCGTAACCTCCCAGTACCTGTCCCAGGGTATCGCCTTCGACTTGAGGAACGACGTCTACTCCCACCTGCAGGAGCTCTCGCTCGGCTTCTACAGGAGGATTGACACGGGCCAGCTGGTCGCCCGGGCGACGAGCGACATAGACGTGATCTCCCGCTTCCTCGCTTCAGCCTTCTCCGGTCTAGCGAGCGCCGTTTTCACGCTTGCAGTAGCTGGCTACTACATGACGTCGATCAACGCGAGGCTCGCGCTCTACGCGCTCGCACCCCTACCCTTCGTCTACCTCCTGGTTAGGAGGTTCGCCAGCCGCGCCAGACCATTGTTCGAAGCTTCGAGGGAGGTTTACGGCAGGATGACCTCGCACGTGACTGAGGTGACCAGCGGGCTGAAGGTCGTCCGCTCCTTGAACGCCTTATCCACCCTGTGGCCCCGCTTCAAGGCGGTCAACGACGAGATGCTCGGCTTGAACCTGAAGCTGGCTCGGCTCAGGGCCTCCACATGGCCCTTCGTCGGCTTCCTCGCGAGCCTGAGCGCGCTGATCGTCTTCTGGGCCGGCGGCGGGCTCGTCGCAGCCGGCGAGTTGAGCGTCGGCATGCTCGTCTCGATGTCGATGTACGCCGGCATGATCACGTGGCCCTTCATCTTCTTCGGCTTCTTCACCGTGGACTACATGTACGCCAAGGTCGCGTCGAAGAGGGTCTTCGAGATCCTCAGCATCGAGCCTGAAGTGAAGGAGTCGCCCAACGCGACCCCCCTCGTGGTCAGCAGGGGGGAGGTTGAGCTGAGAGACGTCTGGTTCAGCTACGACAACGAGAAGTGGGTCCTCAAGGGGGTCAGCTTCAAGGTGAGGCCGGGCGAAATCGTCGCGATCGTTGGGCCCGCCGGCAGCGGGAAGAGCACGCTGGTCCAGCTGATCCCGAGGTTCTACGACCCTCAGCGCGGCCAAATCCTGATAGACGGCGTGGACGTGAGGGATGTGAAGCTGGACTCGCTGAGGAGGCAGATCGGGATCGTCCACCAGGACATCTACATCTTCCCCGACACGATACGGAACAACATCGCCTACGGGAAGCCCGACGCCACCCAGGAGGAGATCGAGAGAGCCGCTAAGCTGGCGATGCTCCACGACTTCATCGCCAGCCTGCCCCAGGGCTACGACACGCCCGTCGGCGAGCGGGGCGTCACCCTCTCGGGCGGCCAGCGGCAGAGGCTGGCGATCGCCCGCACGCTGCTCATCGACCCGAAGATCATCATCCTCGACGACTCCCTCTCCAGCGTGGACGCCGAGACAGAGAGGGCGATCTACGAGGCGATCACGAAGCACTTCAGGGGGAAGACGATCATCCTAATCACGCAGAGGCCGAGCACCATGAGGCTCGCCGACCGGATCATCGTGATCGAGGACGGGAGGGTGGTGGAGGAGGGGACGCACGAGGATCTCCTCAAGCGCAACGGCCACTACGCGAGGCTCTACGGGAGCCTAGCCAGGGAGGCTGCGGCGCAGGTGAGGTAGGATGGGAGGACCCCCACCCTTCTTCTTCATGCGGCTGGACGAGGAGAAGGCGGCGAGGAAGTACCCGGACAGGGTGCTCATCGCCAAGCTGGTCAAGCTGTCGCTCGCCTACAAGCTGTACTTCGCTCTGCTCGCCGCCTCCGTGGTGGTCAGGATCGCCACCTCCATCCTCACGCCCTTCGCTATGAAGTTCCTCGTCGACAGCGCGGTCGCGGCAAACCTGGGCGCGCTGGCGCACTGGAGCCTCGTATTCCTCGGGTTGACCGCGGCCGGCCTCGTCGCCGGCTTCGTGGGCGACTACTCCTCATCGTACCTCGCGAACAGGATCACCTACGACCTGAGGAACCGGATGTACCAGCACCTCCACCGCGTCAGCCTGGCGGCGGTCGCCGAGGAGCCCGTCGGGAGGATCGTGTCTAGGATCACCAACGACGTCGACACCATCGGCTTCGCGGCCGCAGCGGGGCTCATCAACGTCGTGGCCGACTTCATCACGATCGGTGGCGCCGCCCTGATGATGTGGGCCCTCAGCCCCCACCTCAGCCTCGTCGCCTACGCGATGATCCCCCTCGTCGCCGCCGCCAACGCCGTCGTGCTGAGGAGGGCGAGGCGCGCCTACAGGGAGACGAGGAGGAAGATCGCCGAGGTGACGAGCAGGATCTCCCAGGACGTCGCGGGCGCCGCCGTCGTCCAAGCCTTCTCCTACAGGAGGAGCAGGAACATCGAGGAGTTCAGGAGGATCAACGAGGAGAACCTGAGGGCCAACGTGCAGGCCGCGGCCGCCACATCGTCGATGAACATCGCGATGGCGGTGATCGAGGCGCTCGGCACCGTGCTGATCATCGTCTACGGCGGGCACCTCGTGATGGCCGGGGTGGCCACGATCGGGACGCTCGTCTCCTTCTACGGCTACCTCAGCAGCTTCTTCAGGCCCCTCAGGATGCTCGTCATGTTCCTCACCACGCTCCAGTCCGTCATGGCCGCGGCGGAGAGGGTCTTCATCTTCCTGGAGGAGTGGCCGCCCGAGCGGGAGGGCGGGGACGTCGAGGAGCCGCCCACGCTGGGCGAGATCGAGTTCAGGAACGTCGTGTTCGGCTACAAGGAGGGGCAGCCGGTCCTGAAGAACGTGAGCTTCCGCGTAAAGCCGGGCGAGTTCGCAGCGCTGGTGGGCCACACGGGCGCCGGGAAGACGACGGTCGTGAACCTGCTGATGAGGTTCTACGAGCCCTGGAGCGGCGAAATCCTCATCGACGGCGTGAACGCATCGAGGTACAGGCTGAGCGCCCTGCGGAGCGCGGTACTGATGATCCCCCAGGAGCCCTTCCTCATCTCCGGAACCGTGCTCGACAACATCCTGCTGGCCAACCCAAGGGCCACGAGAGAGGACGTGGAGAAGGCCGTCAAAGCGCTCGGGCTCGAGGACATCCTGAGGAGCCTGCCCCAGGGCCTCGACACGCCCGTGCTCGAGGGCGGGAAGAACCTGTCGGTCGGCCAGCGCCAGCTCGTCTCGTTCCTGCGGGTCTTCATCGCCAACCCGAGGATCCTGATCCTCGACGAGGCGACGAGCAGCGTAGACCCCCACACCGAGGCCAGGCTGCAGGAAGCCCTGGAGAAGCTCACCAAGGGCAGAACCACCATAGTCATCGCGCACAGGCTGCAGACAATCGTCAGAGCCAACCACATCATCGTACTCGACGACGGCAGAGTCGTGGAAGAAGGGACCCACGAGGAACTCCTCAAGCGCAACGGCCACTACGCGAGACTCTACGCCATCCAAACCGCGGAAGCCGCAGCACCGCTCCCCCCAGCCCGGTGAAGCTAACCTCACCAACCCCCAAGCAGAACCACACCCCCGCCCAAAGCCCCCAGCAGAGAACCCCGGTCGAACCACCCCCCTCAACCTCCAGTACGAGATTCGCCCCCCTCTCGTCGATCCCATTAGGACTAGCAGCAGCCCCACCCGCATCCGCAGCAACGTTTCAACCCCCGACCGCTTCAACAGCAAGATGCAGCTTCTAAACCCGGCAGACAGCTCAAGCCACTTCCCATCTCTCGATTGCGTCTCATTAATGATAGCGATCGAGCGCTACCTCAAAAATGGATACCATTTTTTCCTTTTCTATTATCTCTTGATTGCGTCCTGGAGGAGCGCTTGAAGGGGTGGGGCTACGTCAGCCTACCCTTCCCCCTTTCTATTATCTCTTGATTGCGTCTCCTAGGCTGAACGGCTGCGTCGTCGTCTCAACCCACACCAAGCTTTCTATTATCTCTTGATTGCGTCAGGATCGCATCTACAGGAGCGCGCATGCCGCGCAGCTGACGCTCGGCTTTCTATTATCTCTTGATTGCGTCTGGCCTTTCAACCCGGCGCGGGCGGCGGTGGCTGTCTATAGGACACTTTCTATTATCTCTTGATTGCGTCGTCGTGGTTGCCGTGGTTGTGGATAGCGCCTGTATCGGACGCTCTTTCTATTATCTCTTGATTGCGTCCGCCAGCTCAGCCAAAGGAACCCACCTCCCGCCCAGGTCGACCCCTTTCTATTATCTCTTGATTGCGTCTTCGAGTGCA
This sequence comes from Thermofilaceae archaeon, assembly GCA_038727095.1. Lineage (GTDB taxonomy): Archaea > Thermoproteota > Thermoprotei > Thermofilales > Thermofilaceae > JANXEW01. The sequence continues at coordinate 18,296 of JAVYWK010000013.1, read as the reverse complement.
GGTAGCCGGCGTACGCTGTCAGCATGATGACTTTCTATTATCTCTTGATTGCGTCTGCAGCTAAAATTGAAGGTTACGAATTGTATATACTGAAGGTTTCTACTTTCTATTATCTCTTGATTGCGTCCTGGTAGAATACGTTAAGCAAAATGGCGAAAGACGGTTACTTTCTATTATCTCTTGATTGCGTCCAATATTAAAACGATCAGAAGCGGCAGCAGCGTTAAGATATTGGTCCTTTCTATTATCTCTTGATTGCGTCAGAGGTATACTGTAGAAACTGTGGAGCCCAGTTGACTTACACTTTCTATTATCTCTTGATTGCGTCTCAGTAAGTAAATTGTAACTGGAGTAGGCTTTTCAGATAACTCTTTCTATTATCTCTTGATTGCGTCCACGTCAATGTTATAGAAATTCTGCAGCGTATGATATAACGTCATATCATATCTTTCTATTATCTCTTGATTGCGTCGGGGGAGTTCATAGTCTACGACGGAAAAGGAGTCAAAAAAATCCTTTCTATTATCTCTTGATTGCGTCAATAGATCCTCTGACTGTCCCGCTTTCGGGCGAGTATTCACTTTCTATTATCTCTTGATTGCGTCTGGAGGGCGCAGCTGACCAGTATCGAAGCCTCACCCAGTACGCTGCTCTTTCTATTATCTCTTGATTGCGTCAAGCTTTTGAAAGCCTTTAGGTGAGAAAAATGCCCCGAAAGAAGAACTTTCTATTATCTCTTGATTGCGTCGAGGATATCGTCGATGCGCGGTTCTCTGCGGAAGGCCTACTGGTCCTTTCTATTATCTCTTGATTGCGTCCGCGGGGGCCCAGCTCCGCGACGACGCCCAACCCTCCAGCGGACTTTCTATTATCTCTTGATTGCGTCTCATGAAGGCCACCAGGGAGGCCGGGGCGGCCGGGGGCTCTTTCTATTATCTCTTGATTGCGTCTGTCGTGACCCATGTGCTGCTGGATCTGCAAGATGAAGCTTTCTATTATCTCTTGATTGCGTCGGTGTGAGGGTCAGGTGCGCCGGCAGCCGCGAGAGGGACTTTCTATTATCTCTTGATTGCGTCCGTAGAAGAGGAGGGCGACGACACCGCCGGCGAGCATGAAGATCTTTCTATTATCTCTTGATTGCGTCGCGGGCCCCCGGGCACCGCAAAGACTGCCCTTGTCGAGCTTTCTATTATCTCTTGATTGCGTCTCGCGTGCCGGCTGTGTTGTATCCGCAATCCATGTGTAAATATCTGTGTCTTTCTATTATCTCTTGATTGCGTCCCGCTCGCCCTCTCCACGGCCGCTTCACCCGCGCTTGAACTTTCTATTATCTCTTGATTGCGTCGAGCGATCCCATCAAGCTCCCTCACAAGGGCGTCCAGCTCGTTGATGCTTTCTATTATCTCTTGATTGCGTCTAATCACTTTACCATTCCTTTTCGGTGTTATAAGCGCACTCTTTCTATTATCTCTTGATTGCGTCTGGATACCATGGTACATTGGTGCAGATCCACTATACCTGCTTTCTATTATCTCTTGATTGCGTCTAACAAAATGTTCCACTTGTTACACTATCGGTTCCGCAGCTACTACTTTCTATTATCTCTTGATTGCGTCTCTCTCTCTGACGGGCCGCTTGCATACTTCTATATCTGCGATACTTTCTATTATCTCTTGATTGCGTCTCAGCATGCTGGGGTACGTGCCGGCTGCAGGGCTGGGTTGGCTTTCTATTATCTCTTGATTGCGTCTCTAGAGTATTCAAGCGCCGCAATGTGTCGCGCATAGATTTGTGTCTTTCTATTATCTCTTGATTGCGTCAATTTAGAAGCTGTATAGCGATGCTGGCTAATGCCGCTGTCATTGCCTTTCTATTATCTCTTGATTGCGTCCGTTGTGTGTCTCGTGTGGGGGTTTTTAAGTTCTTCTGTTTTTCTCCCGCTTTCTCTTTCCCTTTATGCGCACATCCTCTTTCCGTGTATGGTTGCGGCTGCTTGTTCCCCGTTGAGAACGGTTTTCCCCGCGTTGTTCCCAACCCCCGTCCAAAACCCTCAAATACCCCCGGCCCCGATTGTTCTCACACTTTTCCGTTATTTTATTGATCCTGACCTGGGGGTGGGGCTGTGAGGGAGGCGGGGTTGCCTAGCTGTTTCGCGCGTAGAGGTGCTGCTGGCGCCGCTCTGCTCATCGTAGAGGGGGATGTGGCGGTGTCCGGCTGCTCGGGGTTTGCTGCTTGGCGCTGGGTCCGTGTGATTCGATGGTGTGCTGAGGGTCGTCAACGGTGCCGGTGGCTCTAGGCGGCGCGGGGGTCTGCGCGAATCGAGGGCTGGCATTGGCGGCATGGTGGGCGCGTGGTGGGGGGAGGGGTTTGCGGGCTTGGTGGTTTAGAGGTAGAGGGGTGTGGGGCTTCGGGCTGGGGGTGGTTCCCGGTATGCTAGCCAGGCTCCGAGGGTTTTGTCCAGGGGGTTTTGCGACTTGAGGAGCTTTTGGGCTGCGCGCGAGGCTTCTTCGGGCTCCATCCGGGAGAGGCGCTCGATGAGGCGGGCGGCGTAGCCGTCCCTCATCCTCACGAAGCGCTCGACGATGGGTTCCGGGTTTACGCCGGCTTCCCTCAGCAGCTTCGACAGGATCCTCCTCTCGTACTCCTCGATTGACACCACTCTCGCGGCCATCGGTCGGCTGGGATCGCGCGGGCTGAAAAAGGCCCCGAGGTTAGATCCTCGAAAGTGTTTTTGCTACAAGCGTACTAAACAGGTATTACCCTGGTAATCCCTCCGCCCCTTTCGCGGACTTCCACCCTGTCGGGGTAACCCACGTAGACGGCGTCCGCGTAGCCGATGAAGAGCCCGGTCTCGACGACGCCGGGTAGGCTCCTCAACCTGAGGTTCAGCTCCTCGGGGTTCTCGATGGGGCCGGTGTAGACGTCCACCACGACGCCCCCCGTGTCGGCCACGACGGGCCCCATCTTCCCCCTGCCCGGGTAGCGGGGCTCCGCCTTGAAGCCCCACTCCGCCAGCCTCCTGAGGACTGGGCCGAGGGCCTGGGGGAGCACCTCGATCGGGACCGGGTGCCTCTCCCCCAGCCTGTCGACCAGCTTCGTGTAGTCGACGATGAAGACCCTCCTCCTCGCGTAGTGTGCCAGGATCTTCTCCATCGTGGCGGCCGCGCCGCCGCCCTTGATCATGCTCAACCTGGCGTCCACCTCGTCCGCCCCGTCCACGTACACCTCCACCTCCGGCGCGAAGGAGGCGTCGAGGACCCGGAGCCCGGCCTTGGAGAGCTTGAGGGCCGTATCGATCGAGGAGGCGACGTACAGCTTCCCCCGATACCCCTCGAGCCCGCCCAGCAGCTCGATCAGCTTCTCCACGGTCGACCCGGTGCCGACGCCGACCACGCTGCACCCCTCTATCTCGCCCAGGACGGCCTTCGCCGCGTTCAGCTTCGCCCTCTCCACCCCCTGCATCAGGGCCGCGTGGGCGACCCTGGTTTTTAACCTATCCGGCGCTTATCCGGCCCCCGGTCGTGACGGCTCGACTGCGGCTCAACCCTTCAGCTGGACGGCTTCGAGGCGGGTTCTCGCCTCCTCCCCCTGGAGCACCTCAACCACTTCCCCGCCCTCGAAGCGTATCAGGCTCTCCGCCACCCCGCTCAAGCCCGGCGGGATGTAGTGGGTTGCGACGAGCAGCGTCCTCCCCTCCTCCACCAGCCTCGCGCACTCCCCGACGACGGCGTTGACAGTCTCTCTGTCGAGGAGCGTGAACGGCTCGTCGAGGACGTAGAGCTGGGCGTCGAAGGCTAGGGCTGTGAGGAGGATCAGGCGCTTCGCCATGCCGCTGGAGTAGGTGAACGGCAGCTTCCCCCAGTACGATGAGACGCCGAGGAGGTCCGCCGCCTCGTTCAACCTCGATGCCCCGCCCCTCATCGAGGCGAGAGCCCTCAGGAACTCCCTGCCGGTGACCCACCAGGGCAGGGGCAACCCCTCGAAGGCGAAGGACACGCGCTCGGAGAGCTTCACGTAGTCCCTCCACGGGTCGAGGCCTAGAACCCTGATCCGGCCCGAGGAGGGCTTCAGCATGCCCACTACCAGCTTGAGGAACGTGGTCTTGCCTGACCCGTTGGGGCCCAGGAGCAGGTGGAGACCGGGGCGCAGCTTCAGGTTGACGCCCTTCAGAGCCACGGTGAAGCCGAACCTCTTCGTCAGGTTCTCGGCCACGACTACCTCCATCGAACCTCACCCTTCAGCCGGTACCAGGCGAGCGTCAGCGCGGCGCAGGCGAGGGACGCTAGGAAGCGCTGCGGGAACAGTATGATGAGAGCGTGGGGTGGCGAGAAGACGGAGCCGCGGGCCGTCGTGATAAAGCCCAGAGGCCACCAGAGGGCGGCGCTGCTGTAGAGGCGGCGGACACCCAGGAGCTCCAGCCTGCCCTCGATGATGTAGAGCTCGAGGAAGATGAGGATCAGGTAGTAGGCGGGCCTCTTGACGAGGATGGCGAGCAGCGCTAAAATCGGCGTGAGGTACAGGGCGTACAGCGACAGGTTCGAGAAGAGGGAGAGGAGGGAGGGGGCGAAGAACGGGTTGAAGAGCACTCTGTAGTCCCAGGAGAGGATGACGATAGCCTTCGCCGCGAGCAGCGGGGCGGTGAAGAGGAGCGTCGAAGCCGCGAGCTTCGCCGCGTAGCTCGACAAGCGGCCTAGACCGGCGGAGTAGCGGATGTAGGAGAGCCCCTCCCCCTCCTCGAAGGAGAAGAGGATTGCGGCCAGTAGAGCCAGGTGCATGCTCGCGATCATCGCTTCGAGGTGCGTGTAGGCCGTGCCGATGAGGAAGCGGCTCGCTGCCTCCTCGAGGGGGCCGAAGCCGTGTAGAGTTACTGCCTCTATCCGGAATCGATCGTACGTGTAGAGGTATGCGAAGGTGAGGGCCAGCGAGACGGCCCAGAGGTTGAAGAATGAAATGTACCAGGCTACAGCCCTAAGAAACCTCCCGAACCTTCCTAACCCCATAGGCCCCCACCACGGCCAGAACAGCCGATCCCGCCAGCAGCTCGAGCCGGTACAGTCGACCGTACCCCGGCTTCTCCCCCCGCGTGTAGTAGATCAGGATATCGACGGCGCAGGGGCGGTCGGTTTCCAGCGCTAGCGCCAGCTGGACCCTGTAGACGCCGCCCAGCTCCGCCGTGAAGACTGGGAAGGGCGTGCGGGCGCCACCCACGTACTCGTAGCTCCGACCCGTGTGAACGTGCGTAACCCTCAGCGTGTAGTTGAGGAGCTCGCACCCGTGAACCTTCACCTCCACCGTGAGGGTGTCGTTAACGTGAAGGAGAGCCAGCTCCTCGTGCTCCAGTAGGGGCATGCTCACGCCCCCGATGCTTGCACCACCGCGCACGTTGAGGTTCGTCGGGTCGGGGTTGGCTAAATCGTCGAGGAAGAGGGTTGGGGTTAGCGCTAGAGCCAGCGCTAGGGCTAGAGCGAGCTCCAGCCTCACCTTCTCCACCCCAGCGCGAGTAGGAGGGCTGCGGCGGCGGCAAGCGCGAAGACTAGGAAGTGCAGCTGCTCATCAGGCCCGCCAGGCCCCCCGAGCTCCGGCACATCGAGAACCAGGTTCGTGTCAACCAGCCTCAGCTCCAGAGCTCCCGGTAGAGTGGAAGCCCTTACCCTGAGCTCGCCGCGTGAAAGGTAGTTGAGGAAGGGCGAGCGGATACTACCAAGCGACTGGTTATACAGAAGCAGAACGCCACGGCCGACCTCGTAAACCAAGTTGAATTCCGGTGATGGATCCACAAAGTGCGGATACCCGGCGTAATCGACCCTCACGAACGTTAGCAGCTCAGGGGGCCTACCCTTTACCGTGTGCTCGCCCAACCTCCAGGGTTTATGGGCTATCGCGCGCTCGTAGACTTCGGATAACAGAACGTTCACTAGCTCCACAGTCCCATTCCCGTAGTCCACCACACGGTAGCCGAAGCGCTCCCAATCTCTTGCCAACCACTCCAGCGTCCCCCTCATCCGCTCGTGGTGCCTCCACCTGGCGATGCCAGGGTGCGTTCTCCCAACGGCCGTTTTCGCCCTCTTCACCCTAACCGACCCGTGCGCGTAGTCGAGGGGGCTCTTCCAGCTCGAATTGACGTAGACGAGAACTGCGTTGTAAACGTTTTCCTCCCCAAAAGGTGCACCCTTGAAGTCCGCCAGGATTACCGTCGCTTCGCTCCTCAAGTCGTCCTCTTGGAGCCAATGGATCCACTCGCCGAGCCCCTCCCCCGTCTCGAAGTCCAGCACCTCGTTTGTCCGCTTGTCCACGAGGAGGAGCCTAGTCACGGAAAAGAGGGGCAGCGAGATGGTGGCCCGCTTGATCCTACCCTCCTCCTTAACAATTTCCTTCAACTCCATCCTAAAACCGAAGAAGCTTTCGAAGATGTTGCGATAAATCTCAGGAGTGTAGGCTGAAAAGTTGTAAAATACGATAGTGTAGTTGACTAAATAGAATGCTTCCGTCGCGTTCAAAACCTCGATTATGAGAACCGCTTTATCAACACTAGCTATCAAGCCGCTATAGGCTTCCTGCCCCGTTAGAATCGTCTCCGTGAAGTTCGATATCCCGATGTGTATCAGAAATACCGGTGTACGATTGAAAAAGGTTTCCATTTCTTTCCCCCAATCCTCAAACAGGCCTTTAGCGAATCCAGTGGTTCTGGAGGCGTTGTGTGAAACCTCGTAGACAAGGTAGGTACCGGTTGGAAACCTCTCATCACGGAGGGCTGGGGGTAGCGTCTCCCGCTGGGCCGAGCAAGTGATGGGAAGGAGTAAAAGGATTATGAGAAAAAGGTGATGAATCGCTTTACCCTTTCTACCGCTACACCCCATCCTTTAAACCCTGCAGAACCAAGTTTGGCCAGATAAAACGCTTTCCGCTTCAGCAGTAAACCAGTCCCTGCTATTCCATTGAGCCATCGACCTCAACCATGTACCAACAGTGCCAGGCTGGAAGTAGATCGAAGCGTACGGGGATCCCCATTTTACAACGCACGTAACTCTTTCAGTGCATCCTACGACTTTCACATAGCCTGTGTCCACCTCCCCTCTTGCATAGCCGTAGGAGTTGTCAGCGTTAGTCCCGTAGGCGAGTGCGCAGGCTCTGACCCAGTGTTCACTTGAGTCTATTACGGCGTAGCGGGTGTAACAGCAGTCGATCGCGTGAGTCAATACAGCCAACAGGGCTATAGTGAATAGAGCCGCGAACGCGAGGGCCAACCATTTGGTTTTCGCAAACCTCATTTTCCCTGTGTTATGGGGAAAAGAGGGGCTTTTTTCGCTGAAGCCTGAAAGTTACGGGTTTCCGTCGGAGTCGTACATTGTACAAGTTTACGGGTGTGGGTTGCATCGCAGGGTCTTTAAGCGGCCCCGCTCTAGCTGGCGCGTGGATGGTAGAAGGTTAGTTAGGGCTGTTTTCGAGGGGTTGGAGCCTGAGCGGCCGGCGCTGCACGTGGAGTCGGACGACAAGGGCTTTGAGGCTTCGGTGAGCGACGCGCTGGGGGCTGGGGTCCGCGTTGGGGGTTGGCGGAGCTTCTTCGAGGTTGGGGGCCCCTTCCGGAGGCTGGAGGGGGAGGGGTTGGGCGCCTGGCTGGACAGGGTTCGCGCGGACGCGTACGATTGGCCTGACCCTGGTGAGGCTGCGGAGGCCGCTGTGAGGGGCTTCCTGGAGAGGGTGAAGGGGTTAGCTGAGGGTAGGTTTCTGATCCTGAAGGTTCTCGGGCCGACGGAGACGGCGGAGGGCTTCTTCGCGCCGCCGAGCGGTGGGAGGGGTTGGGAGCTGGGGCAGGTGCTGCACCGCTACGGCTTCGGCTCGCTCTACGTGCTGAGGAGGGGTGAGGCGTTGAGGATCTACGAGCGGATCGCGGGCGTCGTACTGGAGGTTGTGAAGGCTGGGGCGGAGCTGGACGCCGTCGACGCCGTCAGGGTCGCGGACGACGCTGCCACCTACTCGGGGCCCAGCTACAGCTGGAGCTTCTACGAGGAGGTGTACCTGCCCTGGCACGAGCGCATCGCCTCGGCCGTCAGGAGGGCTGGGAAGTACGCGATCCTCCACTGCGACGGGGACTTGAGGAAGGGCGGCCTCCTGGAGAGGCTCGCGAGGTTGTACGACGGCCTCCACCCGCTGGATCTATCGCCGAAGTCGACGCCGGCCGAGGCGCTCAAGTGGGTGGGGGAGGTGGTTGAAGCCCGGAGGATTGCCGGGGACGCTGTGTTCTTCACGGGGGCTCCCGTCGACCTCGTCTTCAACGACTCGGTGGGGGTCGAGGATTTCCTCAGGGTGCCGCTCCAGCTTCTGGAGGTGCACGGCCCGAGGCGGTTGGTCGTGGCAACGACGCACAGCGAGTACCCGGGTAGGAGCTACAGGGAGGGGCTGCCGAGGCGGAAGGTCCTCGCCCTCCGGGAGGCGCTGCTGAGGCGTAGGGTATGACTCGCGGTATACCGGCGTGCTAGGAGCTGGTGCCCGGGAACCCTTTTAAAGCGGTTGAGCGAAGGATACAGCCATGCACGACGTCGTTGCGGCCGTGCTGGAGATGGTGAAGGGGGTTGCGCTGACGATGGCGATCGTAGCCGCTGGATCGCAGGCGCTGAAGCTGCTCTCCCTCCTCCTAAGGGAGGTGGAAGGAAGCGGTTGAGTTTAGAGCACCTGCGCTTCGGTGAACCAGACCCTGCCGTCCTCCTCGAGAATCAGCGTCCGCAGCACTTCGAAGCTGCCCTTCAGCCTGATGTCGGCCGAGGAGGAGCCGACCATGACCTCGTACAACCCAGCCTCGATGCGGGGCTTCATGTCGCGGCCGTAGAAGGCGAGCAGCTGCGTTGGTAGCTTGAACACGATCCTCCTCCGCTCGCCCGGCTTCAGCGTCACCCTCTTGAAGCCCTTCAGCTCCATCACCGGCCGCGTCACGCTGGCAACCACGTCCCTCACGTACAGCTGCGCCACCTCATCGCCCTCCCTTTCGCCCGCGTTGGCCAGCTCGAAGCTGATCGTGACGGTTCCGCCGGGCTCCACCTTCTCCGGCTCGACCCTCAAGTCGCTGTACTCGAACCTCGTGTAGCTGAGCCCGTGCCCGAAGGGGAAGAGGGGCCTCCAGTCCTCGTCGATGTACTTGGAGGTGAAGCGCTCGGCGCTCGGAGGCCTACCCGTGCGCTTGTGGTTGTAGTAGATCGGCACTTGCCCGACCGCCCTCGGCCACGTCACGGGGAGCTTCCCGCCCGGGTTGTAGTCGCCGAAGAGGACGTCAGCTACGGCGTCGCCCGCCCTCACGCCCAGGTGCCACGCGACCACGATGGCGGGGATGTGCTCCGCCGCCCACTTGATGGTGAGGGGCCGACCCGACATGACGACCATGACGACGGGGATCCTGCCGCCCACGGCCTCCCAGACGGTTTTCACGAGCTCCTCCTGCACCCCGGGTAGATCGAGGTGGGCTCTCGAAGCGGCTTCACCGCTCATGTCGGCGCTCTCCCCCACGACGAGCACGACCGCGTCCGACCTCTTCGCCGCCTCCACGGCCTCCGCGAAGCCGCTCCGATCCTGGGAGCTCACGTCGCAGCCCTTCGCGTACAGCACTTCTGTAGCTGACCCCACCTTCCTCCTCACCCCCTCGAGCACGCTGACGGCGTCGCCAGGGTCGCCCAGGGCGCGCCAGCAGCCGAGGACGGCGTCGCGGTCGTCGGCGAGGGGCCCGATCACGGCGATCCTGCGCAGGCTCTTGCTGAGGGGTAGGACTCCCTCGTTCTTGACGAGGACGATGCACTTCCTCGCGATCTCGAGCGCCGCCTCCACGTGCTCCCTGCACTTCACGACCCTCCTCGCCCTCTCGGGGTCGGCGTACGGGTTCTCGAAGAGGCCGAGCAGGAACTTCACCCGGAGGACCCTCCTGACCGCCTCGTCGATCAGGCTCTCCGGCACCACGCCCCTCCTGACGAGCTCGGCGAGGTGCCTGCGGTAGAGGTCGGAGACCATGTCCATGTCCACGCCCGCCTCCACCGCGAGCCGAGCCGCCTCAGCCCCGTCGGCTGCGATCCCGTGCTGGATCAGCTCTCCAACCGCGTTCCAGTCGCTGACGACGAAGCCCCTGAACCCCCACTCGCCCTTCAGCACTCTCCTGAGCGTGAACTCGTTCGCCGACGCTGGCACGCCGCACAGGTCGTTGAAGGCGCTCATCACCGTGGCGACTCCGGCAGCTACGGCAGACTTGAATGGCGGCAGGTAGACCTCGCGCAGCGTCCTCTCAGAGATGTCGACCGTGTTGTAGTCCCTGCCGCCCTCAGCCGCCCCGTAGGCTACGTAGTGCTTCGCGCAGGCCGCTATCCTCTCGGGGTCGCTCGACAGCCGCTCGCCCTGGAAGCCCTTCACCGCGGCCCAGGCCATCACGGAGGCGAGGTAGGGGTCTTCGCCGAAGCCCTCCGCGATCCGACCCCAGCGCGGGTCCCTCGCGATGTCGAGCATGGGGGCGAACGTCCACTTCACACCCTCAGCCGAGGCTTCGCGGGCCGCGATCTCGGCGGCCCTCCTCACGACCTCCGGGTCCCAGCTGCTCGCTAGGGCGAGGGGGATGGGGAAGACCGTCTTGTAGCCGTGTATCACGTCCAAGCCGATGAGCAGCGGGATGCCCAGCCTGGACTCTTCAACGGCAACCCGCTGAACCTCGTTGACCCGCTCGACACCCGTTATGTTGAGGAGGGAGCCCACCAGCCCTTTCCTAATCAACTCCTTCAACTCCTCGGTGGGGCCGAAGTGGGCGCTGTACTGGCACAGCTGCCCAACCTTCTCCTCGAGCGTCATCCTCCTGAGCAGATCCTCGACGCGCTCCTCCACCGGCCTCCTCGGATCCCTGTAGGGTTCCGTCATCGGCGCCCCCTCCATCAGCCGGTTAAAAACAGTGCGGAAGCCTATTATACGGTCCTCAGGGGCGTACCAGCGGCATGTGCGACACGCTCGTCGCGCTGAGGGGCGCGACCCGGGAGGGGGTGACGATCTTCGCGAAGAACAGCGACCGCGAGCCCAACGAGGCGCAAGTGGTGGAGTATCACCCGCGCAGGCGGGCGGTGGAGGAGAGGGTGAAGTGCACCTACGTTGAGGTCGAGCAGGTGGACGAGGTGTACGCGGTGCTCATCTGCCGACCGTACTGGATGTGGGGTGCGGAGATGGGGGTGAACGAGCACGGCGTCGCTATCGGGAACGAGGCCGTCTTCACCAGGGTGCCATACGCCAGGACAGGGTTGACCGGCATGGACCTCGTCAGGCTCGCGCTGGAGAGGAGTAGGAGCGCCAGGGAGGCGGTTGACTGGATCACGCGCCTCCTCGAGGAGCACGGGCAGGGGGGCAGCTGCAGCGCGACCAGGGGCTTCTACTACCACAACTCCTTCCTCATCGCCGACCCCGGTGAGGCGTGGATCCTCGAGACTGCCGGGCGCGAGTGGGTGGCGAGGCGCGTCAGGGAGGTGGGCTCCATCTCAAACGCCCTCTCGATAGGATCCGACTGGGATCTGGCCTCGAAGGGGGTTTCAGAGCTCGCCTCAAGGGGGGAGTTCAACTTCGCCGGGAGGTTCTCGAATTGGTTCTACACGAGGATGGCGAGGGGGAGGAAGAGGCAGGCCTTCACCGAGGGGAAGCTCAGGGGGGCGAGGGGGTCCATAGACTTCTTCTTCATCGCCAGCCTGCTCCGGAGCCACTCGTTCGAGCCGTACGATCCTTGCAGGGGGTCCATGAGGGACGTGTGCATGCACGCTGGCGGGCTCACGAGGCCCTCTCAGACGGCCTGCTCCCTTATAGCGCTGCTGTACGATAGAGCGCCCCTCGCCTTCACCACCGGCACGTCCACCCCCTGCATCGGCATGTTCAAGCCCGTGCTCCTCGACGCCGGGCTGCCCGATTTGGGGCCCGTGCCCACCGGCAGGTATGACGGTGGGAGAAGCTACTGGTGGAGGCACGAGGCGTTGAGCAGGAGGATCAACTTCAGCTACCGGCGCTACGCTCCGCACATAGCCGCCGAGATGGGGGAGCTCGAGAGGGAGTTCCACGCTAGAGCGCTGAGCCTGAGGGAGGCGTACCTCAAGGGTGAAGCATCCGCTGAGGCATTCAGGAGGTTGACGCTCGAGGCCTTTGAGGCGGCTGCGAGGGTGGAGGAGAAGTGGCTGCAGCGCGTCGAGCCCGGCCGGTGCCTCAACCCGTTCTACGCATCCTACTGGAGGAGGGTGAATAGGGCCGCCGGCCTATAGCCTTTTCTACCAGTCGTTGGTGGAGCCTCCGTGGCGCTGGAGGACCGCTTGAGGGAAAGGGCTCTAGCGAAGATGCGCGAGCTCAGAGGGTTGAGGTCGCCTAGAACGCGCGACGTCTTCGAGAGGATCGCCTACGTCTTCCCCTCAGACCTGGTCGTCGCAAACTACCCCCGCAGGCCTGTCGCGGCCTTCAACCCGGGCGCGGCTCTGAGGGGGAGGGAGCTGCTGGTCTTCCCGCGCACGGTCTTCGACTACTACAACTACACGTCCAGCATCTGCCTCTTCACGGTCGACGTGGAGCGCCTACTCTCGGGGGAGCTCGAGAAACCTCTGTCGGCCCGGGTGGTTCTCTGGCCGAAGGAGCTGTGGGAGTTCAGGGGGTGCGAGGACGCGAGGGTTTACAGCCAGCCTGACGGCTTCCTCGTGCTCTACACCGGCTTCGGCTACCACCACGCGGCAAGCGGTTTAGAGCTGAAGTGGGTTCAAGGCTTGGCCAAGCTCGGCAGCAACTTGGAGGTCCTGAGTAGGGGCTACCTCCGAATCGAGGGGGCGGAGGGCTCGTTCGCCCCGAAGATGAAGGACAGCGCGATACTCCGGATGGAGGGCGGTGGAGCCGTGCTGCTGTGTAGGCCGACGCTGGGCGATGTTGAAGTCTGCTGGAGGGGTACTGCATCCCTGGACCGGCTGGCGATCGAGGCGGAGTCGATGGAGCCCGTGCTCGCGCACGAGGAGTGGGAGTTCAAGGTGGGGTGGTCGACGAACGTGGTTCAGCTGTCGAGCAACGAGTACCTGGTCGGTTGGCACGGGGTGCTGAGGGGCGACTACTCGTACAGGGAGGGGTTCGCCCTCCTCGACGGCGGCGGCGAGCTCCTGGCCGTGAGCGACTACCTGCTCGCCCCGAAGGGGATCGTGGAGGAGTACGGGGATCGGCCGCTCGTCATCTTCGGCGACGGCTTAATCCTTTACCGGGGGAAGCTGCTGTGGGTGGGCGGCGTCAGCGATTACGCTGTCGGCTTCTTCGCAGCCGAACTGGAAAAAGTGATGGGGGAGATGCGCTGGCTCAGGGGCTAGCGCTTGAAGGTGAGGAGCTCCACTATCGCCCCGAGGCTCGACCTGGCGTCGACGTAGGCGTAGGATCCACCCTCGAAATCCCCCTTCTGCACCAGCTTGCCTCCAAGCTCCTCCAGCCTTCTTACAGCCGCCTCCATGTCGTCCACGACGAAGGCGATGTGATGGATCCCCTCGCCCTGCTGCTCGAGGAACTCGCTCCAAGTGCTGGGGCCTCCGATGGGCTCGATCAGCTCGATGGTGATGCTCCCCAGGTTGAAGAAGGCTAGCTTGGCCCTCGCCCTGGACGGGGCGCCCCTGTAGGTCATGCCGGTCTTCTCCCACTCCTCCGTCTCGATTATGCTCGGCTTCTCCACGCCGAGCAGCCTTGCCCAGAGCGTAGCCGCCCTCTCGATGTCTCTGACGACGATCGCCACTTGAGTGACCCTTCCGAACATGCTCGCTACAGCTCAGCTGGGAGTTAATGTTTTTTACGTAGCATCGGGCCTAGACCATGTGCCGGCCCTGCAGGAGCGTGTAACGCTCGCGACGGGCCTGGCGACTGTCGCCTACAAGTGGCTTCCCGAGGCTGCACCGAAGGCCCTCGTCGTCGGCGTTCACGGTTTCGCGGAGCACGCCGGCAGGTACGACCACGTCGGCCGCTACCTAGCGGAGCGCGGCTTCGCCCTCTACATGTACGATCTGAGGGGGCACGGCCGCAGCGAGGCGCCCCGCGGCTACGTCGAGCGCTTCGACCAGTTCGTCGAGGACACCGAGGCGTTCGTGCGGTACGCCCATCGAGAGACCGGTGCTAGAACCTTCCTGCTCGGGCACAGCATGGGTGGGCTGATAGCTGTTCTAACCGCGCCGAGGATCGGCGGTGAGCTGTCCGGGCTTATCACGAGCGGCGCGGCTGTGGAGCTGAAGGTCAGCGCTACCACGAGGATCATGCTGCAGCTCATGGCCGCCTTAAGGCCCCGCGCCAGGATAGCGACGCCCGTGCGAGCGGAGCTCCTCTCGAAGGACCCGAGCGTGGCCCAGCAGTACCTGAGCGACCCGCTCGTCTTCAAGGATCCGACCCTCAAGCTGCTCGTGGAGTTCGGTAGAGCGGTCCCCCGAGCCTGGGAGGCTGCCAGGCGGATCAGCCTGCCGGCGCTCATCATGCACGGGGGAGACGATCAAATCGTCCCGCCCTCGGCTTCGCGCAGGCTCTACGAAACCCTATCCTCACCCGATAAGACCTTGAGGATCTACGAGGGGTTGAGGCACGAGATCTTCAACGAGGTTGAGAGGGACAAAGTCCTCGCCGATCTAGTCGACTGGCTCCTCAAGCACACCCAGTGAAGCTCAACGCTCGAAGCATACGCTCACCATCGAGCCGGCAGGTAGTGCTACGAGAGTGAAAGCTAACCCTGCGACAGCTCATACTGCTGGGGTGTAGATTTGAATAGGTCTAAGGCTACCCGCTTCTCTCGAGGCGGATTTCCTCGAGCTCCAGCGCTAGCGTCGTTGAGCGTATACCGAGGAGCTCGGCTAGGAGCGAGGCGGGGAGCTCCTCCACCGGCTTACCGTTTCGCGTGTACTTTCCGCCGGGCATGTACCTGGCGGCCCCCTCCATCAGGATGAACGTGGGGATGGACGTGGGGTAATCGATGATCACGCGTAGTTGCGCTTCCCTCAGAACGCTCGCGTAGTTGGCGGAGGCGAGGAGGTTCGGGCAGCCGCTAATAGCTCTGCGCTTCTCAGTCCTCCTGATCGTATCCTCGACGTAGCTCCTATTGTGAACCTCGTCGAAAGGCATGGACGCGACCACCCGTGAACCGTTGAGCACCAGCGCTACCCTCCTCTCTAAGTCCCAGACAGTGATGTCCACTAAGCGCGCGCTGACGGCGCGCAGCCTCTCCAACTCGTACCTTTCACCGGGCTTCGCCCAGAGGTAATCGATCGACAGTGTCTCACCACGCTCGAATAGGGGGAATAAGCGGCCCAGCAGGGTGCCGTTCAGCAGGCTGTAGCCGCGACCCGGATCGTAGACCGTAGGGAGCTCCCTAACAACGCTGAGCTCGACCCTCTCCCACTCTTCCGGCGGTTCCCCCTCTACTGGACGGAGCCCAACACCCTTGTACGTCAACCTGAACAGAACCCGGTAGCCTCCCCCCATTCTGCTGACCTCTACTGTGAGCAGGGCACCTCCAGCAGACGCGATGAAGTCGCGACCCTCCTCCTCAAGAATCAAAATTCCATCGGGTGGGGTGAACCGGTACTCAAGAATCAGGACGTCCCTATCCCCCAGCTGTAAGCCGCTGCACGCACTCAGCTCTTGTAAATAGCGTTCACCTACAAGATCCTCTGACTCCTGAAGCGGAGTCTCCTCCCCGGGTGTATTGATCGAGCCGCTGGCCGCGCCACGTTCATCGTCAATAGCTTTCTGCCTTAACCCATAGATTGCAAGGGCGCAGAGGCTAATGGCAGCCGCCAGAATCAGGACAACCGCCGCGATGATTTTTGGGTCTCGTCTCGGCGAACCGGTTACCAGTCTCCTCATGCTGCACCACCCGCGCTTGTACCGACCGAAAACATCCACTCCCTCTGCTCGAACATCCACCTTACGCAAACCATTGGTCTAGCAATACGTTTCTGCTCACAATACGCTCGAGGCTCTGGGTGGCAGAACGTGGATTTACCGTAGTACCCTCTAGAGCGATAGCCTCCCTGTACCACGCGGTCTAAGACTGCCACACGACATCCTAGGTGTAAGAACCTAATTCCCACATCCCAGCGTTCCACAGCTATCAAAGATTATTCGAGATTTGTCTATATATCATTTTTCTCTATATCATTTGATATCATTTTGAAACCTATTTTCTCAACGTCCGCAGCAGGTTCTCGAGGGACGAAACCTTCGACTTCGTGTTAGCAGACCTCAACTCCACGTCCAGCCTCGCTAAGAGGATCTCCGTGGATAAGCACATGGTAGAGAGTAGTGAACTATGCCGTTAACCCATTAATCATGGTAGCTAAGGGAGAACTCTCTTAACTGGATACTGAAGACGGTGCTCGCGGATTCGGTTGTCTGGCTCGCTGGGTGTGCTGGCTAACGTTGCGAGCGCTCAGCAGTAAAGTGAAAAAGCCTATGGCTCGGCAGATGTTGACGGACCGGCTGGGGTGTCTCGATGCTGAGGGTTGAGCCGAGGCGTGACCTCGTGAGCGTGGTTCGCGCTAAGCTTGCGCTTCGCGTGTTGAACGTGCTGGTCGGAGCCGTTCACGGCCGCTTCAGGTTTAAGGGGGTTGAGGTGGTTGTGCCGAAGGGCTGCTTCGCGCCGACTTTTGTATCGACGAGCCTCCTCTACGACACGGCCCTCGACGCTGTAAAGGGGTGCAAGTTGGGCTGCGAAATCGGCACTGGTGTGGGCTCCCTCGCTCTAGCGTTGGTGGGGTCGCTGGGGGTTGAAATCGTCGGGACTGATGTGGATCTGAGGTGCTTGAGGGAGGCCGGGCTAAACGCTAGGAGGAATAACCTCGACCCTCTCTTCCACGCTGTGGCTTGCGTCAACGCGCAGGCTCTGAGGGGCGACTCATTCGACTTCGTAGTCATCAACCCGCCATACCTTCCTCTGCCGCCAGAAGGGCCTGCTGGTACGGCGGCGTGCGGGGGCTCGCAGCTGGAGTTACTCAACGCCATGCTCCAGGACGGTGTGAGGGTTGCCAGAAAAGGGGGTTTGATCGTATTCACGACCTCGAGCTTGACGACAGTATCCGGAGCGAAGCTGGTGGGCGAGCGCTGGGCCGTGCTCGATAGCGTTCGATCCTACCTTTACGTCAAGTAGCCGTTAAGCTCGCCGCAGGGTTTATTGCTTCTTAAGCTCTTCCGCAACAATCCTTACGATTTCGTAGTGCCGCTTCTCCTCCTCAGCCATCGACATCAACAGCTCCCCTTGGAGCCGCGAGAACCGGGTGGAGAGAACAGCGGCTGCTATCTGTGTGTAAACCTCTTCACCAACCAAGCGTTCCACGTCGTTCAGCTCTTCGAGGAGCTCAGCCACCTGCCTGTGGCTAGGCGTCCAACCAGCGTCCAGCTTCGCTGCTGCCTCTCTAATCCTTGAAAGGGTGGTGGCTCCAGCCGTACCCAGTATCTGCGGGCACTTCTCCGACAACGGTTCACCGTAAAGGCTCTTTAGGAGCGCCGCGTGGTTTGAGCTTTCCCTCGCTACGAAAGCCAACGCTGCGGAGCACTCAACGATCTTGACCAGCCGGGCTAAACGATCGTATAGGTCCGCGACGGCTTCCTCAAGCAGGATCACACACCTCAGAGCATCGACTACGTGGTGCTCCTCCACGCGACCTTCGTAAGGGAAACGTATATAAAACTTCCTAATTCTTTATCAGCATCGCTTACGGTATTAATGCTTTCTTTAAAAAACTTTTACGTAATCGACCTCTAAGTACGTCCTGGATCTGTTCTCCTGCGTCAGGTGCCTGTACACTCGGCCGGCGTCGCGCCGGTTGTAGCCGAAGACGGCGTTGTCGATCCAGAAGTCCGCGCGAGCTTTGTACTCCGGGCCGGGCAGGGGTAGCTGGGCTACGAGCTGGCCATCGATGTAGAAGCGCGCTCTACCCTCAACCCACTCAACCCTGTACACGTGCCAAGTTGTCAGGTCGAGCTGCTGCATCGCAGGCTTCCCGGAGTGGATGACGACTCCCAGTCTCCCTCCGGTTAACCTGCTGACCGCGCTCACGAGGGCTAGGGATCCGCTGTAGAGCTTTACCGGGTATAGGTGGTTTTTCGCTTGAGCGAAGAAGCCGTTTAGGAGGTAGGGTCCCCTGCTCCTCAAGTGGATGAACCAGATCGGCATGCTCAAGTCGAAGACCATCGAGTGATTCCAGAAGCCCCAGCCCGCTGAGCCGTAGTGGAGGGCTGAGAGCCGCACCTTCGCCTCGAACGTCTTCCTGAACCAGGGGAGCTCGTCGAAGACCCCGTCGGCGATCTCAGCGTTGGAGTAG
>JAVYWK010000012.1:0-57585 GCA_038727095.1 Thermofilaceae archaeon | reverse complement strand
AGCAGTGCTGAAGGAGTTCCTTGAGATCGCATAGGCTAGGGTTTGCGCGTCCCTTCCTCCAGTGTTCTGTAGTACGTTTCGAGGCTTGTGGTGAGTGTGACTCTTCTCGCGCAGTCGGCGACTTCCTTTGTGGGTGTGGCTGGGCGCCGGGCGAAGTCGCCTTTCACTCCCTCGTAGGGGATGAACTGCTGGATCACGTAGATCACTCTACTAGTCGCTTTTCGCGTGAGTTCCTCTAGCTCCTCTGCTATTCTCACGGCATCGTCGCATGTGAGGAGGCCTGGCACGAGTGTTGTTCTGAGCTCGAGGAAGGGTACGTTCAATCCGATCCCTATGCTCGCGGCCACGTCCTTCACAACCCTCTCCGCCAACCTCAAGCTGACTCCTGTGACCTTCGCGTAGAGCTGCGGGTCGCTGAGCGGGGCTTTCACGTCGATCGCCAGGTGGTAGAGGAGCGGGGCGAGGCGCTCAAGGGCCTTCGGGTGCGTCCCGTTCGTGTCGAGGCTGATAGGCAGGTTGAGCTGGCTGCGGACGCGCTGAAAGAGGTTGAGTAGAGCCCTGTGCTGGAGCAGAGGTTCGCCTCCCGTGACGTGGAGCACATCGACGAATGCCTTTGCCTTCTCAAGGGCTTCCAGGATCTCGCTGACCCTCACGTAGCGGGCGCCAACCCCCTTCGCCAGTTCGGCGTTGGAGCACCAGGGGCACTTCAGGTTGCACCGGGCGAGCCAGACGGTGAAGGAGACGTGCCCCAGGACGTCTACGAGGCTTACCTCCCTCCAACCCCCGACGAGCAGGACCTCCTCGCTCATCCAGCTATGCTGGTGTACTGCTTCCGCAGCTTAAACTCGCTCCTTTTGCCCGGGTTCCACTGGCGTACCGGCCTGTAGTAACCCACGATGCGGCTCCAGACCTCCGCCTGAGCCTCGCACCTGGGGCACGTCCAGTAGGTGCCGATGCTGCTCCAGCCGCAGCTGCGGCAGACGCTGATCGTCGGCGTGATGGAGAAGTAGACGACCTTAGTGTTCGTGGCGATCCTGTACACCAGCTTCTTCAACGCCTGGGGGTCGGGTTGCTCGTTTAGGAAGAGGTGCATCATTACACCGCCGGTGAACTCCTGCTGGACTTCGCCCTCCAGCAGCGCCCTCTCGTGGATAGGCAGGTCGGCGTAGTAGGGCACGATGCTGTTGCTGTAGAAGGGCGCGCTCCCGTCGCTCGGGATGCACACCTCACCCCTCCGCAGCTCCTCCCTGAACAGCTGGCTGTCCGATAACGCCAGCTTGTAACCCGTGCTCTCACCGGGCACCTCCTCAACGTTGTACAGGTAGCCATCCTTCTCTTCACACTCTCTGGCGAACTCTCGAACGAGCCTTACGATCCTCCTTTCAACCTCGACCGCTTCCCTGGTCCCCCTGCTCGATCCCTCGACCCAGAGCTTAGGATCCCTTAGCAGGTTGGCAGCGGCCTCCGGAAGCCCGATGAGACCGAAAGTGTTGAAGTGATGGTTGAAGTGCCCGAGGTAGATGCGCGTGATCGGCATCAAGCCGGTTCTTAAGCTCCTCTCGTACCTCGTCCTCCAGGTGAGTAGGACCCTTCTCGCCAGATGCAAGCGCTCGATCATCAGCTCCTCGAAAACGTCCCACTCCCCCTTGCTGAGCGCGGCTGCTCTGGGCACGTTGATCGTTACAACTCCTATGCTCCCCGTTGCGTCAGGTAGGGCCCAAACGCCGTAAGCCTTGCTTCCCTCCCTCGCCTTGAGGAAGGACTCAAAGGCGTCCTCCGCGTCGACGTAGCTCAGCTTGAGCTCGAAACCGCGGAAGTGGTTCAACACATGATTCACGTCGATCGTGAGGCGGCAGCACATGCTGTAGAGCGCCTCAACGTTGCTAGCATAACCGTTCAGGAGGTAGGCGCTACCCCTCCGAGCTAGGGTCTCAAAGATCAAGTCTGTAACCTCGCCCCACCTCCTCCCCTCCCAGTCGAAGTTCCTCGTAAGCATCAGCGTTGGGATCGGGAACGTGAAGGGCTGGCCCACTGCATCGCCCTCGCCGTACAGCTCGAAGAGCGCTCTGTCGACCGTCAAAGCCTCATCCAGGTAGTCGCCCAGCGAGCCCACCCTCTCCCCGGCCACTACCGCGCTTCCCTCGAGCATGTCTCTGCTCGTGTCGAGGACGAGCGTGATGTTCGTGAACGGGGATTGGTAGCCGGCTCTCGCCGGGTAGTTCAGCTCGAATAGCATCGCCTGGAGCGCCTGCTTGACTCGATCGTAGCTGAGATTGTCGTGCGCCGCAAAAGGAGCCGCGTAAAGGTCGAAGGCGCTCGTCGCTTGTGCACCAGTGAACTCTTGGGCAGCCATGAAGAAGAAGTTGGTTAAGTGGGAGACCGCCGTATCGAAGTGCCTGGCCGGTCGGCTTACAACGCTGGGAGTCTTTAACCCGAGCTCGAGTATCCTCCTGTAGCTCCAGCCTATGCAGTAGGGTATCCAGAGCGAGTCGGGCAACTTGTGAATGTGGATATCACCCCTGTAGTGGGCTTCCACGGCGTCCGAGGGAAGGTAGGACCTCAATACGTCGGGCACTTCGACTAGCTTCTCGAAGAGAAAGTTCCTAAAGTTGCTGAAACTGAAGTTCGTATTAGCGTTTTCGAAAACCTCCCAATCCGCACGCTTCATGTACGATTTCTCCAGCTCCTCGATTCTCACACCTTTTCTCTCTAGGAGGACTTCACCATCCATACTAAGTACAATTACACTGTCATAGGTGAGAATATAAGGCAGTCCACTAGCTTACCGAAAGTATTAGCCATGAAGGATCAAGGGCATTTTCAGAGCGTTTACACCAAACCTACGTTGACCCTGAACCGGTTACGGGGGATCACCCTTCCGGTGGAAGCGATCAACTCTTCCACGAATGTCGAGTAGAAGGGTAGTCCGAGCAACTCCCTCACAATCTCTCTAGCAAGTTCTCTTACTTCCTCTCCGGGTGGACGACCTCCGTAAAGTCTGACCGCTGGGCAATTACGGAGAGCCCATGGGTGCACGGCAACCCCCCTCTCTGAGTATGCGAATGGGAAGAGCCGACACACGGCTGGCCGCAGGTCGTATATCGTGCACACCCCCTTCCTGTAGAAGTAGCAGGCGTTACCCCTGCGGCGTAGAGTAAAGCAGAACTCTATGCCTAGACTCCTCGGGAAACCTGATGTTTTAACCACTTCAATAGCCTCTATGACGTGCCAAGCCCCCCTCTTCATCCACTCTTCCACATCTGAGAGCACCACAATTGGGGCGAGGCTCCTGCAGCACCTACCGCACCTGAGGCATCGGAACTCCATAGGCCGTAACCACGTGGAAATAACGCATAAATACTCGTCCCAGAGCCGCTCCCCGATGGAGGGGCTTTACGCGAAAATTAGGGATGCGTTTCTAAGCTTCGATTTCGAGGAGGTGAAGGCCCTTGTGAGAGAGGCGCTCGCTAAGGGCGCTTCCCCCAACGAGGTTATTGAGCGCGCTCTGAGACCAGCTATGGAGGAAGCGGGGAGGAGGTTTGAGAAAGGAGAGTTCTTCCTGGCGGAGCTCGTTGTAGCGGGCGACCTGTTCAAGGAGGTTATGGACGAGATCCTCGTGCCCGAGATCCAGAAGCAGGGTGGCTCGACCAGGAGCCTCGGGACCGTGGTGATAGGCACTGTGAGGGGCGACCTGCACGATATCGGGAAGAGCATCGTGGCTACAATGCTCAGAGCCGCAGGGTTCAACGTCATCGACCTCGGCGTCGATGTTCCGCCCGAAAAGTTCGTGGAAGCTGCTATCGAGAACAAAGCCGACATCGTGGCAATGTCAGCCCTCCTCACAACTACGATGCTGGAGATGAGGAACGTGATCGAGGAGCTGAAGAAGGCCGGCATCCGCGATAAGGTCAAAGTGGTGGTCGGGGGAGCTGCGGTCACGGAGGACTTCGCCAGAAGCATCGGAGCTGACGGGTACGGGGAGGACGCGGTCAAGGGGGTGAAAGTCTGTAAGGAGCTTTTAGGGGTAAAGTAGTGGTAGGCGCTCCTTGCGAGATACGCCATGCCGATAGTAGAGATTAAGGGAGTAGGGTTTTTCGATGCGAAAGAGAGTGAAAACCTTCTAACGCTGATGAGAAGGCATGGCGTAACGCTCCCAGCAGGGTGCGGAGGTTTAGGGCTCTGCGGCATGTGCCGAGTCAGGGTCGTTAGAGGGACTCTCACAGCCCCGACGCGCAGGGAAATCGAAATCCTCGCCGATCGACTGGAAGAGGGATGGAGGCTTGCTTGCCAGGCTCAGGTGATCAGTGATACGACCCTGGAGATCCCAGCGGCAAGGCGGGAGGCCACTAAAGCTAGGGTTAGGCCACCTGTTCGGATCACACCATCAGCCCTCTTCGTACCAGTGAAAGTGGAGAGAGGGGAGCCTTCATACGAGGAAGAATTAATATCGTCTTTGAGGACGCTTGGGGTTCACGCTACACAGCTATCCCTTTCCGCCCTGAATTCGCTGGCCCAGCGAAGCTCGGGCGTGGCTGTCATCGTTGAAGGTGAAGTCTTGGACGTGTGTGACACCTACTCAGGCTACGGCTTAGCGATAGACGTGGGGACGACAAGCGTGGCAGCATCCCTGGTCGACCTGGTGAGTGGAGCAATAACCGTTGAAAGGGTGAGTCTCAACGCCCAGCTGAAGTACGGTTCAGATATCATCAGCCGGATACGCTACGCGTTGCAGGAGCCTGAGGGAACCGCAAGATTGCAGCAAGCCGTGATCGAAACGGTCAACAGGCTCCTCGAGGAGATGGGGGCCCGGGCGGATAAAGTCTACAGAGTTGTGGTGGCAGGGAACTCCGTTATGCTTCACCTGTTCTTCGGCGTGAATCCGAGGACTCTGGGCTTTCTACCATTTAGACCCCTGTACCGTAGGCAGTTGAAGGCCAGGGGTAAGGATCTCGGTCTCGCTGTTCACCCGGACGCCCACGTGGTATCACTCCCGATACTCGGCGGCTACGTGGGAGGAGACGTGGTAGGAGACATCCTTTCAGCAGATCTGTCTGGATACGATAAGGCCATGCTGATCGACGTGGGAACGAACGGGGAGATCGTGTTGAAGAAAGGCGACGCCTACCTCGCCGCTTCCACGCCCGCTGGTCCGGCTTTCGAGGGCGTCGGGCTCCACTCGGGGATGATGGCAGTTGAGGGTGCTATCGAGAAGGTGAGAGTGTTGGGGGCCCGCGAAATCGAGTACTTGACGATAGGGGGCACTGAGGCGAAAGGCATCTGCGGTTCAGGATACGTGGATCTACTCGCCGAGTTGCTAAAAGCGGGAACCCTATCGAGGGATGGCAGGCTACTCGACGGCCCCCACGTGAAGGAGGTTAGGGGTGTAAAAGCGTTCGTCCTAGACGAGGAGAGGGGGATTGTGCTGACGCAGCTGGACGTGAGGAAGCTCCAGCTAGCTGTGGCCGCGGTGAAGTTTACGGCAAAGTACCTCATGAAGGTTAGCGGCGTTAATGTCGAGAGCCTGGAAGCAATCGTTGTCGCCGGTGATTTCGGCTACCACTTGAACCCGCAGAACGCGATGGAGATCGGGCTGCTACCCAAGGTTGATGAAAGTATGATCAGATACATAGGCAACGGATCACTGACAGGTGCAGAGATGTACATGCTGTCTGATGAAGCGCGAAAAATGGCGGAGGTGCTGCTAGCTAAATGTAGGGTTCTCGACGTTCCCCGAGAGGAGAGAGACTTCATCTCCGAGCTTAAGCTCTCGTGGTGAAGCCTGCCGACCTAGAATCCTGGCTATTAAGGAGGCAGCTTCGACAGCAAGTTCTCTCACTCTCTCACTGGGTCGGCTGCCTAGGGAGAGATCCATAGCCCCGGCGCCAATCACGAGGACCTTACTTGGATCAAGCCCGACCGACTCGAGAAGCAGCCTCAAAGGTAGCAGGTGTGAGGAGAAAGAGCGAGAGATTAACTCGTCGGAGAGCTTTAGGATAGCAAGCCCTTCACCAGCCCCTGCCAGCGCATCAACGATTATCACGGTTTCCGGCTTTACCCTCCTCAGGACGTATGTGATGTTCTCCGGAGCCATACCCGCGTACACAGCGGGGGTTCTAATCTTTCGAAGAAGCCGATATACAAGTAGACCGAAAGCATCATCACCCCTGAGAGGGTTTCCGAGGCATATTACGAGAGAGAAGCTCATCAGCCCGACCCTACCCTTTTAACTCTCCGCTCTATCAAGTAGCCGTAGCACCCTACAGTCAGTAGGCCGATGCCGATTAGCGACGAGACTATAGCCACCACGTTCATCACCAGCAGCAGCGTGTAATCTACGCTGTAATACCTGATCGAGAACGAACCGCGAACCGTGCATCTGCCGCACTGAAGGACTAGGAATAGCTGCCTGGGGATACCATCTAGGTATACGGTCTCTCTGCGCTGAATGCGCAGACCCTCGCCCACTCTGATAGCCTGTAGCCCCTTTACAGTGTCAATGAGAAGGGAGGAGCTTACGCTTGAAGTCGATTCGATCTGAAGCTCGTAGTACAGCTTCTCCCCTGTAGCACCGGTAAGGGGTAGAGTTACGTTGGTAGTGCCCGTCACATCGATCATGAAGGCTTTTTCAGACAGCATTCTCGGAGAGGCGTAGTAGGTTGCCCAGAACGATACCAAAATGGCCAGAGTTGAGAGGATGAAACCCGTTGCTATAGCGATTAGGTACTTAACCCTTCGCGTAGAGCCAGCATTTGACTGCATGGCCGGGCTTCACTTCAACCGTGGGCGGCTCCTCCCTCTTACACACATCCATCACGTACGGACACCTCGGATGGAAACGACAGCCCAGCGGCGGACTAATCAAGCTGGGTGGTTCGCCAGGGGGTACATTCCTCAGCCTCTTTCGGTTCTCAGGATCCGGATCCGGTATAGCGTTGAGTAGAGCCTGGGTATAGGGGTGGAGAGGTTCGCTGACAAGCCCTTTAGATGGAGCTTGCTCCACTAGGTGGCCAGCGTACATTATGAAGATGCGCTCAGAGAAGTAGCGCGTTGTGGAAAGGTCGTGCGTAATGTAGATGAAGCTGATCTTGTGGGTCTCTTGAAGCTCCCTCATCAGCGTGAGCACTTCGACTCTCACCGAAGCGTCGAGCATCGAGACCGGCTCATCGGCCACCACCAGGCTGGGCCTCAGGATTAAGGCCCTCGCTATGGCTACCCTCTGCAGCTGTCCGCCGCTCAGCATGTGCGGATACTTGAACGCAAAATCCTCTACGGGCGTCAACCTCACCTCCTCCAGAGCCTTAAACACCATCTCCCTCCTCTCCTCCTTCGTACCAACCTTGTGAATGATCAGAGGTTCCTCCAGGATCCGGTATATCGTCATAAAGGAGGGCATCGCCCCGTAGGGATCCTGCTGCACGAGGCCCGTCTCCCTCTTATACCAGAGCAAATCCTTACTATCGAGGTTTGTTACATCTCTCCCCTTGAAGATTATCCTCCCGCTCGTTGGCTCGTACAGCCTCAACACGGTCTTACCCAGCGTAGTCTTACCGCTTCCCGATTCACCAACCAGCGATATCGCCTCACCCACATTAACCTCGAAGCTGACCCCATCAACCGCCTTCAGGGTGAGCAGTGGCGCTAGCAAGCTACGCCTAATCTGGAACCACTTCCTCAGATCCTCAACCCGAAGAAGCACATTGTCCGACATTTCAACCACCCTTCGCGTAGAGCAAGCATTTGACTGCATGGCCGGGCTTCACTTCAACCGTGGGCGGCTCCTCCCTCTTACACACATCCATCACGTACGGACACCTCGGATGGAAACGACAGCCCAGCGGCGGACTAATCAAGCTGGGCGGCGCCCCCGGTATGAACTCCAACTTCTTATCGACTCTCAAGCTAGGAACACTCGCCATCAGCTTCTGCGAGTACGGGTGGGCGGGGTTCGTGTAGAACTCGTCAGCGCTCGCGAGCTCCATCATGTGGCCTGCATACATTACCATCACCTTATCGGCTAGCTCGCTGGAGAGGGCTATGTCATGGGTTATGAAAATATAGTTTATACCCTGCTCCTGCTTAATCGTCTTCAGAAGGTTCATGATGTTGGCTTGAGTTATCACGTCCAGTGCCGACGTAGGCTCGTCAAGAATGACCACTTGAGGGCGTGTGATTAGGGCCATTGCTATAACGGCTCTCTGCTTCATGCCCCCGCTCAGCTCGAAGGGGTATCGATCTGCGAAGCCCTCGTGAACTCCAACCATGCGCAGGTACTTCCTCGCCTCGGCTATCGCTTCCTCCTTCGATAGGCCCTTGTGTATCATCAAGGGTTCTGCGATCTGGAAGCCGACCCTCAGAACCGGGTTAAGGGAGTTCTGCGCCCCCTGAAACACCATCGATATTCTTGTCCACTGAACCTCTCTGCGGAACTCCTCGTCGCTTAGCTTCATGACGTCACGCCCCTCGAGGATTATTTGGCCGTCGTACGTGTGCACGTTGCGCGGTAGAAGCCTGATTATGGCCCTGGCTAGCGAGGATTTCCCGCAGCCTGACTCCCCCACGATCGCCAAGGTTTCTCCTCTTTCTAGCGTAAAGCTGATATTGTCTACTGCTCTAACGATGCCCTTCCTTGTTCCATAATACAAACGGAGGTTCAGGACGCTCATGATCGGGTTGCCCATCTGCCTCACCCTATAATTCCCTCAACCTTGGGTTAACTATCTTATCCAATGCAAAACCGAGACTGGCGAAAGCAAAAGCTGTGAGCATCAGCATAAGTGAGGGTTCTAACACCCAGTAGTAGAGGCCTCTGTACAGTGCACCGTTATCGGCTGCATCGCTTATCACCTTACCCCACGTGGGAAGGAAGGGGTCGCCTAGACCAAGTAGGGAGAGGGCGGCTTCAAGGAAAACATACCCCGGTACGGCACCGATTAAACCTGGAACCACAGGTGGGAGGATCTTCGGAATGATGTACAGCGTGATTATTCGGAAGCTTGATGCTCCGTAGGCGCGCGCGGCCTCGATGTACGGGTACTCTCTAAGCTGCATGACAAGCGCCCTCGTGCTTTTGATGCCTCCTCCGAAAATGCTTAACACTATGATGACTGCAAGGAGCACCCAGATGTCTATCTTGTAGAAAGTCGAGATTAGGATTAAGAAGGGGAGAAACGGAATAACCATGTATAATTCAGTGACCCTCTGGATGACGGAATCCACCAAGCCCCCATACCAGCCGCTCATAACGGCGATAAGCATCTGTAGAAAAGTAGTAACCAATGAAGCCGTGAGTCCAAATGCAAGCGCTATAGGGGTGCCCCAGAGCAGCGCAATCTCGAGTGGACGTCTCAAGTGATCAGTTCCAGCTATTCCATGAACAGTGCCGTATATTATGACCCTTGCATCTAAGTCGTCGCTCCTACTGAACAGAGTGGCCTCGATAGTTATCGTGTAATCACCCTTTTCCACGTTGAAGTCGCCGCTTTCGAGCGATGAAGGAGTGACCCTGCCGAACATCAGACTTAGCTGCGTAACTCTATCACTTACGTTCACAGGGTACTTCGCCGTGTATTGTGATAACAGATTGCTTAAAACCGCGCTACTGATCGATATGTAAATCCGATCGTCGGGCACTCTTACAACGTAGCGGATCACCTCAACCTCTTCACCGCTCGGCTTTCTCAGCACAACCTTTACAAAGGGTGCGGACCCCGTGAAGTTGGAAAACAGAAAAACGTTAAACTCGCTGGGCAACTCGTCGTAATCGTATCGGAACCTGCAGGTGATAACCACCTTCTTCATATCTGTCGCCGGGATCTCGATTACGCTCTTCGAGGTCCCTGGTTGCTGGAGCCTGCTGTCAAACTTTATCGTCCGAGGCAACCGTTTACCAACGAACATCTCCACCCACTCGGGGGCAGCTGTCCTCGGGTTATCGATCCACATCGCCTCTTGACCCCTCCACATCTTTATCGCTTCCTCGTAGGGTATGGCTACGATGGCGTAAATGGAGATGGCGAGGAGTAGCGCTAACAGACCGATACCGACGATACCTGCCCTGTAGGAGAGCAACTCCTTAACAACACCCTTCAACCCGTACTCCACTCCTGTCGCGCTCATCGAGCCTCACCCAAACTGGACCTTTATCCTCGGGTCTATTAGACCATAAATCACGTCTAAGATGAGCACCGTCACCATGAGCAGGTATGCATAAATCACCGTGAAGCCGAGGATGACTGGCGTGTCGTTGTACATTATAGCTGAGTAAGCAACCGAGCCGAGCCCAGGCCAGTTAAAGATTCTCTCCGTTATGATAGCGCCACCCCACGAGCCTATCAACCCTAAGGCAAAGCCGGTGATTATAGGGGGTAGCGCGGGCCTCAGGATGTACCTCCACTCAATTAAGCGTGGTGGGAGACCCTTGGCCTTCGCGGCTTCAACATGATCCTCAGTCGAAAATATCAGGAAGAACGTCCTGTTACCATAAACGCCCAAAAATATTCCTGAAATTATCCAGGAGGCCATCGGGAGAATCATGTGCTTCAGCACGCTTAACGCGTAGAGCAGAGGGTCTCTCGGGGGTGGTGTATCGACTATGCCGCTGGCTGGGAGCACGTGGAGCCACGTGTAGAAGATCAGTATGAGTATAATACCGTAGAACCAGCCTGGAAGCACGGATGTTGGAGCGAGAGAGACAAAGACTTTGTCAAGCAGGCTTCCGTATCGCCTGGAAAGGTAGAGGCCTAGGAAGAGATGAAGGAAGAAGTTGATCACCATCACCGTCGTGAAAAGCAAAACCGTCGCAGGTAGTCTCTCAAGGATGATGTTCCTCACAAGCCTCGACCCTGTATCGCTCGTCATAAACTGTGCGCGGCCTAGCTCGAGCAGAGCTGCATCGCGAAGATAAATGAGGCTTCTGTAAAGGAACGGTTTGTCTAAACCAAGTCTTTCGATCTCCTGCTGAACAATTTCATTCACTAACCTCTCCCTCTCAGCACCCGAAAGCGCCCTATACACAGGGTTCCGATTTACTTCATCCCAGACTCTCATCCGTAAATCAGCTATAATGATTTCATCGACTTTGCCACCCATGTTAGCAACGAGTATAGTAATGTATATGGCGGCAAGCATAGTAAGATATAGCACCAAGCCCCTTCTAACAACGTACTTGACTAACCCTTTGATGGGCATCGCAAGTCATCCACATAGGGGATTTTAAAGCTTATCACACGATTACGATTCATTAAAAATTTTTCAATTTTAAAGATTTCGCAATTCTTAAAATATACAAAAGATCAAAAAAGGTAAAATAAAATTTATTAACGAAATACGACACATTTGCTTCGAATTTCTACCAAAAATATATTACAAAAATTATAAAATTATTATATTATTTTATCTTACAACTGTTTCTGATGATAGTTTAGTAGATGTTTTACGCACAAACGGCAAGGCTAGTGCGATAATCGCGAGGATGATAGCCAGTGCTCCCAGCGCAATTGCCGTATTCACTGAGGAGCTTAATGCGGCAATTCTTCCCTCTAAATCTGAGAGTCTTGCGCTTGTGCTCTGCTCTAAGTTGGTTATCCTAGCTTCAGTTCGAGCAAGCAGAGTTGACATGTAAGCGATCTGGGAGATAGCCAAGAAGCTGGCCTCGCTTGTTACAGGCATTGCCGCATCCTTGCTCAAAGTGAAAGTCAACACCTTGTATGCACCAGGGGTCATCTTACCTGTAACCTCAGCGGGTACCGAAATCTTGAACACACCATCAGAGACTGCTGTTGCTTCACCTTTACCCAGCACGTTTCCAGCCGCGTCGAGAATCAGGAACTTTACAAACTCGATTCTACCGGCCGGGTAGGGCTGACCCTTGTAACTGACCCTAACCGTAATGTCGGCGGGTAGGCCGGGTATAACGTTCTCAGGCACCTCTATACTCACCTCAGGTATCGGTGGATCTGCTAACCATGCCCACCTATCAGCCTTATCTGGATAGTTCCTATTTGCCTTCAGCACGGCCGTATGGGCCAAGTAGTCAACACTGTCCAAGTAGAATGGACCGTCTCCAACCCAGAAGTGGCCGTGCGCCTGGTACCAGTTTAGAAGAGCCTGATACCTGGCTTTAGCATCGTCCGGTGTTATGTACTTACTCGCGAACTCTTTGAAGGGTATGTAGCCAGTATCTAACATTTCGCGTAGCGTATCCTCCAGGATCTTCAGCGAAGGCCCTCCGATGTAGTTCATCCACTCCACCTTCATCTTGTCAGCTTTGCTAGTGCTAAAGGCCAGCAAGCCCTTCTCCTCCGCCCCGATGCCTATCGCTGTTACGTGCCACGGAATGTTCGACCAACCGGCGAAGTAAGTAACGATGAACTCGGCCTCCGGGTGAGTAAAGTTACCGTACCACTCGATAACGAGAGGTGAAGTGCTCAGGATCCTCCAACCCATGAACAACTTCCTCCACTCGTTGAAACCGGGTACAGCAGAAGCATCGTAGAGCGGGCTCTCCGGGTCCACCCTGTAGAAGCTAAATGGCCACAGGGCAACCCAGTCTGCAATCGACATCGTTGTTCCATCGTGGTACCTAATCTTGCCCAAGACGTCACCATAATTTACCACAACCCTAACCTTAGCGTACTTTACCCCAGCTTCATCGGCTGTTACCACCTTACCAGCTTTCGTATCGAAGCCCCACCAAGCATCAGCCGGAACTTCAACTCTATCAGCAAATCTTAGGGTCAACCAATCACTTGAGGAAATTGTATCTACCCCTTTCTCAGCAAACACAGTAGCGTTAACTGCTCTCTCAGGCATGGGTAGGCCGGTGTAGGGGTTGGTGAGGAACGCGTATCCCACGGTTGGCGTGATGATAACGGAATCGTATACCCAGTTGGAGCCAGCCACGGGGTTCCATGGGTCAACCAGCACTTCTCTGTTACCAGCTCTAAACGTTCCGCCAACCTTATCAACGAATCTTACGGTTCTCGACCAGAGAGCCGTTGCAAACCCGCCGCTCAGGTCTGCAGCGATGGTTACATCTCTCCTATATAAGTAGGGCACGATCTGATCTACAACCCAAACCCTAACTGAATCCTTTATTGCCAACTCTGCTGCTTTTGCCATTAACTCCTGCCTCTCTTCAATTGTTTTGAACTCCCTGTTCCACAGTTTAGCAGCGACTTCGTAGAAGATTGGGTCGGGCTTGTACGCCTGCCAGAGGGGCTCCGGCCTGCCTAATGGCGTGTAGAAGTAAGCCCAATTGTCTGCGTCGTCCCTGCTCACAGCGGTGGTGATCCAGCCGCCCGTGTAGACGTGCCATTGGCCATCCGCCGGGTTCCCTCTAAGCCAGATTGGAGCAGCTTCTCGCGAGGTTTTGTACATCCTCTCAACGGTGAAACCAAGCTTCTCCAACTGGTCAGCGACGTAGTCACCGATCTGTCGTCTCTGATCCTCAACCCTAATCAAGACTTTAATTACAATCGGCTTATCCTTATAGTACCACTTTCCATCCCTATACTCGCAGCCCATCTTTACCATCTCTTCGAAAATCACTGTCTTAGCTAGTTCGGGGTTGTAACTGTACTTAGCCTCTAGAACCTTTACTACGTCCGCTAGCTTAGCGTAGTCCGGGAAGGCTGAGACGAGGGGGAACCACTTTGGCCTAGCGAAGCCCAGCATTATTTCTTCAACAACGTAGTTCCTGTCTACCAACCAGTTCATGGCTTCCCTTACCCTCGGGTTGGAGAACGGGTTGAAACTACCATCCTTGAACTCCGGACCTACCGGGTTGAAAGTTAACTCGAAGTAGAGTCCATATGCGTACTTATAGGCGATGTTCGGATCGGTTTTAATACGTTCAGCGAGCTTAGGATCAGCTCGAACATCAATGAAGTAGGCGTGGATGTCGCCTTTGCTGAGCATGTCCACAACCTTAGCGGGCTCCGATTCTTTTATCCAAACGATTTCATCAACCCAGGGCCCCTGTGGAACCTCGGGCGCAGCCTTCACCAGCTCGAAGGCTAGGAAGCTTACCGAAACTATTAATAGTAGAACCAATACCGCTGCCAGGCGTTCTTTCATCAGCTTTAAGGGATACTATGAGCACTTTATATTCTTTGCTCCTTAAGAACTGAGAGAACTTATGGCTTAATTTATTACATAAAAGATTGCCATGGGCTGTGTAATGCGGAGCAATGGGTATCGGTATGATTTAATAGGGGAGGGGGGCGTGCCGGCTTGTGAAGAAATATTTGATGGTACTGCTACTCGTGGTACTTCAGCTAGCTGAATCAGCGCACTCCCAACCTTTTAGAGTTGGTGGCGCGAAGATTTTGCCTTCAGGTTCAACTCTAGCATGGGGGGAACTTTCAGTAAACGACACGATGCTACCTATTACTGTAGTCGTTGATAGCACTGGTCGGATTCGTGATGCCCTCTATTTCACCGTTTCAAACACTAGGTTAATCGTTCTAGATGCCCTAGAGGAAGGAGGCAGGATCGTGGTAGGGGGTTATGTCGTGAAGGGAAGGCAAAGAGAGGCTTTTGCCGCCAGCTTTAGCAATATGACGGTGGACTGGGCTTTCTCGATTCAACAGGACATGTACTTTGTTAAAACATTAGTGAAGTACAACGACGAGTACATTTTATTAGGATTAACCAGTGGTATTAGTGACTCTGATATCGCCGTTGTTTACATCGACGAGAGGGCCTCGATAAAGAGATCCTTTAGAATCGGTTGCCCTATGTACGATGACTTCGTGGAAAAGGTACTTAAACTTAATGAATCCCTAATGGTAGTAGGTTCCACTTGGTGCCAAAATGTTTCATATGTTGATGCATTATTAGTTAATGTGACAGACGAGCCATTGTACTCGATTACGGTTGGGGGAGCTGCCTACGACGAAGGATTAGCCGCGAAATCCTTAGACGAGAAAATAGTGCTGATTGGTTCATCGTTTACTTCACCCGGCGGCCTCAGCGACGCATACCTCGCTATCCTAAACGGTGCCGATCTAAAGGTTCTTACCTTAGGCTGGCAGAGCTACGATGGGTTTGTTGATGTCTGTAAGAGCGTAACGGACCTCTTCCTGCTGGGCTACGCAACAATAGATGGAAAGAGCGTTGGAGTTGTAATCCGCGTAAACGAGGGAGAAGTAGTATCAGGCTTACTAGTAGAGTGTGAGGAGAGTATTGTACCGCTAGCCATCGGTTGCGAAGGTGAAAAGTTAGTCGCCGCGTTTAAGGCTACAAGCGCTTTAGCGCTGGTGACTTTTAACCACGATTTAAAACCGTTGTCAGCGTACGCGGTTGGGGAGTCTAAATTTACAACCCTACGCATTAGACGTATTCCAAATGTGAGGAAGAGAGTCTATGACGTTAGTGACAGATGGCGAGTCCAGTACCTACAACTCTCATTAGCACCGATCGAAGTTTCATCGAGTTCTCTAAACGTTGAGGTTAACCAATTAAGTTTAGTTTCCAGGCCTTTGCGAATAGAATCTGGAGAATTCGTTGAAGAAATATCTTTAACAAAATCTCTGGTTCATGCAATCGAACAGAACATCCCCCTGATAATAATCCTATTACCGCTTCTAATCATCTTGATGGTAATAATCACAGCAAGACGGCCAAGATGAATGTTGGAAAATCAGGAGTAAACTACTTAAAGCCGGAGCCGTGGAGAGCGATGCAGCCCCGGTCGTATAGCCCGGTCAAGTAACCGTTCATCGGGGCTTGATTGCCGGCCTCTCGAGCCGGAGAGCGGGGACCCGCACGGAAAACCCGGGTTCAAATCCCGGCCGGGGCACCATACTTCATGAATGCACTCGAGGGATGTTGACACTGTGTTCCTTTTTCTTGATCCTTACTTCTGAGCTGCTCCCTTAAACGACTCTCACGTCAAATCAAAGTGTCATAGCGATGAATTTTCTTTGAGAGTGGGAGTGGCCGGCTTTTACGGAACAATACCAATTCTTTCTGCCTGGTTGCTTTGGGGGGTGATACCTAATTGAGTTTCACGAAGTAGAGTTTTTAAGTGCACCACCACGTGAGCCTGATATGAAAGAGAGAATTAAAGTGCCTGTAGTGTCTGTAACAATAGCGATAATCTTAATAGCGGCTAGCTCTCTGGTACTCGCTACACCAGAAGAACTTAAAATCTTTCTCCGCGTAGTAGAGCCTGACGGGTCGCCTCTCAGTAACGCTACCGTTCTTATCCTTAACTATAGGATGATACGTCCGACCCTCATTGGTAGCACAAACGCAAGTGGACATTTCATTGCGTCCGTACCATCCGGTGATTACTACGTCATTTACGTCCTCAAGTTTTCAGAAGATAAGCTCACCCATGTACCTGTCAAAGTGGATCTAACAAACTACCCAAATTCTCTAGCTCTCTCAGGCACTGTGACACTATATCCAGCGGCTCGCGTCATAGTCTCGGGTCGGATAGTGTACCTGGGTGGTCAGCCGGCCGGCTCGGCTCGAATCGTTGTATTGAGCGGGGAGGGCGATCCTCTTTCCCGGCGTTTAATCGCTGGTGAAGCGACTGTAGTAACGGAGAAAGCCAACGTGTCGTTAAGCCCTCGGATCGTAGATGTTTACGGCCCAGCCGATGACTACGTCTTTATCAAAAGGGGGTTAGGCACTGAAGTGCTTCGAGCCAACGAAGCGATTACTCCCATAAACACCCCTCTTCGCCTAAGTATCCAGTACAGCGTTCTGGAGGTTGAAACGACAATGCGCATCGTTTCGCAGAGCGTTGAGAGAGGTACCCGTGAAGACCCCCTCATTTTCAAGAGAGGTGATGTCATGGAGATAGACCTTTTAACTATCAGCCTTGAAGGGCAGATCCATCGCTCGAAGCATGAGCTCGCGAGCGCCAGGGAGCTGATCTCAATGTACGAAGCTATGGGCTTCTACATACCGGAGCTGAATGAGGCAATGCTCCGGAGCAGCGATTATATCACGAGTGCAGAGCAAGCGTTTGCACGAGGAGAGCCTCCTGAAAGAGTGCTAGCGCTACTGGAGGCAGCACGAGCAATAACTGTTTTCCAGGTACCAGCGCGACTTAGCTTCCTCAGGAGTATAGCAACGGTGGGCGCAATGGTAATGCCCAGCTTCCTAGCAGTATTCGCTGCAATTCTATCCTTCTACTTCTTCGATAGTCAGCGCGCCAAGATGATCTCCTTTCTAGTGCTCTATGCGGCTCTCGTGCTAACCTTCGTTTACGTTTACCCAGGCTTCAGGCTACTCTGGACTCTAGACAGATCCTTCTTCCTAGCGACCGTAGCTGCGGCTCTCGGAGCATTCTTTATGATAATCTTCGTACTGCCGCGAGTAATCAAAGAGCCTGAGTTACCAGGTGAGATCTCTTTTTCAGGCCTCATTGCTGTAGCGTTCACACTGGGCAAGCGGTACTCGAAAGTTAAGGCGTTGAGGACGTTTATCACTGTTTTCAGCATTGCTGCTTTCATTTGGGCTTTCACAGTACTAGCAACGTTCGGCGCGGTTTACGAGAAGATCGAAGAGAAAGGGTTCGCTGATTACCCATTTAACACTTTTGTGTTAAAGAAGGTTGCTAATGAGACCCCGCTACCGTTGAACATTGAGCTTGACCCTCTGCTCTTCGAGGGTAAGGAAGGTTTTGGAACCATCTCGCTAACGGTCTTCAACAGACCTGACGTCAGCCTCAGAATCGCGGTGTCCCACGCGGGTCGAGAGTTCTTCCTACAGTTCGCCATGGGAGTGGATGAGAACGAGTTAAGGCTTAATCCAAGACTATTAGAAAGCATCAAGCTAGTGAGACCGTTCGTAAACAACTCCATTATTTTGCCTTCAACTGTTTGGAACATGCTTGGCTTACTCGGAGGAGAGACTCTTGACGTTACATTTGAGGCGCAAGGCTTTGGAAGGCAAAGCCTACGACTAATGGCTTCCGGCTACTTTAACGAATCGTCTTTGGAAATGGTTCTTGACCCCGATAAGGCTCCTATTAGGCCATTCGTCATAAGGGAAGGTGTAGTCAGCTACGCCAACGCGTCAACTATCCTCATCGCGTCGTCCCGCCTGCTTACCCAATTGCTAGCAGCAGAAGGGGGTTACTCACAAGTGTTCTTCGCGTACAGGATCGCGGCATCCAACCCTGGCGAAGAAGAGGGAGTAGCGTTAGCCAGCGAGATCATCGATAGGCGGGGAGAAGGATACTTTGCGATATCCTGCTTCAACGGCAGGTGTACGAGAGTCTACTACGGTACACGCGTCAAGAGCATCTTCGAGCAGGAGCTCACGTTCCTGGTTCCGCTGCTCATCGTAGTCGCAAACGTGCTACTGAGTATGGTGAGCATCATCAGAGAGAGAAGACGGGAGATCTTCATCTTTACAACTGTGGGCTTTAACCCGAGGCATATCGCTCTCGTCTTCCTCGCTGAGGCAATCGTATACGGGCTGCTGAGCGGAGGGTTCGGCTACGTGGCGGGACTAACATCGTTTAGGCTGCTCAGCATATTTGCGGGGCACTTAAACCTCATGATTAGAGAGAAGCTTGAGTGGTACTGGAGCTACCTGGCCATCGTGCTCGCTTTGGTTGTATCGGTAATAGGCGCTATCAAGCCCTCGATGGACGCAGCATACATGTTTGCGCCCACAGAAGTTCGAAGGATAAAGATTGCTGAAGTGAGGGAGAGAGCTCGGCGCACGGAGTACGTGACACGCACGGCAGCAGCGAAAACCTTCTCAATACCAGGTGAAGTTAATGCCGATGAGGGTGAGGTGGCTTTCGCTTACATATACTCCAAACTAGCCGATTTGAGTTACGGCGAGCTTGAAGCCGTGAGGGAGCTGACCGATCATCCTGTGGAAGAGCGCCCAGACGGTACGCGCATCAAGCGCTTCACTTTCAGGTATGCGAGTACAACGCAGCTGGGAGAGAAGGCTGAAATTGACTGCGAGCTCCGCTTCGTGCTTAGCCCCTCCGCCGAGTCCTACAGGGTTGAACTAACAACGAAACCTGTAGGCCAAGCTCCTATAAGCCACATGGATTACGCCGCAGATCTAGTGAAAAGGATCATCAGTGATTGGATGAGTGAGAGAGAAAGACTTCTCTCCCCTGTTTAAGTGGGCTTTTCTTCAATCCATTTAACTGGACGCGGTTTCAAGTACTCTATTTTCCTCTCAACATCTTTAAGCTCGTTTTCGGCGCCGCGTATCTTCATCTCCAGATCCCGAAGTTTTTCCTCAATGCTACGCCGCTTACCGCTGAGTTGGTGGTACCTTACCTCCAGCCTCGCCATCTCATCATAGCTCCTAGCTTGCCGTAAAGCTTCGTACGCTTCATCCTCCATCTTTTTAGCCTTATCATATAATTCTCTAATCTTTCTCTCTTCCTCTTTCAACTTCTCTAATTCTTTTTCTAACTCTTCTTTCCTCTTCTGGAGCCACTCTAAGCTGAGACTCTCCATACGCCTCTCGGTGGCTATCACCTTAACTACTCTTAATGTTTTCCACGGAGTGTACGGTCCGCCACGGCCAAGATCGATCCCCTTATCCCCTCGTTTAACAGCTGCTGGTAACTCCAACCCTCTTCAAGAAGCGTTCGGGCGGTCTCTGCATGCTCGTAGGGAAAAACAACCCATTCCTCTACCGTTTCAACGTAGTGATCGGGTTTGTATGTGCACCACGGTTTCACGTACAGGGTGCAGGTAACGATGTTGGCTGCGCCAGCGCTTTTCAAGTACTCTGCTACGGTCTTTAACGTGTCACCTGTATCCGCTATGTCATCAACGACCAGCAATGACATGCCGACCACTTCCGAGCCAAGCCCTCCGATGATGCTTGGCCTGGACTTGCGTTTCCCTATATCCTCGTAGTACTCAACCTGAAGAGTGAGTATCCTTTTCACATCGAGCATATCCGAGAGAAGCCTTGCTATAACGAGCCCGCCTCTCGCCACAGCTACGATTGCATCAAAACCTCTACCTTTGGCAGCCTCTGCCAGGCGCTCAACGTCGCTGACGAGCTTCTCCCACGAGACTACTCGGAGCCTGGTTGAAGCGCAACTGTCAGCCACGAGGTTCAAACGTGTACGATTTAAAAATGTGTATCGAACTCGATACTAAAAGCGGGTGAACAACCGTGGGGTGCTACCAACGATAATTCTCATAGGAGGTACGCCGGGCGTGGGCAAAACCACGGTTGCAAAGAGAGTGGCTGAAAGCATTGGGGGCAAATACATCAACGTAGCTGAGCTGGCCGTGGGAGAAGGGCTCCTCGTAAGCTACGACGCAGAGAGAGACGCTTACATAATTGATGATGCGAGAGTGCGGGAGAGGCTACGGCAAGTTGCCAGAGAGAGGCTCATCATCGTTGATACTCACGTTGCTTCGGCAGTGCCGCAGGAAGAGCTCTACGTTGCTGTAATCCTACGGTTAGACCCCCGTGAGCTGGAGGTTAGGCTACGCAGTAGAGGTTACCCGGAGTGGAAGGTGCTCGAGAACGTGCAAGCCGAAGTCCTTGACGCGTGCCTAGTGGAGGCAGTAGAACTATTCGGAGCTGAAAGGGTCTTCGAGGTTGATGTAACCGGGAAGAGCGTTGAACAGATTGTTGAGGAGGTAATGACTGTCATCAAGAGTAGGAAGGGAAACAAGCCTGGCTCCGTTAACTGGCTGGAGCGGCTAGGAGGAGAGGCGATAAAGTATCTAGCGAACGCTTAATAATGCTTGAGCACCGACTAGATCGTGCGCAGAGTTCAGTGGGCGATCCTCCCCGTAGCCATACTAGTTAGCCTCATCTTGCCCTCCGTCACCGAACCGATAGAGTTCATCTCAAGTTCTCATAGAGGTTTGAACGTGAAGCTCACGCCCGTAAGGAGTATTGGACGACGTACCGGTGTAGCCGCATTATGCATCGATGGCATCCCCGTGACTGAGGGGCAGACTACGATCGCCATCTCGCAGGGGCTACGCTGCTTCCTCTTCCGAAGCAATGAGACTCCTCTAGTATGGCTCGACTCTTACAGGCTTAAGAGCACTAAAGTCTATGGTGGTGCTAGCCCGAGCATTGTGTTGGAACTGGAAGAGGGGGGTCAAGGAGAGGCCTACGCTCTAAGCGGGCTTACGCCTGGCAGTGAGGTTTACGCCCTCCTGAGAAGGAACGGTGTAGCAATCTTTGAATACCTGTTCAGGGTGGTTGAGAATGAAGCTCTCATAGAGGTCTATGGGTCAGCCGAGGGGGCCGTTAAGGTTACCGCTTTCGCTTACGCTGCGGCAGAGGATTTTAACGCCTCTCAGCCGCCTCCCGCGAGCCTCTACGTCACCGAAAGTGAGGTTGTCGACGGGAGGTTCCTGCTCAGGATAGAGAAGAAGGGCGCCCCGTTTACGAGGCAAGGAAGACCGCTGATCGAGGTTAACAGTACTTTAGTGCTTTACACGGAATGCTCGTACAGTGTAATCGACTTAACGGACTACTTAGCCTCCGATAGGGGTGTTAGACTTACCGCGAATCTCGACTGCAAGAAGTCATCCGAGACGCGTACTCCTTAACCCGTTGAGCGAACTGCTCGGCCAGCTTATTAGCAGTGCTCCAGTCTTTTGCCTCGCAGGATACCCGGACTACGGGCTCTGTATTTGAAGCGCGTATCAGTACCCATGCTTCCTCCATCATCACCTTCACACCGTCAATGGTTATGGTCTCGTAGCGCTCGCTCAACTCCCTGCTCATCGCGTCTACGACAGCGAACTTTACTTCATCGGGTACTTCTACTTTGACACGGACAATTGGGCGCTGCGGCGGAATAACATCTGAGGTTCTTCCGAGGTTGGCTACCGCCTCAGCGAAGTAAAGCGTCGTGAGGAGCCCGTCATCCATGTTAGCGTTCCTCCACACAACGTAGTGCCCACTGCTCTCAACCCCCAGTATGGCTTGACTCTTAGCGATTTCCCTAACCATGAATGTCCTTCCCACAGGCACCCATTTCACTCGGTTGCCGTGGGCTCTTACAGCCTCCTCCAATATCATTGAGCACTCTACGTTAGCTACAACGTCACCGTACCCCATCCCCTCGAGCATAACGATCGCCGCCTGCTCAGCCGTTAGAACCCTGCCCTTCTCGTCCACAAAGACGACACGGTCCCCGTCTCCATCGTACGCTACCCCGAAGTGCGCACCCCTTTTCACAACCTCCTCGCAGAGATCCCGTAGTTTTTCTGGCAGCGGCTCAGAGCCCCTGCCGGGGAAGCGCGGGTCGATATCAGCGTTTATCGAGTACACTTCGTGGCCCGCATCCCTCAGGAGGCGCGGAGCGATCAGTGAAGCCGCTCCGTTTGCACAATCAACTACTACTTTTAGCCCTGTACTCCGCGCTCTTGAAAGCAGAAACGATGCGTACTCGCCCAGGATCTCGACCTTCGCGTAGCTGCCGGGCTTATCTGATAGTTTCAATTCGGAAAAGAAGAGGTCGCGCAGTTTCGCTATTTCATCGCCCACCATGGGGTCGCCGCCCCTTTTGAATAGCTTGAAGCCGTTCCACTCTGGGGGGAGGTGGGAAGCTGTCACGTAAGCTGCGGCATGGTTCCTGTGCAGCGTGGTATACATCACTGCGCCTATTGGAACCGTCCCCACGTCTATAACGCTGGAGCCTCCGGCCATGAGGCCCGAGATGAGAGCGAAGTGTAGGTAGGGCGAGCTTGCGCGTACATCCATGCCCACCGCGTAAACCTCCTTACTGTAGTGAGATAGGGCGAGGCCGATTCTTGCGGCAACCTCTGGCGTTAAATCGCGGTTGCTTACCCCCCTAATGTCGTAGAGCCTGAAGATGTTTGCTAAACCCTCCCGCACGTAGTAGTCCACTAAAGGTTAGGACTTAAGTGTTAGCTTGGAGTAACGAGGACATCGAGGCATACCTTGTACACTCGAGGAGCGTACTCCGAAACCACGCGAGCATCCAGAACCTTAATGTTGGCGTTCCGAAGCATAGCTTCCCGCTCTATTAGAGCGTACGCCTCGGAGTACAAGTCCTGCTCTAGGGACCAGTGGTAGAAGTGAATGACCCCTCCCTCGGGCTTTAGGCACTGGAAAGCCCTATCGAGGAACTCGTGAGCCCCCTTCGGCAGAGGCATGACGACCCTGTCGCACACTCCGTACCAGCGACGCGCTTCCTCCTTCACGTCGCCGAGCACCGGGAGGACCTTATCTTCGACCCTGTTCAATTGGATATTCTCAACCATGTAGTTGTATGCGACGGGGTTTAGTTCGATAGCTACGATTTTCGCGACTTGCGGCTGCTTCTTGGCTATCATCAGCGCGTATGGCCCCACGCCAGCGAACATGACCATGACGAACTCCCCCGGCTTCACTTGGGACGCCACCCTGACCCTTTCTGTCGCCTCACGCGGCGAAAAGTACACTTTAGATGGATCCAGTTTTAGCCTAACCCCGTGCTCGATATGAACCACCTCCGTACTCCCCTCGCCTGCTAGTACTCTGTATTCCCGCAGCCTGTACACCCCCCTCCTTTCCGATAGCTTCTCGAGTACAACCCTAACGTTCCTGTGAAGCTCCAGAAGAGTCTTCGCTACGACCTCTCTTACGTGCGGCGGTGCATCTTCTGGGAATTCAACGATTGCAACCGCCCCGCTCCTCGAACCTACTATGTCGTAGCTCGACGGCACGTACTTAACATCCTCCCCTAAACGCTCGGCGAGAAGGCCTCTAAGCCCTTTCCCACGGTTCATGACCGTCACCGAACGTTCTGCCGCGAATGCTCGACACCCTAGGGAGAGGAGGATTAGGCTTAAAACCACTTGCCCCCGCTAGCCATCGGTGCGAGCCGGGATGAGCCTTCCTGAGCTCTAAGGAAGCCGCACGATCGGATCTGGGCATCACGGTGACAAAGGAGGAAGATTTCAGCGAGTGGTTCTCGCAGGTACTCTCTAAGGCAGACCTCGTCGATCTGAGGTATGGGGTGCAGGGGTTTGTTGTACACAAACCTTGGGCGATGAGGATCATTAGGCAGATCTACAGGATGTTTGAGGAGGAGCTTGAGAAGACGGGGCACGAGCCCGTTCTCTTCCCTCTCGTGATACCCGAGGAGTACTTCGAGAAGGAGAAAGAGCACGTCGAGGGTTTCAAGCCTGAAGTATTCTGGGTCACAGAGGCCGGAGAGGAGAAGCTAGAGCGTCGCTTAGCGTTGAGACCGACGTCTGAGACCGCCTTCTACTCGATGTACGCGCTTTGGATTCAAAGCTGGAGGGATCTCCCCCTCAAGCTCTACCAGAGTGTATCGGTTTACCGGTATGAGAAGGCTACCAGACCCTTCATCAGAGGGCGAGAGTTCCTCTGGATCGAGACTCACTGTGCCTTTGCAACGAGGGAGGAAGCGCTGAAGCAGATACGGGAGGATATGGAGAACACTAGGAGGGTTTTGTGGGAGAAGCTAGCGATCCCCTTCCTCTTCCTAAGACGCCCCAAGTGGGACAAGTTCGCCGGAGCCGAGGACACTTATGCCGCTGACACAGTAATGCCCGACGGTAGAGTCCTGCAGATCTCTTCAACGCACGACCTAGGTCAACGCTTCGCAAAAGCATTCGGGATAACGTTCATGAGAGAAGACAGCAGCCGGGATTTCGTTTGGCAAACCTGCTATGGTCCAGGTGTCTGGAGGATTGTAGCGGCTCTCATAGCTATCCATGGGGATGAGAAAGGGTTGATCCTGCCGTTCGACGTAGCGCCCGTGCAAATTGTGATAATCCCGATATACTATGGGGAGGAGAGAGAAGCCGTACTGCAGAAGTGTAAGCGGATCGAGGAGGCATTGAAGGAAGCAGGCTACAGGGTGCATATAGACTTGAGAGAGAGGACGCCTGGGTGGAAGTTCAACGACTGGGAGCTGCGTGGCGTACCTGTAAGGGTTGAAGTGGGGCGAAGGGAGGTCGAAGAGGGCTACGTCACGGTCTTCCGCAGGGATTTGAGAGCTAGAACGAAGGTCCCGGACGCAGAGCTTCTAAGCGTTATCCCCAAGATCGCCAGGGATGCGCTAGAGAATCTAAAGAAACGGGCTGAGGAGTTTTTCAAGTCTAGAATCGCTACAGCCAGTGGTAGGAATGAGGTTATCGAGGCAATCAAGGCGGGAAAGATCGTGTACATGCCCTTCTGTGGTAGGGAGGAGTGCGCTGAGGATATGCGCCTAAACGCTGATGGCGCTAAGGTCAGGGGAACGGAAATCGACCACGAAGAAGGCGATTACGGCATTTGCGCGTGGTGCGGAATGCCGGCTAGGCAGATGGTATACGTGGCCAGGGCCTACTGAAATCGTAGAAGGGATCTCTTCGCGGCGAGTTCAGCTGCAAGCTTGACGTAGAGACCTCTCACCTCTTCAAGCACCCTTCCTTTCTCCACGTGATTAGCCGAGGCGAACTTCGATATCGCATCACTCATCCGCTCGTAAGCAGCTGTCGCTACCTCTAGCGCAGCTTCCACCTCAGCGCGATTCATCACCTTGAATATGGACCTCGATCTGGATAGAGCCTCCTCGATCGTTCCTGAGGAGATGACTTCGTAGACCTTCGCCACTTTACCGGGAGTCCATCGGAGAACCCTACCGACCCGCTGGACCATCTGCCTCACCTGCCCCGTACCTGAGAGTATGACTGCCACGTCTGCATCGGGCACGTCGATCCCTTCATCCAGTACGGAGGTGGCTACAAGAACCCTTAATCTGCCGTCTTTAAAGCTCTCAAACGATCTTAATCGCTCCCCCTTTGGTGTTGAGCCAGTTATCAGTGCCGTTCGAGGTTCGATCTCTCGCACGGCTTCGTAAGCCTTCAAAGCCTGTTCAACGTACTGGCAGAACACTAGGATTTTCCCCCTTTCTGAGCGGACTATCCTCTTTAGAGCTTCGAGCTTCGCCTTTGCACATGAAGCTATCCGTATCAGCTCCGTTACACGCCTATAGTCCGTACCCGCGTCGCTAACCTCTACGTACCTTGCAGTCTCCTCAGCGTCAAGCTGGACGGGGATGACCTCTACCTTGAGAGGGGCGAGTAAACCCCTGTTAACCAACTCGTAGTATGACGTCGAGTACACGGGTTCGCCGCACATTTTGTAGATAAGCGCCTCATTCTTGTCGGACCTCTCCGGTGTCGCTGACAGCACAATCACGTATCTGGCCTTAGCCCGCAGAGCTATCTCCTTGAACGTGCGCGCTGGAACATGATGCCCCTCATCAAACACGAT
The DNA here is from genome assembly GCA_038727095.1 of Thermofilaceae archaeon. Taxonomy (GTDB): domain Archaea; phylum Thermoproteota; class Thermoprotei; order Thermofilales; family Thermofilaceae; genus JANXEW01. Next base: position 31,362 of record JAVYWK010000012.1, on the reverse strand, counting down.
AAAGCCAAACCTGCCATATATTTCGGGGAGGGCTTTAACAGCGCTATGGTAAGTAGCGACTGTGAGAGGCTCGATCCTCTTTTCGCCGCCCGCTAGGATGCCCGCCCTCAAGCCTAGACACTCGTGAACCCGCCTTACCCACTGCTTAGCGAGCTCCACGGTGGTGACGCAAACAAGGGTGGGAACTTTTAGCTCAGCGATTGCTGCGAGAGCCACGAAGGTTTTACCAGCGCCGGTCGGCATGACTATAGTGCCACGGTGACCCGCTCTTTTCCACGCGTTAAGCGCCTCCTCTTGAAACGAGTACAAAGTAAAGCGGGGGGTTGGTGAGAGAGAAGGGGTTAGGGGCCAGTTTATCTTCTCCACGATCTGAAGATTGGATTTCTCCAGGACTCTTACTGCGAGTGGAACTACAAAGTAGGGAACTTTCACTACACGTCCAGAAAGATTCTTGACCAGCCGAAGCTTCATAGGCACTAATTCAACTCCGTTTGCACTCATCACCTGACGGTAGTAATCGACAGACAATTCTGATTGCAACCTGACGACCACATCTTCGCTTACAGTCTTGGGCAGGATGATAAGAGCCCCTCTCATGCCCCACTCTACGAGCGTGACCGCGTTGTCCTGCGCCATCAGCGGCTCGGCTCGCTGCTTCACGAAGTCCTGCTGCTTCGCGGTCAACGCAGGATCGAGGTGTGCGAGCAGCTCGAGTAGCGCGCTCGCAGATTTCTCGGGTTCTGCCCCCCACTCTACAACAGTTTCTAGACCCGCTTCTACGTCCAGCTCGTAGTAACTCACAGGCCAGCACTCAACTGTCATCGTTCGCTTTCGTGCGCAGCGTCTCAATAGTTGCCAGCAGAAGGCGCAACCCTCAACCGGTAATATAATTAACTTTCCATTATCGATTTCTCTATTCCTTAGTTCTTTATCTTTACGTATAAGCTCTATAATCAACTTCTCGCTTTCGCTATTGAATATTTCTTTAAACGTTTTCAGAGCTTCTGCCGAGTACTTTAAAAGCTCCTCAACGCTAGCGTCCCATAACCTCTCTTGAGGATTCCATCTGCAGAATTTTTTCACCCTTTCCTTAAACCTTTCGATCTCGCTCCACGTACACTCCCTCTCCAGCACTTTCCCGCAAATTTTCACCCTGAAAACGCGCGTTGCTTCACGTGTCTGCATCCTTGCAGCCTCTACGCGCACAGTGGGAATCTTATATAGGTAGTTTTCAGGGTCAGACAAGTGTGATGAAGGTAGAGACGCTTGACACTGTGAAGATAAACCCGCGGGGCTGAGTATGACAATCCCCTTAGCAAGCTTTTTACGCTTCCCGCCACACCTCTATCGGCGCTGACAATGGAGTGGAAAAGAGATGTATTAAACTCGATGGGGCTGTCCCTCGTCAACTTGGGCGCGAAAGACTGGGTACTCCTAATCCTCCACGTGGGCGGTCAAAGCCCCATAAAGGGGGAGGAAATCCTGCATACCATCTTCTTCATGATGCAATACCCTCCATTCAACTTTAAACCGCTAATTCTCTCGGTCTACTCCAACGAGCTCCACCAAGCGATTGAAGAACTGACCGAGAAAGGTCTCGTTAAACGAGAATACGTGTTCGACAAAGGCAAAGCAGTAGAAGTTCTCACTTTAACGGAGAAAGGCACCTTCGAGGCCTTCAAGCTTGCTGAAAAAGTGGAGGAGAACTGGATCGCAATCGGGGAAGTCATGGTTCGTGAAGGTTCGAAAGTGCTTTCCGAACTTGAAGCCATGAAGAAAACCTATAACGGTAGAGATATCACAGAATTACTGAAGCTCTTCTTAGATAGAATCGATAATCCTGAGAGCACATTTGATCTATGGTTCACAAAAGACGAAATCGAATATATGAAGAAAGTTTACAGATCTTTAAAAAGAATTATATAAGTAAAACTTATTTATTGATTAAAGTAGCAAAAATTATAATTTTGATAATTCTTCTTCTAATTCTTCAAACATCCATCCCATTTTTCCTAAACCTAAATGTGCTGTTAAACCGTGGTAAATAAATCCGTCAGCGTCTATGTACGCTAGGAGTTCTGCCTTCTTTACACCCTCAACATGTAGTAGTGCCTTATGTACAGCGAACAACCTCTTAAGAGGCTCATCAACAATCAGATAAATAACCTCATCTTCCCCCTGTGGAATGAAAGAATCGACAATGCTGGGCACCTCCGATAGAGATTTCAGCAGTAAGTGGGATACTATGGGTTCGGATGCTTCAACCCTGTAAAGGACAGCATTTTCCAGATGCTTATGCTCTATGCAATTGCCTATCCACACTCTCCTAAGGTGTAGGCGGTAGTGGTATGAGGCTAGCTGCTGAGAAAGCCCGTACGATCTCCCGATTTCGCTCAAACTGGTAAAGCAGAACTCCTCCTTCATCCGCAAGATCATTAGGTCGACTTTATCTACATCGACCGTAGGTTTTAGTTGTACATCGATGCCAGTACGTTTAAGCTCTGAAACTAGCTGCGGTAGAGTACTCCAAGAGGTCGATAACGCCCCTTCGCTAAAGTCCAGCAGCGAACTAGTTGATGGTTGAAACTTTGCTTCCCATTCCTTCACCCAAGCATTCACAGGTGGAGAGGGGAAAATTTGCGCAAACCTTCTTTCCAGCCCAACTGGTGGAGCAGCTTCAATCAGCAGTTTAACCCCTTCCCTGTCCCAGATCTTTACAGCGCTCCGTATGAAAGGCAGTTGCGTGGACGCTAGCAACTCGTAGACCCTTTGATCAAACTTTAACAATAGGTAAAGCGGGGAAAGCCCAATAGCGCGGTAATCGACCAAGTATCGCAGCCTAGCCCTCTTCGCCAGCTTCTTCACCCTCGCGCTTACGTACGACGGAGCTAGACCTGTGGCTCGAGAAATGTCACTGTAGGATTGAGAAAAAGCGATGCTCATCACGATCTTTCTCTCGCTTTCTGAAAGTAAGTCCCACAACATTCGACGAATCATCAGGCCCCAGACATTTATCTTTCTCTCACGTAGCGAGATCTGACGTCTGTTCGTGAGCTAAAGTATTTTCCCTAATGTATCATAAACTAACTTTCCATTTTTAAGTATTTTCATTTTACTAAAAAATCTCCTTTTGCTTTCAATTAAATTAAATATAAAGTTAAATAGTTAAAAATAACAATATTGTATCCAATTCATTACACGGTTTAGATGGGAGGGTTGCACTACTCGAGCCAAAGCCGAGGGTAAGCATATATACACCTGCCTGAGGATCTATAACGACAGCCATGAAAGCGCCTATGATGCCGTACGAAGAGGAGGAGGAATGGGAGGAAGAAGAGGAAGAGGAGTGGGAAGAAGAGGAAGAGTGGGAAGAAGAGTGGGAGGAGGAAGAGGAAGAAGAGGAAGAGTGGTAAGCCGCTGATTAGGCAAAGTCGCATCACTAGTCTTTCTCTCCTCTTTTTATTAAATGAGTTCAGTCAGATCCCAAACTAATTTAGCTATTTTAAGCAATGATCTGAGTGCTGGAGCATCATTGAACATTATGTTTAAGTCTTCTAGCACATTTATTGCTTCACGCTGGGTACTTCTATTTAAAAATGCTTCAACACTCTTTTTTTGGTATTTCGCTATGATTTTCGCTGCATTGAGTAAACCTTCACAAGGTTGCAAGTAGGTCATCCGCTCAGCTTCATCCCCAATTTCTTCGAGAAGTTTAGCAAAAAGGCGTGCATCAACCATGAATAGCCTTTCCTGATCGCTTGCCTCAGGGGATTGGATAGTGCTTCTGATTAATCGAACTGTGAGAAAGTAGAGCCGATCTAACCTATCGTCGCGCGCCCGGACGAGCTTGAGAGTCTCTTCGTCTCCCACTTCCAGCGCTGCTGCCGCATCGACATACATGCTCCTAGAGATTGCATCCATTCGAGAAAGAACCCCTTTTACGTCATACCCTTCACTGATGAAACACTGCAGCACAAGCCGACCAACCCCCTCTTCCACAACCTCTAAGCCAACCAATAGGTTTAAAAGATTATCCAATTTTTTTAATAATTTATCATTAGGTTTCTCAATCTCTATGACCTCGTAACCTTCCAGGTAGGCCTTAATGATGTCCCGCCCATTGCCACCAACTATCTGCTTTGCCCTTACATCGGGGAAAGCTTTCTCAACAGGCTTCAGAAGCAGCCCCTCCTCAACAACCTCTATCGCTATCACATTGCCCGGAGCTAACCCCTTACTTTCAACCCAACCCCTGGGTATGGATACGTACAAGCTATTCCCTACCTTGACCAACCTCCTGTAAACTTTGGTCATCGTCTAAGCCACCACAACTACTGTTAAAAACTGTCTTAAGTGTTTTAACATAGGGAGGTGTGCCACTTACTCTCGCAAATCGCCTAACGATTCTCCGTCAAAACAGTCCTTCTCAGTCGCGCAAAACTTTAAACCCCTTACTTACCGCCTTTTTTTGGGGCCCACCCCTGAAAGTCCGGGCGCGGGGACCAGCCCCGCGTAGCTCAGCGGTAGAGCGGCCGGCTGTAGTCGGTACCCGCGGCGACATGGCCGTAAGGCTGAAGGATGAGGCCGCGGCAGCCGGCAGGAAACCGCGCTTAAATGTTAGAAACCGGTAGGCCCCCGGTTCGAAAGGGGTGGGCCTGACTACGTTACTGCCTCCTAACGATTCTTCTCAGCCTATCATGTTAGGGTTTGCTCTGCAGAGAACCATGCAAGCTTCAATCCTTCTCTAAATCGTATACCTCTACTTCAGTTTCTCTTCTGCCTCGAGCGACCTTCAACGCGAGACTAACGGTTATTAGGACTAACACTGCTGAAATAATGTAGTGCAGGGGGGCATCGGCGTACAAGACGAAGTATTCTCCGCCGTTTCTCACGTTGATGAGCCTACGCAACCCGATTTCTCCCACATCGACCTCGTACCCACCGAAGGGTAAATCAAGAGTCAGCACGCCCCTTTCATCTGTGTGCCCTGCAACTGAGACATTACCCTTAACTTGCACGTTGATGTGGGGAAGGGGTCTGCCGAGGAAATCTACAACCTTTAAGTGAACTTTGCTCACGTTAGCAATAATCGCGTAACTCACTCGCTGAGACTCAACTTTCAGAACCCCGGAGGCTACGACAACCCCATCCTTGACCACCCAGTAACTGTGTAGGCCTGAGGGGACATCGTTGAATGCAGCCCGCCCCTGAAGCTCCCTAGCCTCGTACCTTAAACCGTAAGCCTGCAGCAGAACAACGTACCTCAGCAGCCTTTCCCCCGTCGGATAGAGAACGATCACCTCAAAATCGTTGAGGTCCGCTCTTAGGTTAACAACTTTATCGCCCCTCTCGAGGAGCAACGATGTTCTCCCAACCTCCTTCTCCCCCACGTAAGCTGCGATGATGTACGCGCCGGGAGGGATCTCCTGGAAGGAGCACACGCCGTTTAGTAGCCGGCAGGTTACCCGGATGGAGTTGCTCGTTCCCGATATAATGACCGTAGCGTTGCTCGCCGGTCTCCCCCCGCTATCGACTATGAACACATTAACGTTGTAGGCGTAAGAAGGTAATTCCAGCAGGCTGGGAAGGCCGTAAATGGTAAGTGTGTACACTTTTACTCCATCCCTATATGCGTCCGCGCTCAATGTACCGTTCGGCGCTAGTGAAACTTCACGCTTAGAACCCGCAGGTATGTACACACCGGCGGTAACGTAGTCGAAGGGCCCCGGGTTCGACACTGTTACACTACACGTGCCCAAAATCGTAGCTTCCTGTGGAGCATACAGGGCTGGATTATCCGGAAATGCTCTTCCCACGATATCTCTAGCCCGGAGGGAGGCATCAAAATGTCCGGCACAGGCCGCTGGCAAATTGACGTAGAAGTAAAGTGGTTGCTGTGCCGGCTTAGCCGTTGAGTAGTAGAGGGTTCTCACGCGTACTTCTACGGAAGCTTTACGGACGATCTCGAGTAGGGAGTCGAGCTCGCCACCAGTTTGAAGCACCACGACGTCCCATAGTGAAATTGCACCCATCGATGTTTGAATGCTCAGAAGCCTCTTCGATAGTAGTGTAACCTTTAAGCTAGCCAAGCTCTCAAGCACGGTGGCATCGCTGCAGAGCGCTTCTACTAAGTGCCCCCATACTCTTTCACCACGCTCGCTTAGAGCGTAAGCGTGAGGCTTTGGCTCGCTGTAGTTGAACCTCACAGTTATCGTTCGCGGCCTCCACCCTAACCGAGTGAAGTTGACCCGCACGAAATCCTCAATCAGGGTAACGCCCTCCTCGTAGCAGGCTGTGACGCGGGTTCCATCGAAGAGGACCGTGTAGGGCTTGTAGGGGGTGCTTGAATCGACCCTCACAACTACCTCCTCAGCATCGGGGTATACTTGCAGCGTGAGCGATGGTGCTTCGCTAAACTCCAAGAGAAAGTACCTCACTTCTTCACCACTCACTTTCAGTATCCTGGCTTCAACCACGAATAGCTTGGGCTGTGATCTGACAGCAACCGTCGCTAACAACAGTGGCAGCAGCAGGCATGCGATTCTTCTCACAAGCCTACGGTTGCGCCTTGAAGGTCTAAGGGTGGCACGCAACATTTTCCCGCTAATAGGAGGCTGTTACGCGGAGACTACGGTAGCAAAAACCTTAAGCGTGATCCGCACACTACGTTTCGATGAGCGAAAGGGAGAGACCAAGCGTGATCGTAGTGGTCACTACAGTTGTAGCTTTCGTCTTCTTAGTGATCGTATGGGTGCTTACAAGTGGGTTCAGTGAAAATCCTCCCTATCCACCTCTAATTTCCCGGATACTCCCTCTAGCTCTTACTGCTGCAGCTGTGCTAGCATCGATTTTCGCGTACAATCTGGCTAAGGATGAGGAGCCGGAGTGGGGCGTAAAGCTCGGTCAAAGGCTCCAGTACAAAGTCATAGAGGGGGCGGCGATCGCTTGCATAATACTTTCGCTAGTGTTCACCGTCCTGATCGTAACCACCTACTTTCTGTAGTCGCTACTCTAAGAGGCTCCTGAGAGCTTTAACCTCCTCCTCGCGCCTTGCAAGCTCCTCCTTCAATCGCCTGTTCTCGTGCTCTAGCTCCTTTACGCGGGCCTCTAGCTCGCTCAGACGCGCCAGCTTGCGGGTCAGCTCCTCTTCCCTTGATTTCAATTCAGCCTCTCTTGCCTCCAGCCTCTCTCTTAACTCGTTGAGAAGACCCTCCTTCGTTAAGAGAGAGCGGTGGTAACCGATCAGCTCTCGCTCCTTATCAAGCAACCTCTTCTCCCACTCCTTCAGCTTGGCTTCGAGCTCGCCAAGCTCTTGGAGGGGCCTCAGTTTCGTATCGATGTCTGCACGCTCTCTCTTCAAAGCCTCCTCCCACTCCCTAAGCTTTTTCTCTCTTTCTTCGATCTCTCGTCTTAAGAATTCATATCTATTAAGAAGTTTACTTAATCTATTTTCACGTTCTGCTAATTCTTTTTCCCAATCTGTTAGTTTAATTAATTTCTCATCGATAGCCCTCTCTCTAGCCCTAATATCGTCTTCCATTTTCCTCAATTTTTCTTCCCATGATCTAAGTCTATTTTCCTCATCTTTTAGTTTAGCTTCCCATTCGGAAAACCGACGTCTAGCTTCATTGATTCTCTCATTTTCTGCAATAAGTGATGTTCTGAAGCTTTCTAGCTCCGCTCTTTTTATATTTATTTCATTGAGTTCTTCATGTAATTTATTTAATGTTTTAATCATTTCCTGAATTTCTTGAATTAAATTTAACTTATTTGCTATATCATTACCTATATTATTTATCGTTTCGACTATTTCTAAAATTTTGTAATGTAAACTTTTTAATTCATTTTCCTTGCTAATTAATTGTTCATCTATCAATTTTAAATTCTTTTCTTTCTCCCTCAATTCTTGCTCTTTTTGATTTAACATTTTTTCTCGCTCATCGAGTGATTGCACTCTCGCAGCGGCATCTGCGTACTCAGAGACCGCCTTATTGTACTTCTCTGCTGCCTCTACTAGAGCCCGTAAGCTGTCAATAAACATTTCCTTCCTTTCTCTCTCTATAGCTTTCAACTCTTCAATAGTAGTCTTAAAATAGTTTAAAAATTCAGTTTCCCTTTCTCCACTTATTTTCTCGAATTCCGAGAGAATATTTTTAAGATTATTTATGAATTCAGTTTCCCTTTCTCCACTTATTTTCTCGAATTCCGAGAGAATATTTTTAAGATTATTTATGAATTCAGTTTCCCTTTCTCCACTTATTTTCTCGAATTCCGAGAGAATATTTTTGAGCTGTTCGAGTAATTCGTTTCCAGATTTTATAGCTGGGATCAACTGTTCATTTAATGCTTCTAAACTTTTTGATAAATCATTTGATATTGCCGAAAGCTCCGTTATCATAACCTCAAGCCTTGTGTTAGACTCTGCGAGCTTGGCAACGGAATCTTCGAGCTTTGCTCGTGAACCCTCGAGTTCGCTTCTTTGCCTTTGGAGCAGATCCACGAGATCCGCTAGTATTGCGCGCTGCTCATCCAGTAATGCTATGATTTGAGCTTGAAGCGTTTTGAGCGATTCGATTACTCTGCTGCTCACGGTATCTGTCTGTTTGGTCATTAGAGCTGTGAGATCCTTGCTTAACTGCTCTATTCTGTTCATCAGCTCGGTTGCATCTACTTCCCGTCTTCGGCCCAGCATACCACGTTATGGCCTTAAGCCATATTAATTATCTTATCGCTGAAGAGGCACGTTAGCTTTTGAGCTGCTGCTCGCGCTTACTAACAGCTAAAAGCAGCTTAATCTCGGTAAGATCGTTTGAGACTTTCATCTCAAGGTTATTCATCCTCACTCCGAGATCATAAATAAGTGTTGCTAAATCGTTAATTTTTAATTTCATTTCATAAACTTCAGTTGTAATATTCTTTAAATTTTCCAATAATTCATTTAGCCGATCCTTCTCTTCCAATCTGTGCGCGTATAGATCTTGGGACAGATTATCGAAGCTGCTCGTCAGCGCAGATAACTTGTAGCTAAGCCCTCTCAGTTCAAGCTCTACGGTAGTTTTAACCGTGCTCTCCAGTTTGCCCAGGAAGTTATCAAGGTACTTTACCGTCTCCTCGTACTGCTGCATCAACTTGCGTTGTCCCTCATCGAATGTAGACCTACTCGTCTCAAGAACCTGAGTCAATCTTTGTAATTCATCTCTTAATTTAACTACCTGTTTATGCATATCCTCTAACTGAATTTTCAATCCCCTTACACCGTCTGTGAGTCTCCTAACACCGAGAGCTAGCGCAGGTAGTACTTCTTCCTCATACTCTACGTATTCTATTTCATCTCTCACACTACCTACATAGAGACAGGTGTTATATTTTAAACGCCGCCTAACACTAGTATTTCACTCACTGTTACGTTATGGAATAAATTTTAATCTAACATTTCTGTTTCCTCCACATCGCCGTTCTCTATGTCTCTCCCGAAAACGTACGCCAATACCGCTAATACCACGGCCACGACGGTAAGAACTAATCCTAGGGTAATGAAGAAACTTCGAGCTTGAGGCGTGGGAGCCTGCCAAGGATAGCCACCGAGTATCAATTTACTTTCGCCCACCGGGATCAGTGGTAGGGGAATCCAGTACAGTATCAGGCATAATGCTAGCAATACTATTGCAATGATGCTCGTCACGCGCATAAACTCACCCCCGTGAGGTCGGATCGTCGCGAGCCGATCATCCTCTCACACACCCTGGAGCGGCTTCCTCATCCCAGAAGGACTCTCCCAGTACCCCTATTAAGGGTTCCGCGCTGCTCACATCGTAGCTTACGCATGAATACCTTTACCTCCTGATCACCATCTGTTTATGCAGCAAAGCCCATCACGTGTACGTTACGCAGGAAACCCACAAACAGCTTGGTGGAGAAGGGGTGGGTGAGAACCATGCGAGTATCGTTTCAGGAGGCTTGAAGTGGGAGTGGGGGGCAGAAATACTTTCGGTGTAATGTATTACGGTTTACGTTTATTAATGTTCCATCCGCGTGATTAGTCAGAGTATGAGCAGTATATTCACTGACAGGGAGAAGCTATCGAGCAGGCATGTGCCTGGGAGGCTGCCCCACCGCGACTACCAGCTGAGCATTCTGAGGAAGTTCATCTTTGACGTACTGGAGTGTGATGCTACAACCCTTCGTACAGTTATGCTCGTGGGTCCAACAGGCACTGGGAAGACGTCGAGCATAATCCTTCTGCATCGATCCCTTACAGCCGAAGGGCGGGGGCACACGTTCGTGCACGTGAACATGAGGATCGAGGGGGAAACCCCTTTTCAGTTATTCTCCGCTATGTACGAGAAGCTGACAGGTATGCCTGCCTCTAGGAGCATCAGTGGACAAGAACTGCTGAAGGAGGTCACAAACGTGCTTAGGAGGAGCGGACTCCCCGCCCTATTGGCTTTCGATGAGATAGAGTTCCACGCGAGAAGCTCGCTTCGCAGCGTGCTTTATGCATTGGTCAGACTTAACGAGGTGGCCTTTAAGCTGGTACCAATGGCCATCGTATTCGTAGCGCGCGGGCTCGACTGGTTAAAACTGCTAGAACCTGCTGAGCGCAGTTCGCTAGGAAACCTAATTGTAAGGTATCCACCTTATTCGCGCGAGCAGCTTTTCGATATTTTATCCTTCAGGTCGTCGGAGGCTTTCGCAAGCGGCGTTATTGGAGACGATGTGCTTAAGTGGCTGGCCGACTACACCTATACTTACATGTCGAGTGATGTCAGGAGGGCTCTCGACACGCTCCTGTACGCAGGTGTTCTCGCTGAGCAGGAGGGGGCCAGAAAAGTCACTTTAAGGCACGTGCTCGACGCTCTGCGCAACGTAGAAGCTTTCATAGCTCCGGCCGACATCGGCTCATTGACAGCCCGCGAGAAACTACTGCTTTATGCTGCACTGCAGCTCGTTAAGGCTAGGCCCTATGCCCGTCTTAGCGAGCTGTGGGAAGAGTACGCAGCACTCGCGGAGAGCTACGGCTTAGATGCCGGAAGCCTCGAAAGTTTTGAAGATATTGTGCAGCGCTTAATCGACCTGGGTGCGCTCATGGCCGAAGGCCCAGCGCGAGTTGCACCAACCCCCTCCCTTAACTTGGAGGTGTTAAAGGAGGCGTTGAAGGATATTGAACGAGGGCTTGCAATAAGCGGGCGGATCTGAATGATAATCGTCGATTACAGGGAAAGGGGTAGTGGAGTTCCCGAAGCGCTGGTGAAACTGGGTCCCCCTCTAAAGTTCGAGAGCTTAGACGTCGGCGACTACTTGGTTAGCAACGATATATGCATTGAGAGGAAAAGCAGCAACGACCTCGTATCCTCAATCATTGATAAGAGATTGTTCGAACAGGTGCGCCGGCTCAAAAGGGCCTACGAAAAACCCGTACTGATAGTGGAAGGAGAGCTCAGTGAAACGTTAAGGTTCCGCAAAGTTAGTTACCCGCAGGTTTACGGCGCGCTAGCAGCTGTGATGAGCATGGGGGTAACCGTGCTCTCCACCACTAGCTACCTCGACACAGCACGCGTGATCTACTACCTCTATACGCTCTCGGCACATACCAAAGGGCTCGTGAGCGGGCAGCTCCCGGTGAAAAGCGTTATGAGAGATAGTAACAGTATAGAGGTTGTGCAGCTTAACATGATAGCCTCAATACCCGGTATCCACAAGGAGCTAGCGCAGAGGATCCTTCAACATTTTAGGACCCCACGCCGATTCTTCAGAGCTACTCCTTCAGAACTGAGAAGGATTAGAGGGTTAGGCCATGCTCGCATAATGAAGATAATCGAAGTCCTCGACACTTTGCACCCTTACAGCGAGGAATGAACAAAGAATGAAGAGCGACGCTTACGAGCCAGCGGAGGATACCTTCTTCTTAGCTAAAGGAGTTAATTGCTTAACCCCCTCCGTAGGCTTAGCAGCCGAGATAGGCTGCGGCAAAGGTTTAGTCACAGAAGCCTTAGCTGCCTACGCTATTGAAGTCGTCGCCACAGACGTGGATTACGCTTCCGCGCAGGCCACTTGGAGGCGCGCTAAAAGCAGAAAGCTAGGTCACGCTGTTCATGTTATCTGCTGCGATCGTTTAGAAGCCGTACGAGTGGGTGAAGTGTTCGACTTGGTCGCATTTAACCCACCATACCTCCCGGAAGAGGGAGACTGTCGATGGGCAGGCGGCCCTACAGGCATAGAGGTACCGCTAGCGTTCGCTAGCTCAGCTTTGATGCACCTCAAAAAGGTAGGGGTGATAGTGTTCCTCCTCTCTAGCCTGTCGAACTGGAGAGGTGCTCTTGAGGCTTTAAAATCGGCGGGTAACATCGTAAGTGTAATAGGAGTGAAGCACGTGGGCCTCTTCGAGGAGTTACTCCTTGTTTTGTGTACGAGACGGGCGACCCGTATAGATGATACCCACCCTTAGATTGTAGCCTTCAAGATCCCAGTCGCGAATAAGAGTCCCATTAACCAGCTCTCTATCTTCGATGAAACGCACCTCAGAAGCCCTGGTTTCGCCTTTTATGTAGCTGATCTTCGTGGCTAGAAGCTCGCGAAGATCGGGAGGCGCGTAGATTTCCACCTCTATAACCGCTTCTACAGGAAGCGCGGCCATTTTCCTCATAAATTGGATTCTTCGCACAACATCTCTAGCAAGACCTTCCCTAAGCTCTTCTAGACCTGGCCTAGCCTCGATTACTACGTCCCCTATCTCGAAGCTTTCCATCACAAAGCCCTCGACGCACCGCTCCTCAAACTCGATCATTTCGCGCTTAAGCTCGAAGACTCTACCATCCTGCGATTTTAGCAGATACGCACCGGATATCTCGAGCTCACGCTTGATTTCTCTCGCATCCAGGTTTTTAAGCAATTCTAAAACGAGCGGAGAATCTGACTTAAAGAACGAGCCTATCGATTTGAGTACCGGTTTCTTCTCAAGCAGAACAAAATCAGATCTCTTCTCAGCAGGCAGCACTTTAACCTCCTTGACATTCACCTGGGACTCTATTACCCCCCTGAGCCTCGCGACAGAGTTAACCACTTCTGCGTCATCCGTTAGAATGTATAGGCGGGGGAGCGGAACTCTGATCTTTACGCCCGCCCTCATCCTAGCCGCTGCAGCTCGCTCAACAATCTTCCTGGCAATCTCCATTTGCCGTTCCAGCTCCTCATCGATCATCTCCTCCCTTACCTCCGGCCATGGCAGCATGTGGACGCTATCGGGATCATCTCGCATGCGGAAGGATTCGAGGTAGATCTGTTCCGACGTAAACGGTATGAAGGGCGCCGCTAGGACTAAAAACTTCCTCAATGCATAGTAGAGCGTAGCGTAGGCTGAGAGCTTATCGGCAATGTTCTCCTCAACCCACACGCGCGGCCTGATAAGCCTGATGTACCACCTGCTGACGTCTTCGACTATGAAGTCGCGAAGCGCTTTAGCCGCCTTATGTGTCTCGTAGTTCTCCAGCCAGCGCGTTACGTTAGCCGTTAGCTTCTCGATCCGTGATAGTAGCCACCTATCCTCCGGACGCGCTTGATCGAGGTACTTCTCAATTGGGTGCTCCCTCGGGTTGAAGCGATCGATGCTCATGTACATCGAAGCGAAGACGTACACGTTCCACAGGATGTTCATGTCATCGTAGACCTCGGCCATCGCCTTCCAGGAGAACCTCATGTCCTCCCACGGGGTATTTCTCAACACGTACCAGCGAAAGACATCCCTACTGCCCTTCTCGAAGTTAAGTACCTGCTCCGGTGCCACATAGTTACCCAGGGACTTGTGCATCTCCCTACCCCTCTCGTCGAGCATGAAACCGTGCATCACCACTGTCGTGTAAGGTCCAGTGCCGAAAGTTACCAGGCCACACCGCATCAGCGAGAAGAACCACCCTGCTATCTGGTCATGACCCTCGACTATTACGTCTACGGGTCTCATCCTCTCGTAAGTTTCCCTATCGCTCGGGTAGCTTAACGAGGCGTAAAACGCTACGCCCGAATCGAGCCAAACATCCATCACGTCCGCTACGCGCCTCATCACTCCACCGCAGTGCGGACAGCCGAAAACGATCTCATCTATCCATGGCCTATGGAGATCCTTCAACTTCAGCTCCTGCCTGACGAGGGACTCAAGCTCCCTTACCGATCCGACCACAGTCCTTCTGCCGCAACGCTCGCACAACCAGATTGGAGCGGGCGTCCCCCAGTACCTTTGCCTCGAGATAACCCAGTCCCTTAACCCCTCAACCCAACCCTTGAAGCGAGCCGAACCAGCCCACTCTGGAACCCACTGCACCTTTTCGGCCTCCTCTATGAAGCGGTTCTTCAGGTGCCGTACGCGTATGAACCACTGTTGAGTCGCCCTAAGTATTAGTGGCGTCTTACACCTCCAGCATACCGGATACCGATGGCTTATCCTACCCTCAATGAACAATAAACCCCTAGCCCTGAGGTCGGAAATGATGTCTGAGTTAGCCTCTCTTACGCTCTTTCCGGAGTACTTGCCTGCCTTACTGGTGAAAGCACCCGTATCGTCAACTGGCATAACAACAGGTAGCCCGTACTCGAGCCCCACCTCGAAATCCTCTTCACCGTGCCCTGGAGCGCAGTGAACCAGCCCCGTCCCTTCCTCCGCGCTTACATACTTGCTGGAGAGCACGATTTTGTGCACAATATTCCTTTGCACGTCGATGAGGTCGGCTAACGGGTGCTCGTACTCGAGTCCGAGAAGCTCTCTGCCTCTTACTCGCTTAATCACCCTGTACTCAACTAATTCGGCTTCGCGCATCACTGTTTCCAGCCTAGACGCCGCCAGCAGCAAGCGCTCGCTGCCAACTTCAACCCACACGTACTCGAGGTCAGGGTGAGCCATTACCGCAACGTTAGCCGGTAGGGTCCACGGCGTAGTAGTCCATACAAGCAGGTACTCGTTCGCCCTCCCCTTCACGGGGAATTTAACGTAGATGGATGGATCAGTCAACTCTCTGTACTCCGTCACCTCATAGTCAGCAAGGGCGGTCTCGCACCTGGGGCACCAGTGCACAACCCTCAAACCCCTTTCTAGCAATCCCTGCTCTTCAGCCCTCTTAACCAGCCACCAAGCCGATTGAATATACTCGGGGTCAAGCGTCATGTACGGCTTCTCCCAGCGTAGCGAAACTCCGAATTCTTCGAACCACCTCGACATGGAAAGAGCATTTCTTACGGAGAATTCCCTACACTTCTCCACGAACTTATCGATACCGTAAACTTCGATATCCTTCTTTGACTTAAAGCCCAGCTCCTGCTCTATCTTAACCTCGATGGGCAACCCGTGGCAGTCGTAGCCTGGGGTATCGACAACCGCCAGGCCCTGCATTCGCCGGAACCTGACGATAACATCCTTCAGGACCTTGTTCCAAAGCGTACCGATGTGCGGAGTGTCAGCAGAAGTATACGGTGGACCATCGAGGAAGTAGAACTTGCGCCTCCCTTTCAACGCTTCGCGGAGTCTCTCGTATATTCTCTCGCGCCTCCAGTACTCGAGCACTTGCCGCTCGTACTCTTTAGGCCTAAACTCCTGAGCGAGGGCTCTCACATGGTTGAGCTCGGCCACAACACCCCCTTCGTTGCGCCATTTAATCTCCACCGCGGATAATGGGGGTCACCGGGCACCGTGAGCAGGTTAATTTGAAAAACTTTTCGCGTGCAGCAACCATGCGCAAAGAATTTACCCCCCGGTTTCCCGGCTCAATCGGGCCGGTAGCTCAGACTGGGAGAGCGCCCGCTTCGCAAGCTCGACTCAAATGGGCGGCCGAGGTCGCGGGAGGTCCCGGGTTCAAGTCCCGGCCGGTCCACCACGCTTCTGCGCGATAACCTGTACCAGTTTCCTGCTCCCAACAACCTTATTTAGAACGGTTGAGCAGCACTACCATGTGGACGTAAGATCGTTGAGCGAAGATCCCGGGCTTTACGATGAAGTTAGAAAGTTGATTAATAGGACCCTTTTTAACGATTTTGTTGATAGAAGGCTCTTCCGCCTCTTAACAGTTAATGATCCCAACTTCGATCCAAAGCTCTCGCTAGTGTGCTTGAGGAGTGGTAAGGTTGTGGCGACAGCGATGGGCATCAGGAGGATTAAGGAGCCCTCAAGCATGGTTGACAAGCAGAGGGAGATCGCCTGGATAAAGGTTCTCGCCTGCCCTCCGGATCGCACAGCAGAGCTTGGAAACCTTATTGCTGTACTGGAGGAGGAGCTTCGCAGAAGTGGTGCGAAGATGGTCAGGGTATCCGATTACGCGAGCTGGTACTTGTCGCCTGGTATCGATTTAGAGTACGAGTGGCTGCGAGCTTTGCTTGAACATCTTGGATACGGGAAAGTTGGAGAAGCTGTGAACTACGAGGTCGACATGTCCAAATATAGAACATCCGCGTGGGTTCAAAAGCTTGAATCGGAATTAAGGCAGCAAGGGTTTGTCCTTAGGGAGGCCTCAATTCAGGATCAGGATAGGCTGTACGAATGGATTGAGCGCGTCTTCTCTCCGTTTTGGCGCATCGAGGCTGAGCTGGCGATGCGATCTGAGGAGGGTGGTGTACTGATCGCCGAGAAGGGGGGCGTCATCGCCGGTTTCTCGGTATACGGTGCTTTGAGGCCCGACTTCTTTGGGCCAATCGGAGTCGATCCCGGCGTGAGGGGGAGGGGGCTTGGAACCGTGCTCCTGTTTAGGACTCTGGAGCGCATGCGTGAGGAGGGGGTTCGCGTTGCGACGATACCTTGGACGCTTCACCTCACTTTTTACGCTCAGGTGCCCGGCGTTACGAAGATAAGGCTGTTCAACGTAGTGGCAAAGGAGCTGGCTTGATCGAGGCTGGAGTAGACGAGGCCGGGCGCGGTCCCGTGATAGGCCCTCTAGTAGTGGCCTGCGTCGTCCTTGACGAAAGGGGGGTTTCGGCGCTTAGGGGTATTGTAAGGGACTCAAAGAAGCTGAGCCCCCATAAGCGGCTTAAACTCTCAAAGCTGATACGGAACGTAGCGCTGGAGGTGAAGACTAGGGTTGTAGAGCCTTGGGAAATCGATTGGGCTGTCGAGAATCTGGAGAGGGGGTTAAACGAGCTCGAGGCCATAGCGACAGCTGAACTCGTGAACGAGCTGATATCGCTGGTCTCCAGGGTCTACTTAGACTCACCGGATCCTCTACCTGAGCGCTATGCAGAGCTCGTTGGTAGGCATCTGAAGCGGAAAGTAGAGGTCGTAGCTTCGAATAAAGCGGAGGATGCATACGTGCATGTTGCAGCCGCCTCGGTAATCGCGAAGGTTGAGCGAGAAAGGCTGATCAGCGATCTGAGAGCGGTATACGGAGATTTTGGCTCTGGCTATCCCTCCGATCCAAAGACGAGAGGGTTCCTCCTAAGGTACTTGAAAGAGAGGCGAGAGCTACCCCCCATAGTGAGGAGGAGCTGGAAGACGCTACTGAAGCTTGAGTAGCCTGTCCACACTGACCTCCTCTAATCGGCCCTCCCTGATCACCGCCACCCTCCTGCCTTCAATTGCTGCAGCCAGCGCGAGAGCAGCGCTGAGCAATCCGTCGTCTGAGTCCAGCGCTACGATATCCGCTTTCGATATTAGTAATCTCAGCTCTTCCACTAACCCGTCAAGACTGTCGCTCTTTACAGCAATAACCTCAGTGGCTGGAGGCCTTAACCCTTGAGCCCGCAGCCTACTCCGCAGCTCGCGGACAAGCCTCCCATCCCCCCTCCTGGTGGCTAGCAAAACAAGCTGCGGCTGGTAATTGCGCACAAGCTCTACCACCTTACTCACGTCTACGCCAACGGGGGCGAGTAGCCTGATCTTTAGCGATGCCCACTCCAGCACTATGCCTCTGACAAATGCGACCACCTCTTGCACGTAGCTCTGGTAGAACCGGCTGTAGATGGACAAAGGCTTAACCTTAACCGCGACACTGTAGAACTCGGGACCAACGGGCTTAACCACGGCGATTACACTTGCGGTGAAGGGGCGCCCCCCTCCTCTGCTGTAGGTGAAGGATACCTCGTAGAGGGTGCGTCCATCTACGATCGAAGCACTCGCACCGACTCTTGCGGTGGACCTCTCGATGCCGCGCTCCTCCTCTCTCAACCTCTCAGCTAGGTAATCCACGAACTGAGCTACTCTTTCCGCCGAAACCCTTATCGGAATTTCCACGTACCATTCTCCCCCTACAACCTGCGCTTCAAGCTTCCACCTCCTCCGGAGGGACGGAGTGACGTATTGAGACGCCTTAAGCGAGGGAACGAGTGCGGCGGCGAGTGAGGATGCTATTGAGAGGGTTATAACCCCCATCATGTCCCCCACGCTGGTCTTAACGTCTACCGGTAGCGCTACGCCAGCCCACTGAACCACTCTGAACGCCGACACACCAACTATGTAGCCTAGCGAGCCGCCAACGAAGCCTAGGAGCAAGGCTTCGGAAAGGAATACCAGGAGTATGTGCGTTGGATTCATGCCAACCGAAGCCATGGTGACGATCTCACCTCTTCTTTCGTATACAGACGCCAGAACTACGGATGCTACGTTGATGACAACCAATGCTACCGGGAGAATCGCTTCGCCACCCCTGTATTCTATAGTGGGCCCAGTGAAGTAAACGCGCTGGTAATCACCGGCTGGGAGTGCTACAACTACGTAGTCCGATTGTAGAGCTAGCCTTTCAGCAAGCACTTTGAGATCGTCTGGGGTGCTGGCTTCCGCATACAACCTTGAAATGAACCCCCCGAGCCTTAATGCCGTGAGAGCAGGGACTATGATGACTTCGTCGGGGTGCGCAACACCGACGCTGCCGTCTGGTTGTAATACGCGCGGGAGCAGGTCGTACCCTCCAACGTCTCGAATCCCCCCAAGCTCTGCAGGATCGAAGAAGCCGATAATCTTCAATTTTACTTCGCCCACCTGTACCTCATCCCCCGGCTTAACGCCCAAACCCTCAAACGTTGAGCTGACAAAGGCTACGGTGAGGAAATCCCGATGCCCAGTACGTGAAGGAAGGGGGGCAAGAGGCAAGTTTGTCGGGGTGTAACCGTAAAAGCCTATAAAGCCGCGTATCAGCCGTCCCGAGATAACGGCGTAAGGCTCCGCTCTCGCGCGGCTTTCCACCTTGAAGCCGTACCGTAGGACCTCTGGTTGAGAGGAGAGGTACATGATGTCAGCCAGGCTCAGCTCCCCTCCGCTGAAAGCAGCAAGAACGTTGGGAGCGTCTTGGGGGTGCGGGACGGTCGTTACCAACTCGCGCAGGCTAACGAAGTAGTTGACGGACGTTAGGTTTGTAACTGCGAGCGCGAAAGCGGCTACTGAGAGGAGAGTTAGGCACGTTCTCAGCCTTCTCCTCCTGAGGTTCCGCGCGGCAATCGAGAGGGCCGAGGTTGCAGCCGCCAGCAGAGGGACCCCTTTTTCGCTTCTCAAGCCTTCGAGGAGGTATGGGAGGAGGAGCATTAGGACCAGCGCGAAGAAACTAACGTACAGAGCGATGAAGAGCTCCATTGAGCTTAGGCCCGAGAAACCGGGATAAGTGAAGTACATCAGAACTCCCAAACCGACTAGCAGGAGCGTTCCCGCAGCAGGGCGGGCGGATTCGTTTTCCACGATAAGCGAGCTTAGGCCAAACGAGACAAGAATAATCGTGAGTAGAAGCAGGGGTAAGTTCAACTGCGCGGCTGACCTGAGCTCATTCAACCGGGACATTACCCCCTTGAGCAGAAGGGACGCTTCCGCGATAGAGGCTGCGGCTCGCTCAGGGTAAGCCTCGATTAGATCAGCCGCAGCCTCCAGCAGCCTGGAAGCCCTATCGAGAAGCTGCCTGCTCAGTCCTAGGTAGAAGCCCTGTCGCTCGAACGATGCAAGCATCGATTTGGTTTGGCGTATCTCCCTCTCACCTCTATCCAAGGACTGCTGAGCCAGGCTCGAGGCGAAAACCCCTTCGACAAGACGTTCATTCGGCGCAAGCTCGACCTCCCTTCGAACCACGATCGCCCCATTCACCTCAAGGCTCAGTGCGACAGGAACACCGGCCGGCACGATGAAATCGTTACCGCGGAGATTGAGCAGCACCTTGAGCTCAGGATCGTCGTACACCGTGATTATCGGGCTTTCGGGGCGAACCCCAGCCTCCACTCGAAGCCGCAGAGTAGGAGTACGCGCGACTTGAGAAATGAGCAGGGGTAGCCTTACGGTGTAGATCGCACCTTCTACGAGCCTTACTGTGAGGCTCGTGGTACCGGGGTTTAGTGAGGGAAGATCTACTCTCACGGGAGTATAGGGTGTTGCACCGTCGAAACGGGGGCCTATTATCGTAACCTTGGAGCCGGCTGGTACAGCGAAGCTTAGCTTCCCACCCTCGCTTGTCACGTAGAAGTTGAATCTATCAGATGCTACGTAGAAGGTTAATCGGTCCTCCACGCCTTCCAGGTTTACAACCACCCTGCTAAGCGGCTCTACGGCGAAGAAGATCTCATCCTTGTCGATTAACCGACCCTCGCGCAGCAGCTCGGCCTCAAATCTGATCCACCTCAGCCCCTCGATGGACGCGGGAGCCTCCATACGTAGGCTCTGAACAAGCCTTGCTGGCTCCCAGGCTGCCGGGAGTGTAACGTTCACAGCACCCTCCGCTATCAGTTGGCCACTGACAGCGTCGCTCATCCTCCACCTAACCATCGCACTTCCGGTCTCGTTGGCTAGGTCATTTACGACCCATACGTCGGCCTTGAAAGTGGAGTTCGCCTTGTAGACGACCTGAACCCCCCTACTTTCGAACTCTCCACCAATTGCGACGATCACCTTCAAGGGTTTAAACATCTCCGCGACCGTGTAGTAGGCCAGCTTAGGGATCCCAAAGTAGTCAACAACGGAGAACGAAGCCTGCGGGAAGCAGTCTCTGAAGAGGAAAACAGCTGCCCCAGCCGTCGCGTTGAACTTGAGGACCCTGTACCTGGCTATAGCTATCCGCAGCAGATTTGCCTGGTACCGCTGGCTCGCTTCGATGTAATCGACCAGCGAGGGGTAGTCGCGAGGCTGACCAAAGGGGGGCTGGAATGCTCGCTGCGCATACAGACCTCGGTAGACAAGATCGTAGAATTCCGGGCTCCCCTCTTCAATAGGCCACTTCGAGATATTTACGATCCTCCAGAAGGGGGAAGCGATAGAGGGCAGGGATTGTGCCCCGAATTCCGTCGGGAAGGTTGAAGCGTCGTAGAGGAAGTCCGTCCAGCTGCCGCTAAACCAGCCGTGGTATACGTGTTGATCCTCATAACCGCCACCCGTGATGATGGGTCGGCTATGACCATCCAGCGATGAGATTAGAGCCGCTAGAGCGGTGTCAAGATCGCGATTCACGCCACGCCTGTAGAGGTCGCCCATCCACTCGCAGGCCCACGGAGGCTCATTGTGTACAGTCCAGATCACAACGCTCGGGTGGTTGTAGAGGAGTAGTACCATCTTCGCTATCTGACGGTGCGCGCTCTCAACGAAACGCCCGTACTCAGCACCGCTGAGCCTTGAGGCGTAGGCCCATATTAGTGGGCTGTCCGCTTGAACGGCCAGGCCCATCTCATCAGCCAGACTGTAGAACTCGGTGGGTCCCACGTGCGCGTAGACTCTGACGAAGTTCGCATGCGCGTCTACGATCGACCTTAAATCCCGGTAGAGGGTGTCCGTCGAGGCGTTGACAAGGAAGAAATCGTGGATGTAGTTAAACCCCCTCAGGAAGACGCGGCGGCTGTTTAACACGAATGTTGCTCGCCCCTTTACAATCTCGCTGCCTCTCAGGGACCGTACCCCAAACCGTACCGATGATGAGCCCATGAGGACACCGTCCCTGGAGCGTATCTCGTACCGGAAAGAGTAAAGGTGTGGAAAGCCCTGATCCCACGTCCACCACAGTCTTGGATTCCGTAGGGCGATTTCGAACTCAATCCACCTTCTATCATCTTTTCCGATCTCAAAGGTTAACTGCCCATCGACTCCCTCGCCCTCGAAGTTGTAGGGTGAAATACTGTAACGAAGCACACATTGGGCACGCTCCCCAACGTTGGAGACGTAGAGCCTAACCCTGACTCTGGCTGAACTGTCTTCAGGTACGGCGTCGATTAGAACAACGTTTACCGCTACGGGCCCACTAACGGCTAGAACGACCGGTCTCCAAAGCCCTATCGGGACAAACCACTCGTAGTTGCGTGGCAACTTGCCGAGCGCCCAGCGTGGGTAAGGCTTTACGTTCCCGTCGCCGAATATACCCGTGAAAGCCCTCTTGTTGTCCAAATCAAGTTCTACCGGGGATGATAAGCACACCACCAGCGTGTTTGCACCGCCGAAATTCAGTAGGTCGGTTACGTCGAAGTAGAAGGGGGAAAAGTAGCCCTCGTGCTCACCTAGGTAGATGCCGTTAAGCCAAACCGCAGCGCGATAGAACGCTCCTAGGAAAATCAGCCTGACGCGGTTGCCCCTTAGACCCTCCGGCAAGCTGAAACCGCGCCTCAGCCAAACAGTCGAGTTGGCGACTGTAGCGGCATGTGTGAAGGGTACAGTGACTGTTCTCCAGTCAGCGACCGGCGCGTCGGGCCTGTAGAGCTCCTCGAGGACCCCCTCGTCGTAGCTCTTCACCGTGTAGAGCCACTCTCCGCTGAGATCAATAAGGCTAGTCGCGAACAACTCAGGTTGAACAAAGTGCTCCAGCACCTTTTCTACCACACCCGCTTCACCCAGGACGATGCTCCTATTCAGCTCTGGCAAGATCACTGTAAAGACCGTTAAAGCGACGATGGCTGCGCTGGCTAAAGCCGCGATCCTTGAAGATCTCATCGGAAGGCTGGCGAGCGTCAGATAAAAACTTTAATGAAAGCGAGTATGACGTCAACAGATGCTCATAAAAGTCAAGGTCCTGCTTGAAGCGCTAGTACTGGGCGCGGTGCTGATATTCGGTATAGCATCGGTCAAAACTTTCTTCCGCGACGGCACACCCCCGGGCTGGGATCACCCACCACACCTCGTGTGCTCCTACCTTACTTCGAGGTACTTCTTTCCCCATATCCTAGGTTGGGATCCTTACAACAACTTCGGTTGGGTCTTTAACCAGTTCTACAATCCGGGGGCCTACTTACTAATAGCGCTCATCGATCGAGCCTTCGCCGGCATTATCGATATTGTGGCAGCCTACAAGATAGCCCTGGTCATTACCTACTTGCTTCCGGCTACAGGCGCTTACGCTCTCGCGAGAGCGCTGGGGAGTGGTTACACGGGATCGACTCTAGCAGCGCTACTCTCTCTGCTGATTCTGCCGGGGGAGTCGGAGTGGCTCGACGCTGGTCTAAAGCAATTGTACTACATCGGTATGTGGCCCCACAGGCTGGGAATAGGCTTGGCACTTCTAGCTTTGGCCGCCTACTGGAGCGCCTTAGGCAAGCGAGGAGCCGCGTGGCTCCAAAGGGTATCCTTAGCCTCGCTGCTCGGTGCAGGAGCAGTCCTGAGCCACGTCATGACCGGTGCTTCAGTCCTCATCGCCGAAACGATTGTCACAGCGGCACATACCGTTCGGCGCGTTATGCTTGTCGAGGGTGCGGGAAGAAAGAGGGTATTAGCCGCTTCAAGAGGGGTTCTGCATGTCCTGGTCACGTTCCTCGCCACAGTAGCCGGCACTTTCGGCCTGTTAGCGTTCTGGCTGGTTCCGCTCTCGCTCACAAACACAGTCTATCACAGCTTGCCAACGATTAGCTGGTACACAGGCCCTTGGGGCTTCCTACACTTCCTATCTTCTCCCGGGATGCTGCTTCTAGCGTTCGCGGTGGTATCTCTGCTGCTCTCTGGCTTAACCGTTGAGCGGGCATTGCTCCCCTTAACGTTGACTGCCGTAATCTCATCTATTCTACTGTGGCTCATCGGAGCCCTATTCCCATATGACGGCTACCTCGGCCTAAGGCTCCTTGTTGCTGCCCTCTTCCTGCTGATAGTTTCATCGCTCAGCCAGATGCCGGGCCCAGCGATGCTGCTATCCATCACTTCAGTGCTCCTGACCATCGCTACCGGCCCTGACACGTACCGATTCCAGGTGCTTTGGTGGAGCATCGATCTCAACAGAATTTTACCGTTTAGCGAGTGGTATGCGTACTACAAGTTCGCCGGTCTCGCCCGCTATCTCGTATTGACCGTTGCGGCGCTGGGCCTCTCTGCAGTGCTGGAGAGGGCCTATGCTGCGTCGAAGCGGCTTAAGGGCTCTGCTGCGCAGCTCGCACTCGGTGGATTTGGGCTTTCGCTCCTGCTCTTAGTATGGGCTCTCCTTGGGCCACATATCGTGCAGACTGACTTCTACTACCCCTTCTCTGACACGCTGCGCTTCAAGATGGACAATGACTTTCCGGGAGTAGCCGACATGATGGATGTAATGGAGTGGGTCAGGAGCAACGTTCCTAGCAACACGTATGTTTTCTACCAAGATACGTTGTGGAAGCTTGGGGACTGGAGCCGACTCCCAGTTTCTCACTACTTCTACCTCTCATCGATGATCACTGGGGTGCCGCAGGTGGGAGGGGGGTTTGGCACTAGGTACATAACTCAACCCATCGCGAACACGGAGGCCGACCATTTGTTGGGTCAACCCATCGAATGGCTTGTTAGAAATCCTGAAAGGGTGTACGAGATGGCGAAGGAGTTGGGGATCAGTTATTTCGTGATATTCGATAGCAGGTTGTCATCATCGCTAAGGGCGAGACCGGAGTTATTCGAGGATGTTTATAGGAGAGGCCCATTTCACGTTTTCAGAACCACGACCTTCAACCCGATCGTAAGCATTGACGAAGGTGAAATCGTGAGCGTAACGATAAGACCGAACTCTATAGCCGTGCGTTACCGAGCGGGCAATGCCACGATAGTACGGATAAGGCAGGTCTACTTTCCTGGTTGGGCGGCATACGTTAACGGTCAATCTATGTACGTGGGACCCTATTACCCTGAGATCCCCACCTATGTGTGGGTACCAGGGGATGGTGTCATCACTAATTATAGGGTGCCATTCATCAAAGTCGCTGTACCTTCAGGCGAGAACACCCTTCGTCTTCAGTACGAGCTGAGCACATGGGGGGATCACGTAACTCTTTTTACGGCTTCCTTGACACTGATAATTAACGTTATTACAATATTTTTCAGATCAAACATAACTATTATTTCTCTGAAATTATTAAGAATTCTTAAAGGATGATCGTGCTTAGGGTCCCACGGCAGAACGCAGATTTATAACTGCACTGTAGTGTTACCCCCAATGAAGGCGACTACACTAACAGCAATACTTACAGTTATCATCGTGATCGCGCTCAGTGGTACAGCCCTCCCCCAACCGATTACCCTCAGCATCGGTATCAATGATATCGCATACGATGGGCGGCTATACCTTTCCCTGTCCAACGGCACATTAGTATCGCATAGCGGTGAGGCATGGATTTGGAAGCTGACATTCGAGGGTTTTGGTATCCCCGTTCTTCTCACACCAGCTCCTCCTTACGGACTTCTAGTGTTAACCGACGCTGCGTGGCTGGGGCTCATCACGCGCGATGGAAAACCCATGGGATGGGCGAAGGTTAGTATCGATCCCAACGCCATAGCCAAGGGAAGAGGAAAGCTACTCTATGTTAGCGGTTTAGCGCTAATTTACGCCGGTGGGACGGCATCAGCCGTCAAAGTGCCCGAGCTTAAGCCGCTGGACTACTATAGCATAAGGAACACGTTCTTAGGTGGCAGCATTAGCCCGCGCGGCGACGCTATCTTGCTCTACGGCTTCGACACGTTTTGCTCAATCTGTATTCAAAATGAAGAGAAGCTGTTGCTCATAATCAAGCCGGAAACGGGAGATCTGCTCTTTCGTAGCGTTATAACGCACCTGAGGGATGCTGCTGTGTTTTGGCGTCGAAACTGGTTGATCCTGGCTAAACGGGATGCGATGTACGTTTACAATCTGGGAGACAAGGGTCTGGAGAAGCCCGTAGGGATCCACGCCTACGCTCAGCCGGTTGATAAGTGGCTGAGCTGGGGGTTCTCCCCGAGCGGTAACCTTTTCCACTACGTTCTCGCTAGCGATAACTCGCTGAGATTAGTCGTCGTAGATATCGAGAGCGGATCGACTATCTCCCGAGACCTGCCCTTAGCGCCTGCGCGACGTGTCCTATCGTCGATTGATGACAACTACAGACTAGCAATTTTAAGCTATAATACAATAGTTGAAGCTGCTTACGTCGTTTTCAGCGATGCAACGGGAGGAATGTTGATGGAGGCCGTGAGGGACCTTGGCACACCTAAGGCAATTAAGATCGCTGGAGATAGGGCTATTTCCTTGTTCGATGGCGGCTTTCTAGTAGTGCCCTCACTACTGCTTAATACCATGAAGCAGGAGTCGAAACTGGCGCACCTAGTGGTGCAGGTCATAGATGATGAGGGTCAGCCTTTCCACGGAGCACTCGTCTGCGCTAACAGCAGCTGCGTTACAACGTCATCAACGGGCGCCGCCGAACTTGCGCTAGAACCAGGAACACATCTTCTGACAGTCAAGCACCCCTCAGCCCGCGAGTTTCAAACAACGTTCACTATACAGGGCAACATGACGAAGCTCATAACGCTCGGAAGGCTTTACAAGTTAAACGTTAATGTATCTACAGGGAAGAAGGGGGTTGGAAGCTGCATCATCAGGGTTTACGATGCACAGGGCACTAAGCTGGGTGAAGCAAGCAACTGCACAGCCGCGTTCAACCTCACCAGGGGTCTGTACACCGTTGAGGCTGAGGCTGCGCAGCAAGTAGTCAAGCAAATCGTCGCGATCCAAAGCGACACCCTCCTCAATTTCCTACTGATTGAAAGGCCTTCTATCACTCTGACCGTGAGCGTACTCGACGAAAACGGTACAGCTCTTCCCGATGCTTTCATCAAATTGCTTGACTCCCGTAACGTTACTCTAGCCTCCGCTCAAGGTAAACTCGCTCTCCAACTGGCTCCAGGTCGCTACACAATATTGATTCAGAAATCCGGTTACCTCAACTGGAGTTCCACGTTCGAATTAAGCGACAATTTAAGCGTAGAGACAAAGCTTACGCGCTATTTGCAGACAACGGTACATGAAGGAGAGCCCGATGAAATTCGATTGATCGCCGCGTCAGCAGCATCATCGTTAATAACCGCTACCCTGATCGTTGCCGCGAAGCGATTTAACTTCCTCGAGCATGTCGTTAGACAAAAATCAAAGGTAAGTTCTAAGCTTAGGATGAAGAAAAGTAAGAGACGTGCGAGCTAGGCAAGCAGCCCTAATCTCGGTCTTCTCCGCACTAGCCATAGCAGCCAGGCTCTTAAAGCACGCGCTTGCAGGGACTCTTCAATTCGTGAACATCCCACTGATAGCGGCGATAGTGGCCGCGCACGCGGGGGGTTCTCTCGTTGGTGCCTTAACAGGGGTTCTATCGTTCCTGGGGAGCGATGCCGTACTGGGTCTGGGCCCCTGGACGCTCGTGAACTCTTTGCTCGCCTGCGTAATCGGAGCTGTCTGGGGAGTCGTCGATACGAGGAACAGCTCTTCGGTAAGATTGTTCGTTTTTGCCTTCTCACTCACCTTCCTATACGATGTGGTTTCGTCGTTCGCCCTATATGTTCTCTTCATAGGCGATCCGCGTGTAGCACTCCTCTACGCTTTGGTAGGCCTATTTGCCCCGGTAATGGGCGGATACATAATGGGAATAGGACCCTTAACAGAGTTTGTTACGGCGGCTTCAGTAACGCTCTTGATCAATAGGATCAACAGAATAGAGTTACCTCTGCTGCGATGATCTAGAGACTCAATGTTGTTAGCATCTCATTGACGGCCTTTGCTAGGCTCTCAGCTACGCTAACCTTAGAGACCGGAGAGGGAACGGTATCGGTGGCGACAACTTCCCTCACTCCAGCAGCGTACAACCGATCCAGAGCACCCGATACGAGCAGAGCATGAGTGCACGCCGCGTACACGTTGCGAGCCCCCTCTGTAAGCACCGATTTGGAAGCCGCGGCTATAGTTCCGCCAGTGCTTATGATATCGTCGACTATTAGCATGTCTCCTCCCTTCACGTCTAGGCTCTTGGGCACCACCTTCACTTCGCCCGTGACCCGATCCCTGACCTTCTCCAAGTAGTCGTACTGAGCGCCCAGCAGCTGGGCGGCCAGCTGGGCCCTGTGCAGAGCCCCCCTATCTGGTGCAAGTACCACAGGGTTGCTCAATCGGCCCCGAAAGTATCCGATTAAAGCGTCGATAGGAATAACGTTTGCATGGGGTATCTCCAGCCACTCGTCAAGCGATGAGGGCCGGTGAAGGTCCACAGTAATCAGTGCGTCAGCACCGGCAGCTTCAATCGCTTTGAAGATAACCTTGACGCTTATCGGTTCACCCTCAAGGAACCTCTTATCCTGCCTAGCGTAGGCTACGTACGGAACAACGACGATAACGCGCTCAGCCCCAGCTCCTTTAGCGGCATCGATCGCCAGCAACAGCTGCAGGAACCTCTCATCCTGAGGCTGGTATAGCGAGTGGACAAGCACGACCGTTGAACCCTCAAGCCTGTGAGGCACGCGGACGTACTTCTCCCCGTCGGGGAAGACCTTCTCATCGACAGCTATCATGCTGCACCCCAGCAGAGTGGAGAGGCGCGCCGCCAAACCTAGCGACGAACTTGTCGCAATAACCTTCACGTTCACGTAGCGAGCGCGCGCAATCCCTCAAAAGCTTAATGCACAGCTGTCAACTCTGCTCCAGCGCTGCTACCACGGCCTGGCCTAAAGCTATACCGCCGTCACCGGGAGGGATGCCGATAGGCAGCAGGACCTTTCCCAGCACTCTCCTTAACCCTTTTATGATGTAATCGTTGACCGCAGCCCCTCCGCTGGCAATCACAATCGGTTTTTGATCGGGGATCTTATTGAGTATCAGTTCCGCCAGCGCTTCCCCTAGTCTGGTTAAACAGGTATACGCAAGATCGCGCACGCTGTAGGAGTCGCGAGCGGCGAGTAGCGAGCTTATGAACTCCGAGGTCATTACGGTATCGTCCTGAACCTCGATCTTCAGCT
Source organism: Thermofilaceae archaeon (assembly GCA_038727095.1). Taxonomy (GTDB): domain Archaea; phylum Thermoproteota; class Thermoprotei; order Thermofilales; family Thermofilaceae; genus JANXEW01. The sequence goes on along the minus strand of JAVYWK010000012.1, from coordinate 2,261 downwards.
TGTCCACAAGCGCTCCACCACGTGCAGCCGCCTCGAGCTTTACCGCCGGTTCACCCTCGTACGTTCGTACTCCACAAACTCCCAGCAGCGCGGAAACAGCGTCTAAGAAACGCCCCACGCTCGATGAGTAGTAGACCTTGTCGCTTCGCGCAGCTGCCTCTAGCTCCAAGCGCCCCCCAGGCAGCGTCTTATCGAGACCCAGAGATGAGCAGGCCATTAGCGCCTCGTCCAATCCGATCTTTTCCGCCAGAACCCGCACCACTATTCTAGCCGGGTAAACAGCGGCTCGGTCGCCCCCCGGTAGCGGAAGGTACTCTAAGTGCCCCACCCTCTCGTAGCTCCTATAAGTCGCCAGCATCACTTCACCACCCCACAGCCTGCCATCATCGCCGTAGCCGACGCCGTCCATCGCTACTCCGACCACCTCAGCATCCAGCGGCAGACCTCGCGACGCCATAGCTGACACGACGTGAGCGTAGTGGTGCTGGACCTTAACGTGGGGAATGCCCTTTTGCCTGGAAAGCGTTCCAGCTAGCTCGCTCGTAACGTACCGGGGGTGCTTATCGGATGCTACAACCTTAGGTTCAACTCTGTAGTTAGCGAGCAGGTAGTCTATCGATGAGAGCAGGAATTCAACGTTTTCTAGGTTATCCATGTCTCCGACGTACTGGGTGAGCACAACTTTATCCTCAAAGGCAACCGCGCCGGCGTTATCGAGATGAGCACCTAGGGCTACAGCCTCTGAGCCGAGTTGGAAGGGAAGGTTAACCCATTTTGGTGCGTAACCTCTGGCTCTCCTTATCAACTGTGGCTCGCCATCGGTGATCCTGACCACACTGTCATCAACGCGGTTTACGATCTTCCTGTTGTGAAGAACAAAGTAATCCGCTATCCCTCGCAACTCCACTAGAGCTTCTTCACCCTTGCATATCGGTAAACCACTGCGGTTACCGCTTGTCATTATCAGGAACTTATCGCGGGTCTCATTTAGCAAGAGGAAGTGAAGCGGAGTGTATGGCAGCATAACCCCCAGCTCGGAGAGCCCGGGGGCCACGAGCTCCGACACCGGTGACCCTTCCCTCTTCGGGATCAGCACTATCGGCCTGTGAGGGGAGATCAGCAGGCGTATATGATCCTCCGCCGGATCCGCTATCCTCTTGACGACCTCCACGTCCAAGGCCATGATTGCGAACGGCTTCTGCGGCCTATGCTTCCTTTCCCGCAGCTTCATAACCACGTCGTCATCGCTCGCCAGCGACGCTAGATGGAAGCCCCCTAAACCCTTCACTGCCACTATTGAGCCCTCCTCTATCAGAAGAGCCGCCTCCCGCAGAGGGTCGTCACAGGGGATCTTCTTTCCGCCGGCGTCGACTAGGGTGAGGCGCGGGCCGCACTTGGGGCAGCTAATGCCTTGAGCGTGGAAGCGCCGCGCGTTCTCGGAATCCTTATACTCCTGTAAGCACTCTTCACAAAGGGGGAAGTCGTTCATAGAGGTGTTCTCCCTGTCGTACGGCGCCCTATACATCATCGAGAAGCGGGGGCCGCACCATGCGCAGGAGTTGAAGGAGTAGCGATACCATCGGGAGGTGGGATCCGTGATCTCTCTCAAGCAGTCAGGGCAAACGCCGATGTCAGGGGGTATCTGCGACCTCTTGACTAGGCTTTCGCCGCTGTTCTTTATCGCAAATGTTTCGAAGAATTTCGGCTGCACCCAAGCCACGGTTATTCCGTCCAGCTCAGCTGGGGGAGGCCTCTGAAGCTTTAGGGCTCGGAGGAACTCCTCAATAACCTTTTCATCTCCTTCCACCCATATTTCAACATCAGACCCACCCAGGTTCTGAACGTAGCCGTTTAAACCGAGTTTAACAGCTAGTCTGTAGACAAAGGGTCGAAAGCCCACGCCTTGCACTACACCTGTGACCCTGATTAGCGCTGCACGCCTCACAGCGGTAAGACACTGGCATAGGCATTTTTTAAGGCTTAACCCCACCTCTCATGCTTGTGGTTCTGCTACTCAGGCTGGGGGAAATCACGATAAAGGGCCCCCGTACGAGAAGGAGGTTTGAGAAGCTATTACAGAGGAACATAAAGGAGGCGCTCCACTCCGCCGGCATCGAGTATACCGAGAGACGTGAGGGTGGAAGGATATTCATCTACTGTCAAAACGAGGATAAGGCGCTCGAAATCCTTCGAAGGGTCTTCGGCATCAAGTCGCTCTCCAAAGCTGTTGAAATAGAGTTCACGGATCTCGACGATTTAGT
>JAVYWK010000011.1:0-62310 GCA_038727095.1 Thermofilaceae archaeon | reverse complement strand
TTTTCCAGTCGTGGGCGAACGAATAGGGCAGCTGCTTAAGCTCTATGGCTAAGACAAACCGATGGTGCGGCCGCCGGGATTCGAACCCGGGTCCTCCGTGCGGTATCTCCGCTCTCCGGCGTGGCAGGCCGGCGTCCTACCAGACTAGACTACGGCCGCTCGCAAGGGATTCCTGCTGGGAACGCTTTAAGGCTTTCGCGCCTTCCAGCTGCTATCTGTACGCTGCCGTATTCGTCTGGTGTTTGGCTATGAGTGCTCCTACGCGCCGTTTTCTAGGCTAGCGAAGAGTTTAAGTGGGCCTGTGCAACTTCTCTCCCTAGCCGGGGTCGCCTAGCCTGGTCGAGGGCGCCGGACTCATAATCCGGGCCCGGGATAGGATATCCGGTTAGCGGAAGCCCCGCCCGGAGAACCCGGGTTCAAATCCCGGCCCCGGCACCACTTCAAAACCCGAGTCCAATCCACTAGTGTTTCAGCCCACCTTGTGCAGTACTCTGGCTCGGCAGGGTTTTCCGAGTAACGTGTTTGATATTGAATTGCTTATAATTCAGTTAGATTATTTAAACTTAATAGTCAATCAAGCTCTCTTCTAATTATCTCGCAGATCCTCTGCAGTAATGCATCACCCGCAGCGGCTGGTACGCGTAGCGCGGCAGCTTTAGGATGCCCTCCTCCCCCTCCACCGTGCTCGACAGCCGCGGGAACGAGCTCTTTGAGCGCGTCAAAGTCGAGGTCGCGTGGGACTCTACATGTTGCGACGACGCTCTGCTCGCTGGGTGCGAAGAGTAGTACTGTTACCTTGCGTTTTGCTTGGGCTATGCTGGTGGCGAGGCGGCCGGCGAGACCTGCAAGCTTCATGTTCCTCGCGTCGATCACTAAACCTCTCTTGGTTTCAAGAACAATATTTTCGTTAACCTTCTTGAGTTTTTCAGCTAGGATCTTCTCTGATTCCTCGGCTAGCAGCGCTACATCGTCGTTGACGAGCCTCTTCTCCTTCACCCACATATTAACGATAGCCTTCTTGTACTCGTCCTTCACCGATGGCGCGCTCAGGGCGGCGGAGAGCGAGTCAGCTAACACTGCCAGCTCCGCGTCGCCTTCAGCGACACCGTCGCCGATCTCGCCGAGCTTTGCCAGTTTGGAGTAGAAGGCTGGGTCGTCCGTCGCGTCTGCAAATGCTTCCCTCGCGATCGTTGAAGTACTACCGTTGCTCGTGTACAGCAGCGAGACGCCGAGTGTTGTCAGCTCAAAAGCGCGCTTGACTGTAGTGGGGTGGTGGTCGATCCACAGGATCCTGCATTTCTGCTCCACTAGAGCCTTTACAGCGCTCTCAAGCGTGGGCCATGTTGCGTTATCCACGCCCAAGTCCACGATCACTATCATGCGAGGCTTCACAGCGCTCAACTTGAGCAACGTTCTGGCGAGCGTGTAAGGTTGAGCGATCTCCAGGCTCACCTTCTCTCCTTTCCTCCTAAGAGCAGCCATTACGACGGCCGCTGATGTCAGCCCATCTAGGTCCCCATGCGCAACGACGATACTCACGCTGGTAAAGTGCGGGTAGAACATTTAAACCATTAGACCGTGAGTGTTTGAGCGCGACAGCGATGCCGACGGTGGTCAGGCAACTTAACGAAAGTTTATCCTTCAAGAAAGTGTACCTAGAGAGGGTTTTCGCGAATGGCAAGACGATCACTATTCGCTGGGGTTTGGTGAAGCCAACAGGACGCCACGTTTTCATAGAGTGTCGGGGCTTGATATACGCTAGGGCCCGCATTAAGGGCTTCAAGCATCTCCGCTTCCGCGAGCTGAGGAGTGAGTCGTTGGCCAGCATGGACGGCTTCTCGAGCTACCACGAGATGCTTCGCGACCTCCGCCGTATCTACCCATTCGTGAAGGAGGACGACTGGGTCACAGTGATCGAGTTTGAAGTGCTGGAGAGATTGGAGAAGCCAGTTTCAAAGGAGTGGTTGACAAAGACAGCTGCAACAGCATCTCGGGAAGCCTTAGCGAGGGGCGTGTACAGGGATCCCCGCGAGCGCGTTGCGCTAGCCAATGTAGCCGCGGGTAAAGGAGTTCTCGAGGCACTCGAAGTGAGCGGCGTCTCCCTTGCGAGGTTTATCGAGATTTTAGCTTCCCTTCGACTTTGAGCGTGAGCCGTAGACAGCGGTCACCCCCTGCATTAGTATAGGGGTTATCTTGTGCTCAGCTTCCCTCAGTTTTATGAAGTGCTTCATGAACTCCGCTTTCACGCTTTCGATGACTTGATCAGGGTCGGCTGCACCTTCAGCTATCCTACTGAGCTCAGCCTCCATTCTACCGCGTACCTCTGGCAGCACAGTTTCAGGCGCGACCTCAGATAGCGCGAGGATTAGCGCTTTACCGAGTGGGGTGGGTATGCATTGCTTTCTTACAACCTCGAAGTACTTCCTCTCGATGTTCGTGTGTATGTGCTCCTGCATCGTTGCATCGGTACCAATACCGTAGCGCTTCATCAGTCGAAGAAGCTCAGCTTCGCTCAAGTAGGGGGGTGGTTTAGTCTCCAGCTCGGCGATCTTCGCTTCGATGAGATCAACTCGAACCCCCCTCTCAAGGTGCGGGAGAACGGTTTCGTGAGGTCTTTCGAAGGGGTACACTACGGTGTAGCCCGGGTCAAGGATCCTTAAGCCCTCAGCCGTCAGTTTTAAGCCGCCCACTTCGACCGCGATGAACTGCTCTTCAATCCTCATTGGTGGGCTAAGGGTGGCTAGGAAGTGCCTAACGACCAGGTCGTAGAGCTTAAACCCCTCTTCGCCGAAGCGCTTTACCACCTCCTCTCGCTTAACGTACCGGAGCGGATAGATGGGTGGGTGCGCGCCATCATCTTCCTTACCCTGCCTCACTCTAAGCGTGGGTTTTGAGAGAATCACGCTGCGTACAAAGGGTCCCAGATCTTCGTGAGCCGTGAACATCGAAGCTATGGCCCGAAGGTTGAGGGTTGGAGGATATATCGTGGTGTCAGTGCGCGGGTAGGAGATTAACCCCTCCTGGTAGAGGTCTTCAGCTATGTCCATCGCGCGCTTGGGGCGAATGTTCAGGAACCTACTAGCCCTTCGCTCCATCTCTACCGTGGCTAGGGGCTCGGGAGGCTCGATTACCCTCTCCTTGTACGCGGCTTCCACTACGACCCCTATCGGGTTCTTAAGGAGTTGAGAAGCCGCTGCCTGAGCCTCCTCTCTACTATCGAACTTCCTCTCGCTCTTCACTCTAAGCTTATGTTCTGAAATCTTAACGGCAGCGACGATCTGATAGTACTTCTTCTTTTTGAATTGCTCCCTTTCGATCGCCCGCTTGACAACAAGGTAGAGCACCGGCGTCTGGCACGGCCCGTAACTTATGAAACGTCCACGGGGGAGGCCACCGTTCCGCTTCTCAACGGTTAACGTCAGTAGGCGCGTGAAGGCTGCTCCGATCGTTAGGTCCAGCACCATGCGCGCGAAAACCTTGTTGGCCCAGCGGGGGTTGGGTTGGCGGGGTTGCACAATCGCGTTGAGGAGATCCTCCCTCGTAACAGCAGCAAACCAAGCCCTCTCAAACCGCAAGCTCGGGTTAGCTCTTCTCATCACCTCCATGACCTCGAAGGCTATGGCCTCTCCCTCGGTGTCCGCGTCGAGGGCTAGAACCACGGTGGTCGTCTGCTTAGCCAGCTGCTGCAGAGCTTTAACGTACTTCAGCATTCCCTCTCTGAGCGTCATAGCCGGTTTCAGCTTGAACAGCACGAGAGGATCCACGCTGTGCCATTTGTTGTACTCGGGTGGGAAATCGAAGTCCATCAGGTGGCCGCGTATGCCTATCGAAGCCCAAATACGGTCATCCCGCCTGAACGTGTAAACGCGGGCCCCGGAGATTTCCGTTATTGATGGTCGACTTTCGGCTAAGTAGACCGCGAAGGCTCGAGCAACACCGGGTTTTTCAGCGACGATTACCTTGTGAAACCTCATAACTGATCTTTATCTTCTCTCTCTTTTCTTTTTAGTTTCCTTTTTCTCAACTTCAACACTCTTTACTTTAACTCCTATACCCATAAGATTATGGAAAGTCTCATCGAGGAATCTGATGAAAGCACCTCTCTGTCCGACAAAAGCACCAAGGTTTTCTGAATCCACCTCCACTTCCAAGTTCGTCGCGACGATGTCAACCCCACCTATGTGCCTTCTAATCCACCCGATTGGGTGTATCGCGGTGATCAGCTGTTTAAGGTCGAGCGTAAGCTCTACACCCCGTAGTGATAAGCCGCTCTCCTTCTCGATCCTTTCGATGCGTTCGCCACCCTTACCTATCAGGCGGCCAAGGTAACCCTCTTTTGATATCAGAATAGCGTCCGGCGACGTCTTGATCGAATACTTCTCCTTGAAAGGCCTTAGATCCACCACACTCACCAGTTGCGCGTCGGGTGCATGGGTATAAGCCAAACTGAGCAGCTTCCTCTCCTCCTCGCTCAACGTCCTCGCCCTGACGCGAGCCTCTAACGCAAGCTTGAACGCCCTTTTAGCTCCAGGTCTCACGATGTCGTGAATGCCAAAGTCCACCACGAAGGTTCTATCGAGTCCCAACAGCAGCTCACGAGCCACGGCTGCCCCATTGGAGGCGCTCCACGCTTGGAAGACCGGATCCCCGGCGATCACAAGCTTGGACGAGTTGCCCAACCTCAGTAGAGCCTCGTGCACCACTTCCGGCGGCACGTGCTGAGCGTCGTCGAGGAAGAGCAACGTATTATCGAATGTTCTACCAAACAGGAAGCTCGGGTCCGCCAGAAGTATCTTCCCCTCATTGAGTAGCCTCCTAATATGCTCGCTACCATATATGCCGCCCACTAGATCGTACAAGTATGAAGCCGCCAGATCGAAGAAGAGGTTGCCAAGCTCAATGGCCGTGTACCTTTTCCCGCTGCTCACATCGACGAGGGGGCGCACGATGACGAAGCGCGAGTACTTACCCTCACTGATCGCTTTCAAGGAGAATAAGCAGGTTATGAAGCTCTTTCCAGTCCCGCTCGGCCCAAAAGCTCCCACGACGTCGACGTCATGGCTCTCAAGTGCGGCTAGGAACTGCTTCTGTTTTTCGTTAGCGGGAACCACTTCACTGCTCATACTCTCCGAGTCTTTCGAAAACCTTTAAAGAGTTATTCTGAGTTTTGCTGCGCCTGAGCGACGGCTTCCGGAGTACGCGCTAACTTTATAGATGTACAATGAAGGCATAGTGTACGCTAGGCAGCAGGGGTCGACTGTGGCTAAGCCGTACCTCGTGAGGGTAAAGAGCGTTGAAGATTTGGTTAACATAGCTGTTGCTGCACAGCTTTTCATCGTACATCGAGTAAACGTTGATGCTAGAAGCGTTCTTTATGTGCCTTTCCCAGCTTACGACGCTGTGTCGATATACTACTGCGAAACCGAGGGCGTGATTGCAGGGAAATACCTGCTGTTCAACAGGTTCACCGGGGAAGTTCAAGTAAGTGAAAGTTACGTTAACGATAGCAAATACATCGTGATACCAATAGTTGAGGTGCTAGAACAGGAGATCTTACCGAAGGAGCTCCTGGAAAAGAGCCGACAAAAGAAAGGAAAGAAGAAATTAAAGGAGAAGCAAACGGCCATCGTACACTAAGCTCAGTAGAGGTTCAGAAGAACTTTTCCAAGCCAATCTCGATAGGCAGCTCTATCGAAGTGACCCTTTTGACCGGGGGTAGGGCCACATTGTAGACTTTGGTTAAGCCGAGCTGCGTGAAAGTCTTCGCGCTGTTGTGAGCGTGCCCGTGGATCACCAGCTCCGGCTGGTAGCGGAGGATCGCTTCTGTTAACCGTCGCGATCCCATCTGGGTCCAAATGCTCGGGCGTTCGCCGTTCAGCGTTGAGCAGATAGGGGCATAGTGCGTAAGCAGGATGGTGTAGCGGGATCTCTTCTTAGCCTCGACGAGCAGGTTAACGATTGTCTTGAGACGCCGCTCGTAGATGGCCTTGATGTTCGGTATGTTCCTCCTCTGCCAAGCAGTCGGTTCGTCTAAAATGCCGCGCGTGCCGATGATGGAGAGTGAGATACCCTTCACTTCAAGGCTGACCAACTCGTCCTTAAGCCATAATACTTCGGAGCAAATGCTTCTCAGCTCTTTTTCGATCTCATCGTACTCCTCGTTACCGAAGATAGCGTATACCGGGCCCTTATAGACGGAACGAACCACATCCATGACGAGACGGCAATGCTGTGGAGCGCCTTTATCTACGATATCGCCAGCAACCAGTACCAAGTCTGCTTGCTCGATGATTGCTATCGAATTCTTCAGGTACTGCAGGTGTCGAGGTCCATGCACGTCGCTAAAGGCCGCGATGACGATCGAACGCTCCATTCAATGGTTTAAGTTGTACGATCAATTTTATTTTTGTTCTCCGGTGAAGCAGCACTTGCGCGATGCTTAACTGAACGCTGCGAAAGTTTCGAGGTTTTTCGCGGAGCCCAAATACCGTCGCTTTCCCTCGTCTTTGTGGAAGGTTTAACGAGGACGGAAAGCCTGATCGTGGCGAGGTATTCGTCCAGGTATCCTCCGCCTAAGGCTAAGGAGCTCGCCAGCGAGCTTGGAGTCTCCATCAAAACCGTCTACAAGGCACTCTACAAGTACAGAAAGCTGTACGGGCGCTTACCTTCCTCAACAGAAGATCCCTCGACCAGCGGTGGTAGGGCTTCGGTGAAAACGATGGAAGATGCCGAGGTGCTACTCGAGGCGATATACGAGTTGAAAGCGTCCATAGACAGGCTGAACGAAACCTTGAACAGGCTTTTAGCCGCCCTATCCTCTGCAGGTACGGCGCAATGGGACGCCGGTGGTTTCACAGAACTACCCAGCTTCGTCAAGGACAACCCGTGGCTTCAAATAATCGGGGATCGATCAGGGGTTTAACTCGCCCGTCAGGCGCTGCGAGGTTCTGGCTAAGCTCCGCAGCATCGCCTTCCTCAGGAGGGCCTTGAACGCCTTATCGAATATGCCTTCGAAAGATGGGTTTTGCAAATCGATGGGGCTAATCGCTCGGGAGACTTCGTGGAGCTTTGCTCTCGATAGTACGATGAAGTAGAGTAAACCTAGAATCCAAGCGAATTCCTCATTGATAGCTACTTGCAGTCCCAAAACGTGACCCTCGCGGGAGGCGATAGCCTTCAGTAGAACATCGCTGCAGCGGCCCCACCCCCTAATTCTCGTCGCTGCTACGTCGTAGCCTATACTCTCGGCCTCACCCATGGTGAGCCCGAAAGACGCGTAAACGCGGCCTCCGAATCTAGCGACGAAGTAACGCCTCAACGGAGGGAAGGGGGCTTTCACTTTAAACGCAGCGAAGTTCATAGCCTGTAATAGTACCTCTTCTTCGCACGCGACGCGGTGCTTAAAGCCCTCGGGCTCGGCAACCTTCGTAGCTAAGCCGATAGCGTGCAAGTCTGATCCCGCAACTCTGCAGCTAGAATCGACAGGTATGAAGCCTTCCGTTGCTCTTCTCCCGAGGGGTAAACTAGGTGGATCGCCGCCGCCAAAGTTGATCAGCAGTGGAGCATCAGAGGGGGGCTCAGAGACTAGTCTCACGTTTCCCCCTCTTTGGAGCTCGTTGATCAGTACGGACTCTACGTCGCTATCGAACTCCTCGCAGTTCCACGTTAGCGAAACTTTCCACCCGGCCGTGGCAAGAGCGTCTACTACGGGTAGCGCGGCGACGCCGCCGGTGACGAATGCTTCCTTCGCAGCCTGTAAAGCATCTCGGAGGGCTTCTGTGTCTTCAGGCGTGAGAATGTTGACTGCTCCTCTCCGATTGAGCAGCGGCCAGGCGGACACCAGCACAACCGGCTTAGCGATCTGCCTGCCATCCACCATTAGGTAACCATCGCCGTACGATACGGCCTCGCTCGAGGCAATGGTCACCAGGTCTGCGACCTCTAGTAGACCTCCCGGAATCAACTCCGCTCTCTCCACGAGACCAGCGGCGTAGTAGGGCAGCAGCCGGCGTGAGTATCCAATGCTCCTGCTTGACCGGACGATTATCACCTCTTCCCGCCTGTTGATTTTTCGGATCTCGTGGGCTGCCAGGCAGGCTGCTAGATCCTCGCCGAAGATCACCATTGTCGTTGAGGCCCACCAAAACGATAAAGCGCGGTAAAAACCTAAGCCTATAGATGGCAAGACCAAGCGTACAGCTCGGTATCGTGGGGAAGCCTAACACCGGGAAAAGCACGTTATTTGCAGCGGCTACGCTTCAAAGCGTCAAAATTGCTCCCTACCCATTCACCACTATTGAACCGAACGTGGGCATCGGTTACGTGAGGCTCGAGTGCGTGTGCAAGGAGTTCGGTGTAACCGATAATCCCGTTGGCTCCTTCTGCGTTAACGGTTGGCGCTTTGCGCCGGTTGAGCTGCTAGACGTGGCCGGCCTCGTGCCAGACGCGTGGCAGGGCCGTGGCTTGGGGAACAGGTTCCTCGACCACCTGCGGAGAGCCGACGCGTTAATCCACGTAGTTGATGCAGCCGGGTCAACTGACAGCGAGGGTAGACCCGTTGAGCCGGGTAGCCACGATCCTCTCGAGGACGTCCAGTTCCTTGAGCGCGAGCTCGACATGTGGATTCTCGACATGCTCGAGAAGGACTGGAGGAGGTTTGCCATGACTATCGAAGCCACAGGGTCAAAGGTGGAGGATGAGCTCTACAAGAGGTTGAGCGGTTTAGAGGTGAGCCGAGCCTCGATAGTGGAGGCGATAGAGCACGCCGGGCTGCACAGCAAGAGACCCACCTTGTGGACGAGAGATGACCTGACTACCTTTATCCGCGAGATGAGGGTGAGAGCTAAACCGATGGTGATCGCGGCCAACAAAGCCGATTTGGCGGTTGCAGCATCTAACATCGAGAGGATGAGGGGGGCTCTTAAGAATCGCTATGTAGTCATACCTACGTCAGCCGAGTCAGAGCTGGCGCTCAGAAGGGCTGCGGCAGCGGGGCTGATAAGGTACCTCCCCGGCGACAGGGACTTCGAGGTGATCGGGAAGCTGACAGCTAAGCAGGAAGCGGCCCTCGAGTACATAAGGAAGAGCGTCCTGAAGGTGTGGGGCTCAACAGGCGTTCAAGAGGTGCTCAACACCACGGTCTTCAACGTTCTCGGCCGCGTAGCCGTGTTCCCCGTCGCCGACGAGCAGACGCTAACGGATAGTGAGGGCAGGGTTCTTCCAGAGGTATACCTGATGAGAAGAGGGTCGACGGCAAGGGAATTGGCCTACGCTATCCATACCGAGCTTGGCGACAAGTTCATTGCAGCACTGGATGTGAGGACGAAGAGGAGGCTGGGCGCCGACGCTGTACTGCAGAACAGGATGGTCGTAAAGATCTTTACGGGCCGCTGAGCACCTTAGTTTTATAAGCGGAACATATTCGAGGGCAGCAGCGTGGCTGTCATAGAGCTGAGCGACGTCTACTTCAGGTACCAGGGGAGTGACGAGTACGCGTTGAGAGGGGTTACGCTCTCAGCCGATAGAGGAGAGTTCATAGTCCTAGTGGGGCCCTCGGGCTGTGGGAAGAGCACCCTTCTTAGAGTGCTGAACGGACTGATACCCCACTTCTACGAGGGCGAGTTTCGGGGGGAAGCGCGCGTTGCAGGCCTCGATGTGAAGCGGACGCCAACACACATCCTCGCTAGGCATGTAGGGATGGTCTTTCAGGATCCGGAGAACCAGCTGTTCCTGTCTAGCGTTGAGAGGGAGATCGCTTTTGGCCTGGAGAACATGGGGTTGCCCAGGAGTGAGATAAAAAGGAGGGTTGAAGAGGCTCTAAGGCTCTTCGGTTTAGAGGGGCTGAGAGATAAGGCGCCCTACGAGCTGAGTGGGGGTCAGCAGCAGAAGGTGGCTATCGCTTCTGTAATGGTATTAGAGCCCGAAGTCCTAGCGATGGATGAGCCCACAGCCAACCTAGACCCTCTGAGTGCGCTCGAGATACTCTCACTGGTAAGAAGGCTTGTGGACGAGAGGAAGGTTGTAACCATAGTTGTTGAACACCGGATGGAGCTCGCGCTGAAGTTCGCCACACGCTTAATCGCCATGGATAGGGGGGAGATAATGGTAGACGACGAGCCTCATGCTGCCGTGGATAAGGTTCTAGGGCTTGTAGGGGTACCCCCAGTCGTTCTGGCCCACGAGCTGTTAAAGAAGAGAGGACTGGTGCAGGGCTACCCGCCGCTCACGCCCGAGGATCTCTCAAAGGAGGTGGTCGAGGTGATAAGGAGGTGGAGGCGATAAAAGTAGAGAACGTCTACTTCGCCTACGATTCGCAGCCTGTCTTGAAGGGAGTATCACTGCTCCTGCGGACAGGCGAGGTTCTCGCGCTAATGGGAGAGAATGGCGCAGGTAAAACAACTCTAGTGAAGCACTTCACAGGCCTGCTGAAGCCGCAGCGGGGGAGGGTCCTCGTTTTCGGCGTAGACACGAGGGAAGCCTCTGTAGCCCAGTTGGCTAGGCGAGTGGGTTTGGTCTTCCAAAACCCCGACCATCAGCTTTTCGCGGAGAGCGTGGAAGAGGAGATCCTGTTTACTCTGCGAAACATGGGCTACCCGCTCGACAGGGCGCGCGAGATCAGCGAGCGAGTGTTGAAGGCGTTCGATTTGAAGCGCTACCGCGATAAATCGCCCTACAACCTAAGCGTGGGGGAGAGGAAGCGTCTCGCGCTAGCCGCCGTGCTCTGCTACGAACCGGATGTGCTTGTGCTTGACGAGCCCACCGCTGGGCAGGACTACTACAACAAGTCGAAGATCTCGAGGCTGATACTTAGCCTGAAGCGCCGAGGTAAGGGTGTGGTACTGGTGACGCACGATGTCGAGTTCGCAATTCAGGTGGCTGATCGTGTTGCTCTCATGGCCAGTGGTACAATCATACGAGAGGGTCCCGCGTGGGAGGTACTGACGGACTCGGAAGCTTTAAAGTCAGCCCGCCTGCTCATGCCCCAGATTCCTGCTGCGGCTTCCGAGCTAATGGGCAAGGGTATCAAGTTTCAGAAAACCCCCCTACTGCCAGGAAGCCTGTACGCAGAAGTGTTAATGCTGTTAAATCACTGTGGTGGTGAGCGTTGAGCCAGGTTCTCGATATCTTCAGATTCAGGCGCAAGAATACGCCACTACATGCGCTCGATCCACGCGCAAAGTTCGTCATACTTGTAGCGCTGAGCGCAACTTCCCTCGCTCTCAACGATGTGCTCTCGCTGGTCGTACTCCTCTTGTTTGAAGCCTTCCTGCTGAAACTAGGTCGATCACTGAGAGAGTGGCTTCAGTCTCTTAAAGGCCTCTCCATGCTACTGGTGATGATTTTCACGCTAAACTACCTAACACTGCCCTCCCACAGGCTCTTCACATCAACAACTATGACTCTACGGTTCCTGTGCCTAACAACCGCCTTCTCGATCTTCTTCCTCACGACGACTGCCGATGAACTGGCTGCAGCGCTGGAGCTTTCGGGGATCCCACGTGAGTATAGCATCATGTTCACCATGTCGCTGCGCTTTGTCCCCTCCCTCGCTAGAGATCTCCAGACAATATCCGACGCGTTAAAGTGCCGGGGTCTAGAGCTGGAGAGGGGAGGGTTGAAAGAGCGCATACGAAACTACACCTACCTTCTTGTACCACTCATAATCTACGAACTGCGGCGGAGTCTCATGGTAGCAGAAGCACTTGAATCCCGCGGATTTGGAGCTGTAAAGAAGGTGCAACCGTACATAGAGCTGAAGCTGAAGAAGAGAGACTATATCGTCGTGACAGCCAGCTGCGTGCTGATAATGGTTCTCGCGTGGACGCTCGTTTCAGGTGCCTACTCCGGCTTCGTAAGGTGGCAGCAGGGGCTCTTCGCAGGCCTGTAGCGTTACTGTTTTAGACGGCAGCGAGGGGCTGTATCCGTGAAAGTGCTCATAACAGACCCCATGCCCGCCGATTTCATCGCTGAGCTGAAGAAGCACGGCTTAGAAGTCGTCCAAGTTCGCACACCTCCTCCAGAAGTTCTAAAGGAGGTCGTTCGGGGCTATGATGCGATTGTCGTTAGGAGTGCGACAAAGGTCACAGCCGAAGTCATAATGGCAGCAGACGCATTAAGAGTGATCGCACGTGCCGGCGCGGGCTTGGACAACATCGATGTTGAGGCAGCCACCAGAAGAGGTATCAAGGTAATCAACGTCCCGGAAGCTGTTGCAAACGCCGTAGCCGAACTAACGATAGGCCTAGCCTTCTCCCTCCTACGGTCGATCCCGCAGGCCGTTGAAAGCTTGAAATCGGGGAGGTGGGAGAAGGGGGCTTTCATCGGTCGAGAGCTGTCAGGTATGCGAGTTGGCGTGGTTGGCTTAGGGACGATCGGCTCCCTGGTAGCGCGAAAAATGGTTGCTTTGGGGGCTCATGTTGTCGCGTATAGGAGGAACAGGGAGCTGCTGATGCGCGAAGCGGCAAGCATAGGCGCTGAGCCCGCTACAGATCTAGAGGAACTACTGAAAACCTGTGAGCTAGTGACGCTGCACGTCCCCTACACGGCTGAAACGCACTATCTACTGAACGAGAGGAATCTGCGCTTGATGTCCAGAGGGTCGTTTTTGATCAACACATCCAGAGCATGGGTCGTGGACGGGAAGGCACTCCTTAGAGCGTTAAACGAAGGCATACTGGAGGGTGTGGCTGCCGATGTGAACTACAATGAGCCGCCGCGCGAGGATTGGGAGTGGGAGTTGATCAAGCACCCTAAGGTGATTGCGACCCCGCATATTGGGGCTCAGACTAGGGAAGCCGGTGCAAGGGTATCCCGCTTGCTGGCTGACCGGCTGCTAGCCGCTCTCAAGGGCGAATAACGGCAGAGGCTGCGGAACGGTTTAGGCATCATCGGGTTTAAAAAGTGGACTCGAGAAGGTTTCGGGAGAGCTATGGGGTACTACAAGTACGTCGCAGAGCTGTGGAAGCGACCAACGAAGGGGCCGCTAGCAGAGGTGTACAAGAAGAGGCTTCTCGAGTGGAGGAGGCAGCCAACGGTGGTGAGAGTCGATAAACCGACTCGCATCGATAGGGCGAGGGCGCTGGGTTATAAAGCAAAGGCGGGTTTCCTAGTCGTTAGAGTGCGGGTAAGGAAGGGAGGGCTCAATAGGCTTCGCCCCCGTTCCGGCAGGAGGCCGAAGAGGATGGGTGTGCACGGCTATTCGCCGCATAAAAGCGCGCAGTTGATCGCTGAAGAGAGAGCTGCAAGGAAGTATCCAAATCTAGTTGTCCTCGGCTCCTACTGGGTTGGCGAAGACGGTATGTACAAGTGGTACGAAGTTGTCATGGTAGACCCCCACCACCCATCCGTTCAGAACGACCCGGAGAGAAACTGGGTGTGCGGCCTCGCGAAGAAGATGGATTACGAGAGGAAAGTTGAAAAAGTTCTCGAAAAAATACGGAAAATGTACGGTGAGCAGAAGCAGGATGAGCAGGGAAGCGCTTCGTCTTGAAGCAACGGTGTTCTGCCACGCTACTGAGAACTTAGAAAAAGTAAGAACTGCCCTGTTGAACCTCTTCCCCAGTGATCTTCGACACGAGGTTGAAGAAGGGATCAAAGTGTCGATGCTTCAGGGCTTCTATGGGAACATAATACACGTGTTAAAGCTGGTGGTGGATAAGCCCGAACTAGCGAGTACGCTGCTTAAAGCGATTCTAGAGAAACTCCCTCACGAGGATTTAAGGAGAGTTGAAGCCACTCTGGAACAACGCATAGACTCCTCTGGGAACCTCCACGTGAGATTTGATAAGCAGAACGCCTACCTTGGTAGGATGAGAGTTTACGACGGTGACGATGTGATAAAGGTGAAGGTGAAGCTATCCCGCCACGCCTTAAACGAGGTTCGAAGCAGGGGGCTTGACGTACTGAGACAGGTATGAGGAAGTTCTACGATTTGCTTGTTTCTGCCGATCTACTAACCCCGGAAACTCTAAGCTACATGCGCGAGTTAGGTTTCTCTGGCGTAGGAGCCTCGATCAGCGCTCAACTTTTCCTCGAGTCGCCTGAAGCCGCAATGAAGATGTTCGAACAGTTGAGGGAGCGGGGCAGGGAAGAGGGTTTAGATGTTGTTACGAGACTGAGCATTGATGTGCCAATGAAGGAGGGTCTCGCGAAGAAAATCTTGAGGAGGTGGCGTACGCGCGTCGAACTGATAACCGTTCACGCCATGAATAGGCAGCTAACGGCTTTCGCGTGCAGAGATACTCGCGTGGACGTCCTCACTCTCGTTCCCGGAGCTCGCTTGCTCAAGGGGGATCTAATGTACATGAAGGAATATGGAAAACGGGTGGAACTGCTCTTAGCACCTCTCCAGGAGGGTGATGCGCGCGTGAGAGCTAGCACCCTTTCTTACTACTTGGCAGTTCTAGGGAAGCTCGCTAAGGGGCGGAGGCCCGATATCTCGCTGCTGTTCTCTTCGGGTGCAACAGAAGTAAGGAGCCTACGCGACGCTAGGTCGATGGCCGCCTTGCTTCACACAATAGGCATACCGTACGAGTACGCGTTAGATGCTTTGTCTAAAAATGCTTTAGATTTAGTTACCGAAAGCCGTGAGAAGCTGGCAGGCATCATCCCAGTGCGCGGTGTAAAGATCATCGGGAAGGAATCCGCGGGTGGGATTCGGTGAAAGGCACTTTCAGGTATTTAGTCGTTGCCACAAACAGGGTTCAGAATCTTGAAGAAGTTCTCACACGAGCCGTGATGGAGCTTTGGGGGTTACGAGGATTGGCGGAGGTTGGAGTGAGCGTGATAGAGGTAAAAGAAGACAAGAAGTTGGCGATAGTGAGGGTGAAGAGAGAAGGTTTACCTCTTTTTAGAGCTGCTGTCGCCGTTTATCCAGAACCCATAATTAGAGTCTTGAAGGTGACGGGTACATTGAAGAAGGCTAGAGAGATTCAGAGTTCGATTGTGAATAGTTCAGTGCCCTAGTCCACTAGCTTACGCGTGGGCCCTCTTCAGGTTCGAACAGTTGCTTCCACGAATCAGGAATCCGGAGGGGGGAGCAGTACTGTCAAGCTTTTTAAGCACATACTCCCCCCTCATTGTGGTGGTCACGTGTTTACGCCACCGGGAGTCGGGTACGATAGGGCTGTAGCCCTCTTCTCCCCTGATGGTAGACTGTTCCAAGTTGAGTACGCGCACGAAGCCGTTCGGAAGGGATCGATAACGATCGGCATTAAGACGGCCGAAGGCGTCATACTAGCCGCCGAGAAGCGCCAACCATCCCTGCTCGCTGAGAGCGCCGAGAAGATAAAGAGGGTGGACGACCACATCGGCCTTGCCTTCTCGGGCCTCTTCGGTGATGCCAGGGTCTTGATAGACGATGCGAGGGTCTACGCGCAGATTTATAGGCTCACCTACGGTGAGAAGATACCCGTTGAGCTGCTGGCTAAAAGGATCTGCGACATAAAGCAGGTTTACACCCAGCACGGGGGGGTTAGGCCTTTCGGCGTAGCCTTCCTTATAGCCGGTGTCGATAGGAGGGGTGTTCACCTTATCATGACCGACCCTGGCGGCAGCTATATGAGCTACAAGGCAGCAGCAGTGGGGGCTAACTCTCAAGCAGCGATGGAAGTTCTTGAGCAATCATACGATGGGCAGATGACGCTGGATGAGGCAACCCTCCTAGCTCTTAAGGTGCTAGATAAGACAGTGGAGGGCGGGATAACCCCCGCGAAAGTAGAGATGGGCATCATTGCTGTGAAGGATCAAGTCTTCAAAGTGCTGCAGCAGGCCGAAATCACAAATTTAATAAGCGGACTCAAGCAGCTGTAAAGCTGGAATGAAGAGGGTTTCGCGCGATTGACGGGTGAAATAAGGCCCTTGTGCTCCCAACTGACCGCCTGAAACATGGGCTAGGGGCTCGCGCCCACCGAATCCTTGCACGCGTAGGAGCTAGAATATTCTGGTGCGATAACTGCAACGTACCCCTTTTAACACGCTTCTGCGGCCTGTGCAAGCATGAGGGCCGACCAGTTAAGGTGACGCCACCAGCCGATGCTCGACCCGCCTTGGGGGTCGACTACGTTCATTTATGGGAGCTGATACGCAGCGAGCTGGGTTCGATCCCCTACCCCAGGCGCAGGATAGTTCTGCTTAACAAGATTCCCTACCCTGACGTAGCGGAAGAAGTGGTAGTCGACGGTTACGTAGTTGGCCACAGGTACTACGATGTGATGGAGAAAAGGTGGAGGTTCAAGCCGATCTACGTTGGCGTCTCAGCCCTCATTAAAGAGGGGATGGGGTATTACGCTATTGTTGATTTACCGACGCTGGTCAGAAACTACGAGATTCATAGGGATAAGATCATTGAAGCGAGTCTTCCCTCGAGACGAGAGAGGCGATTCATAGCATTAGCAACGCGTTCGGGTGTTGAAGGCGTCGGGGTACTAACGGAAAGGGGTTGGATCAGGGTTTTAAAAAGTTGGAAAGCAAAACGTTACCGGTGGAACAGTTCCAACCCCACGTGGCTTGACGCCGTCAAGGCGAACGAGTCCCGCCTCTCTCTCCTCGAGCAGGAAGCCGTCGATTTCTTGCGCAGCGTGGCATCAAAGACCGGCTTCAAACCGATCGTCAGCTTCTCTGGTGGCAAGGACAGCCTCGTGGCGTATAGACTGGCTGAGAAGGCCTTCGGAAAAGTTCCATTACTCTTCAACGACACAGGCTTAGAACTGCCAGAGACTGTCGAGTACGTAAAGAGCTTCGCCAAGCGTGCGGGGGCAGAGCTTATACTAGCCGATGCCGGCAAAGCCTTCTGGAGCTCGCTCAACGTGATGGGCCCACCTGCACGCGACTACAGGTGGTGCTGTAAGGTCTGCAAGCTGGTACCGACAGCGCGCGCAATCAAAGAACGTTTAGGGGGAGAAGTGCTAAGCATAGTGGGTCAGCGGCGCTACGAATCTGCTGCGAGGGCTCTGAGCCCGAGAGTTTACAGGAACAAGTGGATACCCATGACCCTAGTAGCGGCCCCCATACAAGATTGGTCAGCTCTCGACGTCTGGCTCCTCATCTTCAAAGAAAAACTCACGGTGAACAACCTCTACTTCAAGGGGTTCGATAGGCTCGGCTGCTGGCTTTGCCCTGCAATTGAGTTAGGAGAGATCGATCGGTTGAAGAAGGTGAAGCCGGAGCTCTGGAGATCTTGGGAAAAGGTACTCAATGAGTATGCTAAGGCCTGCGGGTACGGAGATGATTGGGTAAAACTGGGTCTTTGGCGATGGGTTAATCCGCCAGGTGACATAATTCGCCTAGCTGGGGGTGAAACGCGAGCAGAGCGCGTGAGACCGATTGCAGTTAAAACTAAGGAAGGGGGGTTCACGGTTGAAATCAGGAAGCCCAACGCGAGCACGGACTTAGCCACTCTATTGGGCTTGCTTTCAACGATAGGCGAGGTTGAATACTCATCATCCGGTTTCGCGCTCGGCAAGGCGTTAATCGAGGTTCGTCAGGGACATGATAGGCTTGTGGTTGAAATCGAGGGGGAAGCCGACGTCTGGAAGATCGCTTCTTCTGTGGCGAGAGCTTTGCTGTGCTTAAACTGCGGCTCATGCGTGCTTTGGTGTCCTACTGGCGCAGTGAAGCTGGAGGAAGGGCGGTTAAAGGTTGATGCTTCGAAGTGCACAAGATGCGGAGTTTGCCACAACGTTTGCCCTCTCTCCGAGTATCTGGTCCGTCCGCTCCTTAACTCTAAGCAGCTTCAAGAGGCGTAAGGCAGATCTGGCACTTGCCGTGCAGCTTTTTGTAGCAGATGGGGCAGTACAGTATCTCGCATTTTGAGCACTTGTACATTTCATCACCCCTGTAGAGCTTCTTTCCGCACCGCACGCATCTACCTATGACTAATACCTTGGGTATGTGAGCCACGAAGGGGGCTGTGAGTACTGACTTTTTGAGTGTTTCGTGGAACCAGGTTTAGATCGCTTTATATAGTGGATCCATAGGGCTTCCTGCGAGAAAAGATGCCGAAGAAAAGGAAAAGCAGAGGCAGGCACAAGGGGGACAAAGGGAAGGAACCTCTGGTTCAATGCGACGAGTGCGGAGCCCTTGTACCTCGCTCGAAGATCGTGAAAGTGACCAGGAAGTATGCTCCAATAGACCCTCAGCTGGCGAATGAGCTGCGCGGTAAGGGAGCGATTATACCGACGTACGAGGTTACGAGGAACTTGTGCATACGGTGCGCTATCTTTAGAGGTATCATAAAGATACGGCCCGAAGATGAAAGGAAAAAGAGACTTCCATTAAGCTGAATGACCCTTCAAGAAACTATTCTTGGCGCTATTGAAATTGATAAAGGCTCGAGAAAGAAAAGGGTTTTCATTGTAAAGGCCAACCAAGCCTACGTTGATTCATCGATGAATATTAACGCTCTCTCCTCTTACGGGCGTCTCGACGTGGTTGCTAGATCGGCTATAGCCGCCCTAATTGACAGGGCAGGTGTTCGCAAGGATACGGTGTTCTATGCAGTACTTGAGGGGCGATCTAAGCCTTTCGTACTCGAGCTTGACGGTGAGAATTTGGGCACGAGGTTCGAGAGTGAGGCGGAGTTTGGTATACTCGTACGTCAAGTGGTTTGCGGGACTCCTACAAGAGGTGTAGTGGTCTACAACTTTACGTTCGAGGATCTCGTTTTGTCACTGCTTAAGGCGTACGGAAAGGAAAACGTGTATTATCTACACGAGCTAGGGTTAGATGTCTCGATGCTGAGATTAAAGGAGGGTTCAGCCTTCATCTTGGGCGATCATAAGGGCATTGATGCACAAACGGAGAGATGGTTAAAGTCGCAAGGCATTACGTGGCTAAGCTTAGGATCGACACCATACTTCACAGAATCTTGTATAACGTTTATACATGCGGTACTTGATGGATTTATCTCGCCTTAACCAACCTGAAGTTTAAGCGAAGCGCGGGATTATCTCAAGCTCTAATCCGAGCCTTCGAGCCATGCGTTCAAGCTTCTTGCGCGGCTTACCGACGACGTAGTTGTAGTACTCTTCATCCACTAGGAGGACCACTCGGTGTTCCTCGACCTTGACTTCGAAATCGGCATCGGGGAGGTACTTCCTGAGCATAGTGATGATGCGTGACTTAGCGACTTCATCGGTCCGTCTTTCCCTCTTAATCGGTACGACGAAAGTCCTTTCACCGAACACGTAGAGTTCGTACTCCGCTTCACCCGTCATGAAATCCTTAACTACCACTACCGGCCGCGCTAGATCCTCCTCCCGTAGCCCGTACGGTACTTTGACTAACGTTTCGAGCTCGTACACTTTCTTCACTTCTCCATCTTCGATGAATATCACGGTGTCGATGATTGAGGGTATCATCCCTAGCTCTACTCGACCTATGAACCGTTGTATCGCGTCTATTGGGCTTGTAGCGTGAACAACGCCTACCATTCCGACGCCAGCCAGTCTTAGGTCGGCGAAAAGCTCGAAGTCCTTCGTATCCCTCATCTCGTCGAAGAACGTATAATCGGGTCTCGAGAGGAGCAGGACGTCGTGGAGCTCCTCAGAGGTCGCATAAGCCTTTGAGTACTGAGTTACGTCGGCGGGGAGCTGCATATCCCTGGGCGACTCGATCGTTTTGATCACTTTCCCCCTAGATCGGTAGAATTCAGCTAGAGCTTGAGCAAAGGTGGTCTTCCCCATGCCGGGCGCTCCCGCGATGAGTATCCCCTCCGCCTGCTTCTCCAGCCTGATGAGCAACTTCGGTGGCAAATGGTAGTCATCGAGCGAGAGCTTGACTATCGGTCGTACAGCCGTGATTTCCATGCCATCGGAGAGCGGTGGTCTGGTAATGACTATCCTGTACTTCCCTATCTGAACGATGGTAGAACCAGGGCGCTCGCTCTCGATGAAGGCGTTGCTGTTGCCCTTTGCTCGCTCTATTATCTCGTTCGCGATGGCCTCCAGCTCTTCGCGTGCTAGCGGTTCGTCTCTAAGCAGAGTGAAGTACCACTTACCCGGGCGCCCAACCTTAGCGTAGGGCTTCGCTCCCTCCTTCAAGTGTACGGAGAGGGTGTTGTCGGTGAAGAACTCATCCAGGATGAAACCATTCTTCTTCCGGGGCTCCAGGAGCATTACGTTGACGCCCGCCGCTTGTGCCGCCTCCGAGGATATCTGATCGGCCGTAACTAACGTAGCGTTTAGGTCCAAAGCCAGTTCGCGAACAACCTCGTCGATGTCGACCTCACGCGACCAGCGTAAACCCTCAGGAAGGTCTCTGACGTACTCTATGTCTATCGAGAGCCCTTCACAGATCTCCCTTATACGCTCAATCTCCCTAAGCCCGACGAAGCCCCGGTAAGCCCCCTCTCGAGCTAGGCGCTCAAAGTGCGATACTAGCAGCGAGTGTACAACTAGCTTGCCCTCTATCCTTCCCTCTTCAAGGGCTTTGCGGAGAGCTCCGCTAACTATCGATGACGTATCAGCTATGAACAGCCTCTCCTCCATCAGCTTCAGCGTCGACTGCAGAAAACCTTTTTAAAGGTTTTCGTTGGTTGCAACCCACACTCTAAGGGATAACTTGATTTTAGATGTCTTAAAGTCCCTCCGTTGAGCAGGGGAGTTGAGGGTTAGAGTTACAGTTCAATGGTGGGTTTACGCGTAGAATATGTGAATCCTTATTAGCGTTACATCAATAGAGCTGGCTGGCGCTGCTATAATCTCGAGTTAAACGGATCAATCGTGAATGCGCACCGCTTTAACCCCGAGATCTATAGGGATTATGCTCGCCTCCAGAGGATAGTCGTTGAGACTCTGGCGAATATGATATCCGCAACGAAGGGGTCCATGCTCACCTTTAACGCTAAGAAGATAGCTAGTGAAGCAGGTTTACCGACGCACCCGGTTGTTCTCACGCTGATAAAGGAGGTGATAGAGCAGCTTCATGCACAGGGGCTTGTTAGAAGGCTTTCGAGGACTGCGCACGGCGTGAAGTACGCTGTGAATAGGGAAAGCCCCCTGTGGTTCTTGGCGAAGCGAGGGGAATTGACGGGGAATCTGGAATCTGTATTTGCTAAGGTTAAGCTTGTAACATACGTCAAGTGAGTAAAGTTTAGGCTGCGGAGAAGCGAATTGCATCACGTGGGGGTAGAGGGGCAGGAGGAGCGACGTCAGCTGAATCGTGTTGTTAGGAAGATGATCAGCTTACTCGAGGGGCTTGCCATATCAAAAGGCCTTGAGACCCCCACTGTGTATGGCGTAGTGCTCTTCCATGATCTTCGGGAGATTAATGTAAAGGGGTTGCACCGCGTGTCTGACGATGTTTTCATCGACGAGCGAGGCATGATAGTTGCGAGGTTCACCGATGTTCTACCCCTCCTCGTAGAGAGGATCTCTACCGGCTACTACGCGCTTTGCCTCTTTAAGAGCGGAAAGGCTCCTACAGTGGATGAAGCTAGGCGCCTCGCAGTTGATGATCTCCTAGAAATTCTCTCTTTACTGGCTAGCAGCGCTCAAGGTTTGCACTAAGTTAACTACCTCGAAGGGACTGGTTAGAACTTTTACTTTCCGTACTTCAGCTTTCCTGAGGGGGTAGATCTTCTTCACGGCTACCTCGATTTCAGTGGCAAGCTTACCTAGGACAATCTCCTGGATGAATTCGTCAAACTTCATGGATGATGCCTTACCAGCTATCAAGTCAAACATTATCTTCCTCATGGCTTTCTTCTGCGAGGTTTTCACCCTTCTTTGAGTCACAGCTAAGCCCATCACTCTGAGTCGAACACCATCAGCCGTTTCAACGTCCACTATCACGTCAATCCTAGAGGACCCCCGTCTAACCAAGCTCCTTATGTAGTCCCTGGTCAACTCTATCTGCTTAAGCTGCGTGTTTACGGTATCGCCTTTTATATCCACTATCTGAAACTTCAGCTTTGTTGGTAGCTGCGAGACGTCTTTCGTAATATCGAAGAAGCTAATCTCCACAGTACGACCGATTAGCGTCGTCGCATCCTTCGCCGGCACCAGAGCTATCTCGGCAAACCCGAAGGCACTGGGTGCTAGTACTCTGAACCACTTCTTCGCCTCCCACTTGCTACGAGCTTCTCGCGAAACCCGCTCGCTCATAACGCCACGAGTGGCTTCACCATCGTTTATAAACCTTGGTCTGGGCTGCCCGGTGCCTTCTTGGGCCTTGGTAGGCATCAAATTAAAATCGGTGCTCATTCATTCCCCCAAGCTATGGACATCCTTTGGGCACCCTGGCGAATGAAGTACATCGAGTACGCGAAAATAGAGAAGGACGCGGAATGTTTCATTTGCAAAGCTTTCACTGCACCTAACCCCGATGAGCATTTTGTCCTCTTTAAGACATCTAGGGCGATTGTTGTGATGAACAAATACCCGTACAACACTGGCCATTTACTGGTTGCGCCAGCACGTCACGCACCGGACTTCTCGTCCCTCACTAAAGATGAGCTCCACGAATTGGTTGAAGTTCTTAGGGAGAGCGTTGAAATACTTAAGCGGGCTTTAGATCCAGATGGCTTCAACATCGGTGTCAATCTGGGGAGGGTTGCTGGTGCAGGGCTAGAATCCCATCTTCACATTCACGTGGTGCCTCGTTGGTTAGGTGATACTAATTTCATGCCAGTAATCTCTAATACTAAAGTTATACCAGAGAGCCTTCAAGATACACTTATAAAGCTAAAAAAATATGTAAATTACCTTAACAGAACCTAGTTTTCTGCACGCTACACATAATAGACATAGGGGAGGAGCTTCACGATGCACAAGAGCTTTGGGTGCCCCTACTACTGCCTGACCAGCTCAGGTGTGCGTTGCGTTTTTCTCTCTCCTGAAGAATGGAGGATGCGCCAGCACGCATTGAGAGATTACTGTACAAAGGGCGGGAGCGGTTGCATGGTGCGCATGCACGTTCTAATGCGGGCTTCGCACGGCAGGTTCTTGAACAGAGTTGAAAATGGTAGTAGCGTTGAGTGATTGCGATGAGAGGGGCGTTCGTGGTTGCCGCTGCCCTAGTGCTTGGATCGGGCATAGGCCTTATTCTCGGGGATTTTGTCTCGCCCGGCAATCCTGACGTGGGTAGCCTGCCGGTAATCGTTCAACCGGTCGTGTTTTCCATATTGGTAGTTTTCGCTCACGCAGTAAAGCCACGTAGCGAGTACTGGGCGTCGGCATTAGCTATCAGTGTAGCATCTGCCATGACGGCTGCTACCCTACGCGTCGCAGCAACAGCGCTGAGAATGATGGGTACACCTAGTGCTGCGGTGCCGCAGCTGTTGGTCTCGCTAAGCTATCCCCAGAGAGTAATCGATCAAAGCATGATCGTGCTACTCTGCTTATCCATTGCTCTGTCGCTGGGTCAAATGCTATTAGCCGAGGGTTTCGTGAGGTTATTTTCCCCGCTTTGGCTGGGCGTTGAAGCTCTTCCCACATCCGTCTCCCCCCCATCAAGGGTCGATTTGAGGGGGTATGCTATCGGAGCACCTCTGGGGGCGCTCCTGGCTTGGGCGGATTTAGGCATCAGCCCCTTTTCTCCTAGAGTAGTGCCATGGGCGTTTACGTTTCTGCAAGCATTGATTCTCCCTGCATCAACCGCTATAACGCTCTCAGCGCACTTGCTTCTCCAGCACATTTTAGCCGGTTTCGGCGCACCCATTGTCGAGATACTGTTCAGCGTAAGAACTGGCGTTCAGCTGGGCTTGGTAGCATCAACTGCTGCTGCGGTTATTCTTTTGTACGTTGTAAGAGGGGCTACACTGTATCCAAAAAAGATGGCCAGCTTAGCCGTGAGCATGCTGGGTATACTGCTCCTTCTCTTGGGCTATATCGTTGTTGGGACCGTCTATGCTATTTATCTTCTCTTGAACACCCTCGTAATGCTGCTGCTTACGATCTTCGTTGTGATTAGGCTGGAAGGTGGGACGTTTGTGATTCTCCACCCTGCTTACCCCGTCGTGCCAGAGCTTCTCCAGCTCGCTTGGGTTTTGTTAACAACTTTTAGCGAAAAAGTATTCTTGCAAGGGAAGGCGGAGCTATTGATGAATTTGATCCTTCACCCTTCGTTGATACTAACCCTTGTAGTGCTAACCCTCTGGGACTGTAAACTTGTCGGTAGCGTAAGTAGTGCGACGTTCCTACCGCTCTCATTGGGCATACCGCTACTTCTGCTCTTTACTAGAGCTGTGACTCTGCAGGGGGACTATGCTTCTCTTTCCCGCTTCACTGACTGGAGCCTGAGATTACAGAGAGTTGGTACTATACCGCCCGGGAATACGATCTTAATATTAGTCGTAGCCGTCATAGTAGCTGTGACCACTTTTTTGACTTATTATGCACCGTTGACGTCTTCGCGGCTACGTTACGTTAAACTAGCCCTGGATCCCAATGGGTTAATGTTTGCGTACAGCGTAGGTCAGGTTCTTCCAGCTGGAACACTAGTCGTGGGCATCCTAATTTTACTCGTGGTTTTGAACTTGATAAGAGTTTATCTCATAACCCTGGGTGATTGGAGTAGAGTAAAGAACTACCTTTACGGGGCAAATGTGGCATACGGTATTGCTTCCGTTGCCTTACTCACCACCGGTTTTAAAAACAAGAGTTAAATCGGATTTGTTGACGAGCATCACATGCTGCGGGGCTCCCAGATATTGAGGTCAGCTGAACAAACACTTCGAAGGGCTACTCCATTGTTTGTAATCAATGCCTTGATCCCGCCCCTAATGGTGTGGCTGCTTCCCAGAATTATCGGTGAAAGTATCTATGTGCTCCTCTGGCCCTTAGTAGCCTACTTCTTAGTGTGTACGCTGTCCATCGCTCTGCTTCTAGTAAGCCGGAGCGCGCTATCGGAGCGATCGTTAGAATCAGCACGGAGACTTTTGCTCTTGACGGGTGTTCTCGGCCTCTTCACAGGGCTTGTGGTTGGAGGCTTGCTGGCTCTTCGTGCTCGGTCGATAGCGATGAAGGCGATAGAAGCGAAAAGGGTTAAAAGGCGCACTACCGAAGGGGCTTCGTGAGCGGTGCGCAAGGGCCTCCTCCGATAGTCAAAGCTCCTTTGCTCAGGCGGTACGGGGGTGTTCCGTCGAGAAGGGAGAGGGTGGGGAAGGGCTACTCTGAGACAGAGGTCAAAGCCGTCGGCCTTACTGTGCGTGAGGCGCGATTACTCGGCATATACGTTGATAAGCGTAGGAAATCCCTGCACGAGGAAAACGTCCAGAGGTTAGCCAGCTGGTTAAAAGCAGTAGCTTCGGGTGAGGTACAGCTGACCACTGTTAAGCTCCCGAAGGTTGTTAATATCAAGCCTGACAGGGGGCGCGTTTTTAAGGGGAAGACGATGGCTGGCAGGAAGGTGCGCGGGTTGCTCAGCACTAAATACCGCTACACGCACAACTACAAGTGGACGCGTAAACAGCGTGAGAGAGAGCTGAGGAAGCGTCATGAAGCTACGAGGCATAAAGGCGGGGACTAGTCACCCTTTTGGCTTAACATCGAATCGAATGATGCCTTTCCTTTCTAGCTCCTTCAGCTGCTCCCGAATGTGTTCCTCTACGATTCTGCGCCCGCACTCGTAGCAGTAGTACTTACCTGCAATTTTGGCGAGCGGTTTCGCGCGCCCACAGCTCTCGCACACGAGGGCTTTCCCCTCCTCCTTGAGCATATGGTTGTGGGTCGCTCAAAAGTTTAAAAAGGCTGTTTAGAGCGCTCAATCGCCCCGGTGCTAGGCATGAGCGCGAAGTCCCCATTGGAGCTGTTAGAGAGGCTAAAGGAGCGCAGCACTGAGGTTTACGTCAAGCTCAAGGACAATAGCGAGTACAAGGGCGTAATAGAGGATGTTGACCGATCTATGAACATCATACTGGGTGAAGCGATGCAGGTGAACGAGGATGGAACTCCACTCGTGAAGTATGGAAGAATCTTCATACGCGGAAGCAACATCGTGTACATCTTCACGCGAGAGGGTGGCATCACCCCTTAGATCTATCGATAAAATGCGTAAATTCATAGGGCAATTCACTTTAAATAAGGTTTGATCGAGGGTCGAGCGATGGCATTAGAGAACATCGTAGTCGAGCGATTCGAGAGTCTTCCAATGGAAAAGAGGAATATAGAATTTGTTGAAAGAAAGGGTCTAGGCCACCCTGACTACATCGCTGATGCGATTGCTGAAGCCTCTAGTGCTGCGTTGTGCAAGGAGTATCTCAAAAGGTTTGGCGAGGTGCTGCATCACAATGTAGACAAGGTCCTAGTGGTGGGGGGGCAAGCGAGGCCGAGATTTGGTGGAGGCGAGGTTTTAGCACCAATTTACGTAACGATCGCGGGGCGTGCCACTACCGAGGTGAAAACGGAGAGCAGTGCGGTAGAAATCGTACCTATAGGGCCAATACTGCTTAACGCTTCAAGAACGTGGCTGAAAAGCAACTTTCGCTACTTGAATCCAGACGAGCATGTGATCATTGACTACAAAGTTGGAAAGGGGTCAGCTGACTTAGTGTCCATATTCAAGCGGCGGAAAGAGTACCCTGGCGCTAACGATACCTCGTTGGGCGTAGGTTTCGCCCCGTTAAGCGAAACAGAGAGGCTTGTCCTAGAGGTTGAGCGCTTCCTCAACTCGCTCAAAGTGAAGAGCGAACTACCGATGGTGGGAGAAGACGTGAAAGTGATGGCGGTCCGAGTCGGTACTCGTATAGATCTAACTGTGGCTGTAGCCTTCGTCTCACGCCACATAGCGAACAGGTATGAGTACCTAAGTGCCAAGGAGGAGGTTAAACGTAGAATCGAGGATCTCGCTGCTAAGATCACAAGCAAGGAGGTTAGGGTCTACATCAACACGGGAGATGATCCAAGCGCGGCGGATGAGAGTGGGTATTACCTCGTTGTAACAGGTACCTCGGCTGAACACGGCGACGATGGCGCTACCGGCCGAGGCAACAGGGCGAACGGGCTTATCACGCCGATGCGCCCAATGTCAATGGAAGCCGCAGCAGGAAAGAACCCCATTAACCATGTGGGAAAATTGTACAACGTTCTAGCTCAAATTATAGCCCGGAGAATCGTGGAGGAGACCGACGCTGATGAGGCGTATGTAAAGCTTCTGAGCCAGATAGGTAGGCCTATAAACGATCCTCTGATAACGTACCTTGGCATCGTTGTTGAGAGGGAAGAGGACTTCAAAGCAGTTAAAAGGGAAGCTGAAGGAATTGCTAGAGAAGAACTGAATAGGGTGAATAAGTTACTTTACGATTTCATGGAAGGTAAGTTAGTTCCATTTTAGGCACAAAGCTAACTTTTTTCGGTTTGAATCAAAGCTTTGGTTCTTTCAGTCTTATAACCCTCAATAATATTTTTTACGAAATCCTTCATCAATCTTCTAGTCCTGTTATCTAAGCTTTTAAGTTTGCATTCGATCTGATACTCCAGGTACTTCTTATCGAGTATGTAAACATCACCAATTACAGCAAGAGGCTTAACCTCATCGGGCGAGAAGGCAACAACGTCATCGCAGGCGAGAGCTTCGATCAATTGTTCTGGTAGGCGTTGTTCGGATATCACGGCTCTGAGAGCGAGCTTCCTTACTTTCTCTCTCACGAGTGTAAGGTCCGATGGAGATACCGCGCCAAACACTACAACTCCACC
Source organism: Thermofilaceae archaeon (assembly GCA_038727095.1). Taxonomy (GTDB): domain Archaea; phylum Thermoproteota; class Thermoprotei; order Thermofilales; family Thermofilaceae; genus JANXEW01. The sequence continues at coordinate 34,678 of JAVYWK010000011.1, read as the reverse complement.
CGTGCATGCGTGCTCCGACATCGTGTGGGGACTGCTGAACCTTGGCGCTAGCACGAGTTCGCCTACTGCAGCTTTCATTAGAAACGTCAGAAGGGTTTCCTTCTCCTTCTTCAGGTCTTCCACTTGCTGCTGAATCAGGTTATAGTCCCTTAGAAGATTATCCAATCTGCTCCTTAGAGCTTCAACTTCTCTATCCCTTCTAACCTCGAAGCTTTGAATCTGTAAGAGTCTTTCCAGCTGCGTTTCCAGCTCCTTTAGCCTGCTGAGAATCATCTTTTTTTCCTCTTCAAGCTCGCGAACTCTTTTGTACAACTCATCGACTTTCTCTCGCGCTAATTCAATGGGCTGGGTAGCGGCCTGTGGAGTAACAGGTGGTGATGGCCTTTGAGTGGGAATCAAGTAGTCCTTTGAAACCTGCCTAATAGCCTCCCAGATCGGTACCCCCTTTACAACCAGGGCTAACACTTCATCCAGCGGGATGCTCAATCCTAACCTTTCCACCTTTTCCTTGGCTTCTGAAAACTTCGGTTGGAAATGCCGCATAGCAAACAGGGCTGCAGCAAGCGCGTCCCGCTGGTGCGAATCTCTCACTTTTACGCAGTGCTCTGCGGACGTCGAGAATTCGCTCACCAGATGTCGTTTATCTTCTATCGATAGCGGATGCGGTGGGTAGATGAGAACCGCGCTGAGCATTGCCGCCAACCTCTTCACGTATCCGGGAGGCGGCGAAACATCTGTGCAGATAACAAGCGGCGTTCCAACATCAAGCAAGGTTCTAGCTACCTGTCCTCTACCAAGCTCTTTCCCAGAAATCAAGAGCTTCAACCTGCCATCAAGAGTTAGAGCTGCAACGCCAGTTGAAACGCCAGGGTCAACCCCTACGATCAAATATTCAGATGATTTCCGTTGACGTTGAACATGGCTAGTCAGAGGCACAAAAAACGGATCGCGCCGCGCAACCGGTTCGATTGATATCTGGATATCATGGTCCTTGATCGGTCTAACAATCCCATAGATCCGCTCTCGCGGTGCGTAAATAACGAACACGCTCCTTTCTACGCCATAAGCGGTCTTGGTTATGAAGAGATCGTAATCGAGGCCTCTTTCCCTCAACAGCTCTTGCACCTCCCTAGTTTTCTTCAGGAGCCTGCTCTCAATGCTCCTTCGGTAACGTTCAACACTCATCCCGCCCTGGATTGGGGTTCTCCCCTTAGAGATAACAACGCGTGTTTCGTCGCTCTCAAACAACTGAAGCTCTGAGCCAATGCCCATGTAGCATAACCTTGCTGCCACCTCCGCAGCCTGCTGCGGGCTCAGTTTACTGCCAGCCAATCCGAGGGAAGCTGCAATCGATGCTAGCGGGTATGCGCGCTCACCTATCATTGTTACTTGCACAAGTCGTGGTGGGTGCGTTAACGAACTCATCACGCTTTGGAGCTCGCTGATGGAAGGTGCGAGCTCGTAAATATTGTCGACAGCTAGCGCTTCTACACGCTCCCTTTCGATAAGAGCAAGAATCTCGCGTAGTCTAGCGACACCCCTCTCCCTGACATTACCCTCGTAGAGCAGAACATACGCTACAAAAGGCTCTTGAAGAGCTGCGGGGGATTCGCCCGGTAGTAGGTCAACACCGATTATTTTCCTAAACAGGCTTGACCCCCTCAATAATGTGAGTTCCTATCCTCCACGGTTTTAAGTCTTTTTGAATGAACGTGCGCAGCATCTTTACAGGGAGCGCAAAAACAACATAGCAGGGTGGGAGTCCTGTACAAAAATAAACTACATTCTTAACTTATAATAACTTTTCCACTGATAATTTTTGCAAAAATTCTTCTAAGTTATATGATACATTATATTTTCTTTTAAAAAACTTTAGTAAATTTTCTAGGTCTCGTCTCAAATAGTAAAGCGCTGAGGGATGGTTTCTGGAAACCCACTGCGGCCAATCGAAGATTACAGGACCTCTATGTGAAACTAAGATGTTGTACTCGCTCAGATCCGCGTGAATCAATCCCGCTGAGTACGCTCTTTCGATCTGGCTGAGCAGTTCCTCCAGGAATTTCTCGGGGTCGGGTAGGGGTGGTGCTTCACTGAGCTCAATACCCTCTACATACCCGCACACCACTATGTGCCTGTTCCAATCTATTGGTTCAGGAACAGAAACTCCATATTCGTAAAGTATTTTTAAGGCTTCGAACTCATTCTTGGCTGCAAGTCTCGATTGGTACAGCCACGAGATGTGGTGCCGATCACCGACGTATGCCCTGTAACGTCTCGTCTGTCTAAACGAGGTTCGTCCAACACGGTGAAATTTGACAGCAACTAGTCTACCTGCTGTTGTGACACCCTGGTAAACATCGGCTTCCTTCCCCCGCCCAATAGGTGAAGCCGAGATGCTCTTCAGCGTCCCTCTTTTTGTTAAGGTATTCAGAGCAAGGCAATCGTAGCCTCTGGTGGTTAGCAAGTAGCCGGTGTAGCTACCAATCCACCTCTGCAGAAGACCTAAGGCATTCAGCTTCTTAGCAACAATTAGCGCTTCGTTGAGGTCTAAGCTCGTGAATCTACTTATTTCCTCGAGGGGGACGTATCGAAACTTAGCCATACCTCGTTCAACTGCGTTGAGAACCCTGAGGTCTCGCGGGTCTAGCTGTCGAAGTGCCTCGAGAACTTCCTTAACCATTTTATACCAACCCTGTGCAGGCTGCAGCGAACAGGCATCGTCGGTATCGTTCCACAAAGCTTTAAAAAGTCGTTGCTGCAGCCATGGGTGTGTCCTCGCTTCAAGAGTGGACTCCCCGTACGGTAGCCGGGGTGCTGGTGAAAGAGGGTAAGATAACGAGCATAGACCAGCTCTTCGAGATGAACCTATCGATCAGAGAAGTGGAGATCGTTGACGCGCTGCTCCCCGGGCTTAAGCATGAAATAGCATCAATAAATCTAGTGCAACGCCAGACAGACGCGGGTGAGGTGAGCCAATTCCAAGCAACCGTTGTCGTGGGGAACGAGGACGGTTATGTGGGACTGGGGATGGGGAAGTCACGCCAGATACGGCTAGCGATTGAGAAGGCCATTATGCGGGCAAAGCTGAACATAACTCCCGTCAGGAGGGGTTGCGGCAGCTGGTACTGCCTGTGCGGCGAGGCTCACAGCGTCCCCGTAAAGGTTAGAGGGAAGAGTGGGAGCGTTGAGGTGGTACTGCTCCCCGCTCCAAAGGGTGTCGGTCTAGTGGCTGCGGAGAGCGCTAAGATAGTCCTCAGATTAGCCGGAGTACAGGACGTTTGGACCCGCACTACGGGGGAGACGCGAACTACCCACAACATAGCTAAAGCGGTTTTTGAAGCCCTTAAGCAAACGTACGCTTTAAACGTGTGATAACCATGCCCTTGATAGCTGTAGTCAGAGTTAAGGGGATCCCTGACAGAAACCCCGACGAGCGTAAAACTCTAGAGCTTCTCAGGCTCCACAGGGTGCATCACTGCGTGCTTCTGCGCGATACGCCTAGCGTAAGGGGGATGTTGAAGAAAATCGAATACGCCGTTACTTATGGAGAGGTCGAAAAAGACACACTGGTCGAGCTGTTGAAAAAGAGAGCTAGGCTTAGCGGTAACAAAGCTCTGACGGAAGAGTATCTGAAAAGCGCAGGTTTCGGCAGCATCGAGGAACTAGCTGATGCATTGCTTGAGGGGAGGGTCGAGATAAACAAAATACCGGATCTGAAGCCAGTCTTTCGGCTCCATCCCCCCAAGGGAGGCTTTAAGGGCAGCTTGAAAAAACACGTAAGCGAGGGCGGCGAGCTGGGGTATAGAGGTTCCGCGATCAATGAGTTAATAAAACGTATGATGTGATCCAGGGAACTACTCCTGAGGAGCGGTTATCGTCGACCAAGCCGCCTTGATAGCTTCCTTAACTTCATCGAAGTGTCTCGGGAGATCCGAGGGGTTTAATCCTCTTTTAATGTACTTAGAGAAGGTATAGCCCTTCTCTGAGAGTGCTGAGGCATAATTAGCTATGTGCTCACCCCGTATACGTTCATCGCCAGGTAAAACTTCATCCCCGATCGGGATGCTTAAGCCGGCGTCAACGGCCCCCCTCGCCACGGTGAAGACGCGCGAGCCAGGTACGGCTCGGTGCAGGCCTATGTCCAGGATTGCCTCGGTGATGCCAGCTTTAAGGGCTTTAAAGCCGATTAAAAGCCCAAGCAAGTATGCCGAGGGCGTGTTCTTAGTACCCCCCTTCCATCCGTATTTCTTGAGCTCTCCTGAGTGAGCCGACACGAGCGTTACATCGCCATGGGGTTCTGCTTTCACTACTTGCGCTATGATGTACCTGTTAGTCCTTCTGACTACTAACCTTGGTTTCCCTGACAGTATTAGCCGCCTTCGCTTGTAGTAGTTGGTTACACCCTCACGCCGTCTCCTGAAAGGAACTTTATACCTACCACTTCTAGCCATACCGCACTCCCATCAGCCCTTTGTTAATATCCCCTGCTCCTTCAGGTAGGTCTTTAAATGGCGTACGCTGGAGAAGGTTCCACCCTTCACTAAAGATCTGAGGCGCCTATACGTTGACGAGTCGATCAATCCCCTTTCCTTAAGCAGTTTGAGGAACTTCCTCTGAGCGCGCACTCTGGATACCCACACTCTCTTTTCATCTATGCGCGGACCCTTTTTGCTGCCAGGGCCCCTGCCTCTCCCCTTCTTACGTTGAGCGTGAACCTTCCTCCACCTACCTCTACTCGGTGTTGAAGGAGGAATCTTGTAAATGACCCCATCCTTTATTAAACGCTTAACGTCCTCCCTCGTGATTGCAGTCTCCACTCTATCGAGCGCGTCTGGCTTTATGCGAATCCTAGATACGCCTACCTTCAATACGCTAGCCGCTAATCTCTTTACTGACCGGGTTGCTGCAGTGCTCATCAGTTTTCACCACATGCCCTCCGCCAAACGTTTAAAAATGCAATCCCCTCGCCGCTGCGCGAAAATTACGGGTTAGCGACCTTCAAGCCTTTCTCTTGTGCGAGTCTGATGATTTCTGCCCTCTTTCTCTTACCCACCGATGATGCTATCCTGACGATGTGCAGATGTAGATTTAGTTCCTTTAGCTGGGAGGGTGTAGATACCAAAACTTCAGTTAAGCCGCTCGGGTGTAGCCCTCTAACCTCGCTTGGGCCCCTGTACCCGACCTTCACCCGCGGGGGAAAGCCTTTACGCTCCAAGCGGATTTTGTTATCCAAGCTGTGGCGTGGGCTACGCCACGAGTCATCAAGCCGTTTTAGCATCCAACTGTTCATTCTAACGAACCGTGGTCGTAGTCTATTCATCTCTTGGCGCAATTTGAGAAGACGGTTACGATTCCCAGACATTATTGACACCCCCGTGCTTCAGTACACGTAGGCCAAAAGGATCCCACCTAAACCTTTCGCTTCTGCGTCTCTGTCGCTCATTACGCCTTGAGAGGTCGATAGTATCAGTATTCCAGCATCTCTTGAGGGCAGAAGCTTCTCCCTCCATTTAGTGAAATCGGTCTTTTTAGCCGGAAAGCGCGGTTTAACAACGCCACAGTCGTTGATTCTACCAATGAGGCTTACCCGTATTTTCCCCCCTCTTCTCTCCTCTAAGTACTCGAAGTCGCCTATGTAACCGTACTGCTTCATCACGCTTAGCACGGCAATTGCCAGCTTCGAGCTTGGATAGATTACGCATTCGCTTTTGCCACGAGCTTCATTGTTCTTTATTGTTGCCATAGCATTTGCGAGGACGTCTACGACAACCATGTTGAACACCTAGCTGTACTTCTTAAAGCCAAGTTCTTGGGCAACTTCCCTGAAGCATCTTCTGCAGAGGTAAAGATCGTACTTCCTTATGATCGCTTCATAAGTCCCGCAGCGCCTGCACCTCATCGATCCTTTACCGAACTTCCTTTTTCTTGGGGGCCGAAGCTTAGCCATACTAAACCACCTTAGCACCAAGAACCTTAGTTATGAACTCTACGGCCTCCCTCTTTGTGACGTAGTGGGCTTTCCCCAGCTTCGATTTTTTACGTCTCCTTCGTGATACGCGGTAACCAGGCCTCTCTAGGGCTACAACGACATCCATGCCAAAAATTCCGACGGTGGGATCGTACTTAACACCCGGAATCTGAATGTGCTCCCTGATGCCGAAGGAGAAGTTTCCATGTTCGTCGATGCTCGATTCCTTGATCGTATAGTTGACTGCTGCTAAGGCACGCTTAAGAAACTCGTAGGCTTTTTCTCCCCTAAGGGTAACCATGCACGCTATGTTCTCGCCTCTTTTGATGCCGAACTCCTTTATCGTTTTGCGAGCCGGTCTGAACGTGGGTTTCTGACCGGTCAGCATCTCAAGAATCTTCGCCGCGTTTGCCAGCCGCACACCCGATTCGCCTACAGCGATGTGAGCCACTACTTTGCCTATCAACACTTTCCTCATCGGGTGATCGCTTTCCAAGTACAGCACTTCAGGCACAGCTAGCGGTTGCAACTAAAGCACTTTAAAAGTATTTGCTGGCGTGCAGTACGTACCATGAGAAATCTTTCCTCTCAGCCACAATAGCCCACGTCCTGCTCGTTAATATCATTTAAGGAACCTTAATTTTCCTTCCTGTTTTCTAGGTTTTGTTAACCGCTATAGTCGCTCTCTTCGGCTCAGTTCCTCCTCCCACGCGCTTATCTCTTCAGAAGTAGGTAGCGAGATGATTGGTTTTTCTCCGCCGATCGTGAAAACATAGTCGAGGATTGTCCTGATGACATTATCGCCATCAAGGCTGCGCAGTTCGACTAGCGCTTGCGCCCGTTTAAACGCTTGCTGAATTGTCTCTACGCGACCAACGAAACCGATGTTCCTACCGTTTATTACATAAGCGATGACACCTTCACTGAGCGGTATATGCTGTAAGATGCTTTTCGATTTTAGGTTGAAAACAATAGTATCAAGTGTTCTTAAAGTCTTGTGAAGGTCGGCCTCCCTATCCTTTGATAAAAGATACGTTCTACCGTCGTGGAAGGTCAATTGGATGTTGCCGCCCTTCACCGTGATCTTCCTCTTGATTCTCAGTGGTTTGATTTCGCTTTCTTGCCCGCTTATCGGGTGGAGCATGAAGAATTTTGTGGGATGCGAGAGAACCCTGTAGTACTCCTCCGCCCCCTTGAGGTAAATAACGTCCATGACACCGACGGGGTACTTGTAGTCTGTGACTACTTTCCAGTCCACGTAAACTTTTCTCTCAGAAAGAATTCGTCGCGCTTCCCTAAGCGTGTATGCGTAACCGAGCACGTCGCGCAAGATTACCGAGATGGGGATGGAAAGGGAAGCTGGGTGAGGCCCGGGTGAGGGCTTAATAGCCCATACAAACCCTTTTCGGGTGATGGGCCAATAGCGGGGTGCCGTACTACGGCGTAAATGCCGTAGAGAACCCTTACTTTCGCTCATTTAGCGGCCACCTCCTTGATCCTACTGCTTCTCCTTTGCAGAATTTTCGTTCTAGACTCGTCTGAGAGATCAAGCTTGGTTACGACAACCTTAGAGGGGTGAATGGAGATGTAGATCTCTCTGCCATCTGATCGCACGCGCGTTGCTCCTTCTACGAAAATCCTTCCCTTTTTTACGAGCACCTTAACAACTTTACCTTCGTGTCCCTTGAAGCTGCCCCTAACGATAAGCACAGTATCGCCAGTTCGAATTCGCACTCTCCTAATACCGTGCTCTTTTCTAAGCTCCTCCGCTAGAGGGGCTACGAGCTGCTTGGATTTGATGTGGAGCGGTGCTCTGTACAATTGCCTTTTTCTCACCTTGCGCGGTTGACTCGATACAGCTTTGCTGCCCATAGTTGCGCCTCCGCAGGGATTCAGCTTAAAAACTTACCCTATGAACGAACGTAAAAGCCTAACTTACGCTTCTGGCGGAGGACTGCTAGCAGCTGCTGCGGCCGCCGCCTTCTCCCTCTCTATTTGCTTCTTAGTTTCTTCAACGATTTTGCGCCAATCGACGTGCCTTTTTATTAAAGTTTGGAGATGCTGCCGTAGTAGATCGTTCGCTCTCTCCTTACCTATCCTAGCGACGTTCCATGTAACGAAGGGTGAATAGAAAGTAGCTTTCTGTATCTTAGGCTTATCATCCTCTAAAGTAAACTGAATAAATCCTAGCTCCCTTAGGTAGCACGTGTCATTAGGGCAGAGGATGTCGAGTTCTCTATTCTCCTTCTTGATGTATACGACCTTATACTCGGATGGATCCTTTATAACCCGTCCACATACGCACTGAATGTACTCGCTTTCGCCCAATTTCAACCCCCTCGCAGAACCTCGCGAACCCGCATAATTAAGTTCTTCGCTACGGGCGTGCTTCAGCAATCGAAGGTTTACATCATGGGTCAGATGCGAGCTGCCTCATCCCTGCCTTGTTATCCGAGCGATCTATTAAAAACTCTGCGGTGATCGACTTGCACGTCATTTTTATAACACGTAATCAATAGGCTGCCGGTGGCATTGTAAGTGGTGGTGCGGAGGGAAAAGAAATCCAGGTACTACCGGGGATCGAGAACCTGCGGCTGGGGGAGGGTAGCCCAGCACAGAAGAAGCGGTAGAAAGGGTGGACGAGGGAGGGTAGGATACCACAAGCACAAGTGGAGTTGGGTGGTGGTGTACGCCCGAGACTGGTACGGGAAACATGGCTTTGCACGTCATCCTTCACTAATTCCTGAGAAAAGAGTGTTAAACGTGGGTGAGCTCGATGAGAGAGTGGAAGAGTTAATCAGACAGGGAGCGGCCCGGGTGGAAGGTGATACCGTGCATATCGACATAACGCAGCTAGGCTACAACAAGCTGGGTGGCCGCGGTAGGGTGACCAGAAAGCTGGTTGTAGTGGGACTTGAAGCAACCGAGGATGCGATTCGCAAACTCGAAGCTGCCGGAGGTTCCTTCTTAACGAAGAAGGGTGAAGCCCTTTGAGTTTGACAGGTGCGTTACTATCGTTACTCAAGTTCATACCTGAGGTCCCCAAGCCGCCCAGGAGGCTTAGGCTTGGCGAAAGAATGTTCTGGACAGCTCTCGTTCTACTGCTCTACTTAGCGCTAGGCCAAGTGCCCCTCTACGGGATACACTGGACGGAGCAGGGGTATCAACCGATGTGGCTTGTTCAAATTATCATGGCGTCTAGACGTGGTACGCTTCTGGAGCTGGGCATTGGCCCCCTTGTGACGGCAGGTATCGTTTGGCAGTTGCTCGTGGGCAGCGGGATAATTGAGTTGGATCTTACGGCAAGGGAGGGTAGGAAGATCTTCGCTGGCATCCAGAAGCTTCTCACAATCTTTTTCGCTCTGGCGGAGGCTTTAGCCTTCATATGGGGAGGGGTTTACGGAACTCTTTCCCCTGCGGCTCAGATGGTGGTTCTAGGCCAATTGATGGCTGTTAGCGTGTTGATTCTGCTCATGGATGACATGCTTGAGAAGGGTTGGGGTATCGGTAGCGCGGTTAGCCTCTTCATACTGGCCGGAGTGGCTCAGCAGGTTTTCTGGGAGATTTTCTCTCCCGTTGGTCCAATGGAGGATGGCTTATACGTTGGCTTCGTCCCCTCACTTATCCACGCGAGCCTCGTGTATGCGACTACTGGGAATTCTACGTTGCTGCATGAGGTGTGTTTTCGTAGGAGCGGCTTCCCAGACTTGATCGGTCTGATCTCAATGGTCGGCTTCGTGCTCGCACTTACCTACCTTGAGAGCATGAGGGTGGAGATACCTATCTCGGCCCCCCGATACGGAGGTATTAGGGCGCGAATACCCTTGAAGTTCCTCTACGTTTCCAACCTTCCGATAATTCTCGTTTCTGCTCTTATGGCCAACCTCCTCATCATAGGCAGAGCTGCATGGACTCGCTTTAACCCGGATAACTCAAACCTCTGGCTGAACTGGTTCGTGATGTACAATGCTACGACCATGCAGCCACTGAAACCCTCGTTGATCTACTACATGACCGCGCCGCGGGGCTTATGGTCTGTGATAAACGACCCTCTCCACGTGGCTATATACGCTACCATGTTGATCGGACTGTCGGTGGCTTTCGCTCTCATATGGGTTGCAGCAACCGGGATGGATCCTAAAGGTCAGGCGGAGGAGTTCGCCAAAGCTGAGCTGCAAGTTCCAGGGTTTAGATCTTCGGCTAAAGTTCTCGAGCATCTTCTAAGCCCTTACATTTGGGTTCTCACGATCCTAAGCGGAGCCATTGTAGGAGCATTAGCGGTCATAAGCGATATTCTGGGCACGATCGGTACGGGGATAGGTCTACTGCTCGCAGTGGGAATTATTATCCAGTACCAGCAATTGCTAACAAGGGAGCAGCTGCTGGAGATGCACCCAACCTTAAGCAAACTATTAGGTACACGGTAGCAGTCTGTAGAGTCGAGGTTGCGACTCACACCGTGTTGCTCTGACCCATAATGGTGGATCAGTTTTAACTCAATTAACCGTACAGCTCCTATTGCGTTGGGTAATCGTTCCGCCACCAGATAGCGCGGAGTGTTAGGAAATAGTTTTTAACGTGCTACGGAGAAAGGTTCTTGCAATGCCGAGGCGATCTACAACACAAGTTGCTGATCGAAAGGATAAGGTCGTAGAGTTCTTAAAAACCCACGGGGAAACTCCCACCTCAACTCTCGTCAGAGAGCTGGGACTTACGCACTCTCAAGCATTCTACGTACTGAGGCTACTCCTAAAGGAAGGTAAAGTAAGAGAGGTGAAGCGAGGTAAGGTAGCCTACTGGGTAGCTGTAGAATAGCTGCAGCAGGTCACAAAACATAAATTAGGGTACCCGGTCACGGCTTCCGCGAGTGGATATGGGGGGAAGGCAGAGGACATCCATATTCTTCGATGTGGAAAAGAAGGAGACGGAGTCTCAAAGCTCAAGAAGTAGCGCTAAAGAGAGGGAGAAGAAACAGAAGTGAAGGCACACAGTAGTGCGCAGGGGGTCAACGCCTTTCACGAGAACTCAATTACTAACTTGTTCACCTTTCCAGGGTCGGGGCTTTACCGTTAGTAAAAATCCCTCTTCAGAATCCTGTTGACTCTGCACCAAACCAGTGGCAGAGTTTAAGACATCCTCTCTTCCAGACCGGATTCGGTGTCGTTTATAAGAGTAGAAGGAAGTGCAACAAGAAGACCACCTCCCAGCCCAGCAGTGAAACGTAGGGTTGCCATCCCCTCATCACTTTTCGTGGGTGAAGATCGTAAGCTGGCCACGCTACGATTAGGTCTAATAGCTCGCTACCTTGCGATTTTCCGGGTAGAGGAAGTATTAGTGTTCGGAGGTGACAGCGATTTTGTCGTAGATGTTCTGAGATACGCTGAAACTCCACCGTACTTACGGCAAAAGCTGATACCGCTGAAAAGCGCATTGAGGTACTGTGGAGTTATCCCTCCACTCCAGAGCCCTCACCACCCTCCATCGCCTAAGGGCCGCGGTTTCGTATGCGAGTATAGGGAGGGGATTGTTCTAAGAACTTTGACTGATGCTGCGCTGGTAGATGTAGGTTTGAAGGAACCGATATTGGTGCAGGGGAGAGCGAGACCGCGCGAGAGAGTGACGGTAATAATCGATGATAAACCCCGCCTGGTTCATAGGCGGAAAGTGCCTTTCTACTGGGGGTACGAAGTATCTACAGCACCTAACCTGCGTGCAGCGGTATCGGCGTGCGAGGGTTATGTGAAAGTAGCAACGTCGAGATTAGGCGATCCTGTGAGAAATGTTGCGGAAGAACTGGTAAGGGAAGCTAAGCGTAAGGGTGGGGTTGCCGTGTTCTTCGGTGAACGGGAGCGGGGACTGCTCGATATAGCTCTTGAAGAGGGTTGGGATCCCAAAGGAACATTTGACTTTATCGTCAACCTTGTACCTAATCAGGGCACATTCACTATAAGAACGGAGGAGGCGATACCGATCACCCTAGCGGTCCTCGACTTTTTGCTCGATTAAGCTGTCGAAGGGCTCACGGTAGGTTTAAAAATCTCTTAGGCGACTGCGCGCGCAGCTGTAACTAGGGGGGTTAGAGTGGTTAAGGATCATAAACCACGACGAGGGAGCATGGCCTACTACCCGCGGAAGAGAGCTCGCAGTATAGTGGCCCGTGTAAGAACCTGGGTTGACGTCGGAAAGGCCAAGCTTCTGGGCTTTGCTGGCTACAAGGTGGGCACCTTACATGTGGTGAAGGTTGAGGATAACCCCAACAGTCCTCTTTACGGCCAAGAAGTCGCAAAGGTTGCCACAGTAATCGAAGCTCCACCCATAATAGTACTAGCGGTCAGAGTCTACGAGCAAACACCCTACGGGCTTAAGAGCATTGCCGAGGTCTGGGCTAAAAGTATCCCCAAAACCCTGGAGCGGGTCTTTACGATTCCTAAGAAGGACTCCTTTGACGAGCAGATGAAGAAGCTTGAAGAAGTGAAGAGTAAGATCGCTGAGGTGAGGGTGATTGCTGCTACACAGCCGAGGAAATCTGGAATTGGGAAGAAGAAGCCCGAGGTTTTCGAAATCAAAGTGGGTGGAAAGCCTAACGAAGCGCTGGAATACGCGCTGAGCGTGTTGGGAAGGGAAGTGAACGTTGCAGAGGTGTTTGAGCCTGGGCAGTACGTTGATGTGCTAGCAGTGACGAAGGGTAAAGGCTTCGGGGGAGTTGTGAAAAGGTTTGGGGTGAAAATCCTCCCCCGCTGGCACAAGCATAGGAAGGGTAGCAGGAGGATTGGTACAGTGGGCCCACAAGCCCCGGCCATAATGTTTACAACGCCTTTTGCCGGCCAGCTAGGTTTTCATCAAAGGACAGAGTACAACAAGCGTATACTGAAGATCTCAGATCCCCAAACCGAAAATATCAATCCGGCTGGCGGATGGCCTCATTACGGGCTTGTCAAAAGCACATACCTGATAGTGGAGGGGACTCTACCGGGCCCGCCTAAGAGGCTTGTAAAACTGAGGTTCGCCGTGAGGCCTAGGAAGGAGAAGAGGGAGTCGCCCAAACTGGTCTATATCAGTACGCAACCCGCGGGAGGTGGGGGTAGTGGTTAGATCTGTTAGCGTTTTCGACTTGGAGGGCAATATCGTGGGGAGCGTAGAGCTCCCCGCAATCTTCGACACACCCGTGAGAGTCGATCTTATCAGGAGAGCCGTGCTAGCGTTAATGACTTCAAAGCTGCAGCCGAAAGGCACCGACCCTTTAGCTGGCTTAAGGACTACGGCGGAGAGCTGGGGTGTTGGTCACGGCGTAGCTAGGGTTCCCAGGGTAAAGGGTAGTAGCAGAGCAGCTAGAGTCCCGCAGGCAGTGAAAGGCAGGAGAGCCCATCCTCTCAGGGTAGAAAAGAAGATTCGTGAGTTTATAAATGAGAAGGAAAAAAGGTTAGCAACTGTTTCGGCGCTTGCAGCTACGGCAAACTTGGAGCTCGTGCGGGCTAGGGGCCATCGCGTGGAACGTGTAAAGCAGATCCCCCTAGTTGTGGTCGATGATTTTCAACGTTTAACGCGGGCTAGCGATGTAAGAAAGGTTCTGGATGCTTTAGGCCTATGGGCTGATGTCGAAAGAGCGGTAGATGGAACGAGGATTAGAGCTGGAAAGGGTAAGATGAGGGGGAGGCGTTATAAAGTGCCTAAAAGCCTGTTGATTGTTGTGGCTGAGAACGAAGGTATCGTATGGGCGGCGCGGAACCTCCCCGGCGTAGAGGTCGCAACGGCTAGGCTAGTCAACGTGGCCCAGTTGGCTCCCGGAGGGCACCCGGGAAGGTTAACTCTTTACACGCTTTCATCTCTGAAGATTCTTGCTGAACGCTTTGAGGGTGTGACCGTATGGAACCCGATGGCATTATAGTTAGATTGCACGTGACTGAGAAATCTCTGATGCTAGCAGAGCGCCACAACGTAATGACCTTTATCGTCCTCAGGACCGCTTCGAAACCTCAGATAAAGAGGGCTGTTGAGAAAATGTACGGCGTGAAGGTCGCGAAGGTAAACACCCTAGTTACTCCAATGGGCGAGAAAAAAGCATATGTAAAGCTCGCAGAGGGGTACAATGCAATGGACGTGCTCAGTAGACTGGGTGTGCTCTAAGGTGACCTGGTATGGGCAAGCGTTTGCTCGTTCAACGAAGGGGGCGTGGAAGCAGTGTGTTCAGGAATCCGGGTTGGAAGCACGAAGGGTCAGCTAAGTATAGGGCATTCGATCCGGAATCTATCTCAAAAAAGGTCGTAACAGGGGTAGTCACGGAGTTGCTCCACGATCCGGGAAGAGGGTGTCCCTTAGCCCGAGTGAAGTTCGAGGATGGTGTTAAAATGTTGATGATAGCTCCTGAGGGGTTATCCGTGGGACAAAAAGTGCACTATGGAGCGAAGGCACCGATTAATTTAGGTAATATCTTACCGCTTGCTAACATTCCGGAAGGAACTTTGGTTTGCAACGTTGAGTTAAGACCTGGTGATGGAGGCAAGCTTGCGCGGTCTTCCGGCGCTTACGCTGTAGTGCTAGCACACAGGGGAGGAAAAACTCTGCTACAGTTACCATCAAGAAAGGTCAAGGAAGTTAGCTCTCAGTGTAGAGCGACGATCGGTATTGTAGCCGGAGGTGGTAGAGTGGAAAAGCCCATGTTAAAGGCCGGAAAGAAGTACTATTTATCCAAGGCTAAATCGTTCAAATACCCGACGGTCAGAGGCAAGGCGATGGGTGCGTATGCGCATCCTGCGGGAGGAGGGCATCACCCTAAGGGTCTCACTCCGGTTTCACGAACAGCCCCGCCTGGGCAGAAAGTGGGACATATAGCTCCGAGGCGGACGGGACGGAAACGGGGGGGTGCCCAGGCCTCCAAGTAGCTGTTCGCGTCGCGATGCTTTTATTTCCTGAAGTTGCAGCCCCCTGAGATTAGATGAGTTCAGCAAGGGAGTTTCATTACAGGGGATACACGATTGAGCAGCTGACCGCGATGCCGTTTGATAAGCTGACAGAAGTACTCCCGGCTAGGCAGCGGAGAACGCTTCGCCGCGGCTTGAAGAAAGAGCATAGGAAACTGTTAGAGAAGGTGAGGAAGGTTAAGTATCTGATGGCGGAGGGGAAGGTTAAGAAGCAACCGATGATAAAGACCCACTTAAGGGACATGATAGTACTTCCAGAAATGGTAGGCCTGACGCTGCACGTCTATAACGGGAAGGAATTCGTACCGGTAGAGATCAGGCCAGAGATGATCGGGCACTATCTTGGGGAGTTTGCTCCAACATGTAAAAAGGTTGAGCACGGAGAACCGGGCCTTAAAGCGACGCGGTCTTCGATGTTCCTACCCTTAAAGTAGGTTTTTAAACGGCTTTTAAGCCAGCTCACGACGAGGTGTCGCGAGGTGCCTGCATCGATAAAGACGTTCCAGTTCCTGGTTGAAGGTGGAAAAGCCACTGCAGGTCCACCGATAGGTCCTGCTCTTGGGCCTCTCGGAATAAACGTCCTGGAGGTCGTCAGGAGAATCAACGAGTTGACAAAAGACTTCAGCGGAATGAGGGTACCGGTTAAAGTGCAAGTTGATGTTGAGAAGAAGAGCTTTGATGTTGAGGTTGGGACTCCCACTACTGCCGCGCTGATAATAAGGGAGTTGAAAGCCGAAAGAGGATCCGGGCAACCCTCTCGCGATTACGTAGGTAACCTGCCCCTCGAATCACTGGTAAAAGTAGCGATGATGAAGAAGTCCGATATCGGTGCCAAGACTCTGAAGGCCGCTGTCAAGTGTGTAGTAGGGACTTGTCAGAGCATGGGGGTCAAGATCGACGGTAAAACGCCTAAAGAGGTGATGAAGGAGCTTGAGAGAGGGGTCTACGACGAGATATTAAGGAAGTTCGAGCTTGGGGGTGGAACGCAATGAGCGTGAAAATTGATAGAGTAATCAAAGCTATTGAGGAAGCTAAATCCAAGGCAAAGCCGCGCAGGTTTGTGCAGAGCTACGAGATGGTAGTGAAGCTCCGGGACATTGATGTGAAGCAGAGCGAGAACAGGTTTGTCGAGCTCGTCGTCCTTCCGTACCCACCACCCGATAAGCTATCTACCGTTGCAGTGATCGCCGAGGGTGATCTGATGCTCAGGGCCAAGGAGGCGGGCGCTGACGTCGTACTCTCTAGAGCGGATCTGGAGAAGATCGCTGCTAGCAAAAAGGAGGCCAAGAAGCTTGCTAAGAAGTACGACGTATTCTTGGCGCAGGCCGACTTAATGCCGCTAGTAGGTAGACTGTTAGGGCGCTACCTCGGTCCGCGAGCTAAGATGCCGCAACCAATCCTACCCAGCGCTGATTTAGCGGCCGCTATTGATCGAGCGAAGAGGTCGGTACGGATCAAGTTAAGAGATCAACCCCAGATTGCGTGTAAGATAGGCAGTGAGATTCAGAACCCCAAGGAGGTGGCGGAGAATGCTGCGACGGTGTTGAGTTTCTTACTGAACAGGTTCAAACCGTACAATATAGAGAAGGTTTACTTGAAACTATCTATGGGGCCTCCTGTTGAGGTGGCGGTGATATGAGCGCGCTAACCGGTTTAAGGATTAGGATTCACTCGCCTAGCAAGGTTGCGAAGTTAAAGAGCTACACTGAGCTCCTTTCGAAGTACAGTTTCTATCTCGTAATAGATGTGACGGGAATCCCCGCATCGGCGCTACACACGCTACGCCGTAAACTCATGGAACGCGGGGCTGCGCTGAAGGTGGTAAAGAATAGAGTTTTCCTAAAAGCGTTGCAGGATCTTCGAAGAGAAACTCCCGATAAGCTCGTTGCCAAATTGACTGGCCAGAATGCCGTGATATTCACCAACGAAAACCCCTTCACTCTCGCCCTCTTCCTGCTCAAGGAGTACAAGATGACGCGTAAAGCCGCGCCTAACGATATAGCCACAAGCGATATCGTCGTGTCCTCGGGAAATACGGGAATTGCGCCAGGCCCTTCGATGAGCCTCTTCGGTAAGCTTAAGATTCCGATCAGAGTTATGGAAGGAACAATTTGGGTGGTTTCCGACACCGTTGTCGCGAAGAAGGGCGATGTCATCACTCCGGAGCTAGCTGAGCTGCTAGGCAAACTCAACATCAAACCGATCGAGATAACCATCCCGATAAAAATGATCAGCGTTGATGGGCGCATAGTTGAGCCCGGTGAGGTATCGTTTGAACCGGAAGATTACTCTAAATCGCTTACCGAAGCTCAGCAGGAGGCGATCAACCTAGCTATCAACGCCTACCTACCTCTCCCAGAAGTCATCCATGTGCTAATTTCAAGGGCTGTCGCGCAGGCTGACGCATTAGCGGAAGCGCTTGCGCTACCGCTGCCAGGAGTGATCGAGCGCAGTCTATCGAAGGCTTACCTGGAGGCTTCGGCCCTTTACAACCTCCTCAAGCAGCAGAACCCAAATTTCGCGTGAGCAAGCAAAAGGTTATTTTGTTCAAGCTATAACCCTGCACAGCATGGGAGAGGAAGAGTTCCTACATCTGCCATTCTTCAGGGAGAACGGCTTTCTCCTGAAGAAGTGTAAGTTATGCGGGAAAAGTTTCTGGACACTAAACCCAGAGCAAGATGTTTGTGGAGATCAGCCGTGCACCGATTACGAGTTCGTCGGCGAAACTCTCGTCTCTGTGTTCAAAGAGCCCAGAGATGTCAGAGAAGCTTTTCTAACATTCTTCGAGAAGGAGGGGCACGCTCGGATTAATCGATATCCCGTGGTTGCGAGATGGAGAGACGACGTGTACTTGGTCGGAGCTTCGATCTATGACTTTCAACCGTGGGTAACCGAGGGGGTTGTGGAGCCACCAGCTAATCCGCTCGTAATATCGCAACCAAGTGTAAGGTTGACGGACCTCGAAAACGTCGGTAGAAGCGGTCGTCACTTGACAGGTTTCGAGATGATGGCCCATCACGCGTTTAACATAGGCGATAAGACCGTGTACTGGGCCGACGAAACTGTCCGCTACGCGTTCAGGGTTTTGACCGAGGTATTCAAGATACCGCCCGAGCAAATATCGTTCAAGTTCGATTGGTGGAGCGGCGGGGGTAACGCCGGCGAAGACTACGAGGTGCTAGTCAAAGGATTGGAAGTTGCAACACTGGTCTTCATGCACTACCGCGTTGTAGGAGAAAAGTTCGTACCCATGCCTAACAGGATCGTAGATACCGGCTACGGCCTGGAGCGCCTACTCTGGCTCCTAAAGGGAACACCCACAGTTTACGACGCGGTATTCCCGAGCATCATAGACCAATTAGTGAGGGAGGTAGGCCTCAAGCCCCTAGACCCGAGGATCGCCTTAGCGGTTGCTAGGAAGTCCGGTAAGTTGGACTTTAAAAAACCTTTAGAGGCTCAGCGTCAGCTGGAAGAGATCGCAAAAAGCCTCGAGGTAAGCCTGGAGGAGCTCAAAGGCGCGATAAGCCCGTACCACGATCTCTTCGCACTGGTTGATCACACCCGTACACTGCTTTGGATGATCGGTGACGGTGTCGTACCCTCGAACGTTGGTGCCGGCTACCTGGCAAGACTGTTGATACGTAGAGCGCTCCGACATTTGTGGAAGTTGGGGATCGAGAAGTCTCTCGCCGAAATTGTAGCGCGGCAGATTAGACACTGGAGTTTAGACTTTCCTGAATATCGAGAGATCGAAGATGAAATCATTGATATCGTGAGTTATGAGGAGAAAAGGTTCTCTGAAACTCTTCAGCAAGGCAAACGAACACTAGCCAGGCTTGCCAAGGAATTGAAAGCTAAGGGCCGCAACGAACTTCCAGCGATTTTGCTCGCCGAGTTGTATGAGTCCCACGGCCTACCCCCGGAGATTGTTGCAGAGGAGCTCTCAAAACACGGCCTGGTGGTGAACGTGCCAGTCGACTTCTACCTCACGCTAGTTTCGAAGCACCAGGAGACGAGAAGGCTTGAGGAACGAGTGGGAGTGGAGCTAGCCAAATTGATCGAAGGGCTCAAGCCGACTGAGAAGCTCTACTACATTAGCCCTCGGATGCTACAGTTCGACGCTACTGTGCTACGATCTGAGGGTAACCGGGTCATTTTAGATCGAACGGCCTTCTACCCAGAGGGCGGGGGACAGCCTCACGACCTTGGGATTTTGAGCTGGGAGGAGGGTACGTGCCATGTCGTTAGAGTGCTCGACGTTGGAGGCATCGTGATTCACGAATGCGAGGGGCCAGTACCCCCGACCGGCGCTAAGGTGAAGGGCCTAGTCAACGCTGAGAGGAGGTTTGCGCTCATGCGCAACCATACTGCCACGCATATAGTCCTGGGTGCTGCTAGAAGAGTTCTCGGAAAACACGTCTGGCAGGCAGGGGCTCAGAAGGGTGTAGAGCAGAGCAGGTTGGATGTAACCCACCACAAGAAAATTACACCGGAGGAGTTGAAGCAGATCGAACGCCTGGCGAATCTAGTAGTAATGGAGAACAGACCTGTGCGAGCATTCTTCGAGGATCGCTCAAAGGCAGAGATGAAGTACGGCTTCACCCTCTACCAGGGTGGTGTGGTACCGGGCGCAAGGCTAAGGGTCGTTGAGATCGAGGGTTGGGACGTAGAGGCCTGCGGAGGGGTTCATTGCTCGAGCACAGGGGAGGTTGGACTCATAAAGATCGTTAAGGCAGAGAGAATCCAGGACGGGGTGTCGCGCCTTATCTTCAAAGTAGGTAGCGCTGCGGTTGAGTACGCTCAACAGCTCGAAGAAAGCCTGAGCCAGATCGCTGACATTCTGGGAACCGAGCAGAGTAGAGTTGTCGACTCGGTGAGTGAGCTTTTGAAGGAGCGTGACGTGCTGGCTAAAGAGCTTAAGGAGCTAAAGGGTAGGCTTCTTGACGCGGAAGCGGCACGAGTCGCGTTGCAGGCGGAGCAGGTAGCGGGCTTAAATTTCGTTGCCGTCTTAGTAGAGGAAGACGACGTAAAAGAGTTCGCGCTCCGAGTCGGTAAGAACCTAAAACGCGCGGTCGTGGGAGTCGTCAACAGGAAAGGCAGCTACGCTGTAAAGGTCAGCGATGAGTTAGTGGGGGAAGGCTTAGATGCTAGAAAACTGAATGAGGAACTCCTTCGCAGGGTGAATGGGAGAGGGGGTGGAGCACCCGATCTGGTGTCAGGCAAGGTGGAGGAGCCGCTAGCGTTTTGCTCTGCTTTGAGAGATGCGCTACTACTCAAAGCCCAACCCCATTAGAATTCATTTAACGAGAAGGCTTTTAGAAGCCGGCGTTGATTTCCTCTACCTCCTCGAGAGGGGGTACAACCGGGATGCCGCATTAAATGTGGTAACCGCGCGGTGGAACTTAAGCAGGCTAGAGAGGCTCGTGCTTTACCGCGGAGTCTTCGACAGAAGTACATCTCACGAACGGGCTTCAAAGCATCTTCAGAACCCTTCAAGCCTAGCCATCGACGGCTTTAACGTTCTCTCCACAGTTCAATCCGCGCTCGTAGGTGATAGTTTGATCCTAGCTACGGACGGCTTTGTCAGGGATCTCTCTGCCACCGTGAGAAAAGTGAGAGTGAGCCCGGTACTCGCATCCGCGCTCTCCCTCATGCTACACTATATCGCGAGGCTGGGAGCTCACGAAGTGTTCATCGTGTTCGACGCGCAAGTCAGCAGAAGTGGCGAACTATCTCGGTTAACGCAGGAACTAATGAGGAACTTTAATCTGAAGGGCTCGTCAATCACAAGCAGCAAAGCCGACAGTTTCCTCATCTCCTGCAGCGGTGAGTACGCAGTGGCTACTAGCGATTCCCTGCTGCTTGATCGCGTTGCTCGCGCAATCGATCTTGGGGGGCTGATCAGTTGTCACATAGCTGAGGAAAACATAATTAATCTGAAGATTCTCATCGAGGAGGGGGTGAGGAGGGTTGCGGAGAGTATCGCCGAGAGAGCTCGAACGTATGATGAGAAAACTGGGGATGAAAGTTAACCAGCTAGCATGCGAGAGGGTCGTTTTCGTCCTAGCTGACAAGGAAATCGTAATCGAAGACCCTACGGTGACGTTAATCGAGGTGCAGGGTGAACGAATGTACCAGGTAACGGGACGCGAGGTGGAAAAGCCTCGGGAGGAGCAGGTGATCCTGGAGTTCTCGGAGGAGGACGTGAAGCTGGTGGCAGAACAGGCGGGAGTCTCGATGGATGAGGCCAGAAATGCCCTAAAGGAAACTGGTGGGGATCTGGCTCAAGCTATCATCCTCCTCCAAGCTAGGAAAGGGAGTACTAATGTTTAACAAGGCTCGAGGAAGCCTTGAAAAGTTGCTCGATGCATTGGGGGTTGCGAAGATCCCCCTGAAGCCGAACACGATAACGGTAACCGCGCTAGCCCTCTCTCCCATCGTTCCTGTCATGGCATACCTAGGGGCCTCACCCTCCCTCGTTGCTATAGCGCTGCTTGCCTCAGCGTCTCTAGACGGTTTTGACGGGTACATAGCCAAGAAGAAGGGGATGCAAAGCATGTTTGGTGCATTCCTTGACTCAACTGCGGATCGGGTGAGCGACTCCCTCTATACGTGCGCGCTCGCGGCGGCGAATATAGTGGATTATCCCTACGCGTTTGCACTCTTGACGGCGGAGTTCGTTGTGAGCTACACGAGAGCAAGGGCTGAAAGCCTAGGTGTGAACCTGGCTGGGGTGGGATTAATGGAAAGAGGGGAAAGGACGATCTTTAAAGCCATCATATTCTTCTCCGCATCCTTCCACGTTGGTGCAGCGAGAACGTTGACCCTCCTCTTGCTCGCTCTTACGGCTGCAACAGCGCTACAGCGCGTAGTGGCAGTAAAAAAGGCGCTTGAAGGCAGGTAGGGGTGATAGGTATGATAGTCATCGATGGTTCATACGGCGAAGGTGGAGGCCAGTTGCTGCGTTACAGCGTGGCTCTCGCGTCGCTCATGGGTATAGACGTGAGAGTCGTGAACATCCGCGCGAAGAGATCTCCTCCCGGCTTAAGACCCCAGCACTTGGCGGCGGTTAGAACGATAGCGCAGCTCGTGGGTGCGAACGTTGAAGGATTGTTCATCGGGTCGATGGAGATGGTCGTAAAGCCTAGAGGAAGGCCAAGAGGAGGCAAGCTTGAGGTGGATATCGGCACTGCGGGTAGTGTTTCGCTCCTACTTCAAGCCGCGCTTCCCGTGCTAGCGGCCGCAACCGATATGGTGGCCTTACGCGTGAGAGGAGGGACGGACGTTAGCTGGTCCCCTCCGATCAACTATTTCGAGCATGTCCTCATACCCCTCTTGAGAAAGTTCGGCTTAAGGGTCGAATTGAAGGTGGTACGCAGAGGCTTCTACCCGCAAGGGGGAGGGATTGTGGATGTTAATGTCTTTCCCTCTTACCCGCTAAAGCCAGTTGAGATCGAGAGGGCGGGGGAACTGAGGGAGATTAGGGGCATCTCATACGCCGCTAACCTGCCGCGGCACGTTGCCGAAAGGCAGGCGGCTTCAGCTCGAGATGCGTTGAGGCTCGCTGGATTCGGGGATTACCTGAGCGAGATCGTTATTGACGTGGAAACCCCTGCAGTCGGCCCGGGCAGCGGGATAGTCCTTTGGGCGGAGTACGAGAACGGCGTTGTGGGTGCGGACGCATTGGGAGAGAAAGGCAAGAGGGCGGAAGTTGTGGGGCGCGAAGCGGCTGAGAAGCTCATCAGCGTGTTGCGTAGTGGTGCCCCGATCGATGCTCATGCTCTGGACAACATCGTAATTTACATGGCTCTTGCTAAGGGTCGATCAGTGGTGGTATCAAACGAGCTTAGCAGTCACGCGGAAACGGCTATCTGGCTTTGCGAGCAGCTCACCCGTACCAAATTCACCGTTTTGCAGGAGAAGGGGGGCGTGAAAGTTGCAGCGGAAGGCGTCGGTTACCGGGCTTCAGCTTGAAGGGGCTTCCTGCTCACCCTCCTCGGCGAGGACAGCCGTGTAGTAGTACTCACCGAGGCTTTTCAAGTACCTGTCCAGCCTCGAGTCCTCTTTATTGACCCTGGGGCGTAGAGTGTCCGGATCCCTCCTGAACGTCACGCCAAGCTCTCCGAGGAGGGTGTTGAAGCCGTTGCGCAAGCTTAGCGGGGGAGAAGCCTCACCCTTTAAACTCGGCTCACCTCTAAAAACCATGAGGGAATCGGCTATGAAGTCCTGTATCATGAGGTCGTGCTCTACGACTATCGTTGCAACACCGCGCTCTTGGGTTAGCCGCCTAACTACGCGCGCAACCGCGTAGCGCTGCTCGACATCCAGGTAGGCCATGGGCTCGTCAAGCAGGTAGATGTCGGCCTCTCTGCCCAAAGCGGCAGCGATCGCAACTCGCTGAAGTTCACCGCCACTTAGCTCCGCTACGTCCCTCTCAATGAGTTTATGTATACCGAGGGGCTGGATCAGCTCGCTCCAAGTGATGCTCGCGCTCAGATCGACGCCGGCCTTCTCGAGAACCTCCCGTACGGTACCCACCATTGATTCGCGGGGTACCATCTGGGGCTTGTAGCTTAACCTCGAGCCCGGCTTTATCTCGACCCAACCGTTGTCCGGTTTTAACTCTCCAACAAGCATCCTCACGAAAGTGGTTTTCCCGATACCGTTTGGACCCACAACCCCAACAACTTCCCCCGCGTAGATTTCACCAGCCTCGACCTCCAGCTCAAAACCGTCGAGGTGCTTGATCAGTATGCTCCAGCTAGCGAGGGTTGCTCCGGGACGGGTGATACGCTCTGGCGGCTTAACGTGGAACCTGATTTCATGATCCCTGAATCGTATGTTCTCCTCTTTCAGGACCCCTCTTAGGAACACGTTGATGCCAGTCCTCACGCTTCTCGGTAAGCTAACAATTCCGTAGGCTCCCGGCTCTCCATAAAGCACGTGGACGTAATCAGACATGTAGTCGAGTAGAGCCAAGTCGTGTTCAACCACTAAAACGTACTTCCCCTTCCTGGCCAACTCTCGTATGGTGCGAGCAATCCTCAACCTCTCTCTCACGTCGAGGTAGCTTGACGGTTCATCGAATACGTATACGTCAGCGTTGCGGCACATGGCAGCCGCTATGGCTAGCTTCTGCAGCTCGCCGCCGCTCAAGTGGCCGACCCCCCTATCTAGCACTTTCTGGAGCGCTAAAGACTCGACGATTTGATCCATTGCTCCGTTTTCATCTACACGCTTTAGAACGTCCCTGACGGTACCTTTTACGTACTTCGGTATGACATCGATCTCCTGGGGCTTCCGTACAGCGATAAATCGCCCGTTAGCTAGTTTCTGAAAGTACGTCTGGAGCTCCGACCCCCTGAAGTAACGGATGATTTCATCCCAATCAACTCCCTCAAGCCTACCCAAATTGGGCTTGATCTCACCGGACAGTATCTTGAGTGATGTCGACTTTCCAACACCATTGCTTCCAATAATGCCTACTACAGACCCTTGCTTGGGTATAGGCAGACGGAAGAGTTCGAAGCCGCTTGGGCCGTACCTGTGTACAAGCTCTCCGCGCAGTTTCTCAGGGAGGTTAACGATGTGTATGGCGCTGAAAGGGCACTTTCTTACGCATATACCGCACCCCACACAGAGTTTTTCATCGATAACAGCACGTTTCAAGTTGTCATCGACCCAAACGCACTTAGCACCGGACCTATTGATGGGGCAAAAGCGGACACACTCCTGGCCGCACTTGCTGACTCTACAGAGGTTACGTTCAACCACCGCTATGCGCATGCTGAAACCCGCTGATAGAGCCCGGAGATAACTACTTCGCTCTACTCAGTCTCCCCGCTCTCCATAGACTCCAGGAAGATCTCGTAGTACTCTTTCAGCAGTTCTCTTTCCTCTTCCAGCTTTTCCTTCTCCCTCTCCCTCTCACCTTCTATAACTACGAGCTTCTCTCTCTTTTCTTTGCCCACTTCCTCCCTTACAACGTAGCCTCGCTTAGCCGTTGCCCCCCTCTTGTACCCGCATTTTCTACATACTAGGTAGGACTTCCCCTCCGAAACCAGGGGAACTAAGATTGAACCACACTTTGGGCAAAACTCCATCTCTACTCCTCACCCATGCGGCCCCTCTCATCCTAGAAGCTCTCTATTAAGCATTACGCTAGGCACACATCCATCGTATTTGCAATACGTTTTAATATTAGAGCTTAGGAGACTTCACGAGCAGGTATGGCTGAGAAGCCTGAGCACGTGGTTGTGGCTGAGGATCTACACAAGTATTATATGCTGCGAGGGGAGGTCGTAAGAGCATTACGTGGCGTAAACCTGAAGATAAGGTACGGTGAGTATGTATCAATCCTGGGGCCCTCCGGCTCCGGGAAGACGACCCTATTCAACATGATCGGAGGCCTTGATAAACCCACAAAGGGTAGAGTGCTCCTGGACGGTCGAGACTTAGCTTCACTAACTCCAAAGCAATTAGCCTGGGTTAGATGCCACCGTGTTGGTTACATCTTCCAGACTTTCAACCTCATCCCCGTACTAACCGCACTAGATAACGTGATGGTTCCGATGATCTTTGCCGGCGTTCCTAGGAAGGATAGGGAGGAGAAGGCGAAAAAACTGCTTGAGCGTGTTGGGCTTGGGGATCGGCTTTACCACCGGCCGACGGAGTTGAGCGGTGGGCAGCAGCAGAGGGTTGCAATCGCTAGAGCCCTCGCCAACGACCCTGCAATCATCCTCGCCGACGAGCCCACCGGCAACCTCGACCTGCAGACTGGTCTGAGGATCGTGCAGCTACTCAAGGAGTTGAACGTGGAAAGGGGGGTAACCGTCATTACTGCGACACACGACCTTAAGATGATCGACGTTAGCGACAGAATCGTGTGGATTCGAGATGGAGCGGTTGAAAGAGTCGAAGAGAGAGCTGCTATCGAGCTTGGAGCTGAAGAGCTAGAACTCTAAAGCAATGCTAAAAAAGTTTAACCTGTTAGCATCAACTTACCGTAGGAGAGAGAATGATTTATTAAGTGAGCTCTGGTACTTTCTCAGAGATCTGGGGGATAGCGAAGTTCGGGCAAGCCCTACAGGCCTGCCCGGGCTAGTGGTTTTATCCACGAAACTGGATCCATTCAAAGTTGTTGAAGATGTCGCTAGGAAAATCAGCAGTGAGCCATGGTACTTCCGTTTTCTGCTTAAGATTGAGCCGATAGAGGCTTGTACATCGGCGGATCTAGAAGAGATAAAACGAGAAGCTCTTAATTTAGCTGCCAATAGGCTTGACCCTAACGACAGGTACCGTATCGAAGCACGCATCAGGCTATCCCCGTTATCCCGAGATGAAGTGATCTCGGCGATAGCACCCAATATCCCGAATAAAGTAGACCTCGAGAATCCCGACAAGATCGTTCTGGTAGAGGTAATAAGGGATGTAGCTGGTATCGCCGTCGTCAAGCCCAAGCACATAGTCTCCGTCCAGCGTCTTAGACGGGCTGCCCGTGCAGAGGCTGAAGGAGAGGGTTAGCGGGATAGAAACTCGAGTGCCATCCTCGATAATAGGCATTTTTCAACCGCGGTTGTATAGTCGGTTGAGTACGTAGCCCGGATTTCCCTCTCTTCGATCCTCAGTCTCTGTGCGAGTAACCGTGCCGCCTTTTCGCTGTAACCAATGGGGCTTAAGCTCGCTCTAACGCGCTCACAGAGAGCTGCAACCCCCCTGATGCAGGCTTCAGCGCTATCTGCTACAAGAACCGCTATTGCTCGTAGCTCGTTCACGTCTGGTTGAAAGAGCTCTAAAGCCTTTGAAATCTCCCTTGTAGCCGCTGCGTAGAGGAACGCTTCGATATGCAAGCTTCTAGCAGTGTTGAGACCTAAGCGAAAACTCGTTACAGCGTAATCGACAGCGGTAATCACGTGAACGGGGCCAACTACAGCATCTGGATTGAAGAGGATGATGCGTAAGCCAAGCAATGTTTCACTCATGCTGAGCAGCCTAGCGATGCCTTCTTCGCAAATTACCTCAAAAGCGAGAGCGTAAGCCCTACCGCCATCTATCGGTTGCGGCACCAGATCCCGCGGTGCGACGGTACTCATCTGGCACATGGGAGCCACTAAAGGACTTCTAGCCGTAAACTTTCAGCCTAGCTACCTCCCTTAAGGCTCCATCCAAGTCGCCTTGTACACCCAAGCGCTCCAGCTCGAGGCCTAGGGCCGTAACTAGCGCGAGAATATCAGTGTACTTAATTGGGCCCATGACACCGAGCCTTATTATGCGATCCTTCAGCGCACCCATGCCGCCCGCAACTTCGATGCCGTAAGCCTCTGCGAGCCTTTTTCGAAGCTCACCGACGCTCACCCTATCCGGCGTTGCGAAAGAAAGTACGGTACGAGACCTGTAAATTTCTCTCACGAAAGGTTTGAGGCCGAGCTTCTGAATAGCGTTGTAGAGCACGATGGATCTCTCAACGTGCATTTTCACCCATTCATCGATCCCGAACCTGAGTATCCTCTCCAACGCCTTACTCAGAGCGGCGAAGAGAGTCACCGCGGGCGTAAATGGTGTCTCAGATCTACGGTTAAACTCCATGTACCTCCGTAGGTCGAAGTAGACGGTCACCGGCGTTCTTACGATCTTCTCCTTCGCTTCTTCGCTCAAAACTACAAAGGAAAGCCCGGGAGGGGCTGCGAGGCACTTTTGCGAAGCTGCTGCCAACCCATCGATCCCCCACGAATTGATGTCGAGCTCGTCGCCGCCCGCAGCCGAAACAGCGTCAACCAAGGTTAGCGCGCCGTGCTCCTTCGCCACCTTGCACAGCTCACGGATGTAGCTCAACCTGATGCCGGGGGAGGTATCATTGTAGACGAACGCCACGATGTCCGGCTTCTCAATTCGGATCTTCTCAGCAACTTGCTCGAGGCTGGGGGCATCGCCCGGTTCAGCTGTAACCTCGACAACGTTTGCGCCGTACGTCTTTAAAGTCTCTGAGAATCTTGCGCCAAACTCCCCCGCGTTAATCACGACGGCTTTTCGACGAGGGCCGAAATTCGAAGCTAATGCTTCGACCGCTCCTGAACCTGAAGCTGTGAAGATCACTATATCGTTCTCGGTGCGCAAAACCTTCCTTAAGCGTTCGACAACTTCTTCAAAGAGCTCGTGGAAGCGCTCCCCCCGGTGATTTACGATGGGTTTCGCGGACTCCAATAGGACGTCCTCCTCCACCATCACGGGTCCAGGTATGAAGAGCAGCCGATCCTGGCGTTTCACAGAGGTTTTGCGGGTACCGCATTAAACTTTCTTTCGCTCTTTAAGCCGTACTCTCATCAATCAAGAAATAAAAACCTAAATTGCATAATCTGTACATGCTTAAAAATCCTGTAATCACTCTGCTTACAGATTTCGGATACCGTGATCACTACGTCGGCTCAATGAAGGGTGTAATCCTGTCAATAACCCCACATGCGGTAATCATCGACATAACGCACTGCGTACCTAAGTTTGATGTGAGAGCCGGTGCTTACCTCCTAAAGGCCGCGTACAAGTACTTCCCCCCGGGCACGATCCACGTAGCAGTCGTGGATCCCGGCGTGGGGACGCAGAGGCGCAGCATTGTGATTAAAACGAGCAGCTACATCTTCATCGGGCCTGACAACGGTCTATTAGCTCCAGCTGCCCTCGAAGATGGCGTACAGGAGGTTAGGCTCATCGAGAACCCCCGATTGACGAGGGGTAAAGTCTCCCGTACATTCCACGGCCGCGACATATTTGCGCCGGTAGCTGCCTACCTGGCCTGCGGGCTCCCTTTCGAGGAGGTAGGCCCTCTGATCGAGGACGGGTTGAACATACCATCGTTTGCCCAGCCCGAGATTAAAGCAGGGTACTTGGCGTGCGAAGTGCTATACATCGATGATTTCGGAAATGTTGTTCTCAATGCCACTGCTAGCGACGTTGGAAGGTCTGGTCTCACGTATGGAACAAGGTGCAAAATAGAGCTGAAGGGATCGGTAGAAATCGAAGCCCCTCTCTTACCCAGTTACGGTTACGTAGTAGAGAGTGAGACTCTGCTGCTGATCAATAGCGAAGATCATCTTGAACTGGCAGTCAACAGGGGTAATGCTGCAGTCCGTTACGGGCTGGCCACTGGGGATCGCATCGTGATTAAAGCTTCCCCTCAATTTTCGGGCAGCTTTTAACCTACAGCAAAGCAGGACGCGCTTGTTGAAAGGAAAGTTTAATAGAGTTAGGCGGAAGGGGGCTTGCCACAAAGGTGAGTTGAAATGGCAACGGCTGAGGGAACGATACTTATCGGTCAGAAGGCTGTGGCCAACTACGTACTAGCTGCAGTGACGCAGTTCACGCTGGGCAGCAGAAGGGTCATACTGAAGGCCAGAGGACGAGCTATCTCAAAGGCTGTTGATGCAGCTGAAGTAATAAAGAGGTTCATGGGCGATCGAGTGACCATTGCCAACGTGAGGATCTCCAGCGAGAGAGTCGGCGAACCAGGCAAGGAGCGCCTCGTCTCAGCGATCGAAATAGTACTTGAAAGGAAGGAGTAAGCAGCCAAACCAGTGCCTCAAAGAAGGGAATGCAAGTTTTCTTCTTTCGAGCTTACAAACCTTTCAGTCCACCGCAAATCGGGTAGCACATGGTTTCTAAAAATAGAAATACGCGTCCCTCAACCCTACCCAGACCTCTCTCTTTACGTTGAGCTCTACGACTGCGAAGAGAACATCGTAGCTGTTGCTTACCTCGATGATGTGAAGGTTGAAGGCTCTAACACGATCATAGAGATACCCCTCCTGCGCGTAGACAGCTTGAGCAAAGCTAGGGTAACACTAACCTCAAACCGCGAGGAGCTGTGGACGGTTGAAGCCGGAATAAATGCGCACAATTATTAGCATGTAAGCATAGGTACACTGATGCTTGAAAACCTAATTAATCTGAAAGATTATAGAATGAGATTCGTTTCGAGTACGCACAAATTGACGGAGGAGGAAGGGGGGTTCTTGCTTCCGAGGATCCCACCAGATTGGATAGACCATTGGAAAAGGAAAGGAGTGCTGAAGAATGTCGAATCTGAGTCCCGCTTGGATTACTACAGGATCGATCCTGGCCAAAAGTTGATGATATTCACCAGCGATGAACCGGGGATCATAGCTAGCATTTGGATGACACTGAGCGCGTCCGATCGGAGTTTTCTCAGACACACGATCCTAAGGGCATACTGGGACGGCGAGTCTGTACCGAGCGTTGAGACGCCCATCGGAGACTTCTTTCTCCAGGGCCACCGGGCGTTTAGCCCAAAGCCCAGTCTAGCCTCGAGCGCCTACTCCGCGCTAGTCGGCCTCAGCAGCGGTGGCCTATTCTGCTTCTTTCCAATGCCTTTCAGCAAGGCCCGTGTAGAGGTTGAAAATCTAGGCAACGAAGAGATCCAATCCCTCTATTTCATCATCGGCTACTACGTTGGAGTAGATACGAGCAATCGACCGCGCTTCCACGCGCTTTGGAGAAGGGAAAAGGAGGTTAAGGCTGGCGAACCATACTGCGTGTTGAAGGGCAGGGGGAGGGGGCACTACGTTGGAACGTACCTTTACATGAGGAGCTTGAGCTTGAAACCCCCGATCATCGGTGGTCTAGGCTACCTAGAGGGGAACATTGCGATAATCGCTGATGGGGAACCCAGCTACGTTTCAACGGGCACTGAGGACTACTTCCTCTCAGGCTGGTACTTTTCCGGTGGGCCTTTTACAGCCCCCCTCCACGGGCTGATCCACAAGGACGAGGAGAAGGGCGAAATAGCAGCCTACAGGTTTCACGTGCTGGACCCAATCCCGTTCAAGGAAAGCATAGAGGTTTACGCGCCCCACGGTGAGTTCAACGAGGTTGAAGCTGACTACAGCAGCGTTGCATACTGGTACCAGCTGGAACCTCACGATGGCAGCCTTTACGGGATCAGGAGGGAGGACCTCTCCTAATCACGGTTAGTCCATTGCCGATTAGAATTCCTTTTAAAGTCTTAGGATCGTAGTATCTGGATGCAGTCTAGCATCACCGCCTTCGAAGCCGTTGAGAGGCTTGAGGACCAGGGTCTGGAAGTGTTGAACGCCTTCGATGCTCGAATAGTCCAGGAAGCGGAAGGGAGAGAGAAGTTCCTCTGGGCGGCTTCCAACGCTTTAGTCGATAACCCCATCTTCCACCCGGCTATCCGAGTGGAGGGGCGACTCGAAGTAAGAGCTCGAACCCCGACACTAGCCGCTGTCACCGGTAATGCCGTCATTCGTGCGGGAGGTAGGGTCTGTAAGCCTTGGAGAGCGCTACCCCTGTATGCTGGGTGCAGCATGGTTGTGGAAGCGGTAGAGGCTCCAGTCTACGTAGCCTTCAGCGGTTTGCGCGCGTTGACTTTGCAGCTTAAGGCTGGGTTAAGGCTCATTGTCAAGCGCGTCTCAGAGATCGACGGTGATATCATAGCTAGATTCATACCGCAATCGCTCGTTCAAGCCTGCCTGAACAACGGTGAACCCTGCGATAAGGCGGTGCAGCGTGTGCTCCGCCACCTCCGCTACGCTTGCGAGATGGCTAGGAGCGGCGCGAGGCTAGTGAGAGTTAAGATCGGAAACACGGTCTACGAGATGTGGGTTAAAGAGGTGTAGTGAAGGGAAGCTGAGGGTATGCCTGCTGACAGATTTGAGGAGTTGCAGCGTCTAAGGGAGCTCGCCAAGCTTGGTGGTGGCGCTGAGAGGATCGCTGCCCAGCATAAAGCGGGCAAGCTTACTGCCTGGGAGAGGATAGAACTGTTGCTGGATAAGGGGAGCTTCGTAGAGCTGGGGCGCTTCGTCAAGCATAGGGCGACAGAGTTTGGGATGTCCGAGAGGGTAGCTTACGGGGACGGGGTTGTAACTGGGATAGGCGAGGTCGAGGGGCGCAAAGTGGCAGTGTACGCGCAGGATTTCACGTTCATGGGCGGTAGCGTAGGTGAAATGCACGCTCTGAAAATAGCCGCCTTAATCGAGATGGCGATGAAGCTGGGTGTACCGGTGGTAGGCCTCAACGACTCAGGGGGCGCGCGCATCCAGGAGGGCGTTGATTCGCTGAAGGGTTACGGCGAGATATTCTACAGGAACGTACTGGCTAGCGGAGTGGTACCGCAGATCGTGGCCATCATGGGTCCCTGCGCTGGCGGTGCAGTGTACTCGCCCGCTCTCGCCGATTTCATAGTGATGGTGAGGAAGACCAGCTACATGTTCATCACCGGCCCTAAGGTCGTTAAAGCTGCAACCGGGGAGGACGTCACGTTCGAGGAGCTGGGGGGGCCCGACGTCCACGCGACAAAGAGTGGCGTAGCCCACTTTGTCGTGGACAGCGACGAGGAGGCGGTAAGGCTGATAAAAAGGCTCCTGAGCTACCTACCCTTGAACAACGTCGAGGACCCGCCGTTCATCGATACAGGCGACGACCCATACCGGGAAGACGAGACGTTGAACGGCATCGTTCCCGACGATCCGGAGGAACCGTACGACGTGAAAGAGATAATCTCAACGGTCTTCGACCGGGGAACGTTTCTCGAAGTGCACGAGCATTTTGCGCCCAACGCTGTTGTCGGCTTCGCACGCCTCGCGGGCCATGTTGTTGGAGTGGTGGCCAATCAGCCAGCCTTCATGGCTGGAGCCTTGGACATCAACAGTTCCGATAAGATCGCTCGCTTCGTAATGTTCTGCGACGCGTTTAACATCCCAATCATAACGCTGATGGACGTCCCAGGCTTCCTACCGGGAACCGTGCAGGAGCATGGAGGGGTCATCCGCCACGGCGCGAAGATCATATACGCTTACGCCAGCTCCACTGTTCCGAAGATCACTGTAATCATGAGGAAGGCGTACGGAGGCGCTTACATCGCGCTTGGCAGTAAGCATTTGGGGGCGGACGTCGTTTACGCCTGGCCAACAGCGGAGATCGCGGTTATGGGGCCAGAGGGCGCTGTAGAGATCATCTACAGGGACGCGATTGCAGCAGCAAAACCCGAGGAACGGGATGAACTGGTGAGGAACTTCGTTAGAGAGTACAGGAGGAAGGTTACCACGCCCTACTTTGCGGCGGGCAGGGGCTATGCTGACGACGTCATTATGCCCAGCGAGACGAGAAGGGTGCTAGCTCAAACGCTTAATTACCTCTTGTCCAAGCGGGAGAGGAAGCCCAATCCGCCCAAGAAGCACGGAATACCGCCGGTGTAAGCCGTGACAGAGGAGATAGAGCCCGAAAAGAGGCTAGCGGTGCTAGCAGCCTGCGTGATGCTGCTAAGCTTGAAGCGCAGTAAAGCTGCGGTTAACGCAGCGGCCCGCTGGGGGAGGTTCTCGGGCTGGGTTATTGCAGCCAGACTGGACGCTCCTTCGGAGAGGTGGTGCACGCTCAAAAGGGGTCGACATGAGAAGGAAGTTTAGAGTGGTTTTAGACGGGGAGCTCTACGAGGTTGAAGTAGAGCTCGCCGAGCCGGGTGATATTGAGGCTCTGCTCCAGGCTTTCCAGACTGGCGTTGTAAAGCGCGTTACTGCGGAGATCCCCGCGGCAAAGATGGTCGAGGGGGGAGTGCCCGCGCCAATAACGGGGCGTGTGGTCGAGGTTAGAGTGAAGCCCGGTGACGAGGTTAAACAGGGGACCCTAATAGCTGTAATGGAAGCGATGAAGACCAGAGTGGAGGTTAGGGCCGGTAGGAGCGGCATCGTCAAGGACGTGCTGGTCAAGGAGGGAGCGACCGTTAAACAGGGCGAGTCGCTGGTCGTAATCGTATAGCGTTACTCGAGAAGCCTGGAGACGGTAATCACGTCGAACTGGCTGATCTCCGGTATACTGGACAGCCTGCTCTCCAGATCGTACGTGCCCCCCTCAAGATTCTCGGGCATGGCGATCCACAGGTATATCGCGGTGATGCCGAAAGCTATGGGCTCAGTCCTGCTCCTAAGGACCTCGTACGTGTCCCCGGGGAGGCGGCTCTTGACGAGCTCCACGATTTGCTCTGGAGGTGCTTCAGCGTCTGCTGGCAGAACCCTCACAACGGTCACTACGCGGGCCATACGGGTCACCTAAGGGCCGACAAAGCCGCACTTAGGGCACACATACTGTATCACGAGCTTCCTGCACTTCTCGCAGCGCCAGATATCGACTTCCCCGCAGTTAGGGCAGCGGAACCTGACGCCCCGGCTGTACGGCGCTATCGGTCTCCTGCACGACGAGCATATAGGTAACCTCAACTCGCTCATGAGGCCCCCGCAATGGAATAGGTTATTAAACCCTTCTGAAGAGTGTAAGCGGTCCCGGAGCGTACGAGATCTAATGATGAAGCAGAGTTACGGTGAGCCATGAACGGAAGGCATTTGACTGAACAACGGCTCAGCATGATTTTTAAAACTCGTATGTCAACCCCAGCATGGCGGGGGTGCCCGAGCTAGGACAAAGGGGGCGGACTTAGGCTCCGCTGGCGTAGGCCTGCCCGGGTTCGAATCCCGGCCCCCGCACCATCATACTTTTTCCAGGAGCGCTATGAAGAAACCGGGCGAATCGTGAATGTCGGGCTCAAACCGCTGCACTAGAGATCCGAGCCCGGCAAAGCCGGACGAGCCCAGGAACACAGGTTGGCTCCGCAGCTTGAACCCCAGCTCCTTCACAGCCCAAAGCACGTTCAACTCGTTCTCCTCCAGCGTTAAAGTGCAAGTGGAGTACAGCAGAAGGCCACCCTTTCTCAGCAGCCTTGCAGCTACCCTGAGGAATTGGCGCTGGTACTCGCTGAGCGTTTGAAACTCCCTCT
>JAVYWK010000010.1:0-66183 GCA_038727095.1 Thermofilaceae archaeon | reverse complement strand
AACCTCGCAGCCAGCGGATCTTACGAGAGCCTCCACCTCCTTGTCCTCGAAAAGAATGCCAGCCTTAGAGAGGAGCTCGAGAGCCCGGGAGTGAACATCCTCAGCTTCGCTCCTTAGCAAAAGCCCCATCGCCGGCCTAGGCATGCGCAGTCCCCAAAAACAGCGGGAGAAAAACCTTGCGGAAAAGCGGAGTTAAAAAAGAAAAATAAAAATTTATTTCTCAGTTCATATTTTTAGGTTAGCCGGGCTTCGCGGGCGGTTGAGCCGGTTTAGCGCGAGCCTTGATCAGGATCACGCCGAGGACGCCGAGCAGGATGAGGATGGCGATGGCGATCACCGCCATGTACACCGTCTCAGGGGTGAATAGGGGCGGTGGGGGTGGCGGTCTCTCAACGATCGTAGGATCTAAAATGTACGCTACCACTGAAGCTGTGATAGCGGCTTTCTTGGCCTCCTCTCCCCCGCTTAAGCCTCCCCAGACGAGAAGCCCCTTCCCAACCTTCCAAGCGGCCATGGCGTAGAAAGGTAGCCCATCCCAGCTCTTCACGTCCTCCGGCACCTTGTAGAAGAACCAGGCCGGCGTCGCGTTGGTGGCAAAGGCTCTCGCAGCCCCGATGGTTTCGGGGACGGCCATGCCTAGCGAGGGCATAGTGACAGCCATGACTTTTCTACCGAGGTCGGAGACGCTTGCCGTCGCGTCGCACCACGGGTTGATTGGCGGAAGGCCCACGGCCCTCCTGAACGCGGAGACGCTGGGCCCATCGACGGTGTTGGTGTAGCCGACGGTCTTCTCGTTCCCGATGAGCCACGTGGTCAAGCCGATAGGAACCACGAGAACCCAGCCCTTCTCCCTCAGGTTCCTGGCCAGATCCAGGTAGAAGGCCGTGTAGTTGTCACCGTACTTGGTCGGGATTGGCATCACCTCGCCGTGGCAGTTAACGACCACGATGTTCTCGGGCGCTTGATCGACAAGCCTCTCCCAATCGTCAATGCTCTTTACCACCTCGAAGCCGACCCCAAGGCTCTTCAAGTGGGTTGAGATGTAGCTTGCGAACAGGTCTTTGCTCACCCAGCTGTCTCCAGCCTCCTGTACGTAGAGCAGGTACACCTTCATCGCCTGGGCGAGCGGAGATGCAGCGGGCTCCGATGCGTAGGAGGGGGACAGGGCGGCTAGTAGTGCCGAGCTGGGCGCAACGAGCAGAGGGAGAAAGGCGAGCGCGACCAAATGGATCCTCACTCCGCCCACCTCATGGCACGAAGAACGCGTAGAACTTCGGCAGAACTCCGAGGAACAAATCGTAGAAGCCGCCGATGATGTAGCCCGCTCCCAAGCCCCAGCAGAGGCCTGCAGCCACGTAGGAAGCGTACTCCTCGTACCTCCTGGCGCCGAAGATCCTGATGCCCAGGTACTTGGCGATGAGAGCGGCGAGAGCGGCGAGCCATATGAACTCGACGAGCCACAAGGTCATTGCCACGGCGGTCGGGTTGATCATGAACCAGGCGAACCTCATCCTGAGGAAGTAGATCGCGAAAACTAGGATGATGCCGATCAGGGCCATTACGCCGTGCTGCCAGAATGGCATCTCGAGCAGGGAGCTGAAGTGCGTGAGACCGCGGACTCCCTGGTTGAGGGCAACGTCAACCGGCCAGCCGTAGGTGCCCTCATTCAGCTTGACGTAGCCTCCGCCGTGGTACAGCCACCACACGTTAAAGATGAAGGCGACAGGCCAACCGACGACCGCGATGGCGAACAGCGCTAGCATTACATCCCTCAGGTTGACGTTGAGGTCGCGAGCCCACTTGTATGTGTGAGCTGTAAAGCCCATGTTCCACGGGCTCTGCCTGTAAGCGGCCCAGCATCCGTGCACGAGCAGCGCCATGTTCTGGATGTAGAGGGGCTGGCTGGCCTGAGTTGGAACGCTGGCCCAAGCTCCGACCCCTGCGCCCACCGGCCAGATCAGCAGGTAGTAGGTATCGTGAATAACCGGAGGGTGCCACCAGATTTCGGCGTAGTACCTTACGATGGAGATTTGCCAGAGGATGAAGAGGATGAAGAAGTAGATCATCATTACGGGGTTCGCGCCAGCGGCAGTCCACAAAACCAGCCAGACGAGGAAGAGGCCGGCAAAAAGGTAGAGCAGCTGCTTAACCGGGAGTTCAACTCCACCCTTCAAAGCCTTCGCAACCGTACCTCTTGCCTCCCAGAGCGTCAGCAATCCGAGTCCGAGTGACATGCCGTAGATCGCGAAAGCTGCGAACGGGAACGGTGACATGTATCCGTAGTACCAGTTCGCCCACCCTTCGACGCCCGGAGTGTACGGGAGGAAGCCCATCCGAACGCCCAGTGGGACGTAGATGAGGTAGACGATCAGCCAGATTATCACGGGCGTTATCAGCACGTCGTAGGGGAGCAGCGTCATGAGGATCGCCTGGTGGATTATGAAGACCGCGTAGAAGTGGCCGCCGGGGAGTACTGCAGCTGTGTTGAACCACGTCTGCAGCGAGAGGGGTATCTCGCCCCAGAGGAACGCTCCGAGCACAGGGATCACCGGTAGAACCTCCATTAGCAGCGGGATCATCGATAGGAAGAGGGCTCCAACGACGAAGGAGATCCAGAAGATCCTCATCCTCATATCGGCTAGGTCGAAGAGCTTCGACCTGGCTTTACCTCCGACCTCAACCCACGTGCCAGCGTTCGTGAGCAGAACGGTGGCCGGGACGCTCATCGGGTACACGAGCCGTTCAACCTCAACCGTCTGGGGACCGATCACGGTGTAGACGAGGGTTACAATGATGAGCGTCGTAACGATCAGCCAGAGACTCCAGAACGCGATGGGCGCCATCCACGGCCCCCAGTTGATCACCTCGCCGGGCATCAAGCCCCTCCAGATCTTATCCAGCTCGGTTAGATCCTTGGGGGCTATTAGTGAGGGCGTGAGATCCCAAGTATAAGTCCTCAGCGCGGGCTCCCTTAACCCTCTGATGAGGAAGGACCAGATCGGGTACAGCATCTCATGCCAGTTTTCACCGCCCGCGCCTGTGATCATGAAGGCTTTACCGGCCGCGTACCAGAACGGGAGGAGGAGTAGCAGCTGCTGCCCTGGGTTAAGCCTCAGCTTGGGGCTGAGCATCCCTAGGAGCTGCATGATCAAGACTACGTAGAAGGCGCCGATGAACCAGCCAGTGTAAGACCACATCTTCGTAGTGAGCGATCTAAACCAGATGGTGAAGATCTCGCTGCCTATCGTGAGGATGATCACAGTTATCAGGAGCGGGGGCGTTAAAACACGGATGCGCTCAACCTTGGCCTCAGCAGGTTTTTCCTGCCCCATCGATACTATTATATACATTACCTACTTATAAATTTTTCTATACTTATAAAAATATCTGATAAGCAATAACAGGAATTAGATCTAGGAAGCGTCATTGAGATTTAGCTTCTCGCATGTACCTGCCCTTCTCTTTTCCGGGGAGCGAAACCCAGAGGAGCAGTTGCTTCCTCAAGTCGTCGAGGTAGTAGATGTTGGAGCTCGTCCACACGGCTCTCGACCCCCCGAGGAAGCGGGCCGCCACTGCTACGCTGAACCTCCGGCCCGGCTGCTCAATAATCTTGATCGAGACCTCCTGCTCTGTCCCGCTCTCAGTGGGGGTGAGTAGGACCCTCAGCTTAAGCTCGAGGTTAGAAGCGTCGATCTCACCCACGCTAACCACCCTGTGGCTGGGCTTGTAGTAGCCCGCCCCGAGGTAGTACTCCTTAAGGTAGTTGAGCAGACCGAGAGCCTCCTCCCTCGAGATCAGCCTGAGCGGGAAGGTGAGCTCCCAGACGTCACCCCTCGGCTTCGTCGGCGGCCTCCACACTCTCTCGAGGGAGGGAGTGATCAGCTGCGCAGCCTTGATCGCCGGGTACGCTGAGGCAGTTGCGCAGACAGCGACGATCGCTGCCATCGCGAGCGCCACCGAAGCTGATGCATAGTTGAACACGAATGTCTCCGGTAGGAGGCCTGCGGCCATGAACCAGCGCGACGCCATCCACCCGGCCATGTAGCCAACGAACGCTCCGATGAAGCCGTAGACGAGGAACTCAACGAGGTACATTAGGGCTGCGCCGCGCGGTGAGAGGCCGAGCGAGGAGTAAACGTAGAGCTCCCTCGTCCTCTCGTAGACCGCGGCGAGCAGCGTCGCCACCACGTTGATGCCGCCCAGCATCAGCAGCGGGCCGACAGACTCCCAGCCGAGGAAGGCGTAGCCGAAAAGCCTGCTCGTGGAGTAGGAGGTCCCGTTCGCGTAGGCGTAGACTCCAGCGTCCAGCACGTGGGACAAATTGCTTGCCAGGTTCAGCAGGTCACCGCCGCTGGCTCCCGGCATTGCCACGCTGATGCTGTTGATGAACGCTCCCAGCTTAGCGGCGAAACTACCGCTGACTATCAGCACGCGGTCCCAGGAGAGAGGCGTGGGGGATATCTGACCTCCCCCGAAGGTGAAGCCGTAGAGGACGTTCGAGTAGGTGGGATCGATCGGCACGTAGTAGTACCCGTCGGGGTCACGCGGCAAGCCTAGCAGCGCTTCATCACTTAGGATGCCCACGACGACCAGTTTGAACCCCATGAACTCCACCGCATCGCCCACGCTCACGTTGAGCAGCCTGGCTTGTGATGAGGTCAGGAGGCAGGCGTAAACCTGGCCCCTCCCGATGGTCGAGCCGCTCTCCAAAGCTCCACTAAGGAGGGCTTCAGCTTCGATGGGCGTGAAGCCTAGCACCGCTTGGACTGCGAGGCTACCTCTCTCGCTAACGATTAAGCCGTAGGGACCAACCTTATTGACCGAGACGGGGTAGTACCAAAGCCTGGGGGCTACGCTGCCAGTGGGCGCTAACCCCTTCACTGCTTCAACTGTGTAAGGACTGAGTACGTCTTGCAAGACGCCGAACCCCCTTCTCACTAGGACGCTCTCGTAGGGGGCTTGAGCCGCTCTAGCCGATGTAGACACGTAGACGGTGGGGGAGGTTGAGGTGAGCGCAACCACGGCAGTCGCAACGGCGATTATTGTCAGCAGCGTGAGGGTTGTCCTGAGCGGCCTCTTCCTCATGTTCTCCAAGCTCGTTGAGATGGCCAAGAGAGCTGCAGCCGCCTCTTCCCTCCTGAACTCGTGGGCTCCGATCCTCGATTCGGCGTAGGAGAGCAGCGCGCTCGAAGTTTCGCTGAAGAAGACGTAGAAGAGCAGCAAGGTGACCAGTAGGATCGCCACGGCCATTACCGCCATCGCGGAGTTCGCGAGAACGCTGAGCGCTGGGTGTGCGAGCGAGAAGAGGAGCACGGCTACAGCGCCGATCACCAGCGTGGACAGGATCCTCCGCATGCCCTCCCTGTGCACCAGTAGGCGCTCCAGGAAGAAGGCTGAGGGTAGGAAGAGGAAGAGCATGAGCACGGCTGTCCTCCCAATCTCGTCGTAGAGGGGCATGACCTCGTCTGAGTAGAAGCGGGCGGCGTACGATAGGGCGAGGAGCGAGTACCTGTAGGCTTCCGCGTACCTGTGCTCCCGGTAGGCCGCCAGGGCTCGCTGGATGTACTCACCAGCCCTCGCCTCGTAGACCTCAGCGCTCAGCCTCCTCACCATCCTACCCCTGAGCTGCTCGTACCTGTGTCTCGCCGTTCGGTAAAGGTCGATCGCGTACGCGAGAGCCGACCTCGAGATTACCGTGAAGCCCGGCTCCACCGGCACTCCCACCCCTTCAGGCTCAGCTTCGCTGGAGTTCGCCAGCAGTATGACCGGCCTCGGCTCAAGCGGTGGATTCTCCGGCTTAGCGGCAACAACCATCCTCGAACCGATCGGCGCTGAGACCAGGACGACCTCGTCCTGCGGTAAACCGTAAACGCCCCAGAACATGGGCTCCGCCCTCGTCCCCACCTCGTAGACTCTAACCTCCCTACCCAGGCTGTACCAAGTCCTGATCCCTCCCATCCTCGGATCGTCGGCAGCCCCCGCCCTGAAGAGGCGCGGTGAAACAAGGTCGGCTAGAACAAGCACCCCACCCTTGAAGACTGGGACGAAGACCGGCATCGGGTCCTGCAGCGCGCCTACAACGAGTGCTGCCGGCTGGACTCCGTAGACGCCGAAATCGACGGTGTAGACGCCGTCAGGGTCGATCCGCACGGCGTCGATCCTCCAGTAGCAGACGCCCTGAGGAGCGAGCCCAACGACCTCTGCGACCCCGTCAGCTCCCGTGAGCGCTAGCGCGGAGGCGAAGGGGTAGTCGTGCGGGTAGCTCCAAACTCTGACGATAGCGTGCTGCACGGGCGTGTACCAGCCGGCTGTGATGTTGAAGGAGGCTACGCTAACCCGGAAGGTTATCAAGCCCCAGAACATGACTCCCGCTGCGCCACCTCCGCCCAGCCCCGTGAAGCGCGCGGGTCTCGCGCTGGCAGGGGTGAGCCTAACAGCCTCGGCAATCGTGGCGTACAGCACTACAGCGGAAGCCTGGTAGAGCTGGGGTAGGACGTACTCCCAGCGCATGCTAGTGGCGCCGGGAACACCCTCCCAGTTCCTGTAGCTGAACTGGGTCCTTATCGTGAAGCCGGCCATCCCGGCCACAACGAAAGGCTCAGTGTCGAGGATGTAGGGGGTCGCCATCGTGCCGCTCCAGCTCCAATCGGGGCCTTCAACAAGGTCGACTTCCCTGACGAGGCCGAGCGTGTCGATCGCGCCCATCAGGTTAGCAGGGATGAGGTTCCTACGCTGCAGGTAGCCTTTGAGGAAGCTGGAGAGCTGGGTTCCAACGGCCTCCTGGATCCAGCTGTACTTCGCCGTGAAGAGTGCCCTGCCCGCACGGTAGAAGTGCCCCATATAGGTTAGGGAGACGCCGGGGAAGTCATCGGATAGGTCGATTCCCACCACGTACCAGACCACGATCCTCCCGCCGGTCAGATCGGGGTCCCTCGTGAAGTTCTCAGCTAGAGCCCGGGCGCCAGCCAAGCCCTGCCAGTGGCCGGAGAGAAACGCGATCCACAACGACCTCTCCAGCTGAGCCTGCCCAGCGATCCTCGCGAGCTCCAGCAGCAGGCCCACGTTCACAGCATCCTGCACGCTGCTCGCCATGGCCGGGACGACAGACCACGCGTCGACACTGGCTACCACCATGATCGCTTCGCCCTCCCGCCGGCCTGGAACTCTGACCAGGACGTTGTACGCCGTGACAGCCCTCAACTCGAGCTTCGAGTCGATTTCCGCCTCAAACCCCCTCCTGGCCAGCTCGATCAACCTGCGCGCTTCCCCGCCCGACACGTAGAGCCTCACGAAGGGGTAGAAGGCGTACCACTCGAACTTCGTGTAAGCCTCGTACCTATCTCCTCCCCCGGTATCGACGAAGATCACGGCCTTCGCCCCCAGCTTGACCGCGTTCCTCCAGTTACCCAAGCTCGCGAAGTCCATGACGACGATGCTTCCCTCGATCTCCCTCCCCTCGAAGTCCTCCAGCTCCCCCCTACCCACGTAGACCAGCTTGCCGCGAAGCCCTCTGACGCTCCACGTTCCCACGTGTCCGTTCGGCCAGGCGCAGTGAGCCCTGATCTCGATGCCCAGCTCGGGCACTCGGATGGTGCTCCCCGCGTCCCATGGAACCAGAACCCGGAAGGGTTGGAGCACGGTTTCAAGCCCGTAGCCCCTCAGCGCGGCTACAACGTACTCCAATGTCCTGTTGTAGCCCTCGTAGCCCGTCAGCCTCGACCCGAAGCCCGAGATCGTGGTAGCGTGCCGCTGTACAGCGCTGGTATCCAGCGCGTTGAGAAGGGCTTCAAGCCTCTCGAGCTCCGATGCCTGCGGGGGCTGTGCGAAGAGCAGGGCCTGCGACAGCAGCAGGACTGCGAGCGCAATAATAGGGGTGTTGCGCCGCATCCCCCTCACCACGGCCAGAGCCACGAGGCTTTCGACAGCATTAAGCCTATTATAGCTATTGTAGCCGCCAACCCCTCCCCTATCAAAGTCCCGGCGACAATCGCGTAGCGGGCCTGCTCCCAGCGCTCCTTAAACCTGCGGCGCAACACCAGCCAGCCGAGCGCTGAGCCGGTGAACATCGGTATCGCCGTTACGGGGGGAGTGAAGAGGCCGAGCAGTAGGCCGGAGGAGGAGACCCCAACCTTGAGCAGCTTTGCCAAGGCCTCGACGAGGGCCGCCATCATCACGGCTCCCGCCGCCGAGCCCATCAGAATCCCGGGCTCGATCCTCAACCCCCTTGTGACGAGGAGAGCGTCGATCATCGCCGTCGCCGGCATCGAAATGACAGTGCTCGGGTAAGCGCTGCTCGGTATAGGCGCGATCCTCCACAGCATGTCCAGGGACAGAAGGTTGATGAGAACCCCTAACGCGAAGGCGAGAATCCACACTTTGATGACGTCAGAGGGCTTTGTGCCAGTGAGCAGCGCGGCCTTCATCACTTGAGCGCCACCGCCGGTCATCGAGCCTGCGATGACGGGCGGGTAGACGAAGGCGGAGTACGCCTCCCTCGGGGAGAGGTGCTGCGCGGGCGTCAGGTAGACGATCGTGTGCCAGAGGAACGGTGGTGAGGAGAAGGAGGCTCCGCTCTCACCGACGACAGAGGCGGAAACAAAGCCCATCAGAGTGCCGACCACCAGGGACATCACGAGCGGGATTGCGAGAGGGAAGCCGGGGATCAGGTAGTGGAAGACGGCGACGGAGGTGAGCGTCGCGGCTAGGTAGAGGGCTAGCGCGAGGCGGAGCGGGGGGAAAACGCTCTCCCTGCCGGCCCCCTTGATCGACAGGTAGATGGCCCTAGCCGTTGTACCGAAGGCTCTCCTGTACTTGGCTAGAACGAGGGCCGCGAAGCCGAGCGCGGCGCCGATCTGGATTGGGAGCCAAACTCTGACTTGAGACCTCTGCAGCACCCTGACGAGATCCATCCCCTGGTAGTACTCCATGCCCCACTCGGGGAAAACCACCCTCAGCGAGGGGTTCGTCAGGATGAGGTAGTTGCCTAAGACCCAGACAGCCACCGATGTTGCCAAGGCTACCGAGGAGATCCCCAACGGCACAACCATCCCCCCTACCCAGGCCGTAAGGCTCGTCGCTACACCGATCACAGCCCCGGGCAGGGTTGCGGAAGTTAGACGGGTTAAGTCGATGAAAGGTA
Source organism: Thermofilaceae archaeon (assembly GCA_038727095.1). GTDB lineage: Archaea > Thermoproteota > Thermoprotei > Thermofilales > Thermofilaceae > JANXEW01. Next base: position 57,044 of record JAVYWK010000010.1, on the reverse strand, counting down.
GGGGGATAATGGGGAAGCCGAGGAAGGGGCCAAGGTAGAGGATCAGCCCGTAGACAAGCCCCGTGTAGAAGCCGGGCATCAGGTACTTGACCAGCTCGCGGAAGCGCTCGCCGCTGGAGATTGCGGTGACGATCGTTGCGTCGACCTGGGCGAAGGGGAAGGGGAGCTTCTGAACCTCCACAAAAGCGTGAGAAGCGAGTATGACTAGGGAGAGCTCGGCGAGCACTGTAAGGACCATCGCTACCGTCCAGGCGGCGATCGGCTTGACGAGATCCGGCTGGAAGAACGTGCGAACGAGGTACGCCCTTGAGCCGAGGGGTGGGGCCAGCCACTCGGGGACCGCCTCGTACAGGGGGACCCCGCCTATGTAGTAGGAGCGGGCGATAGGGCTCTCAACGAAGTACATCCTGTAGATGATGAGGAAGTAGGAGGTGGATGCGAGGCCCGCGACCGCTGCCACGCCCACGTAGGTGACGAAGACCTCCTGGGGTCTCAGCTCAAAGCCGAGCATTCTCATGATGTAGGCGAAGATCATCATCATCGCGTACGTGCCGACAACACCCAGCGTGGCGCCCGTAACCAGGTAGAGGTAAGTGCTTGCAGGAACGAAGACGAGAGCGGCCATCGCGACGATTGCCATCGCCCTCCACGTTAAACCGCTCTCAAGGCGCTCAACGCCCACGGCGCGCACCCCCCATACGTGCCTTTAAGCTTTTTCAATATGCCTATTTTTAAGGAGGAGGGGAGAGCGAGCATGGCGAGGGACGCCGTCATCATCCACCCTCCTTCCACGCTAACCCCCGGAGCTAACCCTTTCGCGATTGCGCCCGTCGGGGTCTTCTCGCTGGCAGCGCGTGCTCTAGCGGAGGGCTTCGATGTGGAGATCGTGAACATACCACTCGAGTCCGCCCTCACCGGTAAGCGGTACGCGGATGTTATCAAGGGACTTGAAGCTGAAGTCTACGCTGTCTCGCTGCACTGGTTCGTCCACGCGGACGGAGCCCTCAGCACCGTAAGGCTGCTGAAAACCCTCAACCCCTCCGCTAAGGTCGTAGTGGGGGGTATGACGGCCACGCTGTTCGCGCGCGTGGTGGCTGCGAGCGGCGTTGACGCTGTTGTGCTGGGGGAGGGGGAGGAGGCCCTCCTGAAGTACCTCAAGTACGCGATCCGCGGCGTGGAGCCGGAGGATTGGAGTGGCCTTTACGTGAGGGCGGGGAGGAGGTGGATCGACGGGGGCTTAAGCAGCCCCCCGAGCCTCGAGGGGTTGAGGTACGTTGAAGGGCTTAAGGTGATGAGGCACGCTAGAGAGTACCTGCAAGTTGGGCTCCACGGGCCCCTCGCAGCCCAACAGCCGCACTTCTGGCTTGCGCTGGCCAGGGGCTGCCTCTTCGACTGCATCTACTGCGGGGGTTCGAGGGAGGGCTACAAGCTAGCGATGGGGAGGTGGGGGTTGGCCTCGAGGAGCCCTGCGCTCGTCGCGAGCGAGCTGGAGGAGCTGGCTTCGATGGGGGTTAGGATCGCTCGACTGACCCACGACCCCCAAATCCTGGGCGAGCGGTGGTGGAAGGCGTTTCACAGGGAGGTTCGTGAGAGAGGGTTGGACCTGAAGGTGTACTGGGAGAGCTTCAGGTTGCCCTCGAAACCCCTCCTCGAGGAGGCCTCAAGGACTTTCGCGGCCCTCGACGTCGCAGTATCGCCGGAAACCGCAAGCGAGGAGGTGCGCTTCAGAGCTAAGAGGTACTTCACGAACGCGGCGCTCGAGAAGGCTCTAGCAGCGGCCGAAAAGGTGGGAGCACTCGTGGAGGTCTTCTTCCTCCTAGGTCTACCCGGTGAAACCGAGAGGAGCGCGCTGGACATCCCGAGATTCGCAGCCAAGCTGCTCGAGGGCAAGCGGTGCACCGCAATCTACCCGTTGATCCCCTACACCATCGACCCCAACTCCCCGATGGCTCTGCACCCCGACGAGTACGGGGTGAAGGTGCTCTTCAAGAGGTTGAGCGACTACGCGAGAGCCGCTAGGGGCACGAGGGCGGTCGACTTCATCGGCCACGAGACGAGGGAGCTGAGCCGGAAGAAGCTCGGGGAGCTCATCGAGCGTGTAAACGCGGAGTTGACCGCAATCCAGCGGAGCGAAGCCCTGGAGCTGAAGGTGGAGTTTGAGGAGAAACCCTAATCAACCCCGTAGAGACTAGCCTGCGGCCCTACATGGGTCGGATCTCCTGCCTCGCTGTAGACCTCGATGGGACTCTAACGGACGAGAAGGGCGTCATCCGCCACGAAGTGGTCAGAGCGCTGGAGATGCTGAGAGAGCGGGGCGTTAGCGTGCTGATCGTCTCGGGGGCCTCCTACCCGGCTGTATCAACACTGGCCTACTACCTGCCCGTGACTAGGCTGGCGGTCGCCGAGAACGGCGGGGTAGTAGGGTTTAGAGGCGACTATAGGCTCCTAGCACCCATCGAGGACAAAGAGGCGATCCTCAAGATCGTCGGGGAGGAGCTGAATGGCGTGCTCCTCAACAGCTGGCAGAACGAGTACAGGTTCGTCGACCTAGCCTTCCACCCGGCGCCGAACCTGAGCCGGGAGGAGGCTGTGGAGAGGGCTGCACGCGTCCTCGAGCCGAGGGGGTTCGAGGTCGTCGATAGCGGCTGGGCGATCCACGTCCACAGGAAGGGGGTCAATAAGGCTCGAGGCCTACTGGAGGCCTGCGGGATGCTGAACATCGACCCCTCCCTGGTCGCAGCTGTCGGGGATAGCGAGGTCGACATCCCGATGTTCGAGGTCGCCGGCGTAAGCGTAGCGCTCGCTAACGCTCCCGCCCGGGTTAGGGAGAAGGCCACGTACACGGTGGAAGGCGACTTCTACAGGGGTTTCCTCGAGGCGATCAGGCTCCTCGAGTGGAAGAACCTCCTCTAAACATATAAGTGGGATGTATAGAAACCTACACCAGTGAATCTGGATTTAGCCCTCAAGGTTGTAACTGTCAGCGCCTCCGGAGCCCTAGCTCCTGGGCCCCTAACAGCCGCGACAGCCGCCCTGGGGGCTAGAAAGGGCTGGAAAGCCGGGGTCGGGGTAGCGGTGGGCCACACGATCGTTGAGTTCCCCCTCGTCCTCTCCATCGCTTACGGGCTCGGCGGCCTACTCGACAGTCCTGCTTCGAGGCTCCTCCTGGGAGTGGCGGGCGGAGCCTTCATGCTCTTCTTCGGCTACCTCACGCTGACGTCCTCCCTGAAGCCCAACCTCGACCCGAAGGAATCTCACAGGATGAGGGGGCCGCTCGCCACCGGGGTTGCTCTCTCGCTCTTCAACCCCTTCTTCATCGTCTGGTGGCTGGGGGTGGGCTCACCCCTGGTAGCTGAAGCCCTTCAGGGCGGGCAAGCCAGCATCCTCGCCTTCTACCTGACGCACGTCTGGCTCGACTACGCTTGGCTAACCATCGTGGCGGCCGCAGGCTCCCTCAGCCGGATGAACACGAAAGCCTACAGGGTGATCCTCGCCGCGCTAGCGCTCCTCGTCGTCTACTTCGGAGCCTCAATGCTCGCCGAAGTAACTCTGCAGGCTCTGGGAGCGTACGGGTAGAATCCAGTCCAGTGAGCGCGAAGCGGGAGGAGTGGCACTCTACCCCCCTCTGGCCCTTCAATGGCGGAGTGGATTCCATTCTCGCAAAAACCCGATTTTAGGCCTAAAAGAATTTTTTTTGAGGGATTGAACACGCACTTCGATCTTGACCTTCAGCCCCCTCTAGGCGCGTGTAGGAGGGGGGAAGTAGGCATTTAAACGAGTTTTTGGTTGTTGCAAGCGTGAGCAAGCCCTCACCTGTTATGGAGAGGATCTTCGAGAGAGCTAGGCGATACCGCTCCAGGATCGTTCTACCCGAGGCTACTGACGAGAGGATAGCTGCAGCAGCACGGAGGGCAGCCGACATGAAGGTGGCTACGCCCGTCCTAGTCGGCGAGAGGAGGGTGGTGGAGGAGGTCTACCGGAGGCTGGGGCTGGAGGGGGTTGAAGTCGTCGAACCCGACCCGGAGAGCTCGGAATTGTACGCGCGCAGGTACCTGGCCTTGAGGGGTTACGGGGAGGATCGGCTGGGGATGGCTAGGCAGTTGATGAGGAGGGAGCTCTTCTACGCCGCGATGATGGTGCGGGAAGGGGCAGCGGACGGGATGGTTGCGGGTGCCATCAACACGACCGCCAACGTCATACGAGCCTGCGCCCTCACGATCGGCTTCCAGCCGGGCATTTCAACGCCGTCCAGCTTCTTCCTGATGGAGATCCCGGGCTACGCGGGCGGCGAGGAAGGGTGCCTCATCTTCGCCGACTGCGCCGTCAACGTGAACCCCACCCCCGAGCAGCTGGCCGAGATCGCGATCGCTACGGCGAGGAGCGCTAGGTGGCTGCTGGGCTGGGAGCCCCGGGTCGCCCTACTGTCCTTCTCCACGAAGGGTAGCGCGTCGCACCCGCTCGTCGACAAGGTCTTGAAGGCGCTGGAGATCGCGCGCTCGAAGGATCCGGCGCTCCTCATCGATGGGGAGCTCCAGGCTGACGCGGCGCTGGACCCGGGGGTCGCGAGGAGGAAGGTGAAGGGTGAGAGCCCCGTCGCCGGGAGGGCGAACGTGCTCATATTCCCCGACTTGAACTCCGGCAACATAGCCTATAAGCTGGTGCAGAGGCTGGCTGGGGCTAGAGCCTACGGCCCCATACTCCAGGGCTTCGCGAAGCCGGCCAGCGACCTCTCCCGCGGGGCGACGGTGGAGGACATCGTGGGCGTCATCGCGATCGTCTCGGCCATAGCAGGGGCGGTGAGGGAGGGGTGAAGATCCTCGTCTTGAACAGCGGCAGCTCCACGGTGAAGTTCAGGGTCTACGATTGCGGGGAAGCCCTCGTAGAGCTGGCCGGGGGGATCGTCGAGAGGATCGGGGAGGAAGTCTCGTACGTCGACTACAGGGGCCCGAGGGGTGGGTTGAGGTACGAGGCGAGAATCCGGGACCACGGGGAAGCCCTCCAGCACATTCTCAGGGTCCTCAGCGACCCCGGCTTGGGCGTGATCGCGAGGCCGGAGGAGATCGCAGCCGTCGGCCACCGGGTGGTCCACGGAGGCGAAATGCGTGAATCCTCGGTGATCGACGAGCGGGTGGAGCGGGTCATAGAGGAGTACGCGAGGATGGCCCCCCTCCACAACCCGGCCAACCTGCTGGGCATCAGAGCTGCGAAGAGCGTGTTCCCCCACGCTCTGCACGTGGCCGTCTTCGACACGGCCTTCCACTCCACGCTGCCCGAGGAGGCGTACCTGTACGCGATACCGTACGAGTACTACCTGAAGTACAGGATAAGGCGGTACGGGTTCCACGGCATCAGCCACCGGTACGTGGCCAGGAGGGCGGCTGAGCTGCTGGGTATGCCGCTCGAGAAGCTGAAGCTGATCACCTGCCACCTGGGCAGCGGAGCGAGCATCGCTGCCGTCATGTACGGCAAGTGCGTTGAAACCAGCATGGGGTTGACCCCGCTCGAGGGCCTCGTGATGGGGACGAGGTGCGGGGACATCGACCCCTCCATCTTCTACTTCCTCATGAAGTGGGAGGGGTTGAGCGCGGATGAGGTTTACGACCTCCTCAATAGGAGGAGCGGGCTGCTCGGCCTCTCTGGGATCTCGAACGACGTGAGAGTCCTCCTGCAGGCGAGCGAGAGGGGGGACGAGAGGGCGGCGATGGCCCTGAAGGTGTTCGCCCACAGGGTGAAGAAGTACATCGGGGCCTACATGGCCGTCATGAACGGAGCCGACGCGATCGTCATGACAGCGGGCATCGGGGAGAGGAGCCCGGCGATGAGGAGGATGATCCTCGAGGGCCTCGAGAACCTGGGGATCATCCTCGACCCCGTGAAGAACGAACAGCCGGAGCAGCACGGCGGAATCATCAGCAGGGATGATTCGAGGGTGAAGGTGCTCGTCATACCCACCAACGAGGAGCTGGCCATTGCAGAGGAGGCTTTAATGGTTCTCCGCAGAACCCTAAAAAATAAGGCTTAATAGCATAGCCTGTTTTTGACCGGTGATGGGGCATGAGGGTCTGCGTGTTTGAGGATGGGAAGGCCGCGAACTTCCACCCCCTGACGATGACGCGAGCCGTCTACGAGCTCAGGGTCGGCGCCACAACGATCCTCGAGAAGCTCCTAGCAGCCTTCGGGAGGGGGGCTGAGGTCAGCCTCCACGTGAGGGAGTACTTGACCGAGGTGCTGAGGGAGAGGCACCCGAACTTCCTGATCAACCAGCTCCCACCGGACGACGTGCTACTCCTCAACGGCCGCTGGATCCACGCGGGGGAGGAGGTCGACGTAAAGGACGAGTACGTGGGCGTCAATGGGGGCGAGGTCGTCTTCATCAGGGCGAAGAGGGCGACGCTCGAGAGGTACAGGGGGTTGCCCATCCCGGAGCTGGTCGCAAGGCTGTCCGAGGAGCTGGGTAGGGAGGAGGTTAAGGCTAGGCTGGCCAACTGGCCCTGGGATCTCATCTTCGAGAACCCGGATGCGATAAAGCGCGATTTCGCGAGGCTCGGCAAAGGGGGCGTGCACGGGAAGATTAAGGGGCACATCGAGCTGCTCGGCGAGAGGGAGGACGTCTACATCGCTCCGGGAGCCGTCGTTTACCCCAACGTGGTGATCGACGCGGAGCACGGCCCCGTCATCATCTCCGAGGGGGCCCGCGTATACCCGTTCACCTACATCGAGGGGCCGACCTACATAGGGGAGGAGACCTACGTCATGCCCATGGCCCGCCTCAGGGGCGGGATCACGATAGGCCCCGTCTGCAGGGTTGGTGGTGAGGTGGAGGAGTCGATCATCCACGGCTTCAGCAACAAGTACCACGACGGCTTCCTCGGGCACGCTTACGTCGGGGAGTGGGTCAACCTCGGCGCTTTGACGACCAACAGCGACCTGAAGAACGACTACAGCGAGGTTGAAGTCTACATCAACGGGAAGCCCGTCAAGACGGGCAGTCAGAAGGTGGGCAGCTTCATCGGCGACCACACGAAGACCAGCATCGGGACGCTGCTCAACACGGGGGCTGTTGTCGGCGTGATGTGCAACGTGCTAGCCCCCGACATATCGCCCAAGTACATACCCTCCTTCACCTGGTACATCAACGGCAGGCTAAGCAAGGGTCCGGGCTTGCGGAGGATGCTGAGGACGGCAGAGGAGGTTATGAGGAGGAGGGGTAGGACGCTGACGGAGCCGCAGGCCAGGATGCTGAGCCACCTGTACGAGGCAACGCGGGAAGAAAGGGAGCACTACATACAGCTGTACCAGCAGAAGCTGGAAAGGGAGAAAGGGATATAAGATGCGCGATGCCTGCGGGTCGAGAGCATGCTATCCGAGAGGGAGATCGAGGCTAGGGTGAAGGAGATCATCGCCAGGATCTACAGGGTTAAGCCCGAGGAGCTGAAGCCTGAAACCCGCTTCATAGACGACCTGGGTGCCGACTCGATAACCACGATAGAGCTCGTCGCTGAGATCGAGGACGCCTTCGGCATAGAGGTCCCCGACGAGGACGTGGAGAAGAACCAGACCGTCGGCCAAGCGATCGCCTACGTGATCGAGAAGCTGAGGGCCTCGGGCAGGGTGAAGGCGGGCTAAGCCTCGAGCACGACGACCGCGACCGCGTACTCGCTCGTGTGGGATAGGCTGACGAGGACGAATCGCGCGCTTTTTTCCCTCAATGCTTCCGCAGCTCTACCCATGGCTGTAAGCCGAGGGGGTGAGCCGAGCACTTCAACGTCCTTGAACGGTATCAGCCAGGCCCTCTCAAACCCCAAGGCCTTCGCGAACGCCTCCTTTGCGCAGAAGCGCGCGGCAACGTGAGGGTAGGGATCGGCTCTACCGAAGCAGTACCTCTCCTCGTTCTCGGTCAAAACCCTCTTCACGACTCTTAGGAAAACCTCCCTCCTCATCCTTCTAAACCGATCCACCGATTCGATGTCAACCCCCAGCCCCACTATCACGCGCAACCCCCCTCCACCCGCTCGAGAACGCTTATATCTGGTATCGCTATGAAGCCCCGTGGCCGAGAAGAGGAAAGGCGAGTTTATGGGGAAGGAGCTGGCCGAGGGCCCCGACGCGGTTCTCCGCACGCTCCGCGAAGCCGCTGACCAGGTGGCTTCCGCGGCAAATCTCCTCACCGACCTCGAGGCGAAGGGGGTTACAAGCGGGTTCATCATCGGGAGCGGCACGAGCTTCCACGCCAGCCTATTCCTCCAGCAGCTCTTGAGCAAGTACACCAGCTTACACGTCGCAGCCATCCCCGCGTCAGAGTTCGCCGAGTGGCGCCCTGAGAGGGGGAAGTACTTCATCATCGGCTACTCCCAGTCCGGGGAGAGCAGCGACATTATCGAGGCGTTCAACGTCGCGAAGAGCGCGGGCGCCAAGACGATCGCGATCACGAACACGCCCGGCAGCACGCTCGCCAGGATAGCTGACGCCGCGATCGTCACCCGAGCCGGGGAGGAGAAAGCGGTTGCAGCGACGAAGACGTTCGACGTCCAGCTCACCGCAGCCCTCATGCTGGCCTACAAGGCAGCAGGCAAAAGCCTGGGAGAGATCGAGAAGGCCGCGGAGGCGGCGAGGAAAGTGCTGTCCGAGGACGGCAGGGTTAAGGGCGTCGCGGAGGCCATGGTGAAGGCGGAGCACGCCTTCTGCCTCGGCAGAGGGGTCGGCTACCCAATCGCTCTGGAGGCGGCGCTCAAGCTGAAGGAGGCCGCCATGCTGCACGCCGAGGGGTTCGCCGTCAGGGAGTTCCTCCACGGACCCCTCCAGCTAGTCGAGGAGAACACGCCGGTGCTCGTCTACGCAGCCTCGAGAAGCGGCTTCGAAGCTTCCGCGAAAGCTCTCGAGAGAATCGCCGGCCACAAGGCGCCGATCGTGCTCATCGGCCCCGGAGCCTCAAGCTTCACCCAGTACGCATCCTGCGCAATCGAATTCCCGGACGCTGGAGGCGAGGCAAACGCAATCCCCCTCGCCAAAGTAGCTCAACTCACCGCCTACCACCTCAGCCTACTCCGAGAACTCGACCCCGACAAGCCCACAAAGCTCACCAAAGTCGTAAAGTACTGAGAAACCCCGACTACCCCAGCCAGCAAGCAGGGCTTGATGGGGGAAACCGAACGCCGATACTTATTCGGGAAAGCTAGTTGAAAATACTAAATCTAAAAAGAGAAATGTTTGATTTTTCCAAAAAAGTTTAATATAGGAAGCGATCATCAACACTTCATATCAACCGCATTTTAGAATCATACTGTTAATCGAAGAAATAACAGTAATAAGTACTCACTTTCGAAACATTTACGCAGATGATCTCTGATGAAGAGGATGGGATAAACTTGATATTTTATTTATCGGTAAGCCCTCCTGAGCGCAGCTTGATCATCGAGGTGGAGGGGAAGAGCTACGAGCTTGACTGGAGAGGCATCGCAGTGCTCCTGGCCCTACGGTGGGTCAGGTTCAACGCTCTACCCCTGACCCGTCTCCAAGCAGTAGAGCCCGACCTAGGAAAGCTGAGAGCACTGGTGGACGATTTAAAGGCGAAGGGGTTGGTCGGAGAACTCACGGTTGGACGGAGCAGCATCATCTACTTGACAGAAGACGGTGCCAAAGTTGCGGAGGAACTTGAGAGGATGGCGAAGGAAGCCAAACTCCTTTAAGCCGGCTCAAACCCCCTCATGAACTAAAGGTTTGAAAAAGGAGCTTGGGACGCCTCCACGTCATGGAGGAGAAGGATCCGAGGATGCAGAAGGTTGCAGCGGAAAGCTCTGTTAAAGGGCAAAAACAATCTGACGATGGTATATATTCAGCGATTGATTTAAAAAATCGGATTTACCCTGAAAAATGGATGGAAGAGAACGGGACGACGCTCAAGAATCCCCACGACGGAGCGTTTAAGGATCTCGTGATCGGGATCCATGCCGCTCGCAAGCTAGTTGAAGAAACTAGAAAAGAACCAATCCCCGAACTGACGTATGTGCTCATTTTTCGGCTCCTTCACCAAGCACCCGTGAAGTCAGCTACCGAGAACAACAGAGATCAATGAAAGCCCAATACCGCTGTGGGGGAACAGTTTAAATAGACTCAATAAACTCCCCCGCCATAGCGAGGTATGCGCAATGAGGCTCTGCTTGAGCTTACGAAGGGTGTTAAAACGGCCGACAAAATCGCCGCAGCAGCCAACATCCTTTACAGGTTGAAAGTTACTTCACAGCAAACGGGGGGTGAAAGCATCGACAGTGCAGCTATCGAGATCATCCTGAAGCTGGCTAAGGCTGGGGGGAAGGCTCCGCTCTCCTCGCTAGCTGCGGGAAACTTGCGCCAGGCGATAGCTGTCTTGAGGGAGATGGAGAGAAACGGTCTCGTGAAAATAATTTCAACACCATTTAGAACATACGCTGCTCTTACCGAGCGCGGCTGGAAGGTATACAGCGAACTGGTAAGCTTTCTATTTTAAACCCTCTCGGTGGGCTGCAAGTCAGGGAAAACCCGGGTCGTGGAACTGACGCGCTGCAGCTTTGCAGTCTAATCCGTTAGATCGGGGAAACCCGTTGTAGGCGACGCACAGCTGTCGAGGTGCGTGTATACGTTTGAGCGCGACACCAGCGTATGAGCAGCGATCTCGAATCATGCTCCCGCGTTTTGGAAAACTGTGTGAGAGTGAGGTGAGGGGGAGAGGATCAAACGTGCGCCCTACACCACCTGTTTCAGGTACCGGGAAAACAAGGCCAATAATCGCTCGACAGGATCAAGCGACCTAGGCAGCCGCATCCACTAGAAAAACGCGCTCTGACAATTGATTGGTAACGGGTTTGAGGTCAACTAGCAGGGCACCAAGCGCGCTTCGGTGCGTGTTCAAAGCCCTTCCGAGGGGGGCACTTTAAGGTTCTCCGGTAGCGCACGGGCAGGTTCCCTCCAGCTGTGCAAGGGCTTTTAATGCCCGCATCGAAACACGATAGCGGGGTTGCGCTAACGGACAGAAACCCTGCCCGCACGCTTGGCACTTTCCGGCAGCATGCTTCGCAAGAGTCGGAGAATTGCTTATATGGGCTTAAGGTGGCTAGGATCCGGGCGAACGCTCTTGAACGTGGAGGTCGATGGGAGGCAATACAAGCTGACCTGGAGGGAGGCGGCAGTGCTACTCGTGATGAGGCTCGTCGACTGGAACGCCCTCACCCTTTCCGACGTGGAGCTCGTCGCCACGGGGCACGCGGGAGCCCTCAGGACGGTCAACCGCCTGGTCGAGTTGGAGCTCGTCGAGAGCTACAACGTGAGGGGGACGAGGATCTACCTGCTCACCGAGCGCGGCGCAAAAGCCGCCGACGAGATCCGCAGGAAGGCGGAGGCAGCTGGGCTCTGGAGGATCATGCAGGAGGCGCTGGGTGGTTGAATGGAGGGGCTTGACGAGCTGCGGGAGCTGACCCTCGCCGTCTCAAGGGCCGCCGAGGCGGTAGCCGTCATCAGGAGGAAGGCGAGCCGCCACGTGATGGACGGGGAGCCCCCGAAGAGGCAGCGCGTCCTCCTAACCCTGGACGTCGACGGGAGGATCATCGAGCTCACCGACAAGCAGATCGCAGCCCTACTGACCGTCAAGGCGAGCGGGGGAGCCGAGGTCCTCAGCACCGTCGCGAGGATGACAGGGCTCACATCGAAGCTCGGGCTCGGCCTCGCACTACAGCTGGCCGAGAAGGGCCTGGTGAAGCTCGTCGCAACACCCCAAAGGAAGATCATCGCCCTCACACCCCTCGGGAGAAAAGTGGCCGAGATCGTCGAGAGGGAGATCGAGAGCCGCGTCACCCCCTAACCTCCACCACGCAAGGGTACACCTTACCCGGCGTCCTCACCTCAACCTGCACAACCCCCGCGCGCTTAACGGGCAGCGAGAACTCCCCAAGCTCACCCGGCCTCAAGGTCAAGCCAAGCTCCCTCACCTCCCCTTCAACAACCGCAGAGATCAAAGTCACGGGCCTCGTCCCCCTGTTCCTGACAGTGACGGTTACACCCCCCTCCCCGGCTCGGCAGAATACATCGAGCATTTCGAAGCCCGTGTAGTGGAAGGCGATGTTGGAAGCCCACAGCGCGGCAGCCACCGAGACAGCGATCGCAACCGCAACCAGCAGGAGCGTTGAAAGCTCCACGGAAACCCTAAACAATCCCCGTTTTAAAACCATTCGAAGAATGGAGGAGTGCCTGCAAAAGGTGAAGAAAGCCATCGAGCTCTACGAGCGCGCCAGAGCCAGCCCCAGCTCAGTCACAGTCACAGAGCTCGCCAGGAGGATCAGCAGCCCCCGCAGCCACGGCAGCAGCGCTAAAACCGGAGTCAAAGCCCACAACGTCTGGGGAGACCCCCTACAAGCCTGCACCAGCGAAGACTACTGGACACCCCTCCCCCTAGCCCACACACTCGAAGGAACGTGGATCTACGGGATAGCCGACCTCGTCAGATTCCGGCACGGGAAACCAATCGAAGTCGTCGAACTGAAGCACTATAAAGAGCCGGACAGATATGCTGAAGCGCAAGCAGCCATCTACGCGTGGCTCACAGCCAAACTCTTCAACACGACGCCGAAGGCCTACATTGTCCTCGGCTGGAACGGCAAAACCTACACCAGCAAGCTCGGGGTAAACTACAAAGCCGGTGAAATCGAGGAAGCACTGAGAAAAATTATCATGAAGAGCATAAAAACGGGCTAAACATAACGCTTACAGAGCTATCGTTGACCATATAACCTAATAAGCACAACGAAACAATCTATGCAATCCAAAAACGGTACGCGTGTACTGTGAAAATAGGTATAAAAGTGAAAATAACTACCTCACATGTTAATACTATATTATGAAATTGAATTATAAAAATAGTAAAAAATAAATGTAGATATAAAAAAACTTATGAGCCGGTTTTTGTCTGGTTGCTCGATGTACCAGTAGTCGAGGAAGGTGTGTACTCTTGCAGTACGATGAGCTTGGGGTACTCTTTACCTGAAGCTGTGAGCAGCTTTATTTCAACACTCACGCCTGGACCAATGTTGCCGACAAGGGATTGATTAACTTCTTGAATCTTCAGAACTTTTTGTTCGCCTGACCTTAAGATAATCGGTTTACCTTGAGTGAGGGATTGATTATCTGTAGTTACATTGCAGGCTTTTTGAGCTACACAGGCTCTTCCGTTGATATAGATGTCGGTTATGGAGGCTGTCGATGTGCCTGTGTTCTTTACTGTCACCTGTATGCCATTCTGATCATCAAGGATACTGATGATTTGCAGTTGTTCGAAGCCTGTGAAGAGGCCGATGATGCCGGTCATCCAGAAGGCTACAGCGATAGCGACGGCGATGGTTACGGCTACAATGATGACAGTGGCGATAACCGGGCTGATAGCCCTCCTCCTGGCCACAGTATTACGGGAGTATGGGGGTTTTTTATTTCTTTTGTTACAGGCTCTCGAGGAGCTGCTTCCCCTCTGGTGTGAGCTTGTAGATGATTCGCATTCTTCCGTCTGCGGAGGTGGGTGTGACTTCGGTGAGGCCTCGCCTGGAGAGTTCGGATAGGGCTTTGCTTAGCGTGGAGTGGGGTAGGCCTGAGTGCCTGTGGAGTGCTTCTCTGTCTGCTGATCCTCCGATCGCGGCGAGGGTTTTCAGGATTAGGGTTGCCTCCTTGCTTATGGGTGGGATTTCGCCTCTTCTGGCTCTCACTAGCGCGGGTAGGGAGCGGAGCCTGGTGAGGGCCTCGCTTTGTGGTCTCGCAGCTGCCACTTGTAGTACGACTTCCTCGCGTGGGAGCGGTATGACGGTGGGTGGCGCCGGCTTGAGCCTGAGTGTTTCGAGCTCGCTCCTCGCCCTCTTGTAGACTTCGAGGGGGTTGATGTAGTAGCGGTTGATCCAGACGAAGACTTCCTGCGTGTCCCTAACCCCCTTCACCTTCAGCCACTCGAGGACGGTTCTGCGCCTCTCGATCTCCTCCATGACCTCCTCGATGCTCTTGCCGGTGCGCTGGGCGAGGGTTGCCAGGTGTACGCTGCTGCCGACGATCGCGTGCTTGTCGCTGACGGGGTCCCAGCGGACGATCTCCCTGTACTTGTCGTAGTCCTCCACCTCCCACAGGTTTCTCAGCCTCCTCCCCAACCTCCCGTCGGGTAGGAGGGTTCTCTCCACGTAGCAGGCCACGTTCAGCGCCGGGATGTAGGCTGGCGCGACGTTCATCGGCGGGCTTGTGAGCCTCCTGATCGCGGCCCAGAGGGAGTCGGCGTGCATCGTGCTCATGCCCCCGTGCCCCGTGGCCATGGCTTGGAAGAGGACGAAGGCTTCGGCGCCCCTGACCTCCCCGACGATGATGTAGTCGGGCCTGTACCTGAGCGAGAGCCTCACCAGGTCGTAGAGGGTGATCTCTCCGACTCTCGCGGCGCCGAGGCCGTAGCTCTCCCTGCTGGTGAGCTGAACCCAGTTCTCGTGCGGCAGGTTTAGCTCGGGCGTCTCCTCGATGGTGACGACCTTGAAGCCGGGCTTGAAGAAGTTGGTGACGGCGTTGAGGAAGGTGGTTTTCCCGGCCGCTGTCGCCCCGATGACCATGACGGTCATCCTGTTCTCAACCATCATCCAGAGGTAGGCGGCGGTCCAGGAGTCGAGGTTCCCGCTCTCGAGGAGCTCGATGATCGAGAAGGGCCTCTCCCTGAACTTCCTGATGGTGAAGGTGCTACCCTTCGGCGAAACCTCCTCGCCGTAGGTTGCTGCGAGCCTGTGCCTTCCGGGTAGCATGGCATCGACGATGGGGAAGGCGGCGGAGATGTGCTTGCCCGCCATGTGGGCGAGCTTGACGATGAACTCGCGGAGCGCGTCCCGATCCTTGAAGACTATGTTGGTGGGGATCGACTCGTAGTCCCTGTGCCAGACGTGGATCGGCCTGTCGACGCCGTCGCAGCTGATGTCCTCCAGCTTGTAGTCGCGCATGAGGACTTCGATTGGCCCGTAGCCGACGAGGTCGCGCTCCACGTAGTAGAGCACCTTCCCCCAGCTGGTCTCGGGGACGCGAACCGCGCCCCTGTACTTCTCCGCCAGCCTCCTGGCTTGGTCGAGTATGTGCTGCTTCAAGTCCACGTCGAAGGATGCCGGCGGCTCGAGCTCAACGCTGAGAATATCGATCAGCTTGTCAACGGCTTTCCTCTCCTCCCGCGTCAGCTGCACCTCCTCAACGTAGTAGGCCTTCTGGCCCCCCAGCTCGGGGATCTCGACGATTTTCACCTTAGCGTGGGGTTCGGTCACCCAGTACTCCTCAACGATCCTGTAATCCTCCTTAACAGGTAGGAGCTGAACCCCTTCCTCGAGCTTAACGCCCGGGATCTCCTCACCCTTCTTCTGCTTCTTTTGCTTCTTCTCCGCCTTTGCTACGGTGCGCGCCTGCTCGGTCAAAGCCGACCCGCTTCTCTTGCGGGAAACCCTATTAAATTCATGTCGCTGCGCGATGGTTAAATAAACCCGAGTGATTTTGCAAGCGTGGCTAGCCTGGACGGCTTCGCCTATCGAGCCTTAGGTGGGCTGGGGGATCTTCTAGCGAGGATGTTCCCCTGGCTGCGCACCGATATCGCTTCCGCGGACATGCGCGTTTACCCGCCAGCTTACGCGTCCAGGGTCGCGTTTATCTCGCTCATAGCTCTAGGTGTCGGCTTCGCAGTAGCTGCACCCGTATCGCTCACTCTCGCAAGCATTGGGTTATTGACGCCTCTTCAAGCTGCGGTCCTAACAACCCTACTCCCCTTAGCCTGCGGCGGTCTTACCTTTACGATGGGCATCCTCTACCCGAAGCTGAAGACCGCATCCCGCGCGTCCGCCTTCGACTTGGAGACGCCGTACTTCTCCGTCTACATCACGGTGATGGCGACGGGCGGCATCTCGCCCTACACGTGCTTTGAGCGGGTTGCTAGGGCTCCCACCATTCTCTTCAGGGAGATCAAGAAGGAGGCGATGCGCTTCTTCCTGAGGGTTAGGGCTTTGGGCGAGGATCCGCTGACGGCGATCGAGGAGGGCGCGAAGAGCGTGCCTCATGGGAGCTACAAGCAGCTGCTGCTCGGCTACGCTGCGACGCTGAGGGCTGGCGGCGACGTAGTTCACTACCTGCAGAGGCAGACGGAGACGATGCTGAGGGAGAGGGTGAGCCAGGTGAGAGCAGTGGGCGAGAGGATCGCCATGCTGCTGGAGGCCTACATGGCCGTCGTCCTGCTGACCTCGATGACGATCTACGTGATGTACGTGGTGAGCATGGCGATGGCTCAAGCCGGCTTGGGCGTCGCGGGGGGCGAGCTCCAGTTCGTCGTTTTCTCCTACGTCCTGATGCCGATGCTATCAGGCATCTTCATCTACCTGGCGGACATCATGCAGCCAAAGTACCCCGTGTACGACTCGAGGCCGTACTACGTCTACTTCGGAGTGAGCCTGCCGGTGACGCTCTTCCTCTTCTTCTCGATGGCTCTACCCTTCATGGTCACGGGACCCGCCTCCGAGCTCCTCCAGGCGGTGTTCGCGCCCTTCGCGTCCCTCACGAGAGCGTTGACCATGCTGCTCGGCTTGGGGCGGGGCTACGAGAGCGGCGTCGGGATGGTGGTTGCGATGAGCGCGGGCCTCATCCCGGCGATCGTGGCGGAGGCAGCTTCAACGGCGAAGTTCGGGGGGATTCAGTACGGCTTGACGAGGTTCCTCAGGGACTTGGTGGAGGTGAGGAAGACCGGCATGTCCCCAGAGAAGTGCATCATCAACCTGAGGAACAGGGATTACGGCCGGTTCAGCCCCTACCTGAGGGACGTGGCGAGGCAGGTCGGTTGGGGCGTCCCGCTGGGCGAGATCTTCCAGCGGTTTGCCAGGGGGATGAAGAACTGGTTCGCGCTCATCTCGATGTTCCTGCTTGTGGAGAGTATCGAGGTGGGCGGTGGGATGCCGGAGACCCTGGAGGCGCTGGCCAGCTACGCGGAGACGCTGGAGCACGTGGAGAGGGAGAAGCAGAGGTCCCTCAGACCCCTGATCCTGATGCCGTATGTGGGCTCGCTGATCATCACGGTCGTCGTCATCGTGCTCGTCGGCTTCATGGCTTCGATGATGCGGTTCGCCGGCTCGCCGATCTCGGAGGTGCAGCTGGTCAACATGTTCATGCCCCCAGTGATCCTCAACAGCTACCTGATGGGCCTCGCAGCGGGCAAGCTGAGCAGCGAGAGGGCTTCAGCCGGCTTTAAGCACGCTTTCCTTCTAACCCTCTCCAACCTCGCTGCGATGATGATCGGCCCTCAGATCGTCACAGGCCTCATGCCGAGGCTCTAGCTTTATCAAGGCCTTCTTCCACGTTGCTCTTCGTCGGATGTTGCAGTTTCCTGTTGTGTTACAACAAGGATTCCACGCTCATCGGATACTACAACTAGTACTCTGCTACTGCCCTTGATGCTTGAACCCTTACTTTCATCTAGCGTGACGTTGTAGCGGCCCAGTCCCTCGTACGTCACGTCCTTGATGCTCGCTGCCTCCCATCTACCGTTTCTATAAAGGTAGACCTCAACCCACCCCTTCGCTAGCAGCAGCCCGTAGTAAGTACCGTTATCGACTAGCACAGTGAACACGATGGAATTGCTCCTTTCGTTAACTTCATCGATGATAAGAACCAAACCGATGAGGGAGTTGGTCGTCCAATGGTAAAAGCCTACGTTCGTGATGTTGAGCTGCAGTTGTGCACAAGCGTACGATGCTGCGTACGGCTTATTGTCGTGCGTCTTGTTCCAGTAGATGAGGAAGAGGTCGTAAACGTAGACCCTTGGGTTCCGCGGGAGAGGTGATGCGCAAAGGTGCCAAGAGATCTGCACGCCGTACTCCGCGTAGACAGTTCTCTGAACGTTTGCCCACGCATTCAGGTAGAGGTAAGCAACATCTTTTGCCGAATTGAGGTCGCGAGGCTGGAGCCCGTATTCCTCAAAATTCGAAGTGAAGTCGGTGAAACGGTAATGATCGTAGTAGGATCTGGTCGCGAGCGCGAGCATCGCGGCTAGCGCCCTGTTAAAATCTGCGGTGATAGCGCCCGCAATTTCCCTAACAACGACGCTCCTAGTCCTCAGAAAAAGAGCGTGCGTTTGATAGGCGGCAACGAGAAAGCTCATAACAAAGAGGCCCATCACGAGGACGGCTGCAACTAGCATTTGAGCGGAGCGTCTAACCTGCATACCCGATCACTAGAACGATGTACAGGATCCTCCCTCTCACACTATCGGGATCGCGCGTGCAGACAAGTGTGTACTGAACAGACTCTGCTTCAACCAGCTCCGCGTCACGCTCCATGTTCGTAATGGCACCCTCGTCAATCCGTTTCAGCTCAATGGTTCCATCCTTGTTGATTTTAACATCGTAGATCTCCATCCTGAAGACGAGGCCCGGAGGCAAGCTTGAACTGACGAGCATCCTCAGCCTTCCCTCCCAGCCTTTTTCGCCGTTTTGGGTGCTGTTCAAAACCCGTTCAAAGACACCGGCGTCAGCGAAGTTGTTGAGTAGGTTGTAGGCAAGACTCCGGAGATCCGCTACTTCCCTCAGATAAACGCTCCTCATTGGGCGTGTGAAGAACATCACCAGAAGCATCACTGCGACAACCATCGTGACGGCTATTACCAACTCTATAATCCTAAACTGACCCCTTCTCCCCCGATTCATCACGGCCAGCCCTCCACTAATCGCCAAATCGTCAAGCGGACGATGTAGGGGTAGTTGTATATCTGGGCTATCCGAGTTATCGTTACCGCGTTAGCTGGTTGAGCGTTTTCGGCCCCCCAGCTTATGTCAACCTCCGGTATCCTTGAGATCACAATGGCAACCCCCTTTTCTGAAGCGGGCTCACCTTTCGTCCAGACTCCCGTGACTATAATATGGCTGGATAGGCGTTCTAAGCTGTAAACTCGCCCTAGCAAGTAGTCCACGCCTTCTTTACGCCTTGCGGGGAGGATTCTACCGGCCACCCTGTGGCACCAGATATTGTCTTCTGGTTCTACGCGACCTCCTGGTTGTGCTCTACACCATTCAACATCGGTATCCTCTATCAGAATCCCGTATTGGGGGACCACCTGCACAACTTCATCGTCAACTTTGAAAACCCCCCTTATTTCATCGATTCCCTCAACAATTATGGTGTTCCCAACGATGTAAGCGTTAACCGGACTATCACCTGAAGCTCTGGGCGTTGGTGAATAACCGGAAATGCAGACGAAGCCTTCCCAGTTGACGTGTAAAACTATGAAGGGTACAGGAGACATACCCCCCTTAGGCTTTAAAACTGGGATAGTAAAACGGAGTGTACAGGTACCGAGGGAGTCCGTTAGACAACTTTCTACGAGGGGATTCTCGCTTTCAGCCCTATCCTGTTTGTTTTCTTGGCCCGCTCCAACTCCAACGGGGACGTACACGATAACGTAGATCCCAGTTACACGAGCGTTGGGCAGAGCGATACCTTGCCAATTTACTACGTTAACGATAAACGTCGAGGGGAGTCCGTCGTTAACGTCTAGCGCCTCGACTCTAATTCTAATCATGGGCTTCATCTCCAGCCTGAATCCGTACTCACCTTTAATGCCTAAAAGCTCGGCTATCCTTTCAGCGCTAATCGGCACTGGATTCGGATACGTCGTGAGGTTCGCTAACCGCATCACCTTGTCGGGATCCACGATGTAAGGCGTTTTAGCACCTGCAAGAGCGAGACCGAAGTCCATCACTTCATGGTCCAAGAGGAGGTCTGCTCCCCAGTTCTCCGGGTAGCCGGGAGTCAGCAGGATCTTATCGATTAACCTCTCCGCCACGGTATAAAGCTGCTCTGCTTTCACCGTTTCCACAGTTCTCGCTGGAGCCTCGATCATCTGCCCTGCGGCTAGAATCACGATCACAAGCAACAACCCTACGGCCAGGTACTCGAGAGCAGCGTGCATATCTACAATTGAAGGAAGAGCGGCTCTACTTTAAAAATTTATGGTGAGAAGACGAGAGTATCACCTCCCACCAGGACTCCAAAGGAATATTCCCTGTACAGCGCCCCGTCGGGATCCTTAACTACGATACGTGCACTCTCTACAATCGGCACTGTTACGACTGAGAGCTTGACGTCCATGGCGCCATCAGAGAGTCCGCTGGCTATGAGTCTATTGCCACTATATAGCTCCACCCTCCACCTGGGTGGCAAACCCTTCACAACTATGTATCGCGGGTCATTGATCGCTAGAACAACATTATCAAAAATCCCGTTCTTATCGTCGTCGACGAACAGGCCAAAGCCGCATGGCCAATCCTTCCAATTCTGATCAAGAGTCTTAACCATGGTATTGCTTATGGGGTTGCCATTCTCATCGTAGATTTGGTAGGTAAGAACCCAGTATCCTCCAGAGAAGGAGATGTCAACGAAAAGCGTATAGTAGACGTTGGGGGCTAAATTAAACTCTGAGGTCCAGTCTATCAAGCTCCAGCTACCATCGTACCTTGTGACGCGTAAAACCGCCGGTACACCCGACCCCCTACTTTTCCCCATGAATAGTGTCACTCCATAAAGGTGGTTAAACTGGCAGGTCGCAAAGGCTACGCCATTCTCGACATTTTTGTCGCCGCCCTTAACCTGTATCTGTACAACTGCAGAGATACGGTTATAGCCCGATAAGCTTCTGTTCCAGCAACAAACCGTAGCGCACTTAGTTTGACTACTCCTTTCGATAGAGCCGCAAAACGCTTTATCCTGATCCTCACAATCCAGCTTGCCTCCTGTAATCCTGAGTGTACCTCCTACTGCTTTCCAATCACTCGATGGGGAGGAGAAGGTATCGTAAAATATTGCACCTCTAACAGGGGAACCCGTCAAATCCTTAACGATCAGCTTGATCGTCCTTTCGTCAAAATTCGCATCGAGGCTGGCTAGCGATAGACTCCACCAGTAGATACCTTTCTCCGATGGTAGGCTCTTTGTGAAGCTCGTACATACCTCTTCCCCGGCTGGGATTTCAAGACTTCCTACCCTGCTACCGTTTAGCAACAGTTGAACTTCCCTATTGGTTGAACCGGGGTTGGAAATGCATACGTGAATGCGTGCATTCCAGTTGACGAGGCCTTCGATTGTTCCATTTACCCAGCTGATGTAGGGGGAATCAGGGTCCACGACATTCACCGTGATTTGCCTCTCCTCGACGTAGCCTGTCTCGAGGGTTTCCACTGCGAGAACCCATACGTGTTTGCCCAGCTGGTTCGGTGGCCTGACCTCGTAGACGAGATCAAGGCTCTGCTGAGGTTGAAGCGGAACCTCACCGGTCTGGTTGGAGTTCAGCTTGATAACTGCCGTTCCATCGTAGTCTCCGGCGTTTTCGATCGTCAAGCTTACCCGGAGGGGCGAGCCCAGTGGAGTGCTGATTGATGCATCATACCTTTTGATTACGATCTGGGGGGCCAAGGAAACAACCGTGAAGCTTCTAGCATCGTGCAGAACGTCGTCATGCTTGACGCGGATGAACCAAGTGTACGACCCTCGCGTAAGGGGGAGGGCCAGTTTCACCGTACCTTGCGCAGCCGCTCTGCTGCCCACCATCATGACGATCGGCTCGATGAGGGGCTTTTCGCCATCGTCTATGGTTACTGTTGCCTTACCCTTGCTCCCGCTGTTAAAGATGACAAACGAGAAGGTTTTCTCGGAGCCTATGAGACCCTCGAGCCTTGTGGTCCAGTTGACAATCAGGAATCTGGGGGGTGATACGGCGTAGTGAACGTTTGGGGGCTGAGTTGTGAAACCTATCAGGAGCGCGTCGTTGCTTCTCACGGCTACTAGGGCTGCTTCCCATCCGTAGGGCGTCGGAAGGAGGATCGTCGGCAGTAGCACGAGATCACCGAACCTCGTCGCCTCTCTCACCGCATAGACAGGCGCTTGCCCGAAGTTGGGGGTGACGACAATCCTTACCTGACGGTGAAGCTGAAGCTGCGCTCTTACAGCTATCACGTTCTCCCCTATGTTCTCGAGCGTGAGGTTGTAGGGTTGACCACCGAGCGACTGCGGCAGAGTGAGAAGCATGTATGTGAGTTCTTCGCCGCCTAGCGTGTGAACGGATACCAGCTCTACGATCTGCTTAGCGCAGCTCTCCGCAGCCTCGGCCAGCATCGTATTGAGGGTCTGAACGTAGGTGATGTATTGGGCGATTGCGACGGAGGCGACGATGAGCAGTACAGCGCCTAGCAACGCGGTAGTCGCTATGATGTGGACGACCACTGGCTCGGGCATTCTATCACCCTGTCGCCACTTCAACGCGAGAGATCTTTACGATTACGATTGAGCCGCTCGCTTCTTGACTCCCAGTTAGCTTCCTCTCGGATTTGATGCCGTTTAGGCTCGCCGAAATGGTTACCGAGGGTGTATTGAACCTGTACTCGAGAACTGTAACACCCTTGTTCCTGAAGATCAAGGGTATCGTTCCCGCCCCTCCCACCCTTCCGAACGTGACTTCCACCGCGTGTATCGTGTAGTAGTTGTAGAGCTTCTTCTGGCCGTCCTCGATCACATAGGTTACCCCGCTGTAGATCGCACGTACTCTTCGAGGCTCTAAGAACGCGCACGCACGACCGCTGAAGCTCTCGTATACGAGCGCTATAGGTTCTCCAGCGCCCACGATCAGCTTATTCAGCTCGCTGAGGAAGCCACCCTCCGGGTAGATCACTCTATCCACGGTTGTAACGAGGGGGGCAGCGCAGATGCTCACTCTACGGAGCTGAAGGCTGATCTGCTTACCCTCTCCAAGTGTCACTTCCAGCGTGTAGGGGGTCTGCTCAAAGTTTAAGCCTGTGCTAGCGAGGCTGAAGCGGACGTACCTGGCGCCTCCGGTACCTAAAGCCACCTGCTCGAAAGCTGTTGCAGCGTAACTGAGGAGCTCCTTAGCGCTCTCGTACTCCATCCTCTGCCTGTGCGCATCGATCAACGAGGTAGAGAAGTACACCGCTACGGCGACTGTTGTGAGCATGATGCTCGTCAATATCACAGTCGCCACAACCGGCGATAAGGCCCTCCCTTTCAGCCCCATCGTTTGAAATGAATAAAGGGGTATTAATATACATTCACTCTCACCTCTTTCTGCGGCTCAGCTCTATTCGTACCGGAAAGCAAGTTTGATGCAATCTCATGCTTGCTTTCCGGTAGTTCCTATAGATCCCTAGAACTTGAACAAATAATTCCTAAAAAGGTTAAGTCGATGCGATCAATCCAGCATCAGGTTTGATCGCATCGCAATCTCGAGATGAAAGCAGCGGCTCCTGCGAGGCTGAACTACACTCTCCCCTCAGGGTCTCACGGATCGAAAGCCTACATGTATTACTTCTACCTCCAGAGCGCGTTGCACGGGTTGATTCAGGTCATCATTGATTTCATAATTTTACTAAAAAGTTCTCTTAAGAGTTCGTTTATATCTATGCGCCATTCCCTTAAAAAGGTTGCGCAGAACATCCTAGCTGTCCAGTCGATGGGGCGAAAAGGGTGGAGGCGTTATTACCTAAAGCGGGTTCTAAGTGTGCTGAGCGTTTTCGAATAGACAGGTTTTTAAGAAGGGGTCGGCTCCGGCCCGCTCGAATTCTTGCCTTCTTTAGCGTTAGTGCTCAGGCTCACACTCTGGGGGATGCTGCCTTTCTGTCACGTTTAACGACCGTTCACCGATTCGGAACACCCTATTTGCTTTGCTCTGAAGCCTGCAATCCCTAAGGGTTTAGCAACGTGAGAGAAACCCTTTGAAAACCAGTAAACGTAAGGTTTTTCTTGATACCCCTGTAATATCCGCGTATGCAGGGTAGGTACGAGGCTGTGAGCCAGATTCTGGAGGAGATGAAGAGGGATAATCCCGCGCTTGACGCGGTGGCCGTCGTTTCGAGCGACGGTATGCCTGTGGTCTCGGCGATGAGTGAAGCTGACGAGTTGAAGGTTTCGGCGATGGCTGCGACGCTGCAGGGTGTTGCGGAGCAGGTGATTAAGGAGCTGCGCGGTGGTGCGATGCGCCACTTGATTGTGACGAGTGAGGGTGGGACGCTCATAATCAAGAGCGTAAGTAGGGATTTCGTCCTCGTGATGCTCGTCAGGCTGGAGTCGAAGCTGGGTTTCGCTTTGTGGCAGGCGGAGCAGGCGTCGCAGAAGATAGGGAAAATTTTAAGCTGAGAATCGATGAATCCCTAGTGGCGCCACAGAGGGCTTACAAGATAGTTCTCTGCGGAGATGGAGGGGTCGGCAAGACGAGCATTGCGAACAGGTTTACGGGGGCAGCCTTCAACCCCGTCCAGCGGCTCACAGTCGGCGTCGCGCACTACACGAGGGAGCTCCATTTCGATGACGGGCCCGTCAGGATCGTGATCTGGGATTTGGGGGGTGAGGAGCGCTTCCGGTTCCTAGCTCCCGTCTTTCTGAGGGGTGCTAGGGGGGCGGTGTTCGTCTTCGACGTGACGAGGGAGGAGACGTTCGAGCACCTGGAGGAGTGGCTGGAGATTACGGTCTCAACGATCGGCGACGTGCCACGAGTTCTCGTGGGCAACAAGGTGGATCTAGAGGACATGAGGGTGATCCCGCGCAGCTTCGCGGAGCAGTACGCCAGATCCAGGGGCTACATTGGATACTACGAGGTTTCAGCGAAAGATGGGTTTAATATTGAGGCACCCTTTATTGATCTCTTGAGGGTGGTCTTGAGGTGTGAGCGTGGCGGCTAGGGCTGTCCGCCTGCTGAAGCTGAGCTGCCCCCAGTGCGGCAGGGAGAGCACCATACAGGTGGGGGAGGACGCGCTCGTCGCTGCAGCCTCGAGCCCCACCGGCTTAATCGGTGTGGCTGAGTACCACGGCGACCACGTCTTCGTCGTCTACGTGGACGGCGAGGGGAGGGATAGGGGCGTACGGGTCTTCAGGACGCTTCAGCGGGGTGAAGTGATCCGGGTGACTCCCACCTACCTATCCTACATGAGCAACCTGTCCGGGTTCCGAGTGCTGTCCGAGGGTTGGAGCGTTGAGTGCTTCGCTGGGAACCCGAGGGCCCTACTGAGAGTGCAGGGGGACAGAGGGGCTCTTGAGGCGGAGTTGAAGGATCTATCGAAGGCTGCCCAGGCGATATCCTGGGGCGAGAGCCTTCTCTCGGCGGTCGCTAGAGTGGGGCAGCTCGATCCGAGCGGTTTGCTGCTCTCGATCCTGCTGATGGACGCGAGCATCCCCTACCCTCCAAGCCCCTTCGCCCCGCGCATGTTCGAGATCGCGATGAAGGCGAGGCGGTTGGTCGTGAAGGTGGATCCGGGTGCGGCGGAGCTCTTGAGGGCGTACATCAACCGCATCACCTGGCTATCCTCGAGGATGATCGACTTCGCTTTGAGCGTGAACGGGTGGCGGCTCATCGACGCGGTGGTGGGGCCCGACCCTCTGACGATGAGGGAGAGGTTGAGCGCGCTCATCTCCCTCGAGCGTCGCGGAGTCGTCGGGTTTGAGGAGGTGGGATCTTGAGCGCGAGGGCGGCTGCGATCGAGGCCCTGAGGATGCTGGTTCAGAAGATCTCCGGCGCTCCCTGGGCTGGCGACGTCGTGCGCCTAGCATCGATGGTTGCGCCGGCGAGGAGGCAGCCCGACCCGTACCTGCTCAAGGTCTTCCACTTCCTGTCGGAGAGGGTTCTGTCCATCAGGGATTCCCCGGAGCCCTTCGCCGCCCCCGAGTTCAGGCTTTTCAGCGAAGCGTTCATGTACTCCGGCGAGTTCCAGGAGGCGGTGAGGCGGGGGCTCGCCGCCGTAAAGGCTAGGCCGGGGAGCGCGGCCGTCGATGTGCACTCGTGCACGGGGGTTTGCCTCGAGCTTGCAGCCCCGCAGTGGGGCAAGCTCGTGGCTGTTGACCCCTCACGGCTGAACTTGGAGCTCGTAGAGGAGCGCTTGAGGGGGATCGGAGCCTCGAACTACGAGCTCCTGGTTGGGGACGTGCTGAGCATCGCCCGCCTAGTCAGAGACCCCGTCGGTCTAGCCATCGCGGCTTCGCCAGCGACGTGGCTGATCAACCCTCGCGTCCTCGTGAGCCGAGCCTTCTCGACGCTGGAGCCCGGCGGCCAGCTGCTCCTCGTCGCCCCCCTCGAGCGCGGAGGCTCCGTTAACCCCCTCGCCCCCTTCATTGCCGCGCTCAAAGGCCCCGCGCCCGTCAGCAGGGAGAGCCTGGAAGACACGATGCTTTCGGAGGGTTTCGCTAGGGTGAGGTCCTGGGAGGGGGATCTGCTGACGACGATCGTGGCCGTCAAGCCTTGAAGAGAGCCCGCAAGGCCCTATAGCAGGACTCCTGGTTTGTGGCTACGGTTTCAACGTAGGGCTCGTCCACCCTGCCGAAGAGCTGGAACACCCTTTCAACGGTCAGCCTCGAGACGTCGCGCTTGTTCAAGGCTAACAGCCTCCTCTCGAACCTGGCGAAGTAGGGCTTGATGAGGCGCTCGTAGTAGAGGCGGCTCCTCATCACGGCTGCCTCATCGGAGGTGTCGATGAGGAGGATTATGTGGCGGCAGCGGGACGCGAGCGCCCTAACGGTGAAGTCGAACCTCGACTGGCCGGGCGCCCCGTAGAGGAGCAGCTTCCTCCCGTCCAGCTCAACGACGCCGATGTCCGCGAAAACCGTTGTCGTCATCTTCAGCTTCCTCTCACCGAAGCTCACCTTTTCCCCGCTCAACTCCCTCTCAGCAGTGAGAAACTTCCCGCTAACGGTGCGTATGAAAGTGGTTTTCCCAGCTCCAAAGGTTCCTGCAACGAGCACGGTTTCGGTTTCCAACACCAACCGCGGGGATATCTCGTAAAAACTTATAATTGTTGCGCGCGGGTGGTTTCCAAGATTAGGTATATAACTTGTCCGTTGGAGGAATCTCGGTGCCCGAGTTTAACCTCTTGACGGTGCTCATCGCGGCTGCCGCTGCGGCAGCTGTGGGAGTAGTGGTCGCGCTAGCGCTCGCCAGGAGGAGTAGAGCAAAAAATAAAAGAGAGAGGGCGCCAGAAAGGTGGTCAGCGCTCGTGGATTGGAGAGGCCTCATCGTCGAGGCTCAAGGTCCAGCTGACAGCGTGCTGGTAGCATACGTAGTCCAAGCCGCACGGGTGCTGGAGGAAATGGGCAAGCTCTCCGAGATGAGGGCTAGGGTGGGCGAGCTGACGATCGAGGTGACGCCCCAGGAGGAGGGGTTGTACAGGGTGGTTGCGCGATGAGCGTGGAGCTAGTGCTGGGGGAGCTGGTGAAGAAGAGCCTCGGCGAGCTGGAGCGAGCGATCCTCGCGACTCCAGACGGCGTACTGGTGGCGGCCTCCAACCCCTCGGACATCGATGACATCGTGTCAGCCCTTGGCGCGGCCGTCGTAGCCGGTGTTGGTGAGGCTTTCCAGCAGTACTTCAGCACGGGGGTGAGGGACGTCCTAGTCGAGCTAAAGGACAGCAGAGTGGTGCTTATGCGGGAAATCGGCGGGCTCGTCCTGTGCCTCATCTCCAAGCCAAAGCCGAACCTGGGCCTCATCTACTACCTCCTCGACAAGTACACGGACAAGATCGCCGCTAGCGTCAAGAAGTAGCCCCCCTCAGCTGGACTAAAACCGCTCGCCCCTCCCCGCGCGTGAGCGCAATGCTCCCTGGCCTCAACCCGGCTAGCATGAACGCTTCAAGAGCCTCAGCTATGTTGCTCAGCCTTAGGGTCACCTTAAGTTCCTCCATGCAGCCCCTCAATAGCGCGAAGAACATGCGCCCGCACGCCCCTATGTACAGCTTCTCCCCTTTCACCTCAAGGCAGCGGTACTCCTCCAGCAGCCCCCTCCCCCTCCACCCCTTCCTCCTCAACCCCGCGTACCTGAGAACCTCCTTGAAGGATTCAAGCGGGAAACCGTACCACCTCTCAGCCCACAAGGGTTTCTCCGCAGTTCAGCCGCGGGGTGGGGTTACCCTGTGCGGGGCCGAGCCGGTGACAAGGGCCCCGATGAAAAGCGGGGCTCGAGTCGGTCCGATGAGGCCCAAGGGCTTAAAAGGCCCGAACCCTTTGCTGGAGTCTCGTATGTTCCCGTACAAGCCTAGGCCGAGGCAGATCGAGGTCGCCGAGGAGATGGCTAGAGCGCTCAAGCGGACCAACGTGATCCTCGAAGCTCCAACGGGGTTCGGGAAGACGCCGGTCGTCCTATACGCGCTGCTCCCCTACGTGGAGAGGGGGAGGAGGATCGTATGGGCGGTGAGGACGGGGAGCGAGACCGACAGGCCCGTGGAGGAGCTGGCGGTTTTCCGCAGGGAGCTGGGGCTCAAGCTGGTCGGCGTCAGCTTCCGAGGGAAGAGGGACATGTGCCTCCTAGCGAGGAAGTTCGGCAGCGACCTTGACTACAGCGAGGTCTCCTACATCTGCAGCAGGGAGAGGAGCAAGTGCAGCTTCTACCGGAGGCTGGGGGATGTGGACCCGTACCCTCTCGTTGCGCGCGGCGCGCTCACTTACAGCGAGGTTTACCGGTGGGCGAGCGAGTGGGGGGTCTGCCCCTACTTCCTGCAGAGGAAGCTCCTCGCACACGCGGATCTAGTGGCGCTCAGCTACAACTACGTGGTAAGCCAGGAGCTGAGCTGGAGCGTGAGGCAGCTCATCCCCTTCGACGAGTCGGTGCTCGTGGTCGACGAGGCGCACAACCTGCAGAACCTCGACTTGGGCGGCGACTCGGTAACCGAGGGGACGCTGCAGAGGGCGTTAGAGGAGGCGGCGGAAGTCGGGAGCAGGAAGGCGGTAGAGCTCGTGCGCCACGCGATCGACTACGTGGCTGACAGGTTCAAGGGGTTGGGGGAGGAGGAGTCGGAGCTCTTCGACCCTGAGGAGCTCATCCCCGACTATGGGGATGGGCTGCTGGAGGAGGCTTTGAGAGCCGGGGAGATGGTCAGGGAGTTGAGGTACAGGCAGGGGAGGAGGCCCAGGTCGAGCCTCCACCACTTCGCCACCTTCCTCGAGGCGGCGCTGGGGTTGAAGGGGGTTAGGGGGATCGCTTTCATCGCTGAGAGGGTGAACGGTAGAGTTTCGCTGAGCATATGGGACATGCGATCCGCTGAAGTGCTCGGAAGCGTTTGGAGCCGGTTCCACAGGGTAGTCTTCATGTCGGGGACGCTCAGCCCAATCGAGGCTTTCGCCGAGACGGTGGGCGTAGGCAGCTACCACGCGATCAGCGTGCCCAGCCCCTACGATGAGGCGAACGCGTCCGTCTACCTCGTCACCGACTTGACGACGAGGGGCGAGGAGCTGAGCAGAGAGATGGCTGAGAGGTACGTGGAAGCCGTAGTCAAGCTGCTGTCGAGGGTACGCAGGAACACCGCGATCTTCGCTGCAAGCTACCGCGTGCAGCAGGGCCTCATCGACGCAGGCCTCCTCAAGCGCGCTGAGGAGCTGGGCTACAAGCCCTTTGTCGAACGGCGCGACATGTCCGGCCTCGAGGCGGCGCAGGCTCTAAAGAGCTTCAAGGCGATGGCGGGAGAGGGGAGGGGCCTGCTCGTAGCCCCTATGGGCGGCCGTTTCGCGGAAGGGGCGGATTACCCGGGGGAGGAGCTGATGTGCGTCTTCCTCGCCGGCATCCCATTCGAGAAGCCAACAACGAAGACGCGGCTGTACATCGAATACTACCAGAGCCTCTACGGGGAGGAGAAGGGGAGGCTCTACGCCTACGTCTACCCCGCGATCCGGAGGGCTGCGCAAGCGCTTGGCAGAGCCTTGAGGAGCCCGAAGGATCAGGCCGTGCTCGTCCTGGGAGACTACCGGTACAGGAGCTACCTGAAGCTCCTTCCCGACTACGTTGCAGAGCTACTGAGGGAGGTGGATCACACGCAGCTGGATAGAGTCAGGCTTCCCTGGTTGGAGACGAGGTTTTGATCGGATTAAACCGCTTTCCTCTCTACTCGGGCTACGTACTCGCAGTACGGGTCCCCCTTTGCAATGCACCTCATCTCTCTCGCTACAACCTCGAACTCGCCTGTAACCCCCCAGTACCCCGCGAGCCAGCCCGCGATTAAGCCCCTGATGAAATTCCCCCTGATTTCCCCGGCACCCCGGAACAGCTCGCACTCGAAGCTGTTGTAAACCCTTACAACCGCCTCCCTCCGCTCGTCGTCAAGCCTGACGATCTCGAACCTCCCGAAGCCCACGGCCAAGAGGTAGGATTCAAACAGCTTCCAAGCATGGCGCCTATCGACGATCTTGCTGTGCTTCTCGTACCCGCGGAAGCCTGCCCCGTAGCCAACGGTGTAAAGCAGGATAGCGTACGGCGTTCCAAACCTCTGCCAACCCTCCTTCACTAAACCCTCGTATATCGGCCGCGAGAAAATGATCGCCCTATCACCTTGCAGTAATAGGGGGAAGGAGAAGGGATCGATAGCTACGCCGTCCACGATCGGTGGAGCGTACAGAACATCGGAGACGTACGGGACCCGCTTCATTTTTTGAGCGATATCCTCAGCCATCCTCTCCTTGCCCTTCAAGTCTGCTATCAGTATAGCCGTTAAGGCCTCTCCCGCTCTAGCTGCAGAAACTTTCAGGAGGAGAATTGGTACGCCCATTCCCGCCAGCACGTCTACGAGCTTGTCTAAAACCCCCACCGCGGTTAACGCTTCCGGTTTAAACCTAATGTGGAATACGAAGGGAACAGCTCCCGGCACTACTGCTAGCCTGCCTACCACGTAGGGGGTGTAAATCGTCCCCCACCTCTCGTTTTTCACAAGGTTTTCTCGTGGAATACTATTTAAGAGTATTGCATGAAGGCATCATAACATAGTACTAACCTTAGTATTTACTTTATTTATCTGTCAAAACATTTGCGTTATGATTTTATAAGATGATCTTTTAGAAACTAACGGTCAGTGTAGGACCGCTTCGTTCACGGTTCACGCCCGAGGTAACTCATCACCTAGGGGGTGGGTGGGGCTCTCTGCTTAAGCTTTTCCCGTTTCAGAGGTACTTTTTGTACTCCCAGTCGGTGATTAGATTCCATGTTTTCTCCCAGGGGCCGGCAGCCTCGATGTACTCCCTCCACTCCCTCTTCTTCACCTCTAGGTAGGCTGACGCAAGCTCGCCTGGCACTTCTAGCTCGTGGGAGGCTCTCTCGAACTCCTGCAGTGCAGCCTGCAGGTTTGGGGGTGTTTCCTCGGTTCCCGGTACATCATAGGCTGAGGCTGCTAGAGGTTCCGGCGGTTCACCCCCTTCCTCCAACCCTTTTAAAGCGGATGTCAGGAGGAGGGCTAGGGTCAGGTAGGGGTTCATCAAGGGATCGGGCTCCCTCACCTCGATGCGGGCGATCGAGCTTCCGTACCTCGGCACTCTGACCAGCGCGCTCCTGTTCGCGTAGCCCCATACCAACCTCGTGGGCGCCTCGTGGTGGGGGACGAGCCGCTTGTACGAGTTCACCGTGGGAGCCGCGACAGCGGCGAGCGGCTTCGAGTACTTGAGGACTCCCGCTAGGCACCGCACACCGATCTCCTCCATCGAGCCGTTACCGCCGTTCGCGTTCTCGCCGAGCGCTCGTAGGCTCAGGTGGACGTGGGCTCCGCTCCCGTTGACCCCCCAGAAGGGTTTCGGCATGAATGTGGCTCTCAAGCCGTGGGCGCCAGCCACAGTCGAAGCGATGTGCTTGAGGAAGAGGAAGCTGTCCGCCGCGCGCATGGGATCGAGCGGGGGCAGGTTGTACTCGTACTGGCCCGGCGCCACCTCGTGGTGCACCTTTGAGCCCCCTAGCCCAGCCCTCCTCGCGGCAGCTTCTATGCGCTCCACGACTTTGAGCGGGGGCTGCTGAACATCGAAGTAGCACCCATCGTCGGCCGGCACGACCCTGCCCCCCTCGACGCGGACGAGGAAGAATTCAACCTCGATGCCGATCGTGGCTGCGTAACCGTTGGCCCTCAGCTTATCGACAGCGCGCTCGAGTAGGAGCCTCGGGTCGCGCGCGGCAGCCGATGGAGGGTCGGCGATGCGGCAGAAAACCCAAGCCGTCCTCCTCCAGGGCTCCACGTAGACGGCTGAGGGATCCGGCTCTGCGAGTACGTCGCTCTCGTGGACCCTCGCGTAGGAGGGTACTGATGAGCCGTCGAAGGGTACACCTTCTTTGAAAGCGCGCTTGGCCTCGTCTATGTGGAAGGATACCCCCCTCGGCTTCCCGGTAATGTCGGCAACGATGTACAGAACCCGTTTAACGCCCGCTCCCTTCAGGATCCTCCAAACATCCAGCGGCTCTACCGTGGGCACGTGAAGGGTGCAGTCTCGCCTATTTAGCTGTAACGTATGCTTGAAACCGACGTTAGAGGGCGAACGTGCTGGAGGCGCGTGAACAATTAGGGTTAGAACCTGGAAACGTGGCACACCTTGATGGGAGGGTTTCTTCTTCTCGCTCGGTAGACGAAGTCCTCTCCATCCAGGGATACGAGTATGGTGCCCGCCTCCAGTGCGGTCTTCAAGTACAGGGCGTCAACGGCTATAAGCCCTACTGGCGGTAGAGCGTGTAGGCCGTTTTGCAGAAGCTCGGGATGCAGGACGGAGTCCAGGAACCTTTCCGCTTTGCGGGCTACATCCATCCCTACTCTCCCCGCGAGAGCCTCGCAGACCTCCTGGTAAACTATGCTCGGTTCCGCCGGGATGAACCTGCCCGGGAGTTTGCGGAGTATCGCCGCGCACTCGTCGCTGTACTCCTTGCCGGCCTTCAAGGCGGACACGAACACGTATGCATCAAGAGTCAGTAGCTTCAGCTTCATGACCCCTAGCACTCCTGAACTCCTCGAGGACGCTGCCTTTACCCCACTTCGCTGTTACAGCTTCCCTCAGGTCGAGGAACTCCTCTACAGCCCCCCTCGTCCTTTCAGCCTCTTCAACCACGATGACCCTCCGCCGTTCGACCAGCTTCTCGAGGAGCTCCACCCAGGTCTTGCAGCCCAGCTCAACTTTGAGCCTCTTGAGCTCTCTCATCAGGTCCTCCGGGACGTTCTTCACCAGCAATGCTGGCATGCTAAGAAATCTAGGAATCCCAGGCTACATGGATTGACTCGAGCGCGGGGGAACAGCTATTTACCACCCCTGGATGGGGTGGGCGTGAAGGCGGGTTTCCTCCTGGCTTTAGTGTCAGCTGCTCTCGGCTTGCTGGGCCAGATCGCTTGGCGGTACGCGGTTCCGCGCGGCATGAGCCTTGATGCGGCGTCGCTCCTCAAGCTGCTTTTGGACTGGAGGGTGATCGCGGGGTTCGCGCTGTACGCCCTATCGACTCTCGCTTGGCTGG
Source organism: Thermofilaceae archaeon (assembly GCA_038727095.1). GTDB lineage: Archaea > Thermoproteota > Thermoprotei > Thermofilales > Thermofilaceae > JANXEW01. Next base: position 23,785 of record JAVYWK010000010.1, on the reverse strand, counting down.
CAGCGCTCAGCCGCGGCGAGCTGAGCGAGCTCTACCCGGTCATCAGCTTGAACTACGCTCTAGCCCTAATCGTTGGTTGGCTTCTCTTCGGGGAGAGCGTTACTCTGGCGAAGGTTCTGGGTGTCGCGCTGATCCTGATGGGCGTGGCTTCGATAGCGTTAAGCTAAATTAGTGTCAAGCAACTGGTGGCCGTGGAACCCCTCACTCTCAGGGTGACTGAGGAGGACGACGGCGTGCTTGTGTGCGTGTCCTTGAAACCCGAGCTGCAGTGCTACTGCCTCGAGCACGAGTGGTACCTTAGGATTGAGGGGCCCGGCGGCGTATCCCAGGAGTGGAGGTGGCGCTCCCGCTCCGACAGCGAGGGTTACAGGAGCCTTGCGATGAAGTGGAAGCCCCCGGCGAGGGGTAGATACAGGGTTGTGGCCGAGCTTGTCTCGCACGGCTATAGGCTTGAGGGGGCGTTCAGCTTCAAGCCGAGGATTCTGCTGGCCTTCTACTCAAGGACGGGTGTGACGAGGGCGCTGGCCGCGGAGGTGGCTGAGTCGCTGAGGGGCTTGGGCGCTGACGTGGATGTGCGCGAGATAAGGGTGAGGAGGGAGTACAGTAAACCCCTCCACCTGAACCCCAGGTTGATATTCGATACTTTCCTCGGTAGGGCCGACATTATCGTCGACTTCGACCCCTGCGCCTACGACGCCTACATCCTCGCCTCGCCGATCTGGGCTGGTCGACCTGCTGCACCGGTGGCCGCGTTCCTCAAGGCGCTCGCGGGCAAGTGCGGAGGGAGGCCGGCTGCCTGCCTCACGACGAGCGTACTGAGCGCGGATTACTCGGTTAAGCTTGCCAGGCTGGCTGAGGAGGCCGGGTTGAGGGTTGTCTACAGGGCTAACGCCCCCGGCGGTCGGCTGAAGGTCGACTTCCAAGAGCTGCTGAGGGCTCTTCAGACGTAGCTGGGCGGAGGCCTCTTACCCTCCGGCTGCTGCGGAGCCGGTAGTGGGAGGGGGACGGGAGGGGGGAGCCCGATCTCCCTCGTGAGGAGGGCGAGCACGGGGAGCACGTAGCTGAAGATGGAGGCGACGAGCTGCGGGGGAGGCTGCCCCGACGCCACCCCCTTCTCCAAGTCGCTCTTCTCCTCCTCGTTGAGCGGTGTTGCTTGCACAGCCCCCTTGATCTCGACGGAGGCGATGGGTGGCGCGTACTCGACTTTGATCAGGAAGCTCGTAGCGTATGCCTGCCCCACCCTCTCCAGCTTGCCCAGCGTAATGTTCATGTTAACTGAGAGCTGCTGGACGGCCTCGAAGCCGTACCTGTCGGCCCTGATCGAATCGATCCTGAACGCCAGGTTGGGCACGGGATACCGTGGGGGAGTAGTTTATAACGGCTCCTCTATAACTCTGCCGCAGCTCTCCTCACGATCGGGTCGGTGAACCTGTTCTCCTCGTCGATTATCGAGTGCTTCTTCAGCTGCTGGAGCACCTCGTAGAGGGCTCGATCGCTCACCTCCCTGCCTTCAACCGCCTCCAGACGCCGCTTGAGTGAACCCCACTCGGTAACACCCTGCGCGAGGAGCCTGAGGATGAGGCGATACCTCCTGCTGAACCTCGTCGCGAGGAAGGATTCGAGCTCGCCCTTCGCCACTTCAACGGCTTTCGCCACCACTTCCTCCAGCCCCCGCGAACCCTTCAACCTGAGGTAGCCGTAGTAGGTGAGCCACCCAATGATCCCGTCCAGCTCGTCGACGGCGCGCTCGAGCTCCCCGCGATCAACGTCAACACCGGCTTCGGCGAAACCGGCTTCCAGGAAGCTGAGGGACTCGTCGCGCGAGAGCTTCCTCGTCCTCACCTCGACGTACGCTCTGCCGTAGATTGGGTTCCCCGCGTCCCCGAGGATCCCGTAAAGCACTCCCATCTCCGAGCCGGTCAGCACGAAGGTCAGGTTCCCGTGGAAGTCGTAGGAGTGAGCGATGGCGCTGTGGAGCGTTACGCCAACGCTACCTCTCGACCTCTGGAACTCGTCGAACACGACCACCACTCTCTCCCCCAGGCGCTCACCCAGCTCGTCGAGGGCGGAGAAGAGCTCCGCTATCAGGGGCCTCTCCCTGGGAGCCCAGGCGATCGAGACTTCGAGGCCTAGGATCGACACGCCCCGCACCCTCGAGAGTAGGCGCTGGAGCAGCTCGGCAGCACCCCTCCACTTTGAGGAGCGCTTTAGGAAGTCGCTCACGGACCTTGAGAGGAGCTTGTACAGCTCCCTTGTGGAGGCAAAGCCCTCCCTCAGGTCGACGTAGACGTAGGGCTTCTCCACCTCGTTGAGCGCCGTGAGCACGAGCGAGGTCTTCCCCGTCCTCCTCAACCCCGAGACGACCACCATCGGCTCGCTCAAGAGCCCTGTCAGCCTCTCCAGCTCCCTCTCAAAGTCGAAGAGGTCCCTCCTGCTCGTCTTCGGGCGAGGGTCAAAGAGCACTTCCGCCCCGGAAGTTGCTTCCGGGGCGGAAGTTATAAGGGTTGCCGCCGGGCCCCCCTTGCAAGAAGATCGCGCGACTGCGCCGCGTAACTCAAGCTCTCCTCCAGATCCAGCCGGGCATCCGATAGGGCGAGCCTCACGTCCTCATCCGAGCGCGCAGCTCTAAGGCGGATTCTCGCAGCCTTCATCGATCGAGCTACGCTCTCGAGGTTGAAGGCCAGGTCGAGGAGCCGTGGCCTCTCCAAGCTGGTTGCGGTAGCAGCGGCTTGCAGCACCCTCCGGGAGGCCTGCCTGAGGAGAGCTTCAGCCTCCTCGAGCGCCTTCTCCGGCTGGAATTCCAGCTGCTCCAGCAGCTTGCGTAAGGCCTCTTCCAGGTCGAATCCCTCCACAACCCCCTCTTTCCAATCAGTAGGAAAGGATAAGCTTTTCCGCACACCGGGCGCACAGAGTTGTGCGCCCGGAGCTGAACGAGCTCTGGTTCACGCTTGAGCCGCTGCCCGATAACGTTCGAGAGCTCCTTGAGAGAGGGGAGCTGTCGAGAGCGGAGGACGAGATCAGGAGGCTGCTCCCCAGCTGCGGTGGTGCGCGAAAGGTGAGGCTGGAGTTCGAGCTGGACCGCATCGCCAGGTGGAGGTTCGAGTTCCCCTACGGGCTGGAGGAGGGTTTTCGTGAGCTTCAGAAGACCATACCCGACTTGAGGTTTGAGGAGATGGGTGAGCTCCTCGCGAGAGGCTGCCTGGATCACGCGCTCTTGGACGGTGAGGTGAGGCTGCTGCGGAGGTTCGTGCCGAACGCCTTCTGGCTCTGCCCCGAGCTGAAGCAGCGCAGAAAGAGGGGTAGGGATGAGAGGGAGTGGGCGGCGAGGATCGCGCTGAAGGAGAGGGTGCAAAGGGTGGTTGAGGCGGCGCGCAGAACGGGGGGTGGCTACGTCCTCCCGCTCAAGTACAGGGTTCGCGCGGAGGTCGTGGTGAAGCCGGGCGCCGCTCCGGTGGGCAGCACGTTGAGAGTTTGGATCCCCCTACCCCGAGTTTCCGGTCTCCACCCGGAAGTTCGCGTCCTCAAGGCTGAGCCTCAACCGAAACGCATCGCGCCGGAGGAACACCCGCAGAGGACTGCCTACTTCGAGCTGGAACAGGGGAGAGAGGGGGCGCGCTGCTTCATCGAGTACGAGTTCGTAGCGAGGGGGTTCCACGTGGAAGTTGACCCGCGCGAAGCCTACCTGGACGAGGGGAGCGAGGTGTGCGAGGCGTACACGCGGGAGAGGCCACCGCACATCGTCTTCACCCCCTACCTGAGGGAGCTGGCCAGCCGAATAGTCGGCGGCGAGGAGAACCCCTACCTAAAGGCGAGGAGAATCTGGGATTGGGTAACGGAGAACGTCCGGTACACGTACGCCAGGGATTACGCGCTGTACGACTGCATTGCCGAGTACGTAGCGAGGGAGAGGAGGGGCGACTGCGGTATGCAAGCGATCCTCTTCATAACGCTCTGCCGCATCGCAGGTGTACCGGCGAGGTGGGAGTCCGCGTGGTACATGAACCCGGTGAGCTGGGGGATGCACGATTGGGCCCAGTTCTACGTGGAGCCGTACGGGTGGCTCTACGCCGACCCCAGCTTCGGTGGTGCGAGGCACGGCGAGGAGTGGCGGAGGAGCTTCTACTTCGGCGGCATCGAGGGCTACAGGCTGGCCGCTAACATCGAGATCTCCCACCCCTTCGACCCTCCGAAGAAGCACTTCCGCTCCGACCCCGTCGATAGCCAGCGCGGTGAAGTTGAGTACGAGGAAGGAAACCTCTACTACGACAAGTGGGACTTCAAGCTGGAGGTGCTCGAGGTTGAGAGCCTCGAGGAGCCCGTGGACTAAAGCTCGATCTCGTGGAAGTCGATCCCCTTGAGCTCGCAGAACACCCTGAGCTCCTCCAGGTAGTCGCCCGCTACGGCGTGCAGGTGGTTCGCCCCCACGGTCTCAACCAGCCTCCTCACGCCCTCCGGCCTCGCGCGCACGACGATGTGCGGCCACGGTTCGATGCTCCTCTTGAGCTCCTCTCTAACGACTCGGACGCTCCTAGCTAGGGCTGCGACCATGTGGTATCTGCCCGCCACTCGGTAGAGCCTGGCTAGGGTCAGCGTTAGCTCGGGTGCGACGTACTGCGTCGCCGCGCCGCCAGCCTTCCCCTGCACTTGCGGAAGGAGGTGCACGCTCTTCAAGTTCTCCTCCGGGCTGCTCGATGCTTCAGCGAACCAGGTTGCCATGCCGCCGCAGTTGCCCATGTAGAGCAGCTGCCTTTCCCCGTCGTAGACGAGGAGGTCCATCAGAGTCGTCGGTTTACCGCCGGAGACCAGCTTGAGCACCTGCATCGTCAGGGCGCCGTCCACGTCCGTCTCGCAGGCGCACACCACGGGCTCCCTAAACCCGTCCGCGTCGTAGGGGTCGTTGAGCAGCGCCACCGCTACGCAGGCGTCAACGTACCCGTCGCTGAGCTCGGGCTGGCACTTCAACCCGCAGAAGCTGAAGCCGCGCTCCGCGACAAGGCCCTTCATGGCCAGGTAGAGGCGAACCTGCTTCCTCAGCTTCTCCTGGGTCAGCACCCTCCCGTCGTAGAGCACCCTACCCACCCTTTCCACCAGCCACTTGAAGTGCCGCTCCACGAGCCCCTCATCGACGCTCTCAGCTCTTCTGAGCAGCTCGAGCTGATCGACGTGCTCGACGTCCACGCCGAACAGCGCCTTGACCTGGGAGGGGTCGGCAGTGACCGTGTACATCCCCAGCGCCCGCCCCCCGATGAGCGCTAGAACCGCGCCCCGCAGCCGCTTGGCGGCCATCGCAGCCCGAGCCAGCGTGGCAACCCTCCTTGCAACCTCCTCCACCGACCCCCAGAGCACGAACCTGCGGATCCCCACCTGCCCGAGCGCGCCAGCCGAAGCCAGCAGGCCGCTGAGGACGTCGCCGTAGACGGCGATGAGCGGAACCTCCTTTACCGCGAGCTCGGCCGCCTCAACGGTCAGCGAAGGGTAGGTCCAGATGGGCACGTAGAGGAGGACCATGTCCGGATCCCACTCAAGCAGCTCGCTAACCGCCGCCCTCACCTCGACGGTGCTCCTCGAAACACCCTTAGCCGCGCGGACATCAACGCTAAAGGAGGGGAGCGTTCCGGCTAAAGCGGCGGCTCGCTTAACCTCCTCCTCGCGCCAGGGGACCTCTTCGCGGGGGTCGCCGAGGGCTAGCAAGCCCACCTTCGGCACGAAACCGCGCATTCCTCTCACCCCTACCGGCTCTCCACGGATGTCGCCCTCAGGAGATCGGCGCCCTGCTCTCGGATAAGGGCTTCAACCTTCTCCCTCGAAACCCCCTCCGTCGTCCCGGGTGCCGTGCACGCGGCTGCACCCGCAGCTTGCCCAAGCAGCAGGAGCTGCGCGACATCGCTCCAGTCGCACCGAGCGAGCTCCTCCGAGCGCCAACCGCGCTCCAGTAAACCAAGGATAACGCCGGCACAGAAAGCGTCGCCGGCCCCCGTAGGATCGACGACCTCTACCCTGAAGGCCGGCTGCTTGAGCAGGAAGCGGCTGGTTGCCGCGAGAGCCCCCCTTTCACCCATCGTTACCAACGCTGTTTTCACGCCCATATCGTTCAGCCGTCGCGCTGCGCCAGCGGCGTTCCCCTCCCCGGTGAGTAACCTAGCCTCCGCGTCGTTGCAGTGGAGCACGTCGATGTACGGCATTGCGGGCACGAGGTAGTCCAGGCTCTTACCGCTTGAAGCAAGATCCGCGAAGGTCAACGACCCCGTGAGCTTAGCGGTCCTGAAGACCTCTCCAACCCTCTTATCGACTAGCTCGGTTATACCGCTGGCGAGGTAGAAGATGCGGGGTTTCTCTCTTTCGACGAGCTCCTCTATCAGCTCAGGCCGGAGCAGGTTGCTCGCTCCCAACTCCACGTGAAACCTCCGATCCTCACCCTTCACCACGAGGATCACGTTCTTGTTCGTGGGGGCTTTGACGCGCTCGATGAAGAGCCTCACCCCGTACGATGCGAGCACCCTCTCGATGAACTCCCCAAAGATGTCGTTTCCAACGGTCCCGCACACACCCACGCTGTCCGGCTCCAAGCCGAGCTTCACCAGGTCGATAGCCACGTTTGCCGGGTGCCCTCCCACGGAGAGGACAATCCCTCGAGGGGCGACAACGACCTCGCCCGGAGCGGCGATCCTCTCGAGGCCTGCAACCACGATGTCAGCGACTAGGAAGCCGCACGCGAGAACATCCATCGGGAAAGCAGAGGATGCATGCTTAAATCCGTGCTCCTATCGAGCTGAGCGAGTGATGACCCCCTGACAGGCGGACCCGTGAAGACGCTACTCCCCTCACTGATCCCCTGCTCCTTCCCCTGACAGATCAAGCCTCCTGCCGCCGCTGTCGGGCTCGGCGAACTGGATGAGCATGGGAGTGGCGAGCAGGTCTCCAAGCTCCTTTTGCAGGAGCACCATCGCTGAGCTCCGGAAAACCGCAGGGAAGACCGGGTGCTCGGGCTTAATCCAGAGCTCGTAGACGACGCCGTAGTTGGAGAGGTCGGCTATCAGCAGCTGGTAGCTTCGAACCCCCTCGTTGCTCTCGCTCAGCTCGTTGATGACCCTCGTCACAGCCGCCTTGACCCGCTCGTAGGGGACTGAGTAGGGGACCGTGAAGCGCATGTCCACGTAGCCGGTGGTGGTACGGCTGAACTTCTTCCTGAACGTTTCGATTAGGAAGCGCAGGTTGGGGACGTAGACTTCCTCGCCCAGTGGGTTGACGAAACGAACGTGCGATCCTCCGATGCTGACGCACTTCAAGATCTCCCCGCTGAAGCTCACGTAGTCTCCAGGCTCAACGAGGCTAGCTATTCTAATGACGAACCAAGCCAGGTAGTTGCCCACGATGTCCCTCAGCTGCAGCGCTATGACGAGAGCGATAAGCGTCGAGACGAACCCGGATAGCGCTTCGCCCAGCCACTTAATGGTCTCCGCCACGGCTGTGATCCGGAACGAGAGAGCGTACAGCAAGGCAGTGAGGAAGACCAGTAAAGCCGCGAACTTCACGAGCAGGTTGAGGCCCCCTACCACCAGCTTTGGCGTCGAAGGTGGCAGGAGAAGGCGTATTAACGCGCCTGCGGCTCTCGCGGTAAACCTGGCTAGGAAGTAGGAGAAGACAAGCCCGAAGACCACGTGGAGCAGCGTGAAGAAGATGCTGACAAGCTCAGAAGGGAGGAAGCCCTCGAGGATTGGGCTGAAGCGCCACTCGAGAGGGGCTAGCGCGGCTAGCGCCAGCAGAGCCGATACGATGAACAGCAGCTCCCTCTTAAGCTGAAACCAGACGCTGTGCGCCCTCCGACCCTCGCTACCCCCCATCTTCTTAGCCTGCGGTAGCGGGGGATTAAAGGTATCCACTAACCTCTACCGCGCTCTCCCTGCTGCGAGCGCAAGCTCAAAGCCCGTGCGCAGCCAGTGCCGTTGCAGGCTACGCCTCCGCTAGATCAAGCCAGCTGCGTAGAGAACCGCGGCTGCAACCATTGCAGCTCCCAGTACTTTGTTGAGCTTATTCAGCGAGCGGGCGCGCGATGCCGCAATCCTCACCCTCCTCAGGAGGAGTGTTAACACGAGCACTGTGAGGGATGGCTGCCACGGTCCCCACTAAAGCGCTAACAGTGAAGAGTCCGAGCGTGAACAGCGTGATGCCCCACTTATCGTCCTTCGACGCCATCAGGTATACTATGGACTGGAGAGAGAATACATTGTGAGAAGGGTTAGAGAACGAACGGTAGTAAGAGGACTGTGAGGAAGCCTGCGGAAGTAAGATAGGGTGATCTCAAGCATCACTGTAGAGGCTTAAGCAACATGCTGATGAACTCAGGCGAGAGGAATGTTTGAACACAAGGAAAATGCTTCTTGTGAGAATCACGCGACTAGAGGTAATAGAAACATAAAGCTGCTCCCCACTAACTTTAGCCATAAGTTATACGACTTTGATCCTAGATCAGTGCTCATAGACTTGCGAACCCAATAGTGATCGCTTTCGGATGCTCAATTGAAAACCGATTTTCAATATCTCCTTCAGTTTGAATTACTTTATAAATAAAAAATAAAATTAACTTTTATTTTTAGAATCCCAGTACTCTTGGAATAACTTTTAGGAATAACTCTCTAAGTGCGACGAAGAGGAATAGGCTTCCATAACCCGTACAGAACCCTACAACTGCTGGGAAGACTTTTTTCTCTAGCGCTTCGACGCCACCCACCTTAGTTATAACGTACTTAAGAATCAATGCTACGACAGCGTTCATCCACATGTATTCGTTTAGCCAGAGGCTTATAGAGAGAGCAGCGGGGTTGATGAAGAACCAAGGCCACCTGGCACGTGCGAGGTAAATGCCTAACGTTACGATGGTTCCTATGATCGTGTAAACAATGTGGGTTACGATGTCGTAGTGTACAGGCCAGTACTCCGAAGAAACTATGTTCTCAGCACCAGTAGCCCACACTACGCCTCCGCCTTCCCAATTGTCACCGGTGAAAGAGGAAAGCCCACCATAATGATGCATAAACCATGTGCCAAACGGTACAGCCACAAGGATTCCCACAATGCTCGTTATTAATAGGGCTCTGAACATGTCTCCAGCCCTCGTTTTGTTCACTTGTGCAACCCTATAGCCGATTTGCGACATGAACATAGAATTCGACTGGAACCTCGGTGTCCACCATGTTGCCGTAGTGACAAGGAACATCGCTCTGATAGCTAAGGGGTTGGTATTGGGAACAATGGCTTGCCAGAAACCCGTACCTGCACCCAAGTAATAGACGAATGGCCAGATGAGAGGCGTACCTACGGGCATGTGGTACCAGACTTCACCAACCATTCTTGTACTCGCTACAATCCATAGCAACCACAGGATGTAGAAGACGATGAAGAGGTGTACCGGTACACCCGCTACAGCCCAGAGGATACCCCAAATCACCGTGAATGTCAGGATGAGTAATAGCACTTGTCGCATTGACTGCCCCTGCTCGACGTAGTCGGGCCCTCTTAGCGACTGGAACACGTTCTTTATGTGGGGCCATGCTGTTACAAAGGTCCAGATTCCAACTCCAACCAGGACGCCCGTTGTACCGAACCATGAGTAGTGGAAGGGAGGTCTGTACCCAATGGTCCAGCAAGAGAAGCTGCTAATACCCGGTTCAAAGGGTACGAGGCCCGCTCTAATCACGACCATGTTGTAAATCACGTTTATTGCCAGCCACGAGATGATCGCTGTTAAGAGCACATCGTACGATATCATCAGCCAAAGAACAATTTGCGTTATATGGAAGACGAATGAGAAATCGGCTCCCGGGAGCACAGGCTCCGTTAAACTTGTGATGTAATCAATGTGGTACTCGCCCCACCATGCGCCGAAGGGGATCACCGGCCAAACCTCGTAGATCACGGGAGCCAAAGACAGTAGCAAACCAATAATGAAACCTATCCAAAGGTTTCTAGTCCATGCATCTCTCATATCGAATAGGCGAGACTTCCCTTCAGGGGTCTGCTCAAAAGCGGTTAAGGAGAAATAGGCCAGCGGTAAACCGGCTACGAACGGTAACCTTTCAACTTCAACCATCGGCCTCCTAAAGATAAAGCCCCAGCACAGTCCGATGATGACCCAGGAGATCCAGAAAAGCATCCAGTAGATCATCGGAGCGATCCAAGGCCCCCAATCCCGTATTCCTAAGCCCTCCCACGCAGCTCTTAGCAGTTCAGGGTCGCTTGGGATCCAGAATGATGGAAAAGCTGCCCTCCAAGCTTCACGGTATGGATCGACGTTTAACGCGTAAACGAGAGGTACGATACCTGTTGCACTACTCCAGCCTTTGCAGAGACCCTCGTTGGGCGTGCCCTTTTCAATGAAGCTGATTCCCGTAAGGATCCAGAAGGGGACCATAAGAACTATTGCCTCTTGAGGGGTTAGCCTCAACGAGGGGCTGAGCCTCCCTAAAAGCATCAATACCATTATTATCCAGAAGTAGGGTACGAAAAAGCCACTGAACGTGTAAGGTCTGTCGGAGAGATTCCAGAGGTAGTGCGTTGGTATGTAGCAGAGCGCTGTCAGTAAAACGATCAGGATGAGGATTCTAGGTGTGAGGCCTGGGCGAAGCTCTACTTCGCTCATCGAGTGTCTTGATTATCTCTTCTTAATAAGTTTTACTCATACTCGTATATTTAAGGCGAATTTCTTCGCTGAGACCTCGCCACAACAGCATCTGCTTTCTTAACGCATCAGCAAAAAAGTAGTTGGATGTTCTCCAGCTCTCATACCTTCCGCTTAACCTCCTGACATGGAGCAGGAAGGTGTACCTTCCCGCAGTCTGCTGTAGGAGGATTTTAACCTCTTGTGTGATATTAAGCTCTCTTGGAGCTAACAGGACGTTGAAGCTTAGGCTCTTCTCCTCTAACACGGGTTCAGATACTACCGTGAAGTACGGGGTTGTCCTCCCTATTCCGCGAAGGTACTCGTTGAGATACAGCAGAATAGCTCTAGCCTCCTCTAGCGTTGGCGTTGTCACTGGCAAGGGGATATCCCACTCATCCCCACGGGGACTTGTCGTTACTCGCCAGCGACGCTCGAGAGACGGAGTGACTAGACCCGAAGCCTTGAGAGCGGGGTATATCGAAGATAGCATAATTACTACAATTATTGTAACTAGGCTGAGAGCAGCGGCCAAAGAGGAGAAGTTAAACACGTAAATATCGGGTAGGATTCCAATTTCATGTAGTAGATAGTTAAAGCAGATCCCTGCTATATAACCTATTGGTATGGTTATGGAGACATAAATGAAGTTCTCCATGATGAACGACACAAGAACCCCTTTTGGCGGTAACCCCAGCGTACTGTAGATGTAAACATCTCTTGTCCTCTCTCTAACCATGGCTATTGAGGACACAAGGATATTTAGGCTACCGAGGAAGAGAAGGATTAGCGAAAACTCCCACCCCATGAGGCTCCATGATAGCATCCTCGAGAACGCCAGAGTCCCGCCCCAAGAGATGTAAATCGGCGCATCCACTATTTTGGATGCCTCACTAGCCTTCTCCTCGAAGGCTTGCCTTGTAGCATTTTCACGTGGGTACACCGCGATACTACCTACAGCACCTCCTAAGTCTTCCGCCAGGCGAACTGGGATAAGGAGGACTTCATCCCACGGTAGCGGGTACGCTATGCGGGCCTCAGTCCTAGCCACAGCGTATTGAGGTATTGTGCGTGGATCAGGTGTTGTGGGTGTTAAACCATCGGGATCTTTTATTGAAGCTAGAACCTCCGTGGAGAGAATTCCGATAACGGTTAAGTTAATCCCTCCGGCGCTTATGACATCCCCAACGTTTACCCCTAAGATTTTAGCCTGGTTTGAAGTAAGGATACATGAGTAGTAATCATAAGTTTCGAAAAGCCTACCCGCTATTAGAGCGCCACTAAGTAAAGCTTTGCTCTCGCCAGCTGAAAAACCTAGTAGACCGCGAACAATCGTGCTTCGCCCATCTACGGATTTAACGTACATAACTCGTCCTAGAGGGCTTACAAATGATGGCCATACAAAGACCCTGGGGTAGGCTGAGCCAACGCCCTTGAAGAGCGTATCAACTACGCGGGCCGTGTATATGTCAAGGAGATTGTAGGGGGGTTCGGCACGTCCTTTCTTCAATAACGCAGACGCTGTTTCCGTCTGGTATGGCAGGTTTATTCTGTTTACTACGAGAGCATAGGATGAAGAGGTGAACGAAAGTAGGGCGATAACAATGACGAAGACTGTTGCAAGGGTCAGTATTGATCTCATCCTGTACCTTTTCAGGTTCTCTAGCGAGAGAGAGGAGAATAACTCAATGGTTGATAAATGCAACCTCCTAAACCTATGTTCTCCTAGCCGTTTCACCTCCTCTTCCTCTAAAATCCTCGAAGTTTCACTGGTTAGCAAGTATACCACGAATATTAGGAAGGAGAGTACGAGAATCCCCGCTAATCCCAGTGCTGAGTTGGTCATTAAGAAAATTGACGGATGCACAAAACTGAAGGCCGCAAACAGCGCTGCCGCTAAGGCGGCTATCGAAATTATCCTAGCTAACCCCTCCTTTCGCAGCAACAATCTTTCTAGGAGGAATGCTGAGGGTATCAGTAGAGCATAGAACAGCGTTGCAGTTAAGGGAAGATCATATATGAGCGTCATAGTGTGCATGCCGTACGCCACTATCGACCAAGACCATGCTATCAAAGCGTATGAGTAAGCGTCAGAGTACCTCAACTCCTTAAGGCTCTCTTGAGCCTTGCGTATGAAGCTGTCTGCCTTATTTAACGCCTCAGGAGCTGTAGGCGAGGAAACAAAATGCCTGGAAAGTACAGCGTATCTCGCTTTCGCAATACTATTCATATTCGTAGCGAACGCTAAGGCCGTAAACTTGATCCTCAACCTTTCTCCTGCACGGTTGATGACATATCCAGAACCTTCTGGTACTCTCTCAGAGGCGTTCACTAGGACACCAACGTTCTGCAACGCTATTGCGCCGCGTTGAAGTACGATTGCGAATCTCATCCCTGGTTGCACGAAAGCCATCGCTACTCGCTCCCGAGGGTTATAGTATGTTCCATAAAAGAGAGGCTCGGCAAACTCTATGAAATTGTATACCATCAATTTTGCTTGCTCAGTTAAGTAGTTAACATCGCCGCTAGCGGTCGGATCCATGATTACTGCCCTCCTGAAGTTATTAGGATTCAGCATGTCGAACAGCTCCACAACGCCACACTCGAATACGACTGCCGTCGCGTTTTCCGGATGTTTAAGCAGAGAGAGGTAAGCTGGGAAAGCCCTAGCTCCGTAAACGCCCATATCGGGGGCGTAAGAAATTTCACTGCGCTCATTGAGATACCAGCCTTCAACGAATACCGCGTAAGTAGCTCCGAGAACAGTAGCTATAGGCAAACCATGAACCTCAAACTCCCCCCTCTCGTTGGTCCCAACTATTATATTCGAGAATATGAAGAAATTGGATTGAGGAAGTATCCCTACCCTAACAAGTGCATTAGGTAATGGATCATACCACCCCTTCGTTAGGTTGAAGAACACTACTCTCCCCCTTAACGTAATAAACGACGCCGGGCCACCTCGACCGTAAAGGCGCACCCTTGCGGGCGCGTAATCGGGTATCTCATCTAGATTGAGTATCGAGTCGATAACGAGGAATGCAAGTATCGTTTGCTTAACCAAATTATTAATGTTTACTTTCTCTAGCGTGTCAAAAGGAGTAAACCAGTACAGCCTCCTTGAAAAGCTGGTCATAAGCGTGAATGCTGTCAAACCTGCAAGTGCTGGCGGTTCAGAATCTAAAATGTATGGTTCTAACATTGTACTGCTCCAATAATAGTTCGTGAGGACATCGTTCAAATCGCCGGACGAGAAGTTGTACTTGCTTAAGACGTTGTCGCGCAGGTTTGCCAGTATATTCTTAACCCACGTGTACCTAGACACTATTTCGGCTCCTCCTCCAGCTCCACCATACTTGTAAAAATGACCCACCAAGACGGCGGATAGCTGATAATTGTCCGTGGATAAATCCAGGTTTATGAATGCCTTAACTCTCAGCTTTCCCTCTCGAATATCTTTGTTGTTAAAAATGAGATCTTCAACAAACTCTCGAGCTCCAGCTAGTCCTTGCCAGTGGCCGCTGAATGCAACAAACCAGATAGTTCTCGGAACCTTCTTAAGAGAAGCGTAGTGCTTTGCAATGGTAAGCAGGGCTGCAATGGATGATGCCTCATCAGCACCTGGTGAAAACGCTGGAACAACACTGTAACTATCGAAGTGGGCGGACACGATGATGATTTCGTCCTTCCTCTCACCCTCAAGAATACCTATCACGTTTTCAGCCTCCACCTCTCTCCATCTCATATTAACAACCAGCCTTACTTTAGCGCCAACTTTAGCTAGACGTAAGACTTCGTCAGTATGTTCCCTTGAAACGAACACTCGAGGCGCGAAAAGCGGCGTAGATAGAACTTTTAACATTGCATCGTACTTGTTACTTTCCCTTTCTAAAAATACAATCCCCTTAGCCCCAAAGTTTAACGCATCTATCCATAAATCGCGGCTATCGAAATTCATGACAACGATTTTATCTTCTAAATCCTTTCCATCCAAACTATCTAGGCTGTCTCCACGAACGTATACCAGCTCTCCCTTGAGATCCGAAGTAAAAGACGTCTGGATTAAGTTCGGTTGCAGCGCATATACCGGAATCTTACAGCCTGAGAACTCGGCTGGCTCAAGCACCTCTAAGTAAGATCCTAAATCAAGGGGGACTAAAACCTTATATTTTTGTATAATTACATTTAAACCTATGCTTTCAAAATAATTCCTTATATATTTGGAAGCTAAATAGAATTCTGGGTAACCTGTCATTCTGGTTCTATAACTTGATAATGTTCTAAGAACCTCTGATAATAATCCCATTTCTAAGTTTAATTCACTAAAACTAACCTCATGAATCGAAGAGCTACTCGAACTCCTCAACGAGAATCCAGTGGAAACGTACAACTGTGAGCTAATAGCAATGAGCGCCAGTAGCATACCGAGGAGTACCCGCTTCAACACATTTTTGTCGAGTACGAGACATTTTTTAATTTTTCCCTCGTAAACACATATATGGAATAATTAAAACTTAAATAGGGCTTTTCACTGTAAGGAGAGTGTGGAAGAGAGAGATTCTCAAGAACTCAAACCGGGTTTTACATGGAGAGCGGCTTTCGCCATCTTACTAACCGTGCTTGTTTTCACGCCTATCTCGATCTATGTCCAATTAGTGGCGGGGATAGGTTCTCTACCCGCTGTGGCGATTCTCATGGCTTTGATTTTTTCCGAAGTAACTAGAATGACGGGGAACCCTCTCGCTAAACAGGAGCTTTTTATAATTTACCAGATGTCAGCGCTCGCTGCAGGAGCTACAACATGCTACCTATACCAAGTTCAGAAGAGCTATTTTATGACTTCGCCTTTGGCTTGGTCATTCAAGTTGGATGGAGTACCTTTACCTCAGCTCATACCTTCTTGGTGGGCTCCTCCGCCGATGTCCGAAGCGTATGTGCTGCGAACGTTCATCCATCCCGACTGGTTGTTACCCCTTTTGATAGTTAATATACAATCAGGACTCTTCTTCTACCTAATCGAGCTCAGCTTAACGGTGCTGATGGCTCACCTCTACATTGAAACCGAGAAGCTACCTTTCCCTCTTGCTACAATAGATGCAGCACTAGTCTCCACATTGAGTGAAAGAGACCCTGATAGAATGAGAATGTTCGTCTACTCCATCTATCCGGGGGTCGTATGGGGAGCAGTACTCTACCTGATTCCATCGCTCACCGGTATCCGGCTAATTCCGTTACCATGGATTGATCTCACAACATTTGTTGCTAAATGGTTGCCCGGAGCTCTTCTAGGTCTAGCGACGGACCTTCTGCCCTACCTGTCCGGTCTCTTTATCCCGCTTCATGTTGCTTCATGTATGTTGATCTCGTCCCTTGCAATCTGGCTAGTGGGCACCCCTCTTACACTCACACTGTTTAGAGATTCATTCCCGGAGTGGGTAAATGAGTATTTCCAGGGCATGAGTTTAGAGCAAGTCTACGCCCGCTCTCTACTGAGGGTATGGATAGTCCCTCAGATAGCGTTCGCGTACGCCTCTGTTGTTGTGTTCCTAATTTTTGGCGCCAGAACAATCGTCAATGCTTTCCGATCATTTATAAGGTTAAGAACCGCTAGCGGGTACCCAGCCTTCTGGAGGATGATCGTGATGTACCTTGTCGGTTCAATAGGCTCTGTGATACTTTTCGGCATTCTTGTGCCCGAGTTCCCGTTACTGATGGCTTTCTTCGCTTCGTTGGTGCTCTCACTGTTAAACGCTATGATCACTACGCGTTCGATAGGAGAAACCGGATACTCCATCTCGATACCGTACGAGTGGAACACGATCGTTTACCTGAGTGGCTATAAAGGTGTAAAGGCGTGGATCTTTAGCCCGGTAATAGGAGGTTTACCTTCATTGGAGGGAGGAGCCCCCTATTGGGTCTACATGATTAAAGTTGGCTACTTAACGGATACGAGACCATCAGATGTCCTAAAAGCCCTCGTGTTCAGCATAATTCTCTACAACGTTTTCAGCTTCGTCTGGACTGAGTTCTTCTGGCGTCTCGCGCCGATACCAAGCAACGCTTACCCTTACGCCCTAGCTGCTTGGCCGGCGGCGTTGGTGGGCGGCGCTGTGTGGATTACAGGGGGGATAAGCGTAAAGCCTTGGCTATTTTACTACTCATTCGGCGGCATGCTGAGCGTTTTACTTGTTGGCGAGTTTCTAGCTAGAAGTTTTAGCATCCCATTCTCATCAATGGGTATTGTGACCGGAAGTATGACGATACCCCCGTATACGATCCCGGTTTTCATAGGATCGTGTTTAAGCAACTTCGTGCTTAGAAGGTTCATCAAGGACTGGGATAGGAGGAAATCAATTATCGTAGCAGGTTTAACGACAGGTCAAGGTATAGTGCTCGGCATAGGTATTGCACTAATGCTGATATCGAAGGCCACATGGATTAAACCGTGGTGAGATACAACCACTCGATAGCTTTATCCGTGATTATGTTTAAGGTAAGGTAAGCATGATCTATAATTTTCTTTATTCTACTAAATCCAAGATAATTCATATTATCGATTTTGAAATCGATAATATTAAGATAAAAAATAATTAATGATAGAGTATAACCACACATTTTCAATACACTTCTTGATTCAAGAATAGAGCTCAATAATCTTAACATTCTCTTTCCGATACCTAAAATAATATTATTCAATAGAGGCCCACGAAGTGAAGAAGTGAGGTTATTATCATTGCTAACCCCAAGGCTTTATTCACTTTCTTCAGTGCTTTAGCGCGGTTTGCAAGGGATCTGGCTTTCCGAAAACCTACAGTGAGTGTATACACTGTCAGTGCGAAACCAGCTGCGAACGCTACACTAATGCCAGCCGCCTCAACGGGGCTGCGGGCCGCGAAAGTTGTAAGTGCGAAAGCCGCGGTAATCATTGGCGCAGCGCAGGGTCCCCATATGATGGTGGCAGTTGCGCCTAGTATAAAGGAGTTTACGGTTCTCGTAGCATTGGTCACAGTCGTCGCTACGCGACTAGTTATGTAAGATAACCATTTACCCAACCGATCGAAGAGTAGCACCAACCCAGCGAAGAGAAGGAGCGCGTAGGCTATAGGTTCTGCGAAAGAGCGCGCTGAAAGGAGGAAACCTGACGCTACTGTACCTATCAGTGAGCTAAGCGAAAAGAGTCCGAGCGTGAACCATGCCGCACCTCTTCTTCCACCTTTCGACGCTATCAGGTATACAATGGGCAAGAGGGGTAAGATGCACGGTGAAAACGCTGTCGTTAGACCTAGGAGCAGCGAGAACGTAAATGCCATGGTTAACTCCAAAACATAATTATCCTCCGATAGATTCTTTTTACTGGAGGCGGCAAAGCCTGAACACCGTTGCCGAGCTTGATCCTGAGCGATTTTGAGGAGCTCGAGGAAGCCTTCAACGTCCTTGTAGCCCAGTGATCCTCCGAGGGGGGTGCCATTTGGGCAGACAAAAAGGTGAGCAGGCGTCCCCGGAACCATAAAAGCGGAGGCTAGGTCGGGACGAGCCTTCACGTTAACTCTCACGGGTATGAAGCCGGTGTTGAGCGCACTAGTAACGCGAGAATCGTTAAGAACCTCCTCCATGAGGCGGCAAGCTGGGCAAGTTTCCGAGTAGAAGTAAACATAGACGAGCTTTCCCGATCTTGGAGCTTCAGCCAAAGCTTCCTCATAGCTCATCCAGTGAATCGGTTTTGCAAGAACAAGCGAAAACAGAGTGGTTAGTAGCACTAACAGCGTGAGAGCTCTAATCATGAGCAGGCTGAAACTTTGTTACACATAAAGCTTTCCACTGGCATAACCTGTGCCACGCCTTGTTCACGAGCTGGCAGCGAGTGTAACGTTAAGCAAAAGTATCACTAGAAGCACAGATCACCGTGACGGGTGTAAAGATAGCCGTCATAGGCGCTGGTAGCGTGGCTTGGTCGGCGACGCTGATCAGGGATCTCTGCATGACTCCGGACTTGCGCGGGAGCACTGTGAGCTTGATGGATATCAACGAGGAGAGGTTGAAGCTCGTCCACGCGATTGCAACCCGGTACGCCAGGGAGGTGAAGGCCGACCTCAAGTTTGAGGCCACCCTAGACCGGAGGGAGGCCATCAGGGACGCGGACTTCGTCATCAACACCGCTATGGCTATGGGCCACGGCTACTACGAGCGCATGCGCGAGATCTCCGAGAAACACGGCTACTACCGTGGTATTAACAGCGTTGAGTGGAACATGGTGAGCGACTACCACACGATCTGGGGGTACTACCAGTTCAAACTGGCCATGGAGATCGCGAGAGACATCGAGGAGCTAGCACCAGACGCCTGGTTGCTCCAGATTGCGAACCCCGTCTTCGAGCTGACGACGCTGATCAGCAGGAGGACGAAGGTTAAGGTCATCGGCCTCTGCCACGGCCACCTCGGCTACAGGGAGATCGCGAGCGAGCTCGGCCTAGACCCCGACAAGGTGGAGTTCGAGGCTATCGGCTTCAACCACGTCATCTGGTTAACCCGGTTCGAGTACGAGGGGGAGGACGCGTACCCACTGATCGACGAGTGGATCGAGAAGAGGGCTGAGGAGTACTGGAGCCGGTGGAGGCAGTACCAGAGCAACCCCTTCGACGTTCAGATGTCGCCAGCAGCTGTGGACATGTACAGGACCTACGGTCTCTTCCCCGTCGGCGACACAGTGAGGGGCGGGACTTGGAAGTACCACTGGAACCTCGAGACGAAGCGGAGGTGGTACGGGCCGACGGGCGGGCCTGACAGCGAGATCGGATGGAAGTGGTACATGGACATGCAGGCGATGATCATCGAGTCCTTCAAGGAGGCTGTCGCCGACCAGAAGACACCGCTCACCAGGATCCTGCCGCCGAAGAGGAGCCTCGAGTCCGTCGCCCCACTGATCGACTCGCTCGTCAACGACAAGAGGGGGCTCTACCAGCTGAACATCCCCAACCAGGGGTCGATCGTCGGGATACCGGACGACGTGGCCGTCGAAGTTCCAGCCTACGTGGACGGGAGGGGGGTGCACAGGGTATACGGCCTCAGGCTGCCGAGCCGCATCATGAAGCACGTGATCTGGCCCCGGATGATGCGGATGGAGTGGGCGCTCGAGGCCTTCCTCGAGGGCGGGAGAGACGTGCTCTTCGAGTGGCTCATCGTGGACCCGAGGACCAAGTCGACCGAGCAGGTGGACGCTGTGATCAACGACATACTATCGATGCCGGAGAACAGGGAGATGGCGGAGCACTTCAAGTAGCGGCAACCGTTTTCAACCAGCTTTTCTCTTCCGCTCTCGTGAGTGTTAAGCAGCTCCCGGTGGAGCCAATCGACTTCCACACCCACGTGGGTAGAGTGCTCTCCTTCAACCCTCGGATCAAGGGCTGGGTTGAGTCCAGCCTCGGCGACCTCCTCAGCTACATGGACGAGGCCGGCGTCGAAAGGGCGGTAGTGCTCTCCATCCCCCCGCGCGCGGACCCCTACGCCTCCTTCCTATCGAACTCGCAGCTTCTCAGGGAGGTTCAACCCCACCAGGGGAGGCTGATCGCCTTCTGCTGCCCCAGCCCTCTGCGGCGAGATGCTGTGTCCGCGCTGAAGAAGCTGGTGGAGGCGGGGTGCAGAGGCTTGGGCGAGGTGAAGGTGGGCTTGAGAATCGACGACCCCCGCCTCCTGAAGCTGCTGAGAGCCGCTGAGTCGCTCGGCCTGCCAGCGCTGATCCACGTGGAGGAGGGGCCCTACTTCCACTACTGCCACGGCGTAGAAGCGCTAGCCGAGGTTCTGAAGGGGCTACCCGACTTGAAGCTCGTCGTCCACGGGCCCGGCTGGTGGTCCCGCATCTCTGCCGAGGGGGCTGGAAACCTGTACCCGGGCGGGCCCGTAAGAGGGGAGGGTCTTGTCCACGAGCTGCTGAGGCGCTTCGACAACCTCTACGCGGACATCTCAGCGAACTCCGGCTTAAACGCTCTGAGGAGGGACCCCGAGCACGCCCTCCGCTTCATAGAGGAGTTCCAGGAGAAGCTGATCTTCGGAACCGATTTCCCCTGCCTCTCCGATAGCGGCCAGTTCGGCCCCGACCGCTCCCACCTGGACTTCCTCCTCAAGCTCTGCCTGCCCAACCGGGCTTTGAGGAGGATCCTGCGGCAGAACGCTGAGCGGCTGCTGGAGAAACGCGTTTAAAGGTTGTGTATAGCTGTAAAACGATGAGCGCGGTGGAGGTTGCGCTGCTGCTCTTCGCGGCTGCATTCCTGCTGGTGGTAGCCGGCACCCTGGTTCTTCTGCTGTCAGCCTTCAGGGCGGGGAGGGGTGAGCGCCGCGCCGAAGGGGGTGCGGTACTGATCCTCGGGCCACTCCCCATCGCCTTCGCAACCGGAGAAAGAATCGTGAAACCCCTGGTCCTCCTAGCCATCATCCTCACCGCCTTCGCCGTAGCTGTCTTCCTCCTCTTGGCCTGGCTGCTGCCGGTACTGATCAGGGTCTAGGTGGTGAGCGTGAACCACACTCGCGGCGAACCGGTCCTCTGGAAGGTCGGACTGGCCCTCGTGCTAGCCGGGTTCGCGCTAGCAGTTATAGCCGCTCTGCTGCTCCTCGCTGCGCCAGGCGCGCTGGTGGGCGTGGGCGGCTGCATCCTCGTGCTCTTCGTGCCCGTGTGCTTTGGGGTTGGCAGCCAAGCCCTCCCCCTGCTCATTGTTGCGATAGCGCTCTCAATCGTGCTGCTCGCCGTCGCCTTCATCGTGCGGAGGGTGCTAGCTAGGGAGGTGCATCAGG
This sequence comes from Thermofilaceae archaeon, assembly GCA_038727095.1. Taxonomy (GTDB): domain Archaea; phylum Thermoproteota; class Thermoprotei; order Thermofilales; family Thermofilaceae; genus JANXEW01. The sequence continues at coordinate 2,349 of JAVYWK010000010.1, read as the reverse complement.
TCGCTTAGGGCCGATAGCAGCACGTGGAAGCCAGCGACGCCGAATGGGAGCGTTAGGTTGTCCTCCGGCGATATGAGCTCGATGAGGGCGGCGATCAAGCTGAGGATTACAGCGCGCGCCGGCTTTTCGCCAAACGCCACCAGAGCCAGCGTGAAGAGTGCGGCTGCGGCGAGTGGCGAGTGGGCATAGTGCTTCAGAATCTTGCGCCCCCTCGGGAGGAAGAGCGTGACCAGCGAGGCGGTGGGATCCACGATGGCGAGAGCCAGGATCCCGCGCGCCGTAGCTGCAGGGCCGAACAGGGCGTAGCTGGTCAGAACCGAAGCTACAGCGCAGATCGCTGCTACGTAGCCGTACCGCTTCTCGTAATCCCTCTCGACGGATTCGATCAGCGAGAAGAACCCCTCCTCGGCTCGATCGAGCGCGCGCTCGACGTCTTCGACAACTTCGTGGAGCGGGCCTAGAGCCTTCAATCGTTGAAGCACGGTCCTGCGGGCCTCCCTCGTTATCCTGACAATGGAGTCCCTTAGCTCAGGCTTCCTCACCCTGAGGGTTGAAACAAAAAGGGCTGAGAACAGGAGGATGGTGTAACTGGAGAGAGCGGGGTCGAGGGTTGAGCCGAGGTACGAGAACAGCGACGCGTACTCGGGGGTCAACGGGATGATGAGCACCAGGGCTAGCGCCACGTGGATGAGCTTGCGAAGCGACTCGCGTTGAGCGTACGTTAGGGTTGAAAGCTTCACCCCAGCTCCAGCCTACGCGATGTTTAAAGCTTCGCTAAGCGTGAAGTTTATAAGTGGTCTTCAGCGCGCGAAGGCGTGGCTTTCAGCAGGATCTACGCTGAAATCGCCAAGCTGCTACTCGAGCGTAAAACGCTCACCAGCTACGATCTAAGGGAGCTGGAGATGATGTACGGCGACGCTGCCCACGATGCTATCGACGCTCTCGTGACAGCTGGCGCAGCCAAGCGCGTGGGCAGCAGAGTAGAGGCGGTAGACCTCGATAAGCTGAAAAGAATCGCTAGGATGCGTTAACCCATCCAATTCTAAGATCTTTTTGGCGCGTTTGCGGCAAGTACGCGGAGCTGTTAAAGGGCTTGCAACGCCTACTAGCCTGTGGCTTATCGGGTTAAAATCGACGAGAAGAGGTGCAGAGGCTGCGGGGTCTGCACGCTGGTCTCCGCTTGCCGATCGCCGGGTAGGTGCGTAGGCTGCCTAGCCTGTTACTGGGCCTGCCCCTACTCCGCGCGCCTGCTTGAGCCGGCGCAGCCCGAGGGGGTAGTCACGATCCACCTGGACGGGCAGCCTCTCACCGTCCCCGCTGGAGTGCCCGTTGCCGCTGCGCTTCAAGCCGCTGGTTTCCGCTTCAATGAGCCGGGGAGGGAGCCGTCACTGGCCTGTGGAACTGGGGGTTGCTGGAGCTGCGCCCTCCTCATCGACGGGGAGCTGGAGCGAACTTGCATCACGCCGGTGAGGGAGGGGATGCGCATTGAGACTGGTATTGAGGCTGTGGAGCCTCGGAGGATCATCCACGGGCCCGAGCCCCACCTCGTCGGCGGTAAAGCCACGCCCTGGTGGGAGGTCGATTACAGGCGCTACGTGGAGGCGGCTGTTTGGGCTGCGGGGTGCAACCTGCGCTGCCCCCAGTGCCAGAACTACCTCGTCACCTACGACAACGTGAGCCCCGAGCTCACGCCCGCTGAAGCTGCGAGACTGCTGGTCTCCTGCCATAGGAGGTATCGAACGAGGGGTGTGGCAATCAGCGGCGGCGAGCCGACGCTGAACAGGCGCTGGCTTGTGGGCTTCTTCAGGGAGCTGGCCAGGCTGACGGAGCCGAAGGTGAGGAGGCACTTGGACAGCAACGGGACCATCCTCACGCCCGAATACGTCGATGAGCTGGTGGAGGCGGGCTGCAACAACATCGGCGTGGAGCCGAAGTGCAGCCGCGTTGAGACCTACACGCGGGTCACCGGCCTAAAGGACAGGGATCTAGCCGCGAGGTACATGGAGAACGCGTGGCGGATCGCCGAGTACATCTACGACAACTACCGCGAGAAGGTTTACCTGGGCTTGGGGCTCGTCTACAACCCGGCTCTCGTAACGCTCGATGAGATCGCGGAGGCGGGGAGCAGGGTGGCGGCGATCAGCGAGGAGATCCAGGTGACAGTCCTCGACTATTTCCCGGCTTTCCGGCGGAGGGAGCTGAGAAGGCCCACAGTTGAGGAAATGCTGAGGGTGAAGGAGATCCTCGAGGGACAGGGCTTGAAGACGGTGATCGTTCAGACTAGCTCAGGGCATGTAGGGCCCAGCCAGAGGAGGTTTGGCAGGCCCTTAGGTTGATCGGGAAAAGTTT
>JAVYWK010000009.1:0-68073 GCA_038727095.1 Thermofilaceae archaeon | reverse complement strand
ATATGTATCGTTTTAACCCATATTCCATGGGCACCGTGCATCACGCTGTGCCTGCCGTACGCACCTTTCTGGAGGAAAAGGGGTATCGCGTTAGCGAGCGTGTATCTGTGGAAGAGTTGAAATTCATTGAAGCGTTTTATGATCTCGTGGCGGAAAAGGAAGGTGAGCGGACTCTAGTAGCTGTTGCGTACGCGAAGCATGATCTCTTGCTTACCGAGCTGGCTAAAGCTCTCAACGTGAAGGATAAAGTCGTCATACTGGCTCAGGGCAGCCTCCCTACCCAGTACAAGGAGCTGACAAGAGGCAGAGTAAAGGTAGTATCATTTGAAAACGTAAACGAGCTCGAAGAGAAGCTAAGGCAAGCATTCCTTTAAAGTCTAATCGAGTATTTTTGTAACTAAGAAAGTTAGTTACCATAGCCAACAATTAGAGCTTAGAGTGAAATCCGTTCGCCTACTCGATCGAATGACCCGAACATTACAGTGGTTTGCATCAGCCGACAACAGTCGATCGCGCAGTGGCGGGCTGAGCTCTTAAATGCGCCCAAAGCTGCGATTGCCGCCTCCTACTCGAGCTCGAAACCCACGTTGTCCAGCTCGTCGGGGTACGGTGAGAGGAACCTTTGCTCAGCTAGGTACTCGACGCCGAACCTGTGAACAAAGCCGCGAAAGTAGGATACCACTGTCCTGAGGCTCTCCCTACCAGCCTTGTACCCTTCGATCAGGTTCAGCACGTACTTCCTCTCGCTCGGGTTTAGCTCCCCCTTGAGGTGGCCGTACACGTGGGTTAGCACGTTCGCGTAAGAGCCTCGGGAGGGGTTCCGGCACAGGGCCCTCGTGAACCCATCCCCGTACCTGGCAGCGAGATCCTGAATCTCGCAGCTCTCCCTGCGCGCTACCAACCTGCCCAGGTGCTTCAGAGCTGTAGGGCTGTACAGCATGATGATGTACTTGTACCTTCTGTGGAAGTCGACTAGGTCCTCGCGGGACTTAAGGCTGGAAAGCGTCTCCCTCAGCTCCGCGAGGGAGAAGAGCCTAGTCAGGAACGTCCTCCTGATGCCGTAGGAGTAGAGCCTTTTCTCGCTCTCAAAGGGTATGCATGGCATGCGCCGCTTCAGCAGGCTGGTGAAGATGCCATCACCCCTCCTGAGAACCTGCCTGCCGGGCCCGTAGATCTTCGCGTCGCCGACGCCGCAGGACGGGCTGGCAGACTTCAGAAGAACCCCGTCAACCGCCAGCCCTTCAAGGATCCTCTCGGTGAACTCCTCCACGTTTCTAGTGAGCTTCAACCCGGAGGACGTGTCGACCAGCTCGACGCGACCTTCGATCTCGTTGAGGACGAGCGGGCTCCTAGGAACGCCGAGCCCAATACCCACCTCGGGGCACACGGCCACGACCTCCACGTACCTCTTGAGAGCCTCCACGAGGACGTCGAACACTATGCCCCCGTCGTGCCTCACGGGTTTAACGCCCAGGCACATGCTGAGCAGCAGCCTCGGTCTCACTGCGCTGCGGGAGGCCACAACTAGCTTGCATCCCAATCTTAATAAGCGTGAGTTCTAGTCGCCCGGCGTGAGCATCGGGCTTGGAATCTTCTGCTCCACCTCGGACAACTCTCTGAACACTAACCGCAAGATGAGGTTGAGCAAGCTCAGCAGGGAGACCCTGCTAAAAACCTTTAAAGAAAACTTGAGGGACTTCATCGAGCTGTTGAAGCTGTCCTGCTCAATGGGTTTGACGATCTTCAGGCTGGGGTCGAACTTTATCCCCTTCGCGTCCCACGAGAGGTTCGACGAGAGCTGGCTACTAGAGGTGGAGAGCAGGCTTAGACTTGCAGCCCGGGAGGTTGAGAGGTACGGCGTTAGGATCACGATGCACCCCGGCCAGTACGTCGTGTTGAACAGCCCGAGGGCGAAGGTCGTGGAGAGATCCCTGAGGGAGTTGGCGTACCACTTCTGGGTTTTAGATACCCTGAACCTGCCCCGAGAGAGCATCGTCGTTGTACACCTGGGCGGCTTATACGGGGACAAGCGGGAGGCTCTAAGGAGGTTCGAGAGGACGGTCGAGGAGAACGAGTGGTTGGCGAGGAGGCTAGCCATCGAGAACGATGAGAGGTACTACACGGCTGCCGACGCGGTGATGGTCGGTGAAAGGCTCGGCTTGCCAGTGGTGTTCGACTACTACCACCACAAGCTGAACCCCTCCACCTTCGATATGGATAGGCTCGTAGACACCTGGAGGGGTGTCATACCCGAGTTTCACTTGTCGTCGTCCCCTGGCAGCTCCCGCAGGTTCGGGGAGCACGCGGACTTCGTTCGGCTTGATGACTTTCTAGAGCTCGTCGAGCTTTGGGGCGACCGGGGCCCGCTGGACGTGATCGTAGAGTCTAAGAAGAAGGAAAAGGCTGTGGCGAAGCTTATCGAGGAGCTCGAGCATAGAGGAATAAAGCTTCGCAAACCCCCCTGCTACCCTAGCTAGCGGTTTTCCGCGCCTGCCCCACCGAGCAGGAAGCTTCTGGGCCTCTCCCAGCTCTCAATCGGGCCTTCAACCACGTAGAAGATTGGGTTCACCTTCACCTCCCTGACGCTCTTAAGGCTCAAACCCCACCAGGGGTCTCTTGTTGAGAGCTTGTGTAGGAGAAGCCTGAACTCGTACTCAACTTGCCCCGAGGCTACGGGTATGGAGCCGGCAAGGCTTTCGTTGTAGGCCTCGATCTTGCTCAGGTCGAATTTGTAGCCCCTCCGGACGCCTTCGAGGTAAACGTAGTATAGGTACGTCCCGATAGCTAGTCGAGGGTTCGAAGCACGCTTAAACCTTTCGAGCTGCGGGTGGTTTCTATAGCCCCTCGTCAGCCCGGCCAGAACCCTCTGAGCTAGCAGCCCCTCCCTCCAGAGGGCGATCAAGCCGATCCGGTCCAAGTAAGCCGGATGAATAGACCACAGCCTCATCGCGGTGCCACGCCGCACCCCTAGATAAGTGCGTGTTCTCCCGCATGATTGCTAGCGTATGGGTGTTGAGTACGGCGACGCGCGCCAGAGGGGAGCACAGACCGTTTCACCCCTGATCTCTAGATGCTCGTGTAGACTTCGATGCCGAGCTGCTTTGCAGCTCTCAGCGCGCTCTCGTCGACGTAGGGCGATACGATGATAAGCTTATCCGGTTTCCTTCCCGTCTTCTCAGCGTAGAACTCAGCCTTCCTCTTGAACGTGGAAACATCCGACTGCTTGACGTGCGAGGCGACTTCGACCAGGATGAGTTCTCCGTCCTTCACGGCTACGTCGAGCTCGACTACGCTCTCGTACCCGTACACTCTCCCCTCCTCGTCGAAGGCGCTCCATTTTTCAACTCTAATGCCGAGATCCTCAAGGAGGGCCCGCAGCCCCTCTCTGAAGGCGCTCTCCGCCATGACGCCCCACCGCGCCCCCAGAGCATCCAGCCGCCTATTCAGCGCAGCGAACCCCCTATTGAAGTCCTCCCTCAGCTTCGAAACCTCAGACCAAAGCTTAGCGAGCTCCTCGTCGTGCCGCTTAAAGCCCTCCAGCATATCCTGCCTCAACTTAGCTAGCTCTTCGTCATGCCTTCTGAAGCCCTCTAGCATGTCTTCGCGAAGCTTAGCGAGCTCGGCCCAAACCTTCGCAAACTCCTCGTCGTGCCGCTTAAAGCCCTCCAGCATATCCTGCCTAAGCTTCGAAACCTCAGACCAAAGCTTAGCGAGCTCTTCATCGTGGCGCCGGAATCCTGCGATCATGTCTTCTCTCAGCTTTGCGATTTCACCCCAGATCCGCGCCATTTCTTCTTCGTGCCTTCTGAAGCCCTCTAGCATGTCCTGCCTTAACTTGGCTAGCTCCTGCAGGGTTTCTTTCATCTTCTGCAGAAGTTCTTCATAGCCGAGCAGACCAGCTACCGTCAGCCTGAACTCTTCATCCTCCTTCAGTAACTCCAGGAGTCGCTTCTTCAGCAAAGCCTTTGACATCTGTACCTCCAGGGTTCTGTCGCTATTAAAGCTATTCGCGACAACCGATGACCCGGAAACTCGGGGGCGAGCTGCCGGAGGGTTCGTTAGTGACCCCGACCGTGTAGATGAGGACCGTGTTCAGCTGCGGGATAGAGCTTAAAGAGCACTTCGCAGGCTCTTTGGGTGGTTTTAGGGTCTCTTCACGGCATTCGAAGGGAAAAGGCTAAGTGCGGCCGCGTTTTCGTAGCGCCGTGAGCCTAGTCCACGTTGAAGCTGTTGTCAAGAAAGGTTGTGTAGCGCTACCGGTTAAGCTGCTGGTCGATTCAGGCGCGACTTACACCGTGCTTGAGCGCGACGTTTGGGAGAGGTTAGGTTTGGAGAAGATGGGGGACGTCGAGCTCGTTCTCGCCGACGGAACGACTATAAAGCGAGGTGTCTCAGAGGTGCTGATCGAGCTTAAAGGCTACGGCGAGTAGCACACTCCCGTGATCTTAGGCGAGAGTGAGGATGAAAACACCCTTGGTACCGTCACGCTGGACATCTTCGGCTTGGTGCTCGACCCTCTCCGCAGGGAGATCAGGCCAGCCCGCTTGCTTATGAAAGAGCTCCAGGCGCGCCGCACTCCAGCCTAGCCGCTGAGAACACCCTCCGGATCCCGCAGAACCGGAAGAGCGCTCGCAAGGCCCTCTCGGCTCCTTGAGCAGCGGCTCAGTCCATCCTTCCAGGGTGGGCGTGTGGAGGAGCAAGTGCGACCCTGCAGCGCGCTGCCAGCTCTAGCTGCGAGCGCTCAGCAGAGCTATACCGGTGCACCAGATCTTAAGCACGCTCACCTCCGCGGCGCGGTGAGGTTCAACCCTCCCAGGACTGCCAGCGAGGGGGAAAAGCCTGCGGAAGCTCACCGAGGGAGGTGGCTCGCCCTGCCCGGCTCTCCGCTCCATATTTCCGCGCGAAGCTTCCTCGAGTGCCGACCCGCTCGGGAAGCTCGCGCTTAGACTGCAGCGGCTAGCTGCGGCTCAGCCGGCCTAAAGTACTGCTCTGGTGTCGCAACCTCGAAGGGGTAGCGGCCCGAGTAGTGCCTCGTGTTCCACGTGACGAGGAGCTCGACACCGTTCTCCTCGAGGATCCATCCGATCAGCGCGTCGACGAGAGGGCTTCTGCGGGCTGCTACGTACTCCAGCGCTCGAGCGACAAAAACCGGCTGGTCGGGCCAGCTCCTCCAGTAGAGCACTTGGAAGTCCCTTCTCCTGTGCAGGAGGTTGAAGAGCTCTCTCGCCTTCACCCCGCTCTGCGTAATGCTCATCAAGCTGGCGAGCTCTAGCGCGTTAACCGCGGTAGTCGCCTTGAGCTGGTCGGAGTCGACGACCGCTATTAGCGTGCTCGAACCTCGAGTCCCGCCTGAAGATGAAGTAGACTGCCAGCACGTCGGTGTCAACGGCGATCAAAGCCTCACCCTTAGCCTGCGCAGAACCTCGGAGACATCGTCTGTCCCGAAGAAGGCAGCAATCCTCCGCCTCGCCTCCTCCACGTCGACTTCAACCAGGCTACCTGGACCCAAGCTCCTTTCAACGCGGCCGGCAACGTACCCCTCGATGAGCGCCAACCCCTCACCCAGCACGCTGTAAGCGCTTAAGACGCGGCGAATCCCTTCAGCGACAGCTTCGCTCCTTGAGCGGAAAATCCCCGCTTCAACCAGCCTATCCAGCGCGGCAACCACGCTCTCGGGAACCTTCACCTGCAGGAGCACACTCCTCCTACCCATCGGTATGAAATAAGCATATCCGGTGTTAAGTGCACTACCGGCGCCGCGCAGACCCGCGGGGCTCGCCGAGTGCGGACACCTTCCGAAAAACGGTAGTGTGAGCACGACCCAGCCCCCCGCGGCCCCAGAAGCTTTGTACAGCGCTGTGCTTCCGATGCGAGCCCTCCGGCATCCCGCAGACACGCTGAAAGTGCGGCGCAAGCCTGCGCGGCGGGTACCGTTCTCGAAGCACTAGTCAGGAGTGGGGGTGCCGGCGGCCCAGCCCCATCAATGTGGCCTCGACAGCAAGCGACCCCCTCCGCGTAGGAGGCTGGGCGGGGCTAGTACCTGCAGCTACTGCAGCTGCTTCAGCAGCCTCGATATATCGTCCAGGTACTCTTTAACCTTCTCTAGCTCATACTCCGCAAGCTTTAGGTTAGAGGAGTAGAGGCTGTAGCGGAAACGGCTGAGGTACGAGAGCCTAGCAGCATACCTATCCCTGATCCTCAACCTAGCCACCTCGGGGAAGCTGGTCTCGAGCTCCACGAGGACTCTATCCTCCTCCCAACTGCTGGGCAGCTTACCCTTCAGCATGAGAACTAAGGCTTTAGTCGCCTGCTCCACAGCACCGGACGCCTTCTCAACTGCAACCGCGATCCTCACCCAACCGCCCTCCCCCACGCCAGACTCGAACTCCCTCACGGCTTCCCTGTATAGCCTGCGCGCTGACTCAAGGAGTGCCACCGCTCTCTCAGCCACGGTCTCCGCCACGTCACACCACCTTTTCGCGCCGAACTACCAGCTAAGCCTTGGGGGCTCCCACGGCTTTAAGCACTTCGCGAAAAAGATCCCTAGCCTCTAGAAGCTTCGATAAACCTTCCAAAATGGGCTCTCCTGGCGACAGGGGCCTGGTGGAGCGGGGAGCTTGAGGCTTAGGAAACAGCTGCTATCTCACTTTGAGGCGTAGGCTCGAAGGAGCCACAGCTGCTGCGGGTTGAGCGGGGATGCGGGGAAGCTATTGTCGATAGGAACCTGTCCACTAGCTTCGATCTGCACTAATGCTCCTTGATGTCCGCCTAACTGGCGATCGAGTTAGGCGTAAACGGTGTTCAATAGGACCCGCTCCACGCTCTCCCACCTGCTAAGGTCTACCTTTAGCTCCGGCTGACTATCCGCCAGCCTCACCAGAAGCACGTCCGAGTGGAAGCCTGCGTGGGCGATGAAGTCCCGATCAAACGTGCCTTCCCGGCTGTCAGCCACCCCCTCAGGCCCCCTGTAGCTCGAGTACGGTTTCCACTCCCGATCGAGGCGGCTCTTCAGGTAGCTGAGCTTCGAGAGCTCCCTATCGATGAGCCTGACGATTATGCGGGAGCCCTTGACGAGCTGCTTGAGCCTAAGCAGTTCGTCGAAGCTCACGGTACACTCCTCCAGTGAGCACCGGTCAGCCTGGCCTAGAAGCTTGCGCGCGCCGGTTAGGACAGCATGGGCGTTGAGTAGGGCGCGGAACCCCTCGCTCAGCCTAGCTCTGCTCTCAACGGTCACAGCTGAGCCCTTCCAGTACACGGTTCGGGCTTTCCGCCAACCCTCAACGGCCGCCTCAATGATGCGCTCGAGGTCCTCGGGTGAAGTAGTCTTCGCGAGAACTGCCAGCTGGACCAGTGCGCCAAGCCTATAGGCGCCGAGGATGCAGAGCGCGCTCCTAACGACCCGCCGAACCTCAGCCCGAGCTTCCCCGAGGACCCTCTCATCGGTCAGGACCTTCTCGACCTTTGACGCCTGATACCCCACGAAGCGGGCCAGGTCCCACGGGTTCACGCGAAACTCGCGCACAATGTTGTAGCCGAGCTCCGGCGGAGACACGCTCGGGTCGATTGGCTCGCAAGGGTTGCTGGGGTTTCTACCCAGCTTGGAAGCCTGGGGGCCGAGTTGGGGGTAGGGGTCGGCCTGGTACACCCTCAACTCCACGGTCTGCGCCAGGGCTGCCGCGAGCATCGCCGCTGCCTCCTGCGCTGCGTCGAGGGCGAGGGTTGGCATGTAGTTCACGCCGTGGCTGATGTCGAGGGCGATGCGGGTAACGCTTCCGCACGCCGCCTTGAGGGCTCTCGTGTAGAGAGAGTAAGTGTAGAGGAGGCGGAAATCTCCTAGATCCGCCTTAAACGTGTACTGGCGCCCATCCTTCACCGCCCTCAAGATGCCGGGCAGCACCTCGACTTCCGCCTCCACGCCGCACAGGTGCTTCCGCACGTACTCCACCACCGCGCGCCTAAGCTCGGAGTAGTCGGACGTTTCGCACTCAGCCTCGGCGGCGAGGCTATCTACTACCGCAACGAGCACCGGCATCCGCGGCTTCTCAAGCTTCTGCAGCATCCCTAGTGTTGAGAAACCCGTATCGCTCAATCCTCCATTCACGTAGTTAGCCAACCTCCAGGAAGCCGGGTTACCCCAAGTCGTAGCGCAGAAAGAGCTTCCGTAACTGCCCTCGGCCACGTTTAATCAAGCTCTTTTGAGCATATAAGCGTGTCGAACCACGTCAACCGCCACTTTCATCACTGGCATTGCGAGCCGCGGGCAAGCTACACTGCAGCCCCTCACGCGAAACTCGCTACCCCTATACACGCGGCAAAGAATAGATGAAGCGTGATTCCGCCACTAGGCCTTCGACGCTCACTCGAGAGAATCACAGGAGTGATCTAGAGTGCTTCGCTCCTGAGTTATTTCACTTTTTCCTTATTTTTCCTCGCTATCTTCCTAGAGCTTACGAATACCTATTGCGCAACGCCCTTTGTCGAGTAAAAGCTTGTAAAAACAATAAGGTTTCATGCTGAAAGTCATGACCTCCTAGAACATCCGGATCAGTCATTCTATGCGGACGAATAATGAAAGCGCCGCAACTTGAAAGGTTTCACCGCTCGGCCAATTCCCGACGGAATAGTATTTTATTAACACATTATTAACACAAATGTGTTAAATAATATTTGTAAAAGTTATGTTAATAAGGGGGTGATGGATGGGGTTTTCGGTGGAGGAATTGAGCTATACGTACTTATTTATCATGAGTGTGTATACGACCATGGTTGTAACAATAGTTCTAGATTTCTTCGAGAGACGTGAGCTAAGAGCTGCCTTAGAGAACGCCGTTTCTAGCAATCGCAAGCTCCTATACATACACATCTTCAAACTTCTGTGCGAAATGGCCGTCGTTTGGCTGATCGTGGCGTTCATCGGCCAGATTCTGATGGGTCAGATTAGCCTGTGAGGTGGTGGGAATGATTGATGCGCGGAAAGTGGCTGTGACGGCTGTTACAGCTGGAATATGCTTACCCCTTGCGCTATTCGCCATAATCCTCGTCCCCATCCCAGGTCTTCCGGCAGCTTCCGGCTTCTGGATACCCGCTGGTTTCTACTTCCCGCTGACCCTCTGGTTCGGCATATGGGGCGCGCTTGGCGGACATATTGCAACTTTCTTAGCTATGGGCTACTTCCAGGGGTACACACTACACGTGTGGCTTGACGGGGCAATAGGCGACTTAATAGCGCCTCTCTGCGCGCTCCTAATCTTCAAGCTGATGGACGCTCGCCCCGACCTTCAGCGGAAGAAAGATCGTATTGCTTGGTTGATTGCCGTTCCCGTAGCCAGCCTAGTGTGTGGGCTCTGGGTTCACACGGTTAACCTCCTTTTTGGCGTGATTACTCCGCCGTTCTGGTGGGTTGGCGTTGTTACGTACTTCATCGGAGATAGCCTCGCCGTGTTCATCGTGGGTACGCCGTTGCTTCGTACCCTTACGAGTTTCGTTAAACAATCGCCCATGTACATATGGAGGGAGTAGTATGGATAAGCTCAAAACGAAAACTTTTTTGACCTACCTGGACAGTTCTAACCCTCTCCTCCTGCTCCATCCCTGTGTGAAAGTTCTGGCCCTCATCATTTTCAATGTGGTCGCCTGGATCATCGAAGCTCCCATCCCCCTTTTAGCCTACTTCGTCGCTTTAGCCTCTCTCTACCCTGTGTTGCGAGTACCGTTTCGCAGCTTGGCTAAAGCTCTTCCCTACCTGCTGCTTGTCGCTCAAGCCGTCACTGTAAGCTATATTCTAGGGAGCAAGATTCCCGGAAGTGTTGTCTACTTTGAGCTGCCCTGGGGTTCCTTCGTGAGCGATAGAACTCTTATGTACATGGTAACAGTTATGCTGAGGATTTCTTGCATGATTCTCGGTTCAACGCTAGTCTTCCTTTCGCTACGTGATGTGGACCTTGTTTACGGCCTTATGGGCTTGGGTTTCCCCTTCACAGCAGCCTTCACTATAGCTCTCTCTATGCGGTTCTCCATACTATTTATCGAGGATTACGCTAGAATCAGCGAGGCTATGCTGTTGAAGGGGGCTCGTCTCGATGCTGGCAACGTGATTGAGAGAGCACATTCAGTCTTACTCACAGGGGTGCCTCTCATGGTTTTAGCCCTTAAAAGAATGCAAGAACTTTCGTATGTTCTGGAACTGAAAGGTTTCCTACCAAAAGGTAAAAGAACGTATATTTACGAGTTCGTTTGGAAGCAGGAAGATGTAGTCGCTGCCATACTCCTCGCGGTGCTGTTAGCTACCTCTGCACTGCTAAGAATTCTCGGCCTGTTTGGCTTTCCTGGGTGGCCTTTTGTATGAACGTAGTAGAAATCGAAGATTTCTGGTGGCGCTACCCTTCACGGCTTGAATGGACACTCAGGGGGATCAGCTTAACCGTGATGGAGGGCGAAATCGTGGGCATTATCGGACCGAGCTCGGCAGGAAAGACCACGCTATGCCTTTGTGTAAGCGGGATCCTGTTTAAAGTCACAAGGGGTGAGCATAAAGGGTCTTTGAGGGTTTTCGGCTTGGATGCGGCGAACGCCAGCGTCAGAGAACTCTCAAACCATGTTGCACTTGTTCTTCAGGATCCCGATGTACAATTCGTGACAATGAAAGTGTTTGATGAGGTCGCGTTCGCACTTGAGAACGCAGGAGTGCCTCGCGACGAGTTGATCCAGAGGGTTGAAGAAGCACTGGAGTTTGTGGGGATGAGGAAGTATGCAAGTAAACCGCCGCATGAGCTCAGCGGAGGACAGAAGCAGAGGGTGGCCCTTGCAGCTGCCATCGCGAAGCGACCGAAATTGTTGATCATAGATGAGGCCACCTCGGATCTAGACCCGGTAGGTAAGAGGGAGGTATTGGAGGTCGTAGAGAGATTGAGAGACAACTACAGGACAACAGTGATCATAGTTGATCACAATACTGACGAGCTGGCTAAGTTCGCGGACAGAGTAGTAGTCATGAATGAGGGTAAGATCCTACTTGAAGGCCATCCCCGCTACGTATTCTCAAGGGTAAACGAGCTTGAGAGAATTGGAGTAAGAGTACCTCAACTAGCTATGCTGGCAGTCAGGGTGAGCCTCACTAATGGATCCTTACCTTTCACAGTTTCGGAAGCTTTTAATGTCCTGCGCCCCTTAAGAGGACTACTTCGCGTGAACGAGACCGAAGAAACGGATAATATGTACAAGACACCCGTGGCACATTTCATCGATGTTTGGTACGAGTATGGGGATGGGACAGTAGCCATTAAGGGGTTAAACTTAAGCATTTACGAGGGCGAATTTCTTGCTGTCATGGGACCCAACGGCTCTGGCAAGACTACTATGGCGAAGCTCCTGACGGGCTTGATCAAGCCCACACGAGGTCATGTTCTGGTGATGGGATTAGACACGAGGAAGGCATCTCCTAGCCAGTTGGCCGCATTAGTTGGATATGTTTTCCAGAACCCAGATCACCAGCTGGTTTGCAACACGGTCAGAGATGAGGTGGCCCTTCCGCTAAGGCTGCGAGGTATCGGTGGTGAGGAGCTGGAGAATCGAGTTAGCTGGGCCCTCGAGACCGTCGGTTTGTCGGGCCTAGAGAACGAGGCTCCGTACTTCCTTAGCAAGGGCGAAAGGCAGAGGCTCGCGTTAGCCACAGTCCTGGCGGTTAAACCCCGCTTACTAATCGTCGATGAGCCAACGACCGGACAAGACGAGAAGAACTCGCGCAGGATCATGGAAATCCTGTCTAAGCTTAATGCGAACGGTACCACGGTGATAGTCATCACTCATGATGTGAGATTAGTTTGCGAGTACGCAAAGAGGGTTGCCGTTCTCAGCGGTGGGCATCTGGTCGCGCTAGGTTCGCCGCGGAGTGTCTTTAGTATGCATTTTGGGAATTTAGAGGAGATAGGTCTCGACGTCCCTCCTTTAGCAAAACTTATGCTGAAGCTTGTCGGGAAGCCTGCATTCACTCTCAAGGAGGTGGTAATCCATGGTTAACTCGGCAGAAAAAATGAAGTTTAGGATAAGTGTTTGGGAGAAGCTGAGGCATGTTGCAAAACCTGACTCGAGGTTCCATTATGACTTCAGTCATTTCATCCCTGATTTTGAGGGCAGCGAGCTCTGTGTTGAAAAAGTAAGGGAAATGAGCTTGTACAAGCGATCGAGACTTCTATTCATCACACCTGATAACTGTCTGGAACAGCTGAGAGAAGCTGCAATAATCGATGGGAAGACATTCGTCATGCCGACCTACGGCATTCGGCGTGGCTTTATCCTGCTTGAGAGAAGGCTGGTACCGCATGGCAAGGAGGATTTCGCCGCATCCCTCGACGGAGCGGAAAGATTTGGAGTAAGAGTTTCACTAAGGGACATCGCATCTCTTGGCAAATTCGATATGGTCTTCACGGGGGTTTCACTTGTTAATACATCTGGCGTACGCTTCGGCAAGGGTGAAGGCTTCTTCGACCTGGAGTGGGGGATGCTATCAGAGATAGGTGTCGTGGACGACATGACACCAGTCGTCGTAATCGCCCACGACGTCCAGGTGATTGAAGCTAACCTACCCGTAGAACCCCACGATACTGTCGCTGACATCATCGTTACACCCTCACGTGTCATTTTCACAGGGAGCAAAATGAAGAAGCCGAAAGGCATAAACTGGGCACTAGTCACGAAAGAGATGCTAGAGGAAATTCCACCGTTAAGAGAACTAGCTGAAATGAAGGGTATAAAGATAGAAAAATGAAGCACATATTCCAGATAAACATAATAGTTTAAGATAATATCTTTAGAGCATCTAAACCAATATTACCTTAAACTTCTTTCTTAGCAACCTTTCCTCTCCAGAAGTATAGGGTCCTTTAACTACGACCTGCTCTGGCTCTTTCGAATTTCCACCGATGAGAATGGTCAATGCCTCCAGCAAGCTTCGCTTCCCCCTCGTAGGGGAACAGCTCCGAGAGCTTCTCCACCAACTCCTCTAAGCTCTTCGCCTCAACAGTCTTTAAGGACGAACCTTGTCTTATTCCGTGAGCAGTCCCTCCCCTTTCGCTAGCTGGCTATGCGGGTGGTACTCGAGGAGCTGCTACTCCGGTGGAGCATTTAAGCTTCAAGGCCCGTTGAAGGATTACTCTGCCAGACGATTCTTTTTGGCTGACCGAAGGATCGAGTCCCCTGTAAGCTGTTGCGAGCGGTGAAGGGAATGGTAGGCTGTCGACTGTTCAGGCTCGTCTACGAGGGATGCGGAGCGTGAAACCGCGCTTTACACTACTTCCCGGTTGGGAGATCCGTTCAAGGCCTGGGCTAGGTAGAGTTATTAGTGGCTGGGGGCGTGTTATTCGAGGGTGAATGAGCATTCACAGGTTGAGGGCGAGGATCGGGCACATCTACCCGATCAGGAGGAGGGTCGGGCACATCTACCCGATTAAGAGGGGTGCTCATCGTGGCGGTGAGGGTGAAGCTGAGGGTAAGGTCGCTGAGGAGCGGGAGGAAGGTAGTTAGCAGCGCGCTCGTCAACTCCGGCTTCGAGGCAGAAACCCCACAGCTCCTCATCCCGCGCAGGCTAGCCCTAGAACTGGGCTTATGGCCACCGCCGGAGGACGCCTACCTAGTGGAGGTGGGCACCGCCGGGGGACCGGTGAGGAACTACCTAGTTCCTGGGGCAGCCGAGGTGCTCGCCGAGGCTAAGGATAGGGTCGTGGGCCCCGTTCGGTGCGACGTGATGATCTCCCACCTCGAGTACGAAGTGCTGATCAGCGACAAGCTCGGAGGGGAGCTGGGGATAGTGATCCTGGACTTAAGAGGAAAGTGGAGGTTCTCCGACGAGGATGTCGTTAGGGAGAGCGAAGCCCCCCAGTACTGGTTCTAAAGGGTACCTGGAGCGGTAGCCGGGCAACCCACCGCGGGCAGAAGATCGTTAAGGAACGAGCTGGGGGCCAGCGTAACATGCAACGAACCCCTCGAGAGGGGCTCGAGATGCGCATCCTCCACGCCAGGGGACGCTACGCCCGTTAGCGCGCCTCATAACCAGCCACCCTCCCGTCACCGACGGCAACTCGTTCGAGGGCTGGCGGCAGGGCAGATCTACAGGCGCGCCGCCCCACGATAACCTCCTATTGCTCGCGAAGTCGGCACCGCCACCCGGCAGCCTCTGATCCTGCGACGCGGTGGAGGTACCGCCCTTAAGTGTGAGGAGCACCGTGACTCTTACCTCACTAGAGCTCTGCGGGAGAGGGCTGTTTTGAGCGGCGGCCCGGTCTGCGGAGAACCGATGAGGTTGGAGTCGCGAGCCCGCTGGCGCTGGGGTTGCCCAACGGTTCGGCTTCTCGCGCGCCCGATTGGCCACATGAGCTTCTTCCTTCCTCTGAGCATCTCGCTGTAGATGGGGTCCTCCAACTCCTCCTCTGTTAGGACTACGATATCCAGCGGGAAGCTCCTCTTCTTCAGCAACCTGAGCTTCTCGGCCACCTCCAACGGATCCGCACCCCTGCTCACGACTGCCAGGAGGTCGAAGTCGCTGGAGGGGAGGTGCTCCCCCCTCGCTCTCGAGCCGATGAGGTAGAGCTCCTTCACCAGCCCGCTCCTACGCACTTCCTCAACGTACTGCTCGAACGCCTCTTGCCACTCCGCTACCCTCTTTGCCGCCTCCTGAAGCAGGCGCAGCCCGAGTTCGTCACGGGTCGGCAACCTCCTTCACCCAGTTGATAATAGACCTAGCCGATCTCAAGCACCTCTCCGCCCTCTCCCTCGTGTAGCTTATGGCGCGCTCCCCCGGGTACAGGGACAGGGCGTAGTGGGGCGTCAGGATCTCCGATGCGATCACGATATCTTCACCCGCGGTGAAGCCAACCCTCTTTAGAGCTTCAAGCAGCTCCGTCAAATCGTGCGTGTAGGGGTGGAACCCCGTCGCCGCCACTATCAGGGATTTCAAGTACAGTTCGGCGGCTTGGTGGGACTCGAAGCACGTAAGCCAGAAGTGCCCTTCCGCCAAGTGCTTCTCCGCATCCTCGAGAAAAATCTCCGCTTTCTCCGCCCACCCCGCAGGAAGCCCTACACCTTTCAGTCTACCCACCTCACAGTCAGAGTGAACCCTCCTTTAAATCCGCTACAGGCCGCGCCTTGAAAAGCCGGAATCCTTCTGGATGAAACCATAGGGAGTGTATGCTTTGCTGAGAATTTACTTGGAGTGTAGGATCCGAGCGTAGAATGCTTCTCGACGGGTGAGGCTTCCGAAGCGAATTCTGAAGCGTGTTCCCCGCTCCGAGGGTCGGCTTGAGCGCAAGCCCCGTTAGGCTACGCAATGCTGTAAAGGCAGGTTTAAACCTCGTGGGTCGGGTTATGACTGAGTGATAAGGGAGGAGGCCTTAGATTGGTGGAGCGAAGCGAAGCACAATCTCAGGCAGGCTAGGAAGAACTTCGGTATAGAGGAGTACAGCGTAGCCGCTTTCCTCTGCCACCAAGCGGCGGAGAAGGCTTTGAAGGCCCTCTACATAGCTATGAAGGCGGGGCTCCCTCCCAGGGGCCAGGACCTCGTGAAGCTCGGGAAGGCTCTTGACGCCGAGGAGGTGATGGACGAGCTGAGGATCCTAAACCCCCATTACGTGGTGGCGAGGTACCCCAACGCGGCGAACACGGTGCCTAGCGAAGCGTACACGAGGGAGATCTGCGAGAGGTGCCTTGCAGCGGCCCAGAGGGTCCTAGAGTGGGTGAGGAGCCGTGGAAACCTTCCCTGAGCTCGACAGGGTGCGGCTCTCGAAGAAGCAGAAGAGGGAGCTCCTAGCCTTCCTCAAGCGCTTGAGGGATGAGCTCGACGTTAGCGAGGTCTACCTCTTCGGCTCGAGAGTCTACGGCACCCCGCTGGCGGATAGCGATCTCGACATGGTGGTCGTCTCAGAGAAGTTTAGGGAGAGGAGCTTCATCGAGAACATGGAGCTCCTCAGCAGGCTCTGGGACGGATCCTTCACGCTGGAGATGTTCCCCTACACTCCCGAGCAGCTGGAGAAGTACAAGGGCAGGAAGGTGGTCGTAACCGAAGCCCTGGAAAAGGGCGTCAAGCTCGACCTACGCAAGCTCCAGACGAGGCCGGCGCAGTGAAGCCCGCTAGGCTCCAAAGCTTGACAAGGGGTGTTTCAACACCCTCGCATGGGGGTCGACGCCTTCGGCGAGCGCGTCCCCTCATCCTTCAAACCGCCCGGGCTTGGGATGCGATTGCGATCCCAGCTCGCATGAAGAAACCGTCGTCGCACTCATCCTCCTTACGGCGCTTCCTCCGCCTTTTACTCTTCCTTTTTTCCACACAATGAAACTCATCCCGCAGCAAAAAGCGTTACGCCCCAACATGGATCGAGCGTACCCTTTGATAGGTTTTGAAACAGCCCCCCGGCTCCTACGCCTCACGGATCGAGCCGTTAACGGTCTCTCACGTTACCGCTCAAGCCTCCAGCCGCGTATATCGTTCGCGCAGATGATCCCGGAGATGACGACCGCCTCTACCCCGCCGCCGGGGAAAGTTGATGCACCGACGAGGTACAACCCTTTAATGGGCGTCTTGAAGAAGGGCCTCCGGGTTTCAATCGACTGGTCGAACGCGTAGATCGCACCCTCCGGCATCGAAGTGTACCTCTCGAAGGTTTTCGGCGTCGCCGCGTCTCGGACAACGATGCGCTCGCTCAAGCCCGGGATGACCTTCTCCGCTCTCAGGATCAGCTCGTCTGCAACTTCCCTCTTCCTCCTCAGGTATTCCTCCGTCCCTCTCGGGGGGAAATCGTGGTAGTTCGCCAGCGTTATGATGGTGACGCTGGCCATGCTCTTCGGCGCGAGGGAGGGATCCGCGTTGGAGTTTATGACTACCCCGATGCCCCCGTCCAGATCCTTGATGAGCGTCGGGTAGCCCGATAGGTCCATGTCAACCCCCAGGAAGACCATGAAAGCCGATGGGGACATCTTCAACCCCGTGATGTAGCCCGCGTACTCTCTACCCAGGTGCTCCTCCCCAACGAGCTCCAAGAGAGCAGTCTTGGCGTTCACGTTGGCGACCACAACGCTGCTCCTGAAAACCCTACCCCCCGCGGCAACCCCTTTCACCTCCCCGTTCTCAACGAGGATCCTGTCAACCCTCTGCCGAACCAGAACCCGCCCCCCGTTCCTCTCGATGGCATCCCTCAAGCTGTTCGCAAACCTCTGGGCTCCCCCCTTCGGGTAGTAGCCTCCGTGCAGGTAGTAGGAGACGCAGGCAGTGAGCGCGCTCGCCGCGGAAACTTTCTCCGGCTCTGCACCGACGTAGCCGATCAACGCGCTCAACAGCAGCTTCAAATCCTCATCCCTGAAGTACTCGTCCAGCTTCTGCCTGTACGTCTTACTCATCCAATCGTAGAAGTGCGGGTGCTCCCTCGGGTAGTCCACGAGCTTCTCTACTCCGAAAACCTTCGCGATCAACTCGCCCGGGAGCGGTACGCCGTAAACTTCGGCCTCCCGGTAGCACTCTTCGTACGCCCTCCGAGCATCCTCGAAGAAGCGGGCCACGTTCTCCCTCTCGTGGGGGAACAGCTCCGATAGCTTCTCTACGAACTCCTCCAAGCCTTCCGCCTCGATGATCCTCCCCTTGAAGATGAACCTCGTCCTGTTCCTCACGAACAGCTCCTCCTTCTCCAACCCCAGCTCGCGGAGCAGGTACGAAATGGGTCCCTTCTCCCAAAGCCCGCTCACATCCTCAACTCCAGTGTTGAATGTGAACCCCAGCCTCCTAAACGAGGAGCAGTAGCCTCCAACCCGGTAGTGCTGCTCCAGCACCAAAACCCTGTACCCCCACTTCGCCAGCAAGCTGCCACACGCCAACCCCCCGATGCCCGCCCCCACGATCACAACGTCGTACTCATCCTCACCCTTGGAGGCACCGGGGCTCACCCGAACCTTCCAATCGAACCTCTCAAGCGGCTCCACGTACCTCTTCGCGACAAAGAAGGCTGAAGCTCTCGCCGGGAACACCACCGAGAAAACAGTACCCAACACCACGAGAACATTCGAAACCGCCGCGTTGTACGGGTGCTTGAGGAACAGGTAGACCAGCGCGTTAGTGATGAAGACCAGCGCCCACGCGGCTGAAACAAGGTTGTTGATCTGCAGGAACGCCCTATCCCTCCAGTACACCTCCGGCCAATCCCGCCTAGAAACCTGAAGCGTGAACGGTACACCGAGAGCAATAGAGGACGTAGCCATCAGCGAGAGCGTCAAGTAGCCCACAAACCCGCTATACTCCACAAAGAAGCCCACCCCAAGCAGGAAAGTCGCCATGGAAGCCACGAGAAAGTAAAAGAAGCTGAAAACATCCATAAAGTAGAAATTCCTCCTCAAAACCTGCGGCACCAGAAGGAGAAGGGAAGCGGTAAGCGATAGAAGGATACCAAGGGATAAGCCTAAACCAGTAAACACCCAGTAAATGATCCAAGGTATAAATGAAACCAAAATATAAACCATACCGGGCATCTTTCCCTTAACACTCATTCGCAAGACCGCTCTGATTTTATCCAACAGTTTTTATAAACATTACTTAAGATCACGATCTTAGTAGGGTAAGCATCCGAAACTTCGATAAACGTGCTACCGAGAGTTAAATCAAACGCATCATAAGCGACGCAAGCGTTCACAGCCTCTTAAGCCGCTAGGCTGAGCCGGACGTCTGCGGCCAGAGGCTTAGGGGTACCCTTCCTAACTTAGGGCCGAAAATCAGGCTGAAGCCGAAGAGATCCATCACCCTCCCTCTCTGTTGCCGCGCATAGACGGGCTACCCCCTCGCTGATGCAGGCCAACTCTTCGGCCAAACCACTAGCTCTCGCTTCGAGCCTCTCAGCCCCCTGTACGCCCAGGTAGGTAGCGCGAGCCTATGTGAGCATCCGTAGGCCTTGTGAACGAGCTCTCTCCTCTCAGACAAAATCGTCGAAGCAAGAGTCACTCGTTAGGTCCCTGAGCGTGGATGGCAGCCGCTCGACGGCATTGGTGCGGCGTACCTCGCCCGCCAGCGCGAGTAGCAGGCTTCAAGAGCAGCTGGACGGCATGATAGGCCACGGAGGCTCAATGTCGTAGTTCCCTCCGCGTAAGATCCTCTCGCCAGCTTTCGCGTTCTCAACGCCTCTCCGCGAGCAAAGCAGCTTCGCTGTAGCTTAAGCCGCCTCGAGGCGAGCGAACAGCTGCACTATTCAACGCTTCGGAGCAATCAAGAGATAGTAGAAAGTACAATAGCAGAGGCCACCTGATAGCCCTAAGGGTGGGTTCAAGCGGGAGCTCTACGGTGAGGTGCCTCTCGACAGTGCCAGGTGGCGCCGGCCTAGTGGCTTTCAGAGTCTCGTCACGAACCTTCTCGTGGGATGGATCTTACCGGTAGTTGGGTCAACGGCTAGGCCTAGCCTCTCCAGGGCCTCCGCTCCCAGGCGGACCTCTCCTCCCTCAACGATTGCGGCGAGCACGGGCGCCCTTCTGCCGCTCACCTCGACTTCAACAGCCCCGTAGTCCACCTCTCTCACGGTCCCGTCCGCGAGCTCAGCGACCATCCTCCCCAGGGGCTTCACCCCCAGCTCCTCGGCCACGCGCCTGGGCAGGACCAGCGCGGTAGCGCCTGTATCCACAAGCGCTGCAACCTCTACCGACCTGCCACCGCAGTGCAGCTTGACAGCCTCCCTCACGTGCACACCCTCACCCGGAAAAGCCCTCGGGCGATCCAAATAAGCCTGGTGGTTTGCGACCTCGAAGGCTTTCACAACATCACCGCTCAACCCTTCTCTGGCATGCGCACCCCTCGCGCAGCCGACAACACTCCATCGGCATCACACTTCAGCATGCGGCCACGGGACGGCAGTTTCTGCGGAGGTGGCTGACTCCTGCTGTGGTTGAAGCGCGGGCGCTCCGCTTCCCTCGCGCTTTGCGCTGGTGACGCTTTTAATCTGCCTGCGAGCTTTGGGGGATCCAGGGGGTGCGGTGATGCCCGTAAGGGATGAGGCGCTGGATTGGCTGGCGGAGGCTAGAGCAGACCTCCGTCACGCGGAGGTGAGCATCAGCGTGGGCGACTACAACTGGGCCTGCTTCGCGGCCCAGCAGGCGGCCGAGAAGGCGTTGAAGGCTCTGATACTGCACGCTCTGGGCGGGTACGCTCGAAGGCACGACCTCGTCAAGCTCTACCGCAGAGCCAAGGGCGCTGGCATTTTGCTCGGCGAGATTAGCGAGGGGGCCCTCTTCAGGCTCTCAGCGTACTACACGGTGGCCAGGTCCCCGAGTGCCGGCGTGGAGAGGCCCTCCGAGGAGATCACAAGGGAGCAGGCGGAGGAGGCTGTCTCGACGGCTAGAGGGGTCCTTGATGAGGTCGCAAAAGCTCTACAAGACCCGTAGGGAGGTCCTTGAGGCGCTGGAGAGGCTCGCCAGGGAGCTCGGCGCGACGGTGTACCTCTTCGGGAGCTACGCGAGGGGGGATCACACGCTTGAGAGCGACGTGGACGTGGTCGTCGTGTGCGAGCGCTTCGAGGGCATGGAGTACGCGGAAAGGGTTGCGCTCGTGAGGTTGAAGCTGCCGCGGGAGTTTGGCTTCGACATAGTAGCCCTAACGCCCAGGGAGTTCAGCGAGAGATCGGGGCGCGCCTTCTTCAAGGAGGTTTCGAGGTACTGGATCGAGATCAAGCCGTAGCGCTCCGCGGGGTGCCGCGGCACCCCTCCCGGTGAGCCCCGCCAGCTCCAGCCGCAAGGAGCCCGCACGAGCACGCGAGCCTGCCCTCAACCCTGCAAGTTGTAACGGTCTCCCCGCGGTCAAGCTTAAGATCTCGCGCGTCAGCGAGCTGGTGATGGGGGCCGCCGTAATCCCAGTTAAGGTCAGAGCCAGGGGCGAGGTGGTGCTCAGGGCTTTAGTCGACACCGGCTTCTACGGCGACTTGATCGCCAGGCCCGAGGCTGTCGAGGAGGCGGGCGTCGAGCTGAAGCACGAGAGGGTGAGGGTGCTGCCCGACGGTGGCAGGGTGAGCGTGAAGTACGGGGTGGGGGAGGTCGAGATCGAGGGGATGGTGACCGCCGCGGACGTGGAGGTCTGGGAGGGGTTGAGGACGCCACCCGGTGTGGACGCGCTGATCGGCAATACGGTGCTCGAGAAGCTCGGCCTGAGGGTGAACCCGAGGACAGGGCAGCTGGAGAGAGTGGAGCTGTACCTGCTGTGAAGCAGGAGCCCGGGATCGCAGCTAGAGTGCGCTAACGGTGGGATTGTCGAGTGGAGCTTGGAATCGGACCCCCAATCACTCTAAACCGGTAGCTGTTCGAGAGCTGGGCCCCGAAGCGCCACGCTACCCTCCCCGCATTCGCCTCTAGGCGCATTAGGGCTTTACCCATCGCACCGGCCGGGACCGGCTTAGGCGAGCGTGCTTCATGGGCTCTGCGGCTGTGGTAGCGGAAAGCTTGATTAGCCGGTGGTAAGAGTTGTTGCAGGGTGTGACGACTGTCAAGGTGAGCGTGAGCCTCCCGGAGGATCTCTTGAAGAGGGTGGACGCCCTCTGCAGGCAGCTGAGGATGTCGAGGAGCGAGTTCATAGCGAGGGCTCTGGAGGAGAAGCTGAGGGCGGGCGAGAAAGGCTCCAGGTACCTCACGGTTTTGTGGAAGCCGAGCACGACCGGCTACCTCAGGCTCAGGTCCCCGCGGCTCCGCGGCAGGTCGATCGGGAGGAGGTGGATCGTCGAGGAGGTTGAAGAGGGGTAGAGATCAGCTAGCCGCGTGGACCTTGACAAAGTCGGGGTCTACATCCCCACTCTGCCAGAGCCCTAACGGTATATGTACCGGTGGGCGGAGAGCCCCTGAACAACGAAGCGTTTGAGAGGTAGTGATGCGCTGCGGCCGGGGTAAGTAGGGCGTGGATCGCGGTTACGCAAATTCGATCCCCAGCTCCCTGACGAGCTCTACCGCGCGGCTCATTTGATCCGGCGTCAGGCTCCTTGCAGCGTACCTTTCGCTGAAGTAGATAAAGTCCGCTATCCTGAGCTCGCTGAGCTTCACGACTCGCAGCTTCGGGGGTCGGATGTCCAGGGAGCACACGGCGTTGCTCACAACTGCTACTTCGTGGACCCCGCCTCGGTTGGCTTGATGACGTCCTCGATTATCTCTTTCGTCAAGTAGCCCGCTAGAGTCTTAGCAATTATTTCCTAGGGTAAAGCTTAAAAATGAGGGGGAGAATATTAAAGCAAACCGTATGAAAAAAATAATACAGGTAAGGATTTACAAAGGGGAAAAGTACTATGTTGCTGAGTGTGTTGACCTGCCGGTTGTCAGCCAGGGTAAAACTTTGGATGAAGCTGTGAAGAACATAAGGGAAGCGATAAGCCTTCATCTCGAGGGGGAGGACTTGAGCGAATGGGATATTCTTCCAGGCTATTCCATTCTAGTCAGCATAGAAGTCCCCTCCTATGCCGAGACTTAAGGTATTAAGTGGGAGAGAAGTAGTCAAAATATTGTCGAGATTCGGGTTTACGATAATTTCTCAAAAAGGTAGTCATGTGAAACTTAGGAGGATCCTACCGGATGGAACAAAACAATCTTTAACTATTCCTCTCCATGAAGAATTGGATAAGGGAACTTTGAAAGCCATCTACAGGCAAGCCTTAAGATTCATCCCTGAGGAAGAATTGAAACCATATTTTTACGATTAGAATTAAAACTTTTGAGAAAACTTACTCCTCGTCAGGATCAGGCAGGTCCCAGTCAGGGTCAACCTTAACCTGGCCAAGAGCCTTCTCTAGCATTATTCGTTGTCCTATGGATGCAACAAGCTTCCTCGCGAACACTACAGCATCAGGATTGATTGAAACCGAATCGATACTGGCCCTTACTAGGAACTCTATGAACTCAGGGTGGACTGATAAGGAGTTATATGAGCATTAAAGCCTCAACAGCTGCCTGAGAGCAGGGTCTAATCCTCCTACAGATTATAGTCGTAACAGTTATTCAGATTTGACGAATACATGCATCGTTAGAAAAGGAAGAGGGGTCTGCAGGAATAACAGTATCCATACTGGCGGGGAGGGAGGCGGCAGAGGCTTCGCTCCCCTCCCAATAGGCAGCAGAGCTCTCCGAGGGTCGGGCTGGGCGCGCTGCAGGAGGCTTTCGGTGAGGCGCGGACTGCAAAAATGGAAAGGCTTATCCGGTACTACTGCACTACAGTACTACGATGGAGGAGGTCGTGGTCACCAGGAAGTACCAGGTTACGATCCCCAAGGCTGTCCGCGAGAAGCTGGGTATCAAAGTGGGCGACAGGCTGTCGGTGAGGGTTGTCGGCGGCAGCATCGTGCTGGAGCCCGTGAAGCCCGAGAAGGCTCTGGAGAGGTTGGGGAGCATCGCTTCGCGCCTGCTGGGCGGGCCGCAGCGCGTAGACGCGGTGAAGCTCGTTGAAGGGTCTCTTGAGGGGGAGACGGGCGTACATTGACACGAACGTCTTCGTCTACGTTGCCACCGGCCACCCGGAGTTCTACAGCGCCTGCATGGAGGTCCTCGAGATGGTCGCCAAGGGGGAGGCCCGGGGCTTGGGTTCGCACCTCGTCCTATTCGAGTTGTTCGGCGCGCTCTCCAAGCTCAGCCCCGTGGCAGCATACGAGGCTGCGGACGCCTACCTTAGCCTGCCGATCAAGCTCGTAGCACCCACCAGGAGGACGCTGAAAGTAGCGAGGGATGTCGCAGAGCTGGCCAACGTCACCTACGACGCGCTGCACGCCGCTCTCGCAGCAGAAGGTGGGGCTGAGATCATCGTCACCGAGGACCTAGAGCACTGGAGGCGCATCGCGTCCGCCTGGAGCAAGGTCGCCCGCAAGCACGAGCTCGGGGATCTGCAGGTGCTCTCACCGACGCAGGGCCCGCTATAGCAGCCGGCGCTCGCGCTTCCAGCTTAAGCCAGACCTCGAGCGAGGAGCCGCACGCATCGGGGGCAGCCTGCACGCCGTCTCAAGCCCAGAGACGGATACTAGGTCAACGCTGAGGAACCGGCCGGGGCAGTGGCTGCGACGCTGATGCCGGCACTCTACAGCGATGGTTGCCTGGTTGAGCTAGGCTGGGAGACGCCGACAACATCTTTTCACTCCCTACCCTCCCCTAGGACAAACGAGGCCCTCGTGGACTCTAAGGTAGCGCTGTGCCTGCCCGCCTGCAATACGTCACCCATCGAAGCCGCTCAAACTCACAGTGCCTCTGGCGCATCCCCCTCGACCTGATGCCGGGCGGGAGACACTCTAAGGCATCGACCCTTCACAGTCTCACAGTTGAGCCAAGGTACGCGTTATCTCCTTCCGGGGGTTTGAGCTTCCATAGTCACTACTAGCGATGGGCTACAAGCCGGCCGATCTCGCCCCAGAAGCGGCCGCGTTCCACTCTGGGAAAACTCGGACAACCCTGTTTCTGCACCCGTGGAGGTGGGGCTGGACCGGCGTGTGCGCCGGATGGAGCCGGGAGAGAGCGGGAGGCTAAAGGCGCCGAGCGATACTTATATACTGCTGTACGTATGTACTGCCGGCGGTATGGTGGTCGGGAAGGTCAAAGTGACGCTCTCGCTGAGGGGCGACCTGGTCAGGAGCTTGAAGAGCAAGCTCGCGCTGGAGGGGAGGACTCTCAGCGAGGTTGTCGAGGAGTCCCTGACCCTTTACGAGGAGGCCGAGTTCCTCGAGAGGCTCTGCGAGGCTCTGGGCCTAGAGAAGAGGTACTACACGGGGTCCGAGGTTGAGGCGGGCAGGCCCAGGGGGCTTAGAGCGGAGGAGGCGGTTAGGGAGGTCAGGGATGAGCGCGCGGAGCGTCTACCTGGACACTAGCGCCCTGGTGAAAAGGTACGTCTGGGAGGAGCACAGCGAGAGCGTCGACAAGCTCTACAGCGAAGCCTACGCCGGGAGAGTCAAGGTCGGCTTCTCGGTGTGGAACATCGGCGAGGTGGCGGTGGTCCTGCACAAGTACGAGAGGAGGGGGGTCTTGAGGGACGCGAGAACGGTCTTCGCTAAGTTCATCGGCGAATCCCGCCTCCTCGTCAAACTCAACCAGCTGAAGCTCGTCCCCCTGAGCCTCAGAGTCATCACGAGAGCCGTGGACTACACGTTCAAGCACGGCATCTACCTGGCCGACGCCGTCCAGCTGGCATCAGCCGAGGGCTTCGAAGCCCTCCTCACCTTCGACAAGAAGCTGGCCAGAATAGCGAGCGCCAGCGGCTTCAACGTCCTGCAAACCTGAGAAGCCAAACCGCGAGCAGCATCAAGCGCGCGAAGCCGCTAAAGATCGCGCAGCACCCCGGGGGGCAAAGCACTCACAGACCGGGGCTCCACGCGCACCAGGCACCAAAACGTGCCTCCCGGGCGGCCCGAGACACACGCCGACACCATGGACCAAGGCAGGCGCGCAGAATCTGCGTCGGATGGCGAAGCTGCCCCCGGTAAACCACCAGGGGGGCAGAAGCGCGCGGAGACCCAATGTTGAAGCCGAGGCGGAAACCCCGTTTTGCTCCCAGTATACTAACCTTAAACCCAGCTCGTATCAATAAGGAATGAATCGAAAGCATCCTCCAGCGCAAATACCACGTCAAGGAAACGCGGGTATCAACAAGGAATGAATTGAAAGCGAAGAATCGATTGATATTTTTCTCGTGTGTTTTCGCCGTCAGTATCAATATTGAAAGACTAGTGAACACCAGCCGAGGCCGAGAGAGCAGCTCCGGCGCGCACTCTCTCAGCCCCGAGGTAGATCCGATCCGGCTTCTCGCCGAGCCTCTGCGCGATGTACACGACCGGCTTGCATTCGCCTCTGGGCCCCTCGAGGAGCCAGAGCAGCTGGAGAGCCAGGTTCTTGAGGTACTCGAGGTAGTGCTAGGGATTGAAGATCATCAGCTCGGGCTCGATGTATCGGTACGCGGCGACGCTGTCCAATTTCACCAGCATCGCCTCCACATCCTCTAGCCTCAGCCTCTCAGCCTACTCGATGTATCAGCGCACCTAGTCTTCAAGGGGGGACTCCTCTCAAGCCGTGGTCGTAGGTGAAGTGGTTGAAGCGGTATGGCTGGGGACTCGCTGTGGGATGCTGATGTCATCCCGAATGTACCTCAAGTACGACAGATTCCTCTCGCTATCGTTGTGCAGACTGTCTTTACTGAACAGTACGTGGGCTATGCGGGGGAAGCCTGTAGAGGAGGCAGACTTTATCGAGAACGACCGTGTCACAGACTCCACGCCTCAGCTCTCTACTTCCGAGCCGCGAGCTCAGGGAGAGAGGAGCGAAGTAAGCGTCTCAGAGTCTGCATGGTTGTTTACAAAAAAGCGTGCGCGATAAGAGGAAGAGTTAAATTCTCCCACAAGTACTTGTAGTTGAACGCGATCAAGAGGTTAGTAGAAAGTTTTTCATAAACTTATTTTCCAATAAAGCTTCGTCATTATCGGCGCTATCAAGAGATAGTAGAAAATAGCACAAATTTGTACCATAATGTTTAAGGAATTGCGGCACAAAATTGTGCTTATTTAAACAAAATGTTTAAAAACCTTAGCGTGGTTGTAAGCCGGGGATGGGTATGGGTTTGGAGGAGGATGTGAAACGGGTGGCTAGGGAGGCTGCGGTTCTACTGTTAGGGGGTAAACCCATCCGGATCGATGTGCAGGGTAGCGTCATCAAAGTGGACTCGTGGAGGATGGAGGTGCCGCGGATAAAGGTTAGAGTGGGGAAGGTGGCTGGAGCGTTACCGTTCCTGGCTAGGATCGTTCTGGTTCCACCAGTGCCTGAGAGGAGGAGTGTTTTAACCGTGGATACGGTGGAGAGGATAATGG
The DNA here is from genome assembly GCA_038727095.1 of Thermofilaceae archaeon. Taxonomy (GTDB): domain Archaea; phylum Thermoproteota; class Thermoprotei; order Thermofilales; family Thermofilaceae; genus JANXEW01. The sequence goes on along the minus strand of JAVYWK010000009.1, from coordinate 41,266 downwards.
AGGAGCTGCTGTACACGGTTTTAGAGTGCCAGTGGAAGAGCATTGATACGGAAAGAATGCTCCAGCTGCTGGGTGAACTGTACGGGCCGCCCCGGAGGCCCGACTACGGTGCAACCGTCATTGATAGTGGCGGTACATCCAGGTGGGCTGCACTGGAGCTGTACTACGCGTGCTGGATGGGTTGAAAGAGCGGTTCACCAGTGCGGTCTAACGGTTACGGAAGCTGCTGGAGCGGCCGGTTGAAATAGCCTCTATCCTCTCCAGACAGCCCGTACTCCTTTTTCTCTAGCATTAATGCCAGCTTATTCATTACAGGTGTGATTCAACGCAACCGTGAGATAATGGAGGGTATCCGATGACGCGGCAAAGGCGCTAGCCGCTGTTGAGCCCGAGCTGTAAGCGTTCCCCCATGGATGCAATATCTTCAGGGAGTGGTCGACTGGGGCTCTCGCTTCTACGATTTCCACTACGTCAGCGACCTGCTCAACCAACTGCGATATGAGGTGCGCCGATTCATCGAGTGTGGCCGAGAAGCTGGAGGACGTTGAGGCGATGCTGGCGAAGCTGGCGCTCAGCGAGCAGTTCCCCATCGAACCCGGCTGCTGGAGGACGTTGAGCACTACCTCTAAGCCCTCAGGGTCACAGCTGTCCAGCTGCACCTGTTAAATGAGGAGTTTGCAAACGTAGTGACGGTATACGTCCGGAATACCCGACGAGGCGGGCATCAACTGATCCGGGTGAGGGTTCGAAAGCGCTCAGTAAATGGTGGTTGCGGTCCTCCTCGTGCTGCCGCTCATGCTCGCCGAAGACACCACAGCCGCAAGAAACCCGAAGCCGGTACTGCCGTAAACGCTCCGCGCCTCCTGAAGAGCGCCAACGGAACTGGCACGAGCGCCCAACCTCCTAGGGAAAATCGGGAGGCTTGACAGTCGCATCGAACGCATGCCGCTTACGCGGCCGCCGGTGCGCCACACCCAACCCGGTGAAGGGCGCTGCCCCGCGCAGCGAGGGTTTCCCATCTGAGCCTACCCCACCCCCAGGTCCCCAGTTCGAACCCCTCAAGGCCGCACTGCTTCACCGATCGGGGCCCCTCTTCGTAACGCGTCTACTGCCGGAATCGCCAAGGGCTCAAATGCGGGAACATTAAAGTATCAGAAGATGAAATGATACCCGTGCCGGGCCGCGTGCCTGAGGACGTGTTGGAGCTTCTCAGGGGTTTTGCTGAGAGGGCGAAGAGCGTTTTGGGCAGCGTAGAGGTTTACCTTTTCGGTAGTTACGCTCGGGGTGATTGGCTCTCCGATAGCGACGTAGACCTCATAGTCGTGTCAGACGCCTTCAAGGGTTTGGATCTGGGGAGGAGGTACGCGCTCGTGAGAGGGCTCCTGCCGCGCGACAGGGGCTTCGAGATCCTGACTTACACGCCGGAGGAGTTTGAGGAGGCCAAGAGGAGGAGCATAGTCATTCAGGATGCAGCCGAGTACTGGATCAAGATAGCCTAGAGGCTGGGCGCAGTGAGGGAGGAGGCACTGGATTGGCTTGAAAGCTCCCTCGTCGACCTGAGGGAGGCGAGAGAGGCGCACTCTAGCGGAAGCTACCACCTCTTCGCATTCCTAGCCCACCAGGCCGTCGAGAAGGCGCTGAAGGCGTACATCATAGCCTTCAAGAGGGTGAGGCCCCCCAGAACACGAGATCTCGTAGAGCTGGCCGCAGAGGCAGAGATACAGCTGGACTCCAGCGAGATCGAGGGGCTCTCAGAGCTCTCACCCTACTACGTGGTAGCAAGGTACCCCAACGCAGGGCTGAGGAAGCCTTGGAAGGAGATAGCACAGGGGACCTCCCAGAAGCTCCTCACAACGGCCGAGAGGATCATAGGGAAAATCGAGGAGCTCTTCAAGCAAGAACAGCGGGGCTAGACGAGCCCCTGCAGCTCGCTCCACGGCCGAGCACGGTCATGAGCGCCCTTCATCTCGAGAGCAACCCCTGAGGCTCACAGGCTGCGAACAGCTCAGAACAATATGGGCGGGACCTCATCCTCGCTCAACAGCTCATCCAGCTCGCCAGCCCCCGAACCGAGAGCCCCCGCTTAGCTGCACGATCGCCGCTCCCAGTTGCAGGTGCGGTAAGGCGTCGTAAGCTCAGACGATGGGGACTCTGGTGCCTTGTAGGGATGGAAACCGAATGAACTCGAAACGGGACGGCTAACAAGGAGGTATGGGATCGATGGGGAACCAGCCCGGCCTAAGGGGGCACCTCTAGCGGTAGAGGACAAAACCGGGGCAGCAACGCGGGGGTACGACATCGACCGCGAGGATGCCGCGCAACCGGCCACAGCACCGAGAAGCAGAGCGGTCATGCCTGACGAAAGGGGCTTCGACGGAGCTCCGCGGTTAATCGACCGAGAATATCCTGCTCGCTCCTGCAGCTCGAGGAGGGCTCGGGGGTTTGACGGGTTTTCCAGACCCGCCTGATGGTGTTTTGGTTTCTTTACCGAGCTGTTGATCCTGCTGACGATTTGATTTGATGGGATCGCGTCTTCTTCAGCCTTTGGGGCTCGGCAAGTCATTTTTACCTCCGCTTTCGTCTAGTGTCAATGGCGGGTTCGAAGCTTGTCTACTTGCATATCGCTGCTGCAGCCTTAGCTGCCGTTGCGCTAGCCCTGGCTTCGATGAGCGCGGCGCAGGGGGCTTACAACAGCTGGGTGGGCTACCGGAACCCGTACGCAGACGCCCTGGGGCGGGTGGAGCCGGTCCGGGTTTCGGGTGCGCCCGTCGCGAGGCACGTCGTCTTCATCCTCCTGGACGGGTTGAGCGTGGACGCGCTCGAGGACCTGATCCGGAGGGGTGGCGACGCGGCCCGCCTGGTCTCGATGGGCGCCTTCTACCCCAACGGGCTGGCCAACACGCCAACGTACTCCATCCCCGCGAGGGCTTCCATACTCACCGGAGCTCCCCCGGAGATCAACGGAGTCCTCTCGAACGAGTACACGGGTGCGGTGGGGGTTGACAGCATAGTGAGGGCGGCCAGGGAGGCCGGGTTCAAGATCCTGTGCTCCGGGGACGCGTCCGTGGAGATGCTGTTCAGGGAGTACATCGACGAGTGCGCCCCGGTGGAGGAGGGGGGCGGCCAGGGGGCGCTGGCGCTGGCTGAGGGCTTAAGCCTACTCAGGAGGTACTCGGGGATTGGGCACAGCGTCTTCCTCTGGATCAGCGTCAACGACGTGGACCTGATCGGCCACTTGGCGGGCGGCGCAGGCGCACCGGAGTACAACTCCACGGTGGTGAACGTGGTCAAGCTCACCATCAACGCGGTAGAGGCGCTCGCGGGGGAGGACGCGCTCGTGGTGATCCTCAGCGACCACAGCTTCAAGAGGGGTGGACACCACGGTGGGCCGGAGCCCGAGGTCAGGAGGGTCTTCACGCTGCTCATCGGGCCCGGCGTGAGGCCGGGGGTGGACACCACCGGCTACACCCACAACGACATCGCGCCCACGGTGGCGATGCTCATGGGGTTGAGGCTTCCGGCCCAATCGATCGGGAGGCCCCTCGAGGAGGGCTTCAACCTGCCGAGCGATAGGGTTGAGGCGTACAGGAAGGCTTCACTGGAGCAGGCCTGGAGGGTCGTTGGGGCGCTCAGCGAGGCTTCGAGCGTGAGGGTCCCCGAGGGCGCAGACCCCTTGGAGGCCTACGGGGTGATCACCGGCAGGCTGTACAGCGAGGGCATGGGCTTCAGGCTGGCCGCGGCCCTTGCGCTCGCGCTCCTGGTACCGGCCGGCCTCTACGCCCCGCTCAAGGCCCGCCTCCTCAGCACCAGGAGCCACATCCTCGTGCTGGCGGCGATCCTCGCCTACGAGATCACCTTCTGGGCCACCTACCGCTCAGCGAGGGGGCCGTTCAGCCTCTCAGACGTGAAAGCCCTAGGCGATCTCATGGACAAGGTGATGCTCGCCTCGGCTGTAGCCGGCTTAACTGTGGGGCTCCTGCTGGGCTTAGCAGAGCTGACCCCCTTCAGGGCGGGCCTACCAAAGGCCCTCGTGCCGGCGCTCACGGCGATGACCCTAGCGGTGGCCCTGAGCCTCGCCTACGCGGCACCCTTCTACGTCAGCTACGGCTCAACAGTGCGATTCCCCCCACCCGACTGGAGGGAGGGTTTCAGGTTCTTCCTCTACCTCACCAAAGCCTCCTTCACAACGCTTGTAGGGATGGCGCTGGCCATCGCCACCACCCTCACGCTTTCCATCGCAGGCCACTACGTGCAAAAGGCATCGAGGAAAACCGCAGAGCAAACAACCGCAAATTACTGACAGCTCCTCTATACTGCCAACGGGCGAGCTGAGCGCCGCATTAAGCTTCAAAGTAAGGAGCGGAAAGATCTAATCGGGGTGAATACAGGCTCTTTTCAGGAGCCCCTCAATCTTCTATCCTTGATGCATTAAGCCTCATACCATGCTTATCGAGGCGACAGTACTAGCAGTTGCAAAGATAATAGGCCAAATTTACAGTACTAAGCAAGCGACATCATTTTACAACATGGACGTGAAAACTGAAAACAAATTGGTGAACAATCTTGTAGAAAGAACTATTCTTAATACAGAGCTGTAGAAAAAGGTGATGGTTAGCATACTTTTAGTGGCTGGGTGCCACCTAAGATAAAGGGTAAATTTTCTGTAATGCGACCATAAACTAAAAAATAGTATTACGCCGGTATTGCTGTTGATAGCAGCCTGATTCATCGCAGTATCCTAAAGCATACCTTATCTTCTCGAGCGTAACTGCTACGATTACTGCAAAGTTGCCACATGAATTTCCTTCCCAGGGTGCTAGTAAACGGTTATCTCAAGCCCCTTTAAGAGCCACATCCGTCCTCTCGCGCATCACGTACCCCTCCACCCAACCCATGAGCCCCCAGCCCGACGACGGTACATCCCGATCCAAGCTGGCACCAAGTCCGCGGTCCCACCCAACCCACAGGGGCTCAACCAAGGGGAAGGGTATGCAGGCGCAGCGTCAGCTGAGCGCCGCTTGAGGGTGAGAGGCTTCTGACGGCGCAACCATCCTCCTCTGCGGTCAGAAGGGCTTCATGGTGTGAGCCCAGTCGGCCTTCAAGTCGAGGCTGGAGACTTTTGATCGTAAGGGGCTCTTTCATCATGAAGATTCCCGCTTTGCACCTCGTGACTCTCGGCTTCGGGGGTGTCGGGTCACGAGTGCATGCATCATTTTTCCATGCGTCTGTCGCACGTTAGGACGGGATAGTGGCAAGCGCTCGCAACGCACCAACCAGCATGGACCACCGGCTGGAGTGCTCAGAGTCTTGCGCAATCCCCGTACATTATGCTGCGGGGCGCCCAGACAACGCTTCGTTTACTAGCCCTCACTCGAAGTAGCTGTAAAAGTAAAAAGAGGAGGACGAAAATGGCGGTACTCTCTCAGATAGCGCTCCACCGCGCCCCTCTGACCATCTTTCTTTTGCCTCAAGCACCTAGGGGATCTCACAAAGGACTATCAGAGCAGAACAGTCCTCCCATCATCTCGATTGCCCCAATCAATGTTTGAGCACAAGGGAATAATCTTCGTAAACTGCCCTCCTTTTATCTCATCTCTCGATTGCGCCGCTGACTTTGATGAAGGGAGGCTTCCTATAATCTCTTGATTGCATTTTTCTTTTCTTTTTCAATGTAAAAGTGAATGTGAAAATAATGTGAAAATGCTGTCTTTCTATTATCTCTTGATTGCGTCCCTTCTGGCCCTTCTCTTCGCCCATCTGTTTCAACGAGGCGGGGAGCGCTATGTAACGTTATAAGCAAGTGATGCGGTGCGATTGGAGGCCTAGAAGATACAAGGTGTAGATGTAATGCTCTCCATCTACGTACCCCTTCAAACCTTGAGGGGGATCGTCGCAGCCCCAGGCGAAAAGAAATGGCTGCGTCGAGCTAGCATCTAACGGCGGGGGCGACTATCTCGCGCATGTGCATCGTGAGACTTAGCTAAAGTAACAGAGTCCGTTCCCGATACATCGTAGCAGCGTTGCAGTTCGACACTTGTGCTACTCGCGTTCTGTCCTGCTGTATCTCCTTTCCGTTTACTTAACTCGACCTAGGCTTCAATGCTTGGCACTGCCCTCTATACTCGCAGCTCTTGCACTTCCATTTCTTTGGGAGTGGGAACTCGCGGTTCTCATCAACATCCTTGAACGCTTTGAGCGTGTCTTCGGCGTTCGCCCTATCCACCTCCCCGTGCCACGTCAGTATCTCGTCTTCATCCACAACGTATATCTGCACTCTCTTCTTTCCACGCCTGAAGAAGTACCCGTAGAGATCCCCCTGGGTTAGCGCGGGCCACTTTACATAGTTTAGGAGGAATCTATCCCTAGTCGTCTTGAACTCGTAGACGAACTCATCAGTTATTCCGTCCGGGACTCCTACAACAACGTAGTCCTCCCAGCTGAAGTTCCACCTAATGCTTGCATACTTCTCTGCAAAGAATAGGTGATAAGCCTGGCCTCTCGCAATAGGCGATAGATCCTTTAAATCCAAGACCCTGAAACCCTCCTTCTCTAAGCGCTTCTTCTCCACAGCTTTCTTCTCAGGTGCAAGTCGAGGGTTTAGAGCTGCAACCCCCTCCTCAGGAAAAGTAATTGCTGTGAAAATAATACCAATACCACCTGTACTCTCTTGCCTTCTCTTCTCTTTTAGAAGCCTCTCAATATCAGCAAAAGTTATCTCATCGCCAACGTGCAGGAGCTCTTCATCGCGCACCGGTAGCTCCCTCACGTACCCCAGCACGAGCGAGTACGCTAGCCTGTCGAACAGATAGGCCCCGAAATAAGCAAGTTCCCCTTCCAAGCTCGCTAAAAGACTCTTAGCGGCGCACCAACGGCTGCTGGCAACGTCGGCCATCCCGATGAAGACTAGCCTCCCCTCAGCACCACGCCTGCTTTTTTCAAGCTGTAGAAGCTTAGATAGATCAATTCTGGAAAGCCTCTCCATAACAAACTGGTACGCTCTGAGCACATTCCGACTGCTGCCCAGCCCCTCCTCGGTTGCAGCATTCCTTAGAGCTTCACGCCATGACGCCGACACAGGCTTCTAACCACCCGAACGGGTTCAGCCTTTTTAATAAAGCTTCCCACTAAGTTCAATAATAGTTCAAGCACACGCGGCGTAAAAGCTGTGATTACAGTGAAGCTACCTAAGCTCTACACAGACTTCATAGGTTACCGTAGCTACGACGATAGCGATTTTTGAATGTTTTCCAAATCGATACCATATTTTACCGAAACAGCATCTTCTTTCAATTCATTCTTCACTGATACCAACCCACGCACCCGCGGCACCCGCCTCCTTCATCTTCTCATCTTTCAATTCATTCTTCACTGACACATATCCAAAATTACACATACCGTACCGGGACCTATTTTTCTTTCAATTCATTCTTCACTGATACTTAAATTATTGGTTTTTATGGCGCTGTTACGTTAGGATTTCTTTCAATTCATTCTTCACTGATACATTAGCGAAGAAGGCTAGGGAGATGGCTGAGAAGATCATCTTTCAATTCATTCTTCACTGATACCAGATCGTGAAGGTGACGATACGCTGCGGCTTACCCGTCCACTTTCAATTCATTCTTCACTGATACCTTCATGTACATCAACCGCACCCCGCTGCCACCCGTGTCTTTCAATTCATTCTTCACTGATACCTGCCCTAGAGAGCTGCCGCATGAGGCTGAGCTGAGGCCTTTCAATTCATTCTTCACTGATACTTCAGATATGCGTGCACCGTTTCGCAACTGGATTAATACTTTCAATTCATTCTTCACTGATACATATTCTCGGTAAATTGGCATTTTACAAACCAAAAATCTTTCAATTCATTCTTCACTGATACTCAGGTCGGCGAGGAAGTCTATGCCCTGCCGCCTGAGGCTTTCAATTCATTCTTCACTGATACCCTGCTCCACAGCTGTGTGCGCGCTCTTAAGGTCGCTCACTTTCAATTCATTCTTCACTGATACCTGCGGTTGCCGCCAGCGCTGCCTGGGCCAGCTGGTCTTTCAATTCATTCTTCACTGATACCAGCTCAAGCTGCCTCTGCTGACTCAGGCGCGCCTTCTCTTTCAATTCATTCTTCACTGATACGCGCCAGCATGAACGCCACCCCGCGCCTCACGATATCAACTTTCAATTCATTCTTCACTGATACGTGTGAGCGGGGGCTGCCGCTTTCGGTACTGCAGCCGGTCTTTCAATTCATTCTTCACTGATACTGAAGCCGTGGCTTGCAAGATTGCGAAGCCGATGGCGAGGCCTTTCAATTCATTCTTCACTGATACGCGCCTACGGTTCCGGTCATCGTGCCATCATAGTCGTCTTTCAATTCATTCTTCACTGATACACACCAAGTGGAAAGGGTGGTTTTTCGAGATAGAGAACTTTCAATTCATTCTTCACTGATACCAGAGCCCATATCGCTACAATAACCATAAAGAAAGCGACTTTCAATTCATTCTTCACTGATACTCCCAAATTTTCAGATAATGCTTTCCTCTAGTTAGCTTTCAATTCATTCTTCACTGATACACAAAATTATCTGGAATCGTAAACGTCAAGACAGTTGAATCATCTTTCAATTCATTCTTCACTGATACCGGTATCCGGTACCGTTCGCATAGTTCGATGATGTAATTGTCTTTCAATTCATTCTTCACTGATACCCGCCAGCTACACGGCGTCAGCCAGGCTGTCGCTGCTGGGCTTTCAATTCATTCTTCACTGATACAATTATGCTTACATTTACATCTACAAATACGGTTATCTTTCAATTCATTCTTCACTGATACAACACAGACAACAAAACACTCCAAAAACCCGAGCCAGCTTTCAATTCATTCTTCACTGATACAGTCGTCTATATTATTCACAATGTCACGCTGGCTCCAGTCCTTTCAATTCATTCTTCACTGATACTCTACACTTATTCGCTTGCCACGCGACAAAGTTATCAGAACTTTCAATTCATTCTTCACTGATACTTGATGGTGATGAAGACGCCCTGCTGACCCGGCACTTCATCAACCATCACCTTTCAATTCATTCTTCACTGATACATAAACAATATAGACGATTACATACGCCCCGCTATGTACTTTCAATTCATTCTTCACTGATACATATGTTGTGAAAGACGAAACATTTAAAAACCAAGACTTCTTTCAATTCATTCTTCACTGATACTAGTACGAGACGGAAAAGTATTGTTTGAAATCGAAAAGAACTTTCAATTCATTCTTCACTGATACACCGGCCGTTTTTGCACGAGTTGTTCACAAAGAACTGTCCTTTCAATTCATTCTTCACTGATACGGAGAAAAACGTACGCCTACTTCACGAGCACAGCTATATCTTTCAATTCATTCTTCACTGATACATGAACCAAAATGAATGGAAAATGGGAAATAGTTGAGCTTTCAATTCATTCTTCACTGATACTCTCCAGGCCCGTTCGCTATAGTTCTCTCGTTCCACTCTTTCAATTCATTCTTCACTGATACACGGAGAGTGCTAGTGCTGCTGCTAGGGGTGTTTAACGTCTTTCAATTCATTCTTCACTGATACGTATATCGGCGCTAGTGGCTGGGAGTTCTCACTAGAGATTCTTTCAATTCATTCTTCACTGATACGGGCACAGCAGACCACCATCAGGCAGCAGCCTAGTCCTTTCAATTCATTCTTCACTGATACATACTTGACTCTTGTCTAAACGTTACGGAATACTGTAAAACCTTTCAATTCATTCTTCACTGATACTGACGCGGGTGTTGAGGCCGGGCCTCGCCGCTATCGTCACCTTTCAATTCATTCTTCACTGATACAGTGAAAGTCTGGCAGCCGGCGCCAGGATACAATTGGGACTTTCAATTCATTCTTCACTGATACAGCACAGAAAATCACTGGGAAAAAGGTGAGCGAGTGGATCTTTCAATTCATTCTTCACTGATACTGAACGGCGTTGAGCGAGCAATGTACTCGAACCGAAGAATCTTTCAATTCATTCTTCACTGATACCCACCATTGTCGATGCCATTTATTCGAACCGAAACACGCTTTCAATTCATTCTTCACTGATACACCCCCGTTCCTCCTCCGTCCCCGTGCCTGCGGGGAGGGTTTCTTTCAATTCATTCTTCACTGATACCGATCCCCCGCGTGTTTTCCGCTCGTGCTCCCTCGTTCCAGTGCAACTCCTAGAGGCGGGAGTTAAAGTTTTCCTTGAGGAGTTGCAGAGCCCGACGTTATCCACACGGGGGGACTCCACGCGCTACCACCTGGTCTTGTAGGGGGTGTACTCCCCGCCCTCTAGGATTGCTCGGGCTAGCTTGCGCGCCTGAGAAGTGATTTCGCTTCTCAGCGGTGGTTGCGTGTCCCTCAGCGTCGAGAGCACGACTTTCCATACCTGCCTTGCCGCTTCCCTCCTTTTCTCCTCGCTGCCTACGAGCTGCTTCAGCGCTTTCGGCTCCCTCCTAGCCATCTTGATTAGCGGCCTGTCCACCGCCACTGGTCTGAACTCCTCCATCAGGTCGTACACCAGGCTTATCCTGCCGGGCCTCCTAGCGTGGAGGAAGCCCACGTACGGGTTCAGGCCCGCTATGAACACGGCTCTCCAAACCTCCTTGGCGAGTGCCGAGTATCCAATGTTTAGCGCCACGTTGAAGGGATCCGGCTGCTCCCCCGGTGGTAAGCTCCACCTTTTAAGCCTCTTGGTGAACCCCAGCTCTCTTGGTACGAGTTCTCTCACAGCCTCCCAGTACACGCGAGCGGCGCTCGCCTCCACCGCGCCTGCCTCCCTCCAGTCCTGCACGCCGCTCAGCTTGCGGCCGATCTCCTCCAGCTTCTCAACAGCTTCCTTCAGGGATTCTGCCCGCCTCCCGCTGCCTACTTCCACCTTGTGGAAGGTTCTCAGGATCACCTTCTGGTTGTGGATCTTTCCCTCGACGAAGGCCCTGGCCAGCTCTGCGCGCCTAACCCTGCTGGCGGACTGCCTCAGCTGCTTGAGCCAGACCTTAAGCGAGGAACCGTAGGTGGCGGGAAGCAGCCTGCATGCTGGCTCGTGCCCGGAGATGAATACCAGGTCGATGCCGTGGGAACCGGCTAGGACGGCCGCCGCAGCGCTGATGCTGGCGCCCTCAACGGTGATGACTATGGAGTCGAGCTGGGCTGGCGAGACCTTGACCACGTCCTTCCACTTCCCCTCCTCCCTGACCCTGAGGACGAAGAGGCCCTCTTGGACCCCTAGGTAGGCGCCGTGCTTGTCCACGAGCAGTACGTCACCCATCGGGGCCGCCCCTGCAGTAGCGGATGTACGGGCACTCTGCGGAGCAGCGCTCGGCGACCCTGGGGGCCTCCCCGTAGGCGAGTATCTCCTTCCTCCGGTCCCTCAGCTCGAGGAACTCCGATCTGGCTTTGGAAGTTATCTGCACGAGGGAGGGCCTCACGAGGATCCTCTTCGCGGCCGGGTCGACGTCTACGTACATCAGTATGCCGTAGTTGACGGGTATCTCGTACTGGCTCTCGAAGGCCAGTGCGTAGCCCGCTAGGGAGAGCTCATAGATCGGGTTGGGCTTCCTGGTTTTAATCTCGACTAGCAGTGAGGGTGGCACAAAGGCGTCCACCCTCAGGGTCCTGCTCAACCCTATATGTGAACCGTCTATGGGGAACTCGGTGATCATGGGGATCGTGGCGGTGACGAGGCTTTCGAGGGCCATGTACGCGGATCTGGAGAGCGCCCTGTCGAGAGCGGCCGAGTAGGTCCTCGCGGCCTCGTCCCACAGCCTTTCGAACACCCACGCTGCTTCTTCGCGGCTCAGCAGGTCGTACTTAGAGAATACCTCGCTCTCAACCCTTTCTCCGGCATCGGACATCAGCCGGTAGAGCTCTGCGCCATCGATACTGCCCCCACTCCCGTATATGAAGCGCTTGACCGTGCTCACGGCCAAGCTGAAGACCTCGTGAACCAACCTACCCCTCTGGAGCACTCTATTGTCCGCCTGTTTAACCCTTAGGACGTACCTTAGGTAGACGTCCCTGCCGTTGGGGCAGAAGCCGCTGGTGATGTCCGAGACTCCCAGCAGCCACGAGGTCGTTGACGCGACCGCTGAACCGCTCCACGACCAGCCCCGCAGCTCCTCGTCTATTTCAGGCTGCGGTAGCCTCCTGATCTCCCTAGAGAACCTCGTTACGTCATCCCACGTGAGGAACATACCCTAATAACAGGAGGCCCACATGTATATGAAGGTGCGTGGCGGAGGAAGGTTACATAACGGTAACGGACGTGAAGCACTACGCATACTGCGAAGCGATCGTGTACATAGAGCGCTTCCTCGGGCTCGGAGAGCAAGCGACGGAGTACATGGAGTACGGCAGGGAGATAGAGAAGGAGAAGAACCTTGGCTTCATAGCTGCCAAGCTTAAGGCGAGCTTCATCATCAAGAAGCCCCTCCTGTGCTCTAGGGAGCTCAAGCTTTGCGGCAGCCCGGACTACGTGATAATCTCCAAGCACGGGGAGCTGATACCGGTTGAGGTGAAATGGGCTGAGCCCGGCAGGCACGGGGCGGCTAAGAGGGATCACGCGCTCCAGATGGCCGCCTACGCCCTGCTCCTCGAGAGGACGTACCCGGGGGAGAGGTACTCGGTCAAGACGGGTTACATCTACTACCTGAGGCCCCAGGGTAGGCTGGTCAGGGTAAATATCGACTACAGCCTCAAGCTCGAGGTTCTCAAAGCCCTCGAAAGGATCAGGGAGATAGCTGAGGGGCGAAGGGAGCCGAAGCCCTCGCTGGGCAAGTGCTCCTCCTGCAACTTCCTGAGGGCTTGCCCCTACAGCAGCTTGAAGGAGGAAAGGCCGGCTAAATGAGGAACTCATCCTCCTCCTCCTCCAGCGAGTAGCCCTCGGACATCACGATCCTCTGGGAATAGGCTGCGGGCGTGATGAAGTAGATCTGCACGTTGTAGTTGCTCCAACCCCTGGTCACCCTCCTGATGCCAGCCTCTATGTTAGCCCTGTCGGAGGGCTTCACGAGCCCTGCGAAGGCGCTCTTCTGAATCCTCGTGAGCCCAGTCCTCTTGAGAAACCTCGCCACCTCCAGCCTCAGCTTATCGTCCCTGATGTCGTAGATGACCAAGGCCACGTACTCCATCAAGAGCGCACCCCACCGGCACCCGGCTCAGGTGTGCGCACAGACGCGGAGCCGTAGTGCCTCAGGAAGACCTGCACCGCCTCCAAGAACTTCGTGGACTCCCCACGCCTGCCCAGACTGGCTGACCTGTAATCGGCGGCTACCACCCCCTGAGCTAGAAGCAGGAAGGCCTTCCTGACGGCTGGTCCCCCGTTCATCCAGACATCTGTCCAGCTTTCACCGAAGAGCCCAATGTGCACGGTGGAGCCGAGCACTTCTTGGATCGCTTCTTTGGCGCACACCGGCTTCTCCAAAGGAATTTCGTGGGGGTCGAGCATTCCTCTGAGCTCCTCGTAGAAGATCTTGACGGCCTCCCTATCGATGCAAAGGCCCCTCTCCACGAGTTTCTTGGCCCGCTCCCGTAAGTCCATTGGGTGGTGATGCAGGAGGACTGCAAGGACCACGATTTCCCTATCAATCGGCTCTATTGCGCCGCTCCACTCCACCTGCCTCAAGTACTCGTTGGCGAACCACGCTGACAGTACTTCGTGTCCATCGAAGGTGGTAGGTCGACCTGCCAGGTTAAAGGGGACTTTACCGAAGTCGTGGAGGACGATCGCGTACCTGAGGAGCTCGAGGAACGACTGGTGGAAGCGGCGCCCGTAGCGCACCAGCCTACTGTCCTCGTCGAAGACCTCCAGCGCGCGCTCCACGTGATCTTTAAGCCTCTCAACTATCAGCGAGCCGTCGACCACCCTGTAGAAGCTGTACACGACAGTCAAGTGAGGCCCACCTCCCTATCGTAGCCGACGTGGACGTGAAACCTCCTGCCAGCCAGCGAGTCAATGAGCGCCTCATAAACGTCCTCAGGGCAGTCATCGCAGAGTCCCATCCTTTTCTGCCTGTACAGGTACTCGAAGCTTACGTTTACCTCGTACCCGTTCTCGCTGACTACAGTGAAGAGGCTGCCCTCCCTCACGAAGCTCCCCTCAAGCCTTATGAAGAGCTTCAGCGCAGACGTTGAAGGCCGGGTGAGATCCGTGAGAATCACCCTCATTTTTCTGATTATGTCATAATCCACACGCGGCTCTTCGAGGTACACCTTATCCATGAAGTCGTCGTAGGAGATGTGCAGGTTTACGTCGCTGTTGCTGTTCAGGTAGTCCAGGGTCCTCTTCACCAGCTCCTTGTTGTACACCTTGTAGACCTCACTCTCGCTGTCCAGCGAGTCCTCTTCAACCCACACGAAAGCCCTCCCACTCTTCTCAGCGTAGCGCAGGAACCTTCCGAACCTCTGGACCAGTGAGATGGGTGGAGCGACCTCTGTCACTATCAAGTCCGAGGAGATGTTTACGCCAGCCTCTATGGCTTGGGTGCCGACGACCACGTGCTTCTCGCCGAGATCCTGAAGCTCCTTGAGCCTGCGCAGCTTGTCTCTCTTATCCTCCTCGGTGAAGCGGGAGTGCAGGAGAACCTTCCTCCCCTCGAGCAGCTTGTAGAAGCTTACGGCATCCTCGACAGTGTTGAAGACGACGAGGGCCCTCCTGAAGTCGCTCTTCGCGAGCACTTCTCTTATCCTGGAGAGCTTCTCCCCGCTTTTGAGGTATAGTAGCTCTACTCTGTACTTCTTGGAACTGCGCTCCCCGTAAAACTCTGGGTCGTCGTCCCTGCTGAACCCCAACCTCTCCACCTTGCCGCGGGGCAGTACTCCCTCGAACTTCCTCGGAAGGGTAGCCGTCATGAGGACCGTCCTGACCCCGGTATCCTCGCACATGTCCATCAAAGCCCTCAGGAAGCTGAGGGACTTGCTGCTGTCGTACATCAGGTGGATCTCGTCCATAATGATGAAGGAGGACGAGAATACCGATGACCAGGAGAAGAGGTAGTGGCCCAGGCTGCCGAACAACGAACCGCTCACCTTCCTGAACACCCTGCCTATGTCCTCTGGAGACAAGCCCAACGCCGTGAGGGAGAGGGTGTCTATCGTGGTCAGAGTAACCGGGTGTACGAGGTAGGGGGACTCGCGTGAACCCATATGCCTGGCCCCGACGAACTCACTGCAGATACCGTGGAAGCTGAACAGCTTCTTCATATCGGAGACCTGCTCCTCTATGAGGGCTCTGAGCGGGTAGGCCGCTATGACCTTGGAGTCCTGGAGGAACTCATGCAGCGCGATGCTCATCGTTATGAGGCTCTTCCCGTAGCCGGTGGGAGCGCACACCAGGAAGCTATCCCTCCCAGACCCCTCGATTCTCTCTAACGCTTTAACTTGCAGGGGCCTTCTAGCAGCAGCGCCCTTACTGCTTCTCACGTACGCTAGTACCCTATCGTAGGCTTCAAGAAGCATGCAAGGTACCTCTCCGCGCCTGGCTTCCCTCTACTCTTCCTCGCCCGGTAAGCCTCGTGCAGCTCCCTATGCATCATTCCCACGTAAAGCGGGTTCTCGGTGGTGATGTACATGAATAGGTACCGGAGCGCTTTGAAGGCGTGGTACCCGTCACCCACGTCGTCGCGCCCCCTGACGAACCTCGCGGCCGGCTCAACCAGCGTGTCAACTATCCTGTTTATCCTCTCGACAGCCTCTCTATCCTCTCCGATGCTCTCGTAAATCCTCCTTCCATGGTATACGCGCAGAGGCATATCCACGTACACCTTGTAGGTTTGCCCCTCCCTGTTCACCCTCACCAGTCTGAACCCGACGTACCTTACCTGGCTGCGCTCAAGCTCTTCCAGGAGGTAGGTGTTGAATAGAACCGTGAGGGTTATAGCCTCGTCGTTTATGCCGCCATACCTTTCTATTCTCTCCTTTATCCTTTTCAGCAGCTCGTCTTTAACGGCAATCCAGTTTCTCAGGTTGCCCCCGATCACGCGGTTCAGCAAGGTCTCTGTGTCGAAAAAGAGGAAGTAGTAGCTCTCCCCCTCCTCGACTTCTCTAACCCTCGTGACGTACGAGGAGGCGAGCCCTGTGAAGAACAGGAAGACTCCGCTCAAGTCAGCGTAGGTGGTCACATCCTTCCAGAAAACCTTGCTCTCGGGGCTCGAAATCCCCTTGTACCTATCCACTTTCATTATCTGGAACGTGTAGCCAGCCGTACCGTCAAAGCCTGAAGTCCCTACGAGAACAGCATCCTTCCCACTGGACAGCTTTACTAGCCTTACCGCAACTGCCAGATCTTGAACCTTGAGCTTCAATAGAAACTTCAGCCCACTAAACTCGCTTTGGTCAACGTTGAACTCCTTTGAAATTTTATTCAAGGTGTACTTGAGATCATTGCCAGCAAAACCGAAGTACACTTCCTTCTCCTCGAGGAGCTGCTGGACAGCTTTACTCACACACTCCTCAGTGGCCTCTTCCCCGCACTCGCTCACTATCCTGAGGTAACCCTCGTAGAGCATCGAGGAGAGCAGGGTCTCGTCAGGTGGCGTAAGGACCTTAACCCTCATGGCCCACAGCCACCTCCTCTCCCATCTTGTATCCTACGTAGCCGGGCGGCAGCCTTACTCTCACCCCCCGCCTAAACGGCGGCACGCTCACGACGTGCTTGACCGTCCTGCCCTCCAGGTACAGCTTAGCCGGCGGCTCGCCCTGCCTCAGGCTATAGACTGGGACGAACTCTAGCTCGAGGAGTCCGGTTCTCCCGCTCAGCGCCCTCTCTAACTCGGGCGTCAAGGGTAGAAGGTAGTCAGTCTCCACCCCACCCCCCCTTATCACTTCAGGTTCCCCTTCGACAACCTCTACGACGGAGACCATGCTTTCCTTGCTGCCTATCCTCCTCACCCTCCACAGGTCGCTTGCCTCTACGTCCGCCGAATCCTTAAACACTGCGAAGATCCTAAGAGTGGGAGGCCTCTCGTCCACCGTGGAGAGGATGGTCTTCCCTCTCGCTGGCGCATCGTAGGAGCCGTAAGGGTCCTTGGTCGACGGGTAACTAACGCCGGCGGAGGTTCTAACAGCCAGAATCCTGTTCAGGTCCTGGTAGGAGAGCGGTACAGCGTTGAGAGGCTTGTACGTGAGGAGTAGGAGATCCTTGGCCAGCTCAGTCATCGTAGCGGATGCCCTACCCTCGCTCAACCCCTTCCTGCGCGCGTAAGCCTCAGCGATTGCTCCCAATACGGTCGTCGGAGGGGGCAGCAGGAACGAGGGGGAGCTCTTAGACATTCCTACCACACGCGACTGGAAGCCCCAGATGAACTCAACGTCAGCGAGAAAGCCCTTCATTCAAACACCCTATATGCTGGGTGGAGCGCTTCATTAGGACGATTGAACCTCCCTGGCCCACCTGTTGAGCGCGTCTTCCAGGGAGCCGACCACGGCCTCTTCGAGAGTGCTGTAGCACTTATCGACGCCTGAGCATCCGCCCTCAGCATAGGCGTGCACTGTAGTATTGCAGCTGAACTTGCTCTTCTTCGCGACGGCCCTCTGGATGTAGTCTCCGACGAAGCTCGACGGCATTGTCCAGACGTCGTCCGAAACCGCTATGGCGATAGACTCCCACCTCAAGTCCGCCGGGTTGAACCGCGTCCTCTTAGCACCCACAGGGAACTCGATGAGCAGCCTCTTCAAGGCCTCCAGCGAGGCGCGCACCCTACGGTCTATCTCCTGGATATCGACTATGGGCCTACCGTAGTTATCTATGTGGAACGTGTACCTCCCGATATACTTAGTGTCAAGGTCGAACGCGAAGCTGAAGACTGCCGACGAAACCTCGACGTAGTAGATCATTTGGCCTGCTGCACCCTCACCGGTTCTCACGAACCTGGTCCCCAGCGCGTATCGGCTGTGCAGCTGCGGCTCCATGCTCACCACCTCCAGCACCTCCTTGACTGGGATAACGTAGCCGGTCGAGAAGTGGGAAGTCCTCTTCACGTTTGGGTTCTCCGCGTACAGGAACCCTCCGATGTCCTCCACTCCGCAGCTCCTAACGATGATCTCTTCAATACCCTTCGCGGCTTTCATGATCTCCTCCCCCTTCGCAGAAGAGCCAAGTTTAGGGGGATCACTGCCCGTCACCTCCTTGTAGACATCACCGCTCGTGCTCTTCAGAAATATGCCCCTCTCGCAGTACTTGCACACCCTCACACCGAGCTTCTTGAGCTCCTCCGCCAGCAGCACCTGGTAGGTGTGTGCCACGCTTTCTCCCGACACCGCTGGGACGAAGAACGTGACGTAGCTGTTGCCGGTCCTCACCATGACCGGAACCCTACGGTGCTTGATGTAGTTACCGACGCTCTCAACCATGTTCATCGCTTCTGCCTGGAGCCAGATCCTACCTCTAACCGACAGGTAGACCATCACTTCTCACCCCTCAGCCTCTCGATCAGAGACTTGATCAACCGCTCGTTGCTGGCTATTCTATTCAAATCCTCCTCGGGTATCCCTAACGCCCCGCTTATCGCCTTGGCCATCCCGCGTATGATCTTAGAGACCTCTTTCTCGTCACCCCTGAGTAGGTCCTGCGCCTTAAGGTACTCTAGCACCCTCCTTGCGAGTAAGTACTCTCCTCTGCTGATAAGCCTGCCAGCTTCAGCGAGCGCCTGTGCCGTAACGAAGGAGATCTCCTCCCTCAGCTGCGTAATGCCCGCAATCTCCTTGAGCCTAGCGATCTCGCCCTCCAACTTCTCGAAATTTATGGTTTTGGCCAGCTCGCCGACCTCCTCTTTTTCGAAGCCCCTACTAGCCAAGGAGTGGTAGTCCCTGAGGGCTTCCCTCAAGTGGTAGAGGGCTAGATCCTTAGAGGAGACTTGGGAGAGCTTATCAACGTATGAGTAGCTGCCCTGCTCGACTAGCAGCACCGCCAAAACTTTAGCCAGTTCGTAAACACCTCTACCTTCACTCATAATTCTTCGCTAGAATACAAATTCTTTAGGTATTTATACTTTTACTCTCGAGTTTTAAGTTTAAGTTGCACCGTACAGCTCAACTGCGAGGTTGCCCCAGGATGGGACTCCTGATCGATGGTGTTAGAGTTGCATAACTCATTCTAACCTACCACGCCAACCTTATAACTTTCCGACCCCGGGTACTCGAGGAGTCCCATGGGGAGGACGTTCATAGCCAGCCTCGGCTTTGACCAGTCGACGATCGTCAGGCTGATCGGCGAAAGGGGTTTATCCGACGGCGACAGCCTTTGGATCATCACGTCCTCCACCCCCCACCCGAGGGCGGAGAGCGCGCTGCAGAGCATCCGGGAGTTCGTGAGCAAGATCAACCCTAAGGTCAAGGTGGAGGTCTTGAGGCTCGATGAGAAGAACCTCATCGAAAACGTCGCCGCGCTGGCCCGGCTCATCGAGGAGTCCGAGAACCCGATCGTCGACGCGAGCGGAGGTCCCAGGATAATTGCCCTCTCCCTCTTCCTGGCCGCCTGCTTCTCCGGCGTCACAGTCGTCTACATGACCACCGAGACCACCGGCGAGAGGATAGAAATCCCCGTACCGGTGATACCCAGACGCGCGCTGAGCAGTAGACAGGCGGAGGTCTTAGCCCTCCTCCCAGCTAGAGTTTCCGAGCTGGCGCGCGAGCTCAAACTAAGCAAGCCCACGGTCTCCAGGATCCTAAGATCCCTGGTGTCCAAGGGCTTGGCGCGCAGGAGGCCCGATAGAGTCTTCGAGCCCACCCTAACCGGCGCCATCCTCAAGCGGCTCCACACAATCCGGGCCGGAAGCAGCCCCGGTCCTGGGACTCGCACAGGGGGGCCCTAGCTCTGCTCGGATTGGCTGTTCTCCGCGCGCTGCTCGGCCGGCTGGGCTGCAACCCCTGTTCTCCGCGCTGCCTTACGCTTCCGCTGGTCGCCCGCGCGGGATGCTTCCACCTTCACCACTCCGTAGCCGCCGCTCCTGTTCCCGCCCACGTTGGTGACCTCCCCGAGCCTCAGCAGGCCCGCGATGCCCCTCCTCGCGTCCCCGCAGGCCTCCTCTCTCGCCTTCAGCTTGACCCAGCCGACAAAGCCAGTGGGCGCCTGGTGCCGCACCTCCCTGACGTAGGGCGTCTTGATGTCCAGCCCGCTGACGTAGACCTGCTCCGCCAGCTCCTCGGGCTTCGGGTAGCTGGCACCCGTCAACTGGTGCGCCGTCGCGACGAGCGAGGCCATTAGGTGCGCGGGGTCAGGGTAGAGCACCTTGTACCTGGCACTGCCGCGCAGCGGGTTGAAGTAAGTCGGAGTCTCGAACCTGACGTCAAGCTCCTCGAACGGCTCCCCCCTCTCGACCAGGCTGCGCGCGTCCAGAACCTCGATCTCGAACCGCTCCACCTCGAACAAGCACCCCTTCACCTCCAACTTCAGCTCGTGAACCCTCGGCAGCAGCAGTACGACGAACCTACCCGCCAAGTCCTCCCTCAGGATCGACACGCTCATCACCGCCCTCGCGCCCGGCCCGAACACCACGTTCCCATCAACTGGGAACCTCGAGAAAGCCCTATCCGGGTAGACCAGCTCGAAGCCCGAAAGGAAGGAGAGCGGCCTCAGCGAGAAGACAGCCCTCCTCCTCCCCCCAGCCCCACCACCCCCCTCGTGAAGCTGCGCCGCCAACTCCGAGTCCAGCTCCGAAACCATCCTGAGGAAGCCAGCCCTGCACTCGTGACCCACAAACCAGGGCAACCCACCACCGGACACAGCCTTGAGCAGCAGCCGAACCACCGTGACCGAGGCACCCATCAAGAGAAGAAAAGCGCGCGGTAATAAACACTAACCGCTAAAATACTCAAGCAGCCACCACCAGCGCGTGGAGCAGCCCCGAGTGGAGGGAGTTGAGCAACCCAACTCCCCAAGGAAAAACTTAACACCCAGCCCGAGGAGCCAAACCTGAGGGAGAAAGCACCCGAGGAAAACACGCGGGACAACGGTATCAACAAGGAATGAATTGAAAGGCTTTTCGTATTTCTCTAACTCCTTTTGAAATTTTTCTTTTGTATCAACAAGGAATGAATTGAAAGATGTTTGCAACACAGCATCAATCTTTGACACTATGCGTATCAACAAGGAATGAATTGAAAGTTAACACTTAATGTGGAATCAATCGCGTCTACGACTGTGTCAAGTATCAACAAGGAATGAATTGAAAGTAGTTGCGCAGAATGATGTTGACGCGCTTGCCGATCAGTATCAACAAGGAATGAATTGAAAGATAAAGTTATCCGAAAGAATAGCAAATTGTACCGCTTTAGTATCAACAAGGAATGAATTGAAAGAGGTCTGGGGCCCACCAGCCGGCACCCCCGCTCCTCCCCGCGTATCAACAAGGAATGAATTGAAAGAGTGCACAAACTGCGGTGTCTGGATCTCCCGGGCCAGGTATCAACAAGGAATGAATTGAAAGTTGATCGGGATGACGTGGTGGTGGATGTGCCGCCGGGCAGGTGTATCAACAAGGAATGAATTGAAAGTGATAGTTTTCGGCACTTTCCTATTATTCATAGAGGGTATCAACAAGGAATGAATTGAAAGGTGAAAGAAAAAGTAGAAATAAAAGAGGGAGTGATTAAGGTATCAACAAGGAATGAATTGAAAGTGGAAGCCGTCGTGGCTCTCCAGGGCGAGCCGTAGGGCGTATCAACAAGGAATGAATTGAAAGACCCCCCTCACAACCAGGTACCGCGGCTCACCGATTGCCGTATCAACAAGGAATGAATTGAAAGAGTTAAAGACTGCCAGTCTCAAAGATGGAAATTATTTAGTATCAACAAGGAATGAATTGAAAGAGTTTTTTCAGCATCTCATGGGCCTTAGAAGCTTGTGTATCAACAAGGAATGAATTGAAAGCTGAGTATCGCACTATAAAACGTATAATCGGTTAAACGTATCAACAAGGAATGAATTGAAAGTTGTCCTGCAGCCGTTGCTCGACGTCGCTGTACGTCGGTATCAACAAGGAATGAATTGAAAGGTGTCCTCGAACTCGACCCTCCCCGTCTCCCCGCTCTTAGGTATCAACAAGGAATGAATTGAAAGGGACTCTCCTGGCGCTCATATCAGCTCTTCGCCTCCATGTATCAACAAGGAATGAATTGAAAGATGTTTGTTATAATGTCGCAGTCGGGAGTTGTATTGTGTATCAACAAGGAATGAATTGAAAGATTAGCTATATTAGAACCTATTCTAGCGGGGACGAAATGTCCGTATCAACAAGGAATGAATTGAAAGGGCAATAAGCATTACGTTCACCGCAGCTGCGTAAACGTATCAACAAGGAATGAATTGAAAGGCCGGTAGGCTTCGACTGTCGCCAAATCGTACGGTATCGTATCAACAAGGAATGAATTGAAAGATTTAATCGCAGGAAGAATTGTATGGTGAAGGAATATGGTATCAACAAGGAATGAATTGAAAGTCTTCTTGATCGCAACGATCCTGCTGCGATCGTACAGTATCAACAAGGAATGAATTGAAAGGTCTACTACCAGCGCTACAGCATCGGTGCCAATAACGGTATCAACAAGGAATGAATTGAAAGCCTTCTTCGCGGCTTTTTCGATTTCATCATTCCTTTTGTATCAACAAGGAATGAATTGAAAGTTTACAACGGCGTTCAAGATGCTAGTGGAATTGGTACACGTATCAACAAGGAATGAATTGAAAGAAATACTAACGTAACGACGCTACGAAAAACAACATAATTGTATCAACAAGGAATGAATTGAAAGGTTGGGTCGCCACTATGCAGGTGACCCGTTCAGGCTGGTATCAACAAGGAATGAATTGAAAGCATGGGGGGAGTGGGGTTACTGTCTAGCGCACAAAATTGTGTATCAACAAGGAATGAATTGAAAGCACTTTCGTGGGTCTAGCCCCAGTAGACAGTGATAGGGGTATCAACAAGGAATGAATTGAAAGAATTTCAAAGTAAAAGCAACCACATCGGTAACACTGGTATCAACAAGGAATGAATTGAAAGATTTAATCGCCGGCCGTATCGTATGGTGATACCAATGACGTATCAACAAGGAATGAATTGAAAGATAATTGCATTCGGCGCGTCAGTTGCCGTCGTCAGCAACGTATCAACAAGGAATGAATTGAAAGTGGATACAATCGATAGTAGAAATAGGTCTTCGCACCCAGTATCAACAAGGAATGAATTGAAAGAAATAAAAGCGGTTGAATCGCCAGTAGAGTTTACCGTAAGTATCAACAAGGAATGAATTGAAAGCTGAACCCCATATCCATGAGCCGCTGAACGACCACGCTCTGTATCAACAAGGAATGAATTGAAAGGTCGTAACGGCAGTTGTGACAGCAGGTGCAACTTTCGGGTATCAACAAGGAATGAATTGAAAGAAACCTGCCACTGAAGTATACATATCAAAATTAGTAAGTATCAACAAGGAATGAATTGAAAGATCTGTAGGGCTCGGATATTCAAGGCGTTCACCCTTCTGGTATCAACAAGGAATGAATTGAAAGTTCAATGTTTGCAACGCATTATCGATTTTCACTGTCAAGTATCAACAAGGAATGAATTGAAAGTTAACGCAATGCCTGCAGCCATTGCCGTGACCGGCGCTATCGTATCAACAAGGAATGAATTGAAAGATTTCATTAATTCTTTACGTTTCTTATCGATATATGCTCGCGTATCAACAAGGAATGAATTGAAAGACGGCGAAACGGGCTGTGACCCTACGATAGCTTGAACATGTATCAACAAGGAATGAATTGAAAGTCAACAATTTCATCAGTTTCCGAAACAATTATAACGTGTATCAACAAGGAATGAATTGAAAGGTCACCTCTATATGAATTGTTAACCGAAGATCGCTGCGAGTATCAACAAGGAATGAATTGAAAGAGCTCTTTCTCAGATAATTTCGCATAAAACCCTTTGGTATCAACAAGGAATGAATTGAAAGCTGATGGTTGCGCTAGAGCGGTTGATCAAGCAGGGTTACAGGTATCAACAAGGAATGAATTGAAAGTCTAAGACAGAGAAAATAATGGGCACTTCACCGGCGCGTATCAACAAGGAATGAATTGAAAGCTGAGCGTTTTAACCCAGTAGTCCTGCTTCTGCTGTATCAAGTATCAACAAGGAATGAATTGAAAGATAATCCATCACGGCTAGCCTAAACCGTCTTCCTCCGTATCAACAAGGAATGAATTGAAAGCCGCAGCGCTGACATTTTCCACTAATGTGTAACGTTACGTATCAACAAGGAATGAATTGAAAGACAGGTTCGGTCTAGTGTACCAGTAATCCTCTACACGTATCAACAAGGAATGAATTGAAAGACGATTACGTTGCACTCCGGAGCTACATTGTAGAGAGCGGTATCAACAAGGAATGAATTGAAAGTCTTCCGCTGCCACACGGCTACGGCTGAAACCTGGATCAGTATCAACAAGGAATGAATTGAAAGACGTTAAACACCCCTAGCAGCAGCACGAGCACTCTCCATCAGTATCAACAAGGAATGAATTGAAAGATTGAAACTTGTCGTGGAAAGACGTTTTTGAAAATAATGTATCAACAAGGAATGAATTGAAAGTCCAAAATTGCTCCCACTTTAGTATCAAGCTCTGCCAGGTATCAACAAGGAATGAATTGAAAGTCATTGCTTAACACCGTACGCGCCTTTATAAACTTTGGTATCAACAAGGAATGAATTGAAAGTAAATCGGGGTGATTGTATTACTAACACTGGCGTAGCACTGTATCAACAAGGAATGAATTGAAAGCAATCCTCACATCCACTGTCCCGGCAAAGGTGTTGTTGTATCAACAAGGAATGAATTGAAAGGCTGCTATGTCTCGGAGGAGGCTGATGATCTGCCACCTCTGTATCAACAAGGAATGAATTGAAAGTAAGTTGAACGAAATAGGCGTCACATTGTCGGCACACGTGTATCAACAAGGAATGAATTGAAAGTCTAAAGTTTTTTCTACCATTTTTTGGGGAATTTTAAGTGTATCAACAAGGAATGAATTGAAAGGTGAATCACTGCTGCGTATTGCTTCGCCACGTATAACTCGTATCAACAAGGAATGAATTGAAAGTCAGTAAAACCCCTCCTCCTCAGAATCTCATACTTTCGCGTATCAACAAGGAATGAATTGAAAGAGAAGTACGCGGAGAAGAAGCTTCGCGTCAACACCCACGTATCAACAAGGAATGAATTGAAAGTCGACCACCGAGTGGGAAACCCCTTTCTTCTTTTCGAGTATCAACAAGGAATGAATTGAAAGGGCACAATGACCTTCGCCCCCAGCCGCCTCGCCAGGTCGATCACGGTATCAACAAGGAATGAATTGAAAGCCTTCTGCCGCTGCTCCCTCCGCTCCACCCGGTGTCCCAGTATCAACAAGGAATGAATTGAAAGATGCCGCGCTTCGACAGGTATTTCCCAGGCCAAACGCTCACGTATCAACAAGGAATGAATTGAAAGGGGCGATGGCTGCGGAGGAGCCCCTGGCCGGGCCGAAGGCGTTACTTTCTATTATCTCTTAATTGATTCTAGTCATAGCCCTGGCTAAATACATCGTATTGCTTCTTTCTATTATCTCTTGATTGCATCGAGCGAACAGACTATGAAAAGCTCTTTAATTGGTTCGAAATTTCTATTATTTCTTGATTGTATCATAAATTGTGAACACTGTGTGAAGGTTCTCCAACAGACTCTATCTCTTGAATTGAGTCATGGTGTACATTGTCTCCAATCACTAGGTTTGGGTCTCTGAGTTCTTTCGTTTCTTGGGCTGAAAACTTCCAACTTCTTCAGCTTAGCCTGAATCATGGTTTGAGGTTGGCGACGGAGTCGTAATAAGGCTTAATTACCTGAGGCTTCTTTTAGTAGTGATGAGCTATGAGCTAGCCGATTTTGCTCTCATAAAGACGGTTACTGCGCTCCACCCCGGGGTTGGGAGGGGCGGTGAGGTTGTCGATCTCCCTGTGCAGAGGGACGGGCTGGGCTTCCCCATGATCTACGGCTCGAGTCTCAAGGGCGCGATGAAGAGCACTATCGGTGGAGCCCTCGCTAGCTTCCTCTTCGGGCCGGAGGTAGAGGAGGTGGAGAAGTTCTCCTCGCCGGTGGCGGTGCTGGACGCTTACCTCCTGGCGTTTCCGGTTAGAAGCCTGATCGGGGTTTACGGCTACGCGACGGCTCCCTTGCTCCTGAAGAGGTGTAGAGGTTACGCCGAGCTGGTAGGGTCTCTCAGCAAGGCAGGCCCCGCAGGCAGCAAATTCCAGAGTCTTAAGAGGGCGGTGGAGGCACTATCCGGAGTAAGTGTGAGAAGGGGAGAGGTCTATGTGGTTCGCAGCGACCTCTTCCTGGTTCCACAGCTAAGCAAGGTGGTGGTGAACGAGGAACTCTGGCTGAACCCGAAGTCCGACAGCGGTGTGGGCTCGAGCCTCACTGAGCTTGCCAGAGTGCTCGGGCTTGAGGAGGAGAGGCTGATGCTGCTCAGTGACGAGGAGGTGGGGAGGGCTGTGGAGAAGAGCCTTATGAGGGTGACCCGCGTGAGGCTGAGCCGTGAGACAAAGACTGTTGAGGAGGGGGGGTTATGGACTGAGGAGTACATACCGAGGGAGACTTTACTTTACACAGTACTGCTCTACTCGAAGCCTCGGGTGCCTAGGAGCTCGAAGGAACTGATGAATGGGATGAAGCAGGTCTTTGGAAAAGAGGAGCTGTGCGCCGGGGAAGTTAGGGAGAAGCTCCTCAAGAAGCTGAGGGAGAGGGAGAACTACTTGGTGATAGGCGGGCACGAGACCATAGGGCGCGGGATAGTCAAGCTTGAGCTCCTGTAGGGGGGTGGTCATGGACCCGGTTCGGAGGGCGGTGGAGGATTTCAGCAAGCTACAAAACCTCATCGCACAGGGCATCGAGTCAGGCATCCTCGACGAAGATATGGGCCAGAGCTTCAGGGCGAGGGCAAGATCGGTACTCAGCATGATTGAGGACGTGGGCCTGGTTCCCGCGCTCAGCTTCTGCTTTGCGAGGGCTACCAAGAGCACATACAACAGAGTGGTAAGCGCCTGGCAAAAAGGGTGGGGGGCGGAAGCTCAGCGAGAGAGGGGAAAGAAAGTGATTGGGAAGGAAGAGGGTGGCTACGCGTTTTACCTTTTCCTGGTGCTCTCCTACCTCCGCGAGCTAGGGGTTCTGAAGAAGGACCCGGCGCAGCCAGTGGAGGCGTTGGGAGAGCTGGTCGACGTGCAGGTTCTAGCTGCTAAGCTCCTCACGCCCTACTGTATCCAGTTGAAGAAGCTGGCCGAGGCTGTCTACACTAGGGAGAAGCCGGGTGGAGAGTGATGAGCCCTACTTTTGAGGAGATCGCGGAGGAACTATCTAGGGGGGGTCTAGTCGCGAGGATCCACGTGAGGAATGTTACGATAACGAGAATAGGGGGCTACAACGCCCGGCCGTACAGCTCGGAGCTAGACTTGCAGGAAAGGCCGAGGTCTCAGGCGATCAGAGGAGTTTGGAGATGGTGGGCGAGAGCACTCGTAGCAGGCGCATGGTACGAGGAGTACAGTGACTTTCCCTCCAGCCTTGAGGACCTCGACGAGCTGGTGGCGCCAGTCTTGGGCAGCACGAATTCAGCGTCAAAGCTCTCGCTGAGAGTCTCGGCTGGAACCGTGCAAGCGGGAGTTGAGGAGGCGGAGAGAATTAAAAGGATAGCGAGACTAAAGCTGTTTAGGCCGCCGCGCAGTGAGGATAAGAGGCGCTACCTGAGTGAGGAGAATCCCAGGCGCTACTTTAGTCCCGGTAAGCTTCGCTTCACCATAGAGCTTTTTAGGAGGCCTCACGCTAGCCTCTCCAGCGAGGAGAAGCTGTTCTCCCTTTACTCGCTTGTGCTGAGCCTGGCTCTCGGCGGTGTCGGCTCGATCACGAACAGGGGTTTCGGCTCAACGCAGTTGAGCGTGTCGTGCGCGGATAAGGGGTGTAGGATCCTGCAGGACACGTTAAGCAGAATGTACGCAGCTGGAAACCCCCAGGATGTGCAGGAGTGCCTCAACAGCTTAATCGATAACGCTATGAGCGTAGCTAAGCAGTACCTATCGCGGATACCTGAGAAGCTCAAGCCGGCGCAGGGAACACAGCTACCGCGTTATCCAGTGTTGAGCAGGAAAGAGATTACCGTCGGCAAGACCCGTGCCCCCCTCTTTAGAATACAGGTTATCAATAAGCCTTTCCCCGACCCGACTTCCGCGTTGAGCCGGATAGGGAGTGCTACGCTTAAAGCGTCGTGGAAACAGGCTTTAAAGTTAGACCCTAGGAAGGAATCGAGCGAGAAGTACCACACGTGGATTCTAGGGCTGCCTAGATCCTCTGAATATGAGGGTCAGAAGACAGGTTACGTTGAGCAGACAGCCTCAGGATACCAGAACCTGAGGAGGCAATCGGCCATACTGTTCTCCGTGATCCCCTCCGAGAAGGGCAGTCGCAGGAGCTACTACGTAGCGGTGTGCGGGTTCCTGACTTTCGATTGGCTCGACCTCTTAAAGAGAGAGAGCTTCGTACACATAGGTGGGGGAGGGGAGCAGTCGGTGTGCTCACTGCTAAGGGAAATACGGGATCCGAGTTCGGGGAAGCTCAGGAGCCTGGAGGGGCTGAGCCTGGAACAGCAATTAGTAGAGGTCTTCGAGACAGCATGGAACTTCGTAGTGGAGATTTTGCAGAGGTGAGGCGCGTGCAGGAGGAGAGGATTGACCTCGGCTCCCTCAGGCAGATCCTAGATCAAGCCGTTACGGAGGGCACGAGCTTCTGGTCGTACATCGCGCTGAGTAGCGTACACCTCTCCCTCGAGAAGAGTGAACAGAAAGGTGTGGAGAAGCTGGAGAGAGAGACTCTCGAGAAACTTGTGAAAGCCTCAGCACGGACTTTCACCGTGAACAGGATGAAGATCGAGAAGCTTCTCGAGGAGTTGGAGGGGGCCCTCATAAGCCTGGGCTATGAGGTTAGGAGGGTTAGGGCGAAACTGGTTTCAAGAGGGCTTTTCGGGGTTAGCACGTCTTTCGGGAGAGTAGCCTTCGACATCGGCCTCTCCTTCGACCCTATCCTAAACGCACCCTTCATACCGGCCTCCACGATCAAGGGAGCTGTCAGGAGCGCTTACATCTCGCTCGGCGGGAGAGAGGAGGATGCAAAGCGCCTCTTCGGGAGCCCGGAGGTCGGGGCTGGGCTCGTCGGGTTCACGGACGCTTACCCCGTGGAGGCGGGCGAAAAGGGGTACATCCTCTACCCGGACGTGCTAACGCCCCACTACCGAGGCGCTAGGACTGAGCTAGAAGCCCAGCCAGTGCCAGTGACCTACCTGTGCGTCGCCCCCGGTACTTCCTTCCAGTTCTACGTGTACTTCGTGCCGGAGAGGGGCGAGAGGAAGCTCAAGCTGGAGGCGGGCAGCGACGCAGCAGCAGAGCCTAAGCCGGAGAAGAGCGCGCTAGGCTTGGTAGACCTCGCAGTACTCTACGCGCTGTACTTCGGCGTGGGGGCTAAGACGTCTGCCGGCTACTCAGCCCTCAGGGCCGAGAGCTACGAGAGAGTCGGAAGGGGCAACTGGGCGCGGGGTTTGAGAGGGTGAAGCAGGTGTTCCTCCTCAAGGCTGCGGCTCTGCTGCACGAGCCGGTGGACAAGCCCTGGGTGGAGACTGGCGTGCTCAGCGCGCCGCTTTCTCCTCAGGGGATCAAGCCTCACGAGGAGGAAGCGCTAAGGGTAGCTGGCGAGATCCTCAAAGACACCGTCCTAGCGGAGGCGGCTGGCATGCTTACAGACCCGAGGATCAGGAAGGCTAGACTCTTGTCGCTGAGCGCTGAGAGACTTCTGGCCGAGCTCGCAGGAGGAGCGCCCGCTAAGAGCCTGAAGCTCAAGAACCTGTTCAACCCAGCTTTCGAGGTGAAGGTGGAGGCTAGCCCGGACAGCGTCAGCAGAGTGACCAGCGAATTAGCAGCTAGCCTTAACGAGCTGCTCCGCAAGGCTAGCAGCGAGAGGGATGCCTACCACCTTCTCTACGCTTTCTACGAGGCTCTCTGGGTAGGGCTGGGAGGACCCTCAAACCCTGTAGACCTCAGAGCCCCAACCGCCACAGTCTTCGACGAAGTTTACGCAACGGCTTCGACGCTGAACTGGCTCCTCCATGGCGAGGAGCCGAGCGGGCTGCTCCTAATGATCGACATCCCCAGCATCCAGGTCTTCATCTCCAGATCCAGGAAGCTCAGGGACTTGTGGGTGTCAAGCTACCTCGTCTCCGCCTTGGCCTGGAGGACGGCTTGGACTTTCATCGAGAAGTTGGGCCCCGACGTGCTCGTGATGCCGACATGCAGGTACAACCCATTCTACTACCATTCGCTCCTCTCATCGATCGGCAGTAGGCAGCTGGCTGAGAGCGTGGAGGACGTGATTGAGAAGGTCAGCGGCTACAACCCCGAGAGGGACACGTACCCGCTCTACGCCGTGGTGCCGGGCACGCTCCTGCTGGTGCTCCCCGACTACGAGGTTCTTCAGCAGTACGTAGACTCGACGATAAAGGACCGAGAGAGCCTGGAGAAATACGCGGTCGAGAGGTACAGGGAAGCGTGGAGTTCCATCTGGAGCTCAATCCTGGGGTTGAAAGGGCGAGGCGGCGACGCGATGGGTAAGCTCTTAGGCAAGCTCGCTGAGCAGCTAGAGGGAGTGGAGAAAGTAGGGTTCGACCGGGTTCCCCCGTTGCCCATCAGGGTGATAACCGTCGAGGTCTCAGAAATCCTTGAGGAGCTGGGGCCACAGCATTTGCAAAAGCTGTACCACTGCCTATTCGCGAAGCTTCAGTACAAGCTGGGCAGGGAGAAACTCTTCAGAGTGAGCTACGCGAGCGAGCTAGACCTTACCTCATGGACGAGCGGGGATGTCGGCTGGCCCAAGGAGTTTAGGTCTGGGAGGGGCTTCGACTACTGCACCTCCTGCGGAGAGCTCCCAGCAGTGCTGATCGTTCCCAGAGAGCAGGGTAGAGAGGAGTTCCTGAGAGTCCTCGAGAGGGAGCTCGGCGTGACGCGCGATGAAGCGAGGAGCCTAGCTCTCAGCCTTGAGCCCTACTTCTCTGGCGGCGAGAAGCTCTGCCCATACTGCCTAGCCAAGAGGATCATGGCCCTAGAGCCGGAGATTATGCTGAAAAGCCTCCTCGGGGCGCCCGCGCAACCTAGGCGCTTCGAGGTATCATTCCCATCCACCTCCGACGTAGCCTCGGTAGAGTTTAGGCAGGCGCTCCTGGAGAAGGCGCTAGAGAGCGGGGAGGCACGGGAGAAGGTGGTGAAAACCTTGATGGACAGTCTCTTCCAGCTCGGAAGGCCAGTCGCTCCGCAGGGCACGGCATTCTGGAGGAAGCAGCAGGTGTTGCTCGGCAAGCTCCGCGAGAGGGCCGGGAAGGGCAAGGAGCTGGAACAGTCCTTAGCGTTGCTAGAGCTACTTGTGACGATGTGCGCGGAGCTACTCTGGTTCAGCGAGGAGAACAGGAAGAAGTGGCTCAGCCTCGCCAGGGATCTCAGGCTCGGGGGCACTACCGTCTACTACGCGCTGGTAAGGGCGGACTGCGACAACGTTGGCAAGCTCATATCCGGGAAGCTGGAGGAGGCGCTCGGGGTGAAGCTGGAGGAGCACATCCTCTCGGCACTCGAGGGCGAGGCGAGGAGCAAGGTGGAGAGCGCGCTCTGCGGGGAGGAGCCCAGGCTCGGAGCGAGCGCCGAGATTAAAGAGCTGGTCGATGAGATGAAAAGGGAGGGGGGCCTGCTTGTGAGCCCGCTCTACCACGCGTCCCTGAGCGGAGCCTTGATGAGAACTGCGGTAAGAGACATTGAGATCGTGGAAGAGCTGGACGGCTTTGCCGTCTACTCCGGTGGGGACGACTTGCTCGCACTGGCCCCAGTTTCCAGAGCCCTCGCTATCGCCTCTGAGACGAGGCTCTCGTTCGGGGTCGGGAGCAAGAGTAAAGGAACGAAGCATTTGGGCTTCGAGAAACTGGGAAGCTATCATGTGCCCTCTCTGATTCCAGCGGGCAGAAGCTACGCTGTCTACGAGGCGCACTACAGGTACCCGATGTCGGCTGTGCTGCGTAGGTCCCACGAAGTGTTGGAGCAGCAGGCTAAGGAGGCGAAGTGGAGCACGCCGAAAGGCACGATCGAGAAAGACACGCTAGTAGCGGTTTACGCGCCAGGAGGGGGAGAGAGGACAGCTTGCGTCCTGCTCAGAGAGAGCAAAAGCATCAGCAAGGCCGGCGACGTTTGCGGAGCACTCGAGCTCGCTGAAAGCGTCCTCAAAGCCCTAGATAGCGGCGTGTTCTCAGAGTCGCTAGTCTACGACGCGCTTGACCCTGCCAGCGCCGCTCTGCTGGAGCGCCTGCTCGGGTACCAGCAGCTGTTGGCACCCTACTTCCGCACACTCCTCAGGAGGAACCTGAAGGCCGCCAGGAAAGCTGGAGAGGACTTAGCGGATAGGCTAGCCGCGAGCCTCGCCTCCTACAACGCGTTCCTGCTCGAGGCTGGAGAGGGAGCGGGTAGAGCCAGGCCTCTAGTCCTGGAGATCATCAAGCTCGTTAGGCTCGCTAGGAGCGGGGTGAGGGGGTTCGTGTGAGCGGGGAGACTTTCAGCTTGAGGTTCAGAATCCTGGAGCCCATGATGTTTAGGAGGGCGGGCGAGTTCGACCCGAGCTCTAGAGGCATCTACTCTAGCGCTAGAAGCTTCAGCCTGCCGACACCCTCGACAATCGCGGGCGCTGTCGCCACCCTCATCCTCGAGCAGAACCCCGGGCTCATGCCTGGTGGGGAGAGCTGGGAGGAGGAGATCAAGTCGGTGCTGGGCAACGCGGAGTTGAGAGGCCCCTACCTGTTAAAGAGCGGGGACTTCCAAGTGGCTTACGGCGAGCGGGGGCTCAGGCTAGGGGAGCTACCGGGCCTAGCGGTGGGCTACTGGAGGCTAGCCCAGACGGGGGCGAAGACCTACAGCGAAGCGAAGGAGTGGGTGCTGTTGCACAGAGAGTTGATCAAGGAGCTTGAGAGAAAGGCTCAGGCATTAGGGAAGCTGCAGGAGAGGGTAGGCGTCGGACTGCTGAAGAGAACTGAGGGCGTGAAAGTCGCGGACGAGAAGCGGGGGCTGCTGTACGCCGCCAGCTACGTCGACTACGTCCTCTCCGCGGCGGACACCGAAGGGGTCGAGATCTGCGTAGACGCGAGAAACCTTCAGCTCGAAGACAGCTTCTACGCAGTCAAGCTGGGGGGCGAGGGCAGGGTCACTGCCCTCAGGAAGGGGTCCGCCGTCCTCACCACGATCAAGAGCGTGATTTGGAGGGGTAGAGAGAAGGCTGAGGGATCCATAGCCCTCTACCTCGCCTCGCCAGCACTGTTCAAGTGCGGGCTAACAAGGGAGAAGCTGCTCGAAGTAATCGCGGAAAAGCTTAGCACCTACAGCGCAAGAGTATTAGGAATTGTCGGCTCAACAGCCCTGCTCGGGGCGGGCTTCAGCCTGTCCAAGGGCAGGAGGAAGCCGGTGTACCTAGCCCTCGAGCCAGGCTCGATAATCTTCGTCGACCTCCCCGACCCCCGCCCACTGGAACAGCTCTACTGGAGCTCGCTGAGCGAGGCTGGCGGCCAGCTAGGATACGGGACGGCAATCCCCATACCCCTAACCATGCAGTAGGACCCCCGCAACCCACCCCGAAGCCGGTTATTTTCCCCTCTTCCAGCTCATCAACCCTTCAACAGCTTCTTCCATCTTCAATGGGAAGCCGCCCGGCTCGAGCTACGTTGGAACGCGGATCACAGGTCCCCGTTACCTCTAGGAGGTAGTCCCTCCGTCTCTCGGGTTCTTCCGCTCCTCCGCGGGAAGCGTTAAAGCCATACTCGATCGCAGCCCGGGCACCCGCTGACCGCAAACAGCGTTGCGCAAAAATGGCTGCCGTCCTTTCAGTCGCTACAATCCTAAGGTTCGAGCTTAACAGCGTGAAGTTGAAGGCATTCAACTCTGACCCTCTCATGCTGCCGGCAGGCTCGCGCTTCACGAAATGAAGCTGCCTCCATGCTTCCACCAGTTGCCGCCCCCCGACACAAGGTACGCGTTGGAGCAGAGGGGGGAGACGCTGGAGAAGATCGGGATCCTCCAGGCCCTATCGAAGCGCGAAGCCACCGTCAAGAAGCTCTCCCAGCAGCTGGGCAGGGATGAGTCCACCCTAGCCCGCCACATCCGCGCCCTCGCCCCCTCAACCTCCTCCAAGCGTAAAACCGAAGACCCACCGCCTACAAGGCAACTCGGCTCGCCCTCCTTATCGCCGAAGCCCTCAACCCGAAAACCGAAGCAGCAGAAAAATAACGGAAATGTGTGGGAACATTCAGGGCAGCGGATCTTTAAGGGTTTCGTACTGGGGTTGGAAACAAGGCTGAAAATACCGTCCGGGGCTGGGGACAGGCAGCCGCAACCATACACGGAAAGGGTTTGTGCGCAAAAAGGGAAAGAGGGAGCGCGAAAAGAATGGAAGAGCTTAAAAACCCCACCCGAAACAGACAACAGACGCGATCAAGAGATAATAGAAAGTTCTTTACCGGTTGATCCTTTGATAGCTTCTATTATCTCTTCCATGAAGCAATCAAGAGATAGTAGAAAGTACTCATACCTCGCGCCTCTGGCGAAGCAGATCCCCTCCCAAGCGATCAAGAGATTAGAAAACTCTACAACCTCGTCGAGGAGAGTATGAAGAAGGAGATAGAAGACGCGATCAAAATGATGGAAAGTAGTTGCCATTTATGAACATGCATGAGTCCCAGGTTCCTGGAGGCTGAGGTGGACTTCGACGCCGTGGTGGCGGAGGTCGCGGCGCTGGGAGCGCTGATCCAGCGGGCCGGCAGAGCCTACAAGAACCTGAATGAACGCTGCGGCGATGGAGGCTGATTGTCGTGAACGTCTCTGACGCGAGCCTCCGCTCGGCCGGCGCCGTCTACCCGAGCAAGTCCGTTAGTGCCGCTGCCCAGTACCTGTCAAGCGCGCCGGGCGGGGAGGGATCCTTCGACTGGCGCTTCGCGGAGAGCAAACCCTGCTTCGTGGACCTCCTGGCCGCGGTTAAGGCCTTGATCAGTGTGGACTATAGCCTGTATGCTTCGCTTAGCAACATCGTCCGATTCCGGCTCCTAAGCGAGTACGTAGGCAGGATTCTGAGGGAGCTAGACGAGTGGGTGAGAGGGGCCCTCGTCCGTGACAGCGCCCTCATCCTAATGCTCACCGATCATGGCACCGTGACCCTCTCGCTCGACTACCTGAGGAGGAAAGGGGGGTGAGGTGCTGGAGCTCGAGGATGGAGAGGTGAAAGCCCATACCCCCGTCTCCTGGAGGGCGCTGAGGGGCAGGCTGAGGCACGTGCTCGCGCAAGCTATCGCCTACGGCCTCTGCGCGGAGGAGACGATGAGGCTCACCCTCGCGAGCGTCATCGTCGTCGGCTCCAACGGCCCGGTGGAGGAGAGGGTCACGCCCGCCACCCGCCGGTACGTCGAGTCGCTGGCCCGCGGGCTCTGGAGGATGGTCGCCGCGCAGCTGCCACCAGCCCCGCTCAGGGGACCCCGCTGCGGCTACTGCGCCTACAGCACCCTCTGCAGAGCCCTCGGCTAGCCTCCGCAACCCCAGAGCAATTGAGCGAAAACGCCCGAACGCGATGCCCGGTAGCGCGGTATCGCTCGCCCGCTTTTCACCACGTCTTGAGGCGTCGGAAGCTGTAATCGAACGTTTTCGACGGCTTGCTTCGCAGCATGGGTCCGTGTAACATCCTCTAATCTAGCAGCACTTTTGTTAACCTTTGGTGGTGCGTCGCGCTCCGGGCGAGCGCGGCTGCCCTTGGCAAGCACGGATTGCAGATCTCCGGGCTACGCGCTAGATGCCGTGAGACCACGTGCGCGATACCCCTCTTCTCCCCATCCATGGCGTTCCCTGCAAACGCCGGGGGCGACTTCACTACCTCATAATTCCATTAATGTACCATTTATTGTAGGCCGCTTGTTTCAGCGTTGCCCAGAAATAACCCTTGTGTCCACTGCATTTGACGGGTGGTGTCCGGCGGTGTTCTGATAGTTTCGACGTGGGGTGACCCTTCGCGGTGGGCGGGGGTTAGGTACAGGTTTCGCGAGCTCGCGGGTAGGGCTAGGAGTGCTCTGCCGCTGATCCTCTATGGGGCTGGCCGCGGCGCGAGGGCGCTCATCCTCGTTCCGGACACGCTCTACGCTTCGCTCGGCCTCCGGGCTGGCTCGCTGCCGGGAATTTGGGGGGAGTTGGAGCGTGAGGTTAGGTGCTGGGTTGAGAAGGTTTACGGCGAGTTCGTTGACGTCTTCGAAGTTGAGGAGGAGTCTCTCAACGAGGGGGTGAGGGGGTGGCTGAAGGGCTCGGTTGAGGTTCTGGTGTGCCCGGGGTTCGGCCGCTTCAGGCTCAA
The DNA here is from genome assembly GCA_038727095.1 of Thermofilaceae archaeon. Lineage (GTDB taxonomy): Archaea > Thermoproteota > Thermoprotei > Thermofilales > Thermofilaceae > JANXEW01. The sequence goes on along the minus strand of JAVYWK010000009.1, from coordinate 4,740 downwards.
GGATCGCTGGTTGGTCTTCAGGGGCTCGCTGCAGCTCTACAAGAGCGTGGTTCTCCTCCACGTGCTGAAGAAAGTTCTCGACGCGGGCGGGGTTGACGAGGTCTGGCTGGACCTCACCCACGGCGTCAACTACATGCCGAGCACGGCGCTGGTCGCCGTTCTGGCGGCGCTCAGGGTCCTCAGGTTCAAGCTCAAGGACCTGCGCTTGAGGATCCTGAACTCCGACCCCTTCCCCGGCCCTGAGGGTGGGCTCGTTGAGCTCGCGGTGCACGAGATGGTGCTGGACCCGGGCTTCTACCAGTTCCCCAACCCTGAGGCGGGGCGGGGGAGGAGGCTGCTCCACGACGTGCTGGACCTCCTCCAGCAGCCGCAGACGCTCCTCTCGGTAGACTTCAGGGGGGTTGCTGGAGGCCTCCGGGAGCTTGGTGAGAGGCTCTCCGGCGCCAGGGAGGTTTTCGAGAGCCTGTGGTACGCGGCCAGCTTCGGCTTCCCGCTGGTAGCCCTCGACTATGCACCCAGGCTGCTGGGGCGCGCCCAGCTGCCGAGGCTCAGGGAGGTGGTGGACGAGCTGATCGGTGCCGTCGCGAAGGCCTTGAGAGGTGTCAAGCTCGCTGAGGAGGGGGGTGAGGTCACCGTGGACACGGCGTGCCTCATCAGCGAGGGGAGGTGGCGGACGCTGGAGGTGCTGCTCGAGGCTTACTCGGCCGCGGAGGCCCTGCTCGAGGCCGTGGAGCGCTACCGGCCTGTTGAGGTGGGGGGTAGGAGGGGCTACAGGCTGTCGGACCTCTGGAGCTTCGCTGAGCAGCACTTAAAGCCTACGGCGCCGCACGTCGAGTACCTCCTCAGCAACGAGGAGAACAACCTCCTCAAGTGCCTCCTCGCGGCGGAGGCTTGCGGCAAGCTGGAGCGGTGGTGCAGCTTCAGGGAGCTGGAGCGCGAGGCCAGGGAGCGGGAGAGGGAATTGCGGGAGCGCTGGGAGGAGCTCCTGGAGGACAGGGGGTTCCGGAGGGCCGCGAGGGAGCGGGTGATCCTGAGGTACAGGGACTGTTACCAGCCCAGCTACAGGGATAGGGTGTTCATCACCCACTCAGGCCTACCCTACGATGGCGTCGAGGTCTACTGCAGCCGCGGGTAGCCCCGGCCTGATCGCGGGTTTGAAGCCACCGGCTTCGCTCACCCACCTTAGCCTGGTTTCGGCCTGTTAACCTGACTAAATTCTTATAACCTGGTGGGGCCCTTTAGCCTGGTGCGGGTTGGTGGCTGCGGTCTTTAGGGCTCGCGTGGGGAGGAAGTACGCCGTGTACCTCCCGAGAGCCGTGGTTGAAGCCGTGGGGCTGCGGGAGGGGGATGGCCTGCTGATCAGGGTTGAGGGGGGTAGGATCGTGCTGGAGTTGGTCCGCGACCCCATCCGGCTGGCCCTGGCGGGCAGGAAGTTCGCCTCCGTGAGCCCGGAGGAGGTTGAGGCGATGAGCCTTGAGGAGCAGGCGAGGTACGGGGGTTCTGCTTGACACGTCCTTCATCCTCCCGACCCTCGGGATCGACGTGGGAGGGGAGGTTCTCAGGGGCTTGAGGGCTCTCGCCGACTCAGGCCTGGAGGTCTATTACTCGCGCTTCAGCATCCTGGAGGCTCTCTGGGTTGCTGCCAGGAGGCTTTCGAGCCCGGAGGCTCGCGAGGCCCTCAGCGAGGGGCTTACGAGCATCCTGGAGAGCGGGGTCTACCGGGAGGTTAGGGAGGACGCTTGGGTCTTCGCGGAGGCTGCCAGGTTGTACGCGCTCGGCCACAGGGACATGATCGACAACATCCTCTACGCTGCCTCAGTCCGCTACAACTTGAGGTTCCTCACGCTCGACAGGGAGCTGAAGGAGTTCGTCCGCAGGATCGGGTTGAGGGATACGCTGGTGTCGCCCGACGAGCTCACCGCCTGATGGGGCTGCGAGAGCTTGAAGCCCGCTCCAGCGGGCGGGAGAATCGATTGTCGTGGCGTTCTAGCCTGTGCCTCCGCTCGGCGCCTTTATCCGGAGCTTGACTCCGGAGCCTCCGTGGGTGGTCTTCCTCCCTCTAACCTCGACGAGGACTGGGTAGCGGGCGGAGACGCCGGTCACGAGCGCCACGCCGGTGGGCAGGTGGGGGAGGAGCTTCGCGTAGCTCCCCAGGGCGGGCTTGAGCATCGCCAGGTCGGTTGGGCTGTCCATCCGCAGGAGGATCTTCGTCCCGCACTGGCTGAGCACGTCCTTGTCGAGGCCCACGACCCTCTGGCTGGCGATGGTGAGGGAGGCCCCGAACTTCCTCCCCTCCCTAGCCACCGTACGGAGCGCCGTCCTCGAGAACGTTTCCTCGTCGACGGGCAGGAAGCGTTGGGCCTCGTCGACGATCAGGGCGAAGGGCGGCGTGTCGCCCAGCTTCCTCGCCTCGAAGAGGCGCCAGACGATGGAGCCGGCCAGCGCCCTCGTTACGTGCTCCGGCATCCCGAGCCCCACGTCGATGATGAGCGCCTCGCCCTCGGCCAGCTCGAGCCGCTCGCCCTTCCCAGTGAAGGCGCCGTAGGCCTTGAGGACTCTGAGCCTCCTCACCAGCGCGATCAGCGTCTCGTCCCTGAAACGGTACTGAGCCGTAACCCTCCTCACCGCCTCCTCGAGGTCCTCGAGGTAGGGGCCCTCGGCCTCCTGCCAGGCCAGGTAGAGCAGGTCCCTCTGCACGTCGCTCATCTCGGTGGCCTCGGCTATCGCGTCCGGCGAAACCTCACCGGGCGGGATGGCGACCCGGTCGGCCCGCAGTCGCCTCACCCTGTAGCGCTCGGAGAGGGTCGCGTACTCGCCGTGGGGGTCGAGGACGACGAGGGGGAGTCCGAGCTCCAGAACCTCCTCGGCCAGCACTCCGCACGTGTAGGACTTCCCCGAGCCCGTCGCCCCCAGAACCGCAACGTGGTGCTTCAGCAGAAGCTCCGCGTCCAGCACCGCTTCAACCCCGCTCCTCCAGACGCGCCCCAGCCTAACCCCTCCCTCCACGAAGCCGAGGAGCCGGGCGAGGGAGGTGCCGGCCGCCGTGTACACGGGGGAGCCGGGGGTAGGTGGGGTGCTCGGAGGGTGGATGCCGTCCTCAGCCACGATGCCGACCGCCTCGGCCCTGGCTACGTGGACCTCGGAGGTCTCCAGGGCGGCTCTGCTGGGCAGCTTGAGCCCGTAGAGCGAGTGCTCCCTGACGAGCCCGGGGCTCGAGAGCAGCTGGTTCTCCACGTAGGCTTTCGCGACCCTGGCGAGTAGAGCCCCCCTATCCAGGGGGACCTCGACGAAGTCCCCCACCGCGACGCTGCCCGGCTCCTCGAGCTCGAACTCGAAGCTGGAGTTGGTGGGCGGCCTCCTGGATATGACGTAGCCGACCCTCACGGCCCACCCTCCCTGAAGGCCCGGTTCAGCGCCTGCTCGAAGGCCCTCCTGATCCAGCTGAGGTGGGCCTTCGCCGCGCTCTCGGCTTCCGAGACGCCGACGGGCATGCCCCCAACCTGCAGGTTGGGGGCCAGAGAGGCGATGAGCTCCCGCTGGGCTTCCACCGGGTCGCCCCGCGTTACGTACTCGACCTTGATCAGCCTCTCGCCCACCTTCCAGTAGAACTCGTACCAGTCCTCAACGCTCCTCCCGCGCTCCCTGGAGACGCGCAGGGGGGCCGTGTACTCCCACTGGTCTAGGACGTAGCTCAGGAAGGCTGCGTCGCTCACCCTGGCCAGCTTGAACCCCAGCAGGCTCCTGACCGCCTCGTAGAACCTGTAGTCCCTCGGCTCGTCGATGATCGAGGCGAGTGTCACCCCCCTCTCCCGGGCCCTCTCGACGAGCTTCTCGTACCTCTCGGCGACCTCCCTCTCCAGCCTCTTGAAGAGCTCGCTCCCCGGCAGCACGAAGCCGTGGGGGAGGAGGGTGCCCTTGCTCACGGCCAGCTCCACGCCCCTCTCGACTGCGTCCAGCATGTTCGTGAGCTTGAGCCTCGCGCAGAGGAGCCTCGCCGCAACCTTGCGGCCCGCGATCAGCAGCTCCGGGTGCTCGACCGCCAGCTCGACGAGACCCTCGTCGAAGGGCTCACCACCCCTGAAGTCGCGGACGTCAGGCCTCCTCAGGAACTTGAGGTCCTCCACCTGCCCCACCTCGTTCAGCTCGACGATGGCGGCCACCGAGCACATGTAGGCGACCGTGATCGGGACGAGCCCAGCCAACACGTAGCCCCTCAAGGCGTAGCCGCTCGCCTCGCCGGCCACCCGCCTTACCTCCCTGCGCTCCACGTCCCTCGAGGAGAGGATCAGCCTGCCGCCGCTGAAGCCCTCCGGTGGTTCAGCTTGAAGCAGCTTCCGCCTAACCCCCTCCCTGCTCCCCAACTCCCTAAGCGCGCCCTTGAGCCGGTACACCTTCTCCATCATGTACTCGGAGAGCTCGCCTCCCCACCCCCGGGCTGACGCGACGGCTTCAACGGTGTACTCCCCGCCGAGGACTTCACCCTCCTCCAGCTTGGCTCGAGCAGCACCGGTGAGCACGGACCGGCCGCCCCCCGCGTACTCAAGCGCCCCCAAGTCCAGGAGGTCCATGAGGTAGTTCCGAGCCATCCTCTCCGTGACGCCCATCCGGGCGGCGAGCGCTTGCGCCGTCACGTAGCCGTGCTGTCCGGCCAGCTCGGCGCACTCCCTCAGGGCCACGTTGAGCCTGGAAATATCCCCGGTCAGTGGTTTAGGCATTTACATCTCGGAAGAGACTTTCAAC
>JAVYWK010000008.1:0-72135 GCA_038727095.1 Thermofilaceae archaeon | reverse complement strand
GGCGGCGAGGGAGGCCGTGGAGCGCGTTGTCACGCTGCCTCAGCACATCTTCCTGGCCGAGAGGGAGGACATGGACGATATCGTCGAGGCGGTCTTGAAGATCAAGAGGCACTGCGGCGAGCTGTGAGCCAACTACCTCCAGGGTATCTCGACCTGGTCGAGGCGCCAGAGGGGGCGTACCCTGCTCTCTTCGACGCTTATCGTGACGCCCGCCGTAAAGGCTAGTGCACCGGTGTACGCGATCATCGCCCCGTTGTCGCCGGCGTACTTGGGCTCCACAGGCTTGAAAACTGCGCCGTGGAGCTCCGCCATCTTCTCCAGCTTCGCTGTCAGCAGCTTGCTCCTCGCAACGCCGCCCGTGAGTGTCACTTCACGCTTCCCCGTGAGCGCTAGAGCCCTTTCAGCAACTTCCACGAGCATCGAGTACGCCGTCTCCACCAGGCTGTAGCAGACGTCCTCCAGCCTCTCCCCCTCTTTCACGAGCTTCAAGGCCTTTGTGAGGAGGCCTGAGAACTGCAGATCCTGGCCCTTCACGACGTAGGGGAGCTCGAGAAGCTTCCGACCTTTCGCTGCCATCTCCTCCACTCTCGGCGTACCGGGGAAGCCGAGGCCCACTTCCCTCGCGAAGGTGTCAAGGCAGTTGCCCAGGGGGATGTCGAGGGTTTCGCCAAAGATCCTGTACCTCCCCTCGACGAATGTGGTTATCAGCGTGTTGCCCCCAGCGATGTAGACGACGAGGGGGTCCTTGAAACCCGTAGTCAGCCTCGCGATCTCGATGTGCGCTACCGCGTGGTTCACGGGGACGAGGGGCTTCGAGTACTTCACGCACAGGTAGCGGGCGAGCGTAGCCCCCACCCTGAGGCAGGGACCCATGCCCGGGCCCAGCGCTACGGCCACCGCGTCCAAGTCCCTAACGCTGAAGCCCGCCTCCGTCAGCGCCTCCGCCAGCGCTCTGCCAGCCACCTTCGCGTGGTGCTCGGCAGCCTCCCTCGGGTGGATACCGCCAGCCCTCGGCTGATAGGCGTAGTCGATGGCAGCGAGGATGCGGCTCGGTGTTGCGACTCCAATTCCGAACGTGTGAGCGGTGCTCTCGATCCCGAGCACGAGAGGCTCGGACAAAGCAAACCCCTCCCTACCGTGGCGGCTTAAGCTTAAAGCGTTGACCCCCCGACTATCCCCTCTTCTGCTGCGCGTTAAGAGGTGTGGAGCGGCCTGGCTCGAATCTGCAGTGCTCAAGCTCGCGCCACTACGCCTGGCTTAAGCTCAGTTGACCTCCTGGAAGCCAGCTACTTCTTCTGAACGAAGTCGGTGTAGCCGCACTTCCCGCAGTGCCACCGCTCCACGGGAGCGAGGTGATGAGCCAGGATCGATCCGCATCGGGGGCACTTCCTGCTCTTCAGCTTTATAGTGCCGGTTTTGTAGTCGTACTCGTACCTCTTGTGTACTTCAGCCACCCTTCTCACCCTCCTTCTTGCCCTCTTCACCTAAGTTCCTTTTAATGATATAAGAGGGCTCAATGCTGCGAGCTCTTTCGGCGCTCTCGTAGACGTGAACCCGGGCTAAGCTCTCGCACTTCCCGTACTCCGTCTTAAGCTTCCTCACGTACACCAGATCCGGGCTAACACCCAGCATCCGTGCGATTCGCTCTCGCAGTTCTTTACGCGATGGAGTCCCCTGCGGCCAGTGGACGATCTTCACTATGTACTCCTTCCGCTCGATCAGCCTGTTATCCCTCGACGAGAGGATCTCCACGTTAAACCCGTTCTGCACAGTCCTCCCCAGCTGAGATCGTTTTTAAGTTTACAGGCTCAGGGGCGGGTCGAACGCTACCTTCAGGAAGAGCCTTACGCCCTTCTCAATGAGAGGGTGGCAGAAGGTTACGACTGCAGCCCCCAACCAGAGCCCGTAGATCACGAAGGAGCGGGGTGGCGCGAATGCCAGCGCGGGCAGAGCTAGCAGATCCTCCTCCCCCTCTACCGCCACCAGTATTTTGGAGCACCAAGACGCTTTCGCAAGCGCACTGCGCACAAGTTCAACAGCCTCAACCGTCAATGAGCCTGAAGGATTAGCGCACCTGTACACACGGCGTCCCGAGACCAGAGAGCTTAGATCCTCCATCAGCGGCGTCCTCAGGGTCTTCCAATCAACGACAGCGACATCGGGCTCCAACCCGGCGCGTCTCAGGTTGGCGGTGACGAAATCTCCCACCGTGACGATGATAGGGGGCTGGACAAGCTCGGCCAGCTCGAGGATCAGCTTGGCGGACTCGGGAGGTGGCTTGTAGAGAGCGAGGCCTAGGGGTATTCGGAGAGCCTGCCTGTACTCCTCCCTCAAGCGGTGGAGCATCAGGCGCGCAGCTTGATGGCGTACCTGCCGGGTCTCGTGATGTTGAGCCGCTTCGCAACCATCGAGTTCTCTATGTCGAACACGATGATCATCCCCTCCCACTCCTCACTGAAGTCGCGGCTGCCGCAGTTGGGGCAGATCTCAACGTTGAGGGGCGCTAGCATCTTACACTTCATGCAAGCTTTGAAGTAGGCCTTTCTCTTTCGCGTGGCCACCTGCGCTCACCTCTTCGCGCTAGGCTTTGGTTTAGCCTCGGCCTCCGGTTTTACCGGCACCTGAGCCGCTTTCTCGGCTTTCTTCACCTCCTCCCGGATCCACTCGAGCTTCCCGAGGTACGGTTGCTTCATCGTGAGCTGAACTCTTAAGGCCTGCTTCCTTCCGCCGTAGCTGACCGCGACGATCCGGGCTCTTACGGTGTCGCCCTTTCTCAGAACCTTCCCGCTCTTCTCGCCGATGATGACGCTCTGCTCCCTGCTGTAGGAGATCGTCTCGTCCATGATCTGGCTCCGGTGTATGTAGCCCTCAACGGGCCCCAGCCGGATGATGACGCCGGTCGACTCGACGATCATCACCTCCCCCTCGACCACCTCCTGGTTCACAGGGGTGTAGACCAGCATCTTGAACTTGGCCTCGTGGTAGAGGCTGCCCTCGCCCGGTAGGATCATCCCGAACTCGTTGGCCTCCGCGTCGAGCACGCTCACCACGACTCCGAGGTTCTTGATCACTTGACCCACGTACTCGCGCCTAAGGACCTCCAGAACAGCCTCCCTCAAGGGGGCACCGATGAGGCTGGGTGGGATCTTTACAACGCCTTCGCACTCGACCAGCTTAAACATGAGAGTTCACCGAAAGTATAGAAGACGCTTAGAAGAACCTCTTATAAGCGTTGTGCTTGGACTCCTCGCGATGAGAGCGGTGCTCGCGGAGGCTGAGGAGCTGGTCAAAGCCGTAGGCTCAAAACCGGTTGAGCTGCTCGGGGTTGGGGCTGAAGCAGTCGTGATCAGGTGCGAGTGGAGATCCTTCGATGCTGTTGCTAAAGTTCGACTGCCAAAGCCGTACCGGGCTCCCGAGCTCGACGGGAGATTGAGGAGGGAAAGGACGGCGCTGGAGGCGAAGCTGCTTGCCGAAGCTCGAAAGCTCGGCGTGCCAGCCCCCACCCTCCTCTACGTGAACCCTGAGCTCTTCGTACTCATGATGGACTACATCCCCGGTCCCCGGTTGAGGGAGGTGCTCCCCAGCTTGGAGGGGAGGGAGGGCGTTTTCCGGGAACTGGGCTTCTACGCTGGCCTCCTCCACGCGAGAGGCATCGTGCACGGGGATTTGACAGCGGCCAATGTGGTAGCGTCAAGTCGGGGGGTCTTCATCATCGACTTCGGTTTGGGCTCTTTCAGCAACGACTTGGAGGAGCAGGGCGTTGACGTACACCTCATGCTCCGATCTCTGGAGAGCACCGTCCCCTCGCTAGCCCCCAGCCTTTACAGGGCCTTCCTCAGGGGGTACAGAAAGGCCAGGGGTGCGGCAACAGCTGAGCTGGTGGAGGAGAAAGTGGCCGAGATTAGGAGAAGAGGCAGGTACGTTGCTGAGAGGCGTAGGGTTCTCCGGGCTTGAGCACAACACTTATATTTGGATGGGGGCCTCCGCGCCACCGTGAATAAACGCCACGAGAAGGGTAAATCTGGCTCAACGCGCCCCGTGGAAATCGTGAAGCCGGAGTGGATGACGGTCTCGCCGGAGCAGGTGGAAGAGCTGGTAGTCTCGCTCTACCGGAGAGGTTACCAGCCATCAATGATCGGTACGATACTGAGGGACCAGTACGGTATCCCCAGCGTACGGGCTGTAACCAGTAAGAAGCTGGTTCGCATCCTGCGTGAAAGGGGTTTGGCGCCTGAAGTTCCCGAGGATCTGGCTAACTTGATAAGGAGGGCGATGAGAGTTAGGAGGCACCTCGAGGAACACCCGAAGGACTACCACTCGAAGAGGGGGTTGATCCTCATCGAGTCGAAGATACGCAGGTTAGCGAAGTACTACAAGAGGGTTGGAGTACTGCCGCCAAACTGGGAGTACAAGCCCGAGAGGGTGAGTATCTTCACCTAACGAATAGGCTTTTAGCGTAGCTCTGCCTTGTGCTCCGCTCATGGCTGAAGCGTATGAACTCTCCGATCAGTTAGAGCGCGCAGCCTCGATTATCGAAGAGTGCGGCGAGCGGCGAGCGCTGCTAGCCTCCCACTACGACGCGGATGGATTGTCCGCTGCTTCAATACTCCTCAAGGCGCTAACAGGTAGGGGTTTCGTCGTGCACCTCCTCATCCTCGAGCAAATGACGCCCTCGAGCTTCGGAAGGCTTCAGTCCCTAGCCTCGGACTACCCCTTAACCCTCCTCGCAGACATGGGTAGCGGCAGCGTAAGAGAGCTTTCGAAGCTGAAGACTAGCGTCATAGTCCTCGACCACCACCTGCTGCAGGGGGCTGGAGGAGGGGTTGTAGAGGTTAATCCGCATCGGTGCGGTATCGATGGGTCACGAGAGGTCAGCAGCTCCGGCCTCGCCTACCTCCTCGCGAAGGAGCTGCTGGGGGAGAAAGCGGTCGACCTCGCTCCCCTAGCCATCGTCGGCGCGCTCGGCGATAGGCAGGATGTGGGTGAACGCTTCAGGCTCATCGGCGTAAACAGGAGGATCGTAAAGGAGGCTGTGGAGGCAGGTCTCATCGAGGAGAGGATAGACCTTAGGCTGTTCGGGGGGCCCGCGAGGCCCATCGCGAAGGCGTTAGCTTACACGACCGACCCCTTCCTACCCGGTTTAACGGGCGACGAGGGTAACGCTGTCGCCTTCCTCAAGAGCATCAACATTGAGCCGGCCATTGGAGAAAAGCACAGGACCCTCGGCGAACTGTCTAAAGAGGAGAGGAGGAAGCTTGCCTCCGAGCTCGTCAAGCTCATGCTGAAGTACGGGTACACGGCGGGTGAGGCGGAGCGGATCTACGGGGCCAGCTACGTGATCCTCGGCGAGGCACCCGACAGCCCCCTTAGAGATGCCAGAGAATACGCCCAGCTGCTGAACGCCAGCGGGAGGATCGGATCCTACGACGTAGCCGTCGCCCTGTGCCTCGGCGCCAGGGGCGACCTGCTTCTGAAGGCGATCAATGTCGCCGCCCAGTACCGGTCCCTCCTCTCAAAAGCGTTCAAGTGCGTTAGGGAGGAGAAGCCGATACGGGAAAGCGAGCGCCTCATGCTGGTGGATCTGAGGGGCAGGAGCTTCCTCAACGAGCGGGTTAGCGGGGCTCTCGCCTCCCTACTCCTCCCCTACGTGAAGAGCGGCAAGCTCCTCCTCGTGGCCCTAGACTCCCCGGACGGCGTCAAGATCTCCGCGCGGAGGGCTGACGGTCCTCAAGTCGTGGTGGGCGAAGTTCTGCGAAAAGCTGCCGAGAAAGTGGGTGGGGTTGGCGGGGGCCATGAGAGAGCGGGGGGCGCGACGATACCGGTTGGAAGGTTGGAGGAGTTTCTGGCGGAACTGGAGAGGGTGATGTCGACTGGCGCTTAGGGAGGTCGGCGTCCTGCTGAAGCTGCCGCAGGCAGACGAGAGGGAAGCTGAAGCGTTAAAGACGGCCCTCTCCCCCGACGATTGGAGCGATGGTTGCTCGACGATCTCAACAAGCAGTAGTGGAGCCTTCATAGTCGTCGAGGCCTCCTGCTCCTGCCACTCAAAGGCTGCGAAAATCCGCTCTTTTATCGATGACGTGCTCAGGCTTGTCGATGCGCTCGCTCATACAAACGAAAAGCTTAAATAACCCTTTCTACGGCCCTTAAAAAGGTTTCGGGTGGTACCATGTCGGAAAAGGTTAATGAGGATCTGATTGCGAAATTCCTCCCCACGGAGGAGGTAAAGAGCTGCCCACAGTGCGGATCTGAACGCTTGATATACGACCCTATGAGGGGCGAGATCATCTGCGCCCTCTGCGGCTACGTTGTCAGCGAGAAGGAGATCGACAAGGGCCCCGAGTGGAGGGCCTTCGATGGTGAGGAGAGGGAGAAGAGGAGCAGGGTGGGCGCCCCAATCCTGAGGTACACGCCGGATGCCCTCGCCACAGAGATCGACTGGAGGAGCAAGGACGCTGCCGGCCGCGAGCTCGGGTTGAGGAAGAAGGTCGAGATGTTCAGGCTGCGCAGGTGGCACATGAGAGCGCAAGCGCAGTCCAGCCTCGAGCGCAACTTGATCCAAGCCCAGCAGGAGCTGGAGAGGCTCGGCGCCCAGCTGGGGCTACCGAAGAGGATCCTGGATCGCGCCAGCGAGGTCTATAGGAGAGCCCTGGAGACTGGTCTCGTAAGAGGGCGCTCAATAGAGTCGGTTGTGGCAGCAGCTATCTACGCGGCTTGCAGAGAGCTGAAAATCCCAAGGACGCTCGACGAGATCTCCAGGTACACGAGAGCCGGGCGGAAGGAGGTGGCCAGGTGCTACAGGCTTCTCTTGAGGGAGACTTCGATCAGGGTTCCGCTGCCAAACCCTATCGACTTCGCCCCCCGCATCGGGAACATGCTGCGAGTGAGCGCGGCAACAGTTAGGGATGCGATAGACATACTGAGGCAGGCGCAGCAGATAGGCATTACCGCAGGCAAGGATCCGGCGGGGCTGGCGGCAGCAGCCATCTACATCGCCGCGCTAAGGAGAGGCGAAGTGAGGACTCAGAAGGAGGTCGCTCGAGCTGCCCAAGTCACAGAAGTCACCGTCAGGAACAGGTACAAGGAGCTAGTGAGAAAGCTGAAGATTGACCTCCCCATCAAGAAGTAGATTCCCCCAGCATCTCACTCAAAGATTTCCGAGCCGAGATCGCGGGAGGGCAGCTGAACTGCTAAGTTGATTTCCGTGTCCTAGCTTCGACGAGCTCGCAGCTCGGCGCTCTCAATGATTAGAACTGCGTCGTAATCCGTGCCTTCCACTCTCCACTTCACCGTTTCTATCCTCCAGTTGAAGAGGGGCATGTCGAGGACGAACGTCTCGTACTCGCCCCCCTCACCCGAGGGGTTTACGATGTGTGCGAGCCCGCTCAACCACTCCACTACTCTCTCATCGATTTTCCTGCCGAGTAGGGACGCGCTGAGCGGGTAACCCGCCACGCGTGTGAAGATCGCCTCGATGCGGCGCCTCAAAACCTCGCGTAGGAGCTCCACCTCGCTCCTGCCCCAGAGCGGGTTGATGCACTCCAGCCCCAACCTTCGACAGACGGCGGCGAACCTTTCAGCCTGGTACCTCGACTTTACGGCGCCCGTCACAACCCCCTCCACCCCGTAGAACTCAACCGCCTCCCCCAGCGCCCTCTCAAGCGCGACCAGGCTCCCCGCCTCATCATCAGGGCATCTGCGGAGCATCAGCGGAAGGCCCAGCGCTTCCGCCTGCAGCGGGACGAGGTTCACGTTAGGGTAGTGGAAGAGCCAGCTCTCCAGCGAGCTAGGCACCAGAGTGACAAGGCACACCACCTCGTGGCGCTCACTAGCTTCTAGGAGGGCGAGGTTCGAGTCCTTCCCCCCGGAGTACAGCACGCAAACCCTCATCTCAAGCTAGATGCCCGCACAGCCTTAAAACTGCTCAGTGCAGTAACGGAGGAAATCCTCAACGTAGCGCTCAACGTAGCTGTCCTCGACCTCGAGGGGCTTGACTCTCGAGCCGCGCAGCCCGGGAGGTTCAACGCTCAACCCCCTCGGTTCAACACCCTCCAGCGCGCACAGCGCCGTCACCGCCGCGCCCAGGCTCGTGGCCTCCGGGTTCTCCGCCCTCACGATTTCACAGTCGCGGAGCAGCGTTGACAGGTAGGAAAGGTAGACATCGTTCCGCGCGAAACCCCCCTGCACGTAGACCCTAACACCCTTGCCGCCCGTCAGCAGGTTAAGCGCGTACCAAGTCTGAACCGCGATGGAGAGGTTGAGGTAGTAGTACGCCCGCACAGCGTCACCCGGGTCGCCGACGAGGCGCCCCTTGGATCGCGGGAACTGGCCTGTACCCGGGGTCAGGGTGGGAACGTAAAACGCGCGCGCCTCCTTCAGAACCTCCACCGCCAGGCTCTCATCTAGCGCGATCTTGAGGGGCTCGACTCCGAAGCGCCGCCTGATGTCTTCAACGTAGTAGTCGAACTCAAACCCGATCTTGAAGCGGGCCGCCTTGACCGGCCTCCCGTAGGCGTCAACGTAGTAGAGGATATCCCGGCTCATGTCGACAGGCTCGGGGGCAAAGGGCGCGCCGGGGTACATCAGGACGCACCACGTGCCGGTGGAGGCGAGCACGAACTCCTCCCGTTCGACAGCCAGGTACGGCAGAAGCGCGGCGTTCGAGTCATGGATGCCTGGAGTCACCACTGCTCCCCTCAGCCGGCCAAGGGGCTCCCACACGCTCCTGATCCCCGGTGAGAGGCTGTGGGCGTTCAAGCCTTCGGCTACGCTGCTCCACCTGCTGTCCACTAGGTCCCAAAGGTACGTGTGGCACCCGATCGATGTGAGCTCGGCAGCTTCGAGATTGGAGAGGGCGTGAACGATGTACTGGGGCAGGAAGAGCAGCCTTCTAGCTCTGCGGTACCTGTCGGGGAATCTCGTTGAAATCCAGAAGAGCTGGACGCCCGCGTTCAGGAGTTGGCCGAGCGGGGGTGTCCCAGTTCGGGCGTAGAGCTCCTCGGGGCTGCCGAAGTGGGCGTAGAACTCCGACTTGACCTCCTCTCCCACTTCATGGTTGTAGGACACGACAGGCATCGCCAGTTCTCCCCGCTCGTCGAGGAGGGCCAGCGTAGCCCCGTGCGTCGTGACAGCGATGGCGGACACCCTCCCCGCCCACTCGGCGAGAGCCGCTCGAGCCCACCTGACGATTGCCTCAGCGTCGTCGCAGAGGATGCCCTCCACGCTTATTTCCCCGATCCGCGTGGAAGTGGAGAAGAGAGGTTGAAGCTGCTCTGTGTAAACGGTGAACTTCTTATTCGTCTTCCCGACGTCGAGTACAGCGATCAGTCTGTCGGGCACTCCGCAACCACTCCCGCCCCTCTTATTGCGGTTTCGCCACCCCTATGCTCTCCCGATTCCCCCTCCCTCCCCGCGTCATCACGAGCACGGGTTCATCGTTGTAGAAGAGGATGCAGATGTCGTCGTGAGCCATGACGATGTTGGACTCGAGGGCAACCTCCTCCCCGATCTCGCCGACGTACTCGCCATTCTCAAAGTAGTAGTACCGCTCGAAGGGGACCTTCGCGATGGCGACCTTGCTGACGTTGTATCCGCGCTTACGAGCCAGCTCGATGAACTGCCTCACGTCGTCCGGGATGCTCGGCGAAGCCACGTGCACGCGTTGAGAAGCTGAACTTATACTTTTCGTCGCGCGCGTTAACCCTCCCCCTCCGGCTCGATGTGGACTACGATATCGACGTTCCCCAGCTTCTCCTTCACCCTCCGCTCAGCCTCATCGCTTATCCGGTGCGCCTCCTCAACAGTGATCCCACGTTTCACCTCCAAGTGAACGTCGGCGAAGATGGCGTCCGCGGCCTGCCTCACGCGCAGCCGATGCACCCCCCTCACCCCCTCCACGCTGGCCAGCGCGCGCTCAATCTCACTTACAAGGTTTGCCGGAGGGCTTTCAGCTGTTATGAAGCCCTTCAGCTCCTGCAGTGTGAGGAAGACCATGAAGGCCACCAATGCCAGTAGAGCGAAGGTCGCCGCAACGTCGAACAGGGCGGAAACGTACGCGCCCAACGCAACCCCAGTAAGGGTCAGGAGGCCCTCGAACACGTCGAAGCTCACGTGGCGCGACTCAGCCCTAGCTACAACGCTCCCACGCCCGTATATCCTCAGCAGCGTGGAGACGGTGAAGTTGAGCACGAGCGATGCAGCGGCGAAAAGCACACCGACGGGGTCCACGCGCCCCAGTTCACCGTGCATCATCCTGTCAAGTGCCATGAAGCCGACAAACGAGAACGTTGCGACCATCACGACTACTATCAGCAGCGACCCGTAAACCTCCAAGAGCGAATGACCATAGGGGTGCTCGAAGTCCGGGGGCTTCTCCGCCTCCCTCCTATATTTGTAGGCTAAAGCGCCGCTCACGACGTTTAGAATCGAGTCGCTGCCGTCAGCAAGCAAAGCGGTGCTGCCGGACAACAAGCCGCCAGCGATCTTGACGGAGCACACGAGGGCGTTGCCCACCACTGAAGCTATGAGGACTCGATCCGCGGTGGGCTTGCCGCCGTTAGCCACGCGCGCATCGCAATGCATGGGTTATAGGCCTTTTTCTATCGCGACTCGCAAAGCTTGGATCAGCTCGTCGAGAAGCGACGAATCAACACCGCGGAGGCTCAAGGCCAGAGGTGTGATGGAAATACCGCCCTCAACGAACACAACGTAGGAGTCCGTCCCCGGCTCCGGCTGCGCAGCCTCCCCGTACAGCCAGTAGTAGGGCTTGCCGCGCGGGTCAAGGCGCTTGTCAAGTCTCTCGATCCACCGCAGCCTAGCAGGAGGGGCCACCTTGACGATCCCCGAGGGCCTTCGCGGCAAGTTAACGTTGAGCACGTCCACCCCCTTCGGCATCCCCCTCTCGACAACGTACCTCGCAATCTTGCCGCAGACAGTCTTTACGAACTCCGCGTAACGAGCGTCGAGGAAGGCCTCAAGCTTATCAACGTCTGCAGAGTACGCGATGCCGGCGATACCGAAGAGAGCGGCTTCGAACGCGGCTCCCACCGTGCCCGAAACGAGCACGTTCTGAACGCTCGTGTTCTCACCCACGTTAACCCCCGAGACGAGGAGGTCGGCACCCCCGAGCACCTCTCGAGCCACGTGTAAAACGTCCCTCGGCGATCCCGTGATACCGAAGGCCTTCGCGTAACCGAGGTCCACCTCGTAAACGCGGATCGGCTCGTCGAGCGTCAGCATCCCACCCCGCGCTGAGGCCTGCTCCAAGGGGGCTACGATGATCGCCTCCCCCAGCTCTCTCACGGCCTCGTACAGCAGCCGGAGCCCTGGGCTCCTCAAACCGTCGTCGTTCGTCACTACGATTCGCATGGCAGGCATCGTACCGCATTGCTTTTTATCGCTTGCTACATCCGGATTCGATGGCCAGACCCCCCAGGTGGGTGGTGGTCGGAGTAGCGATCGGGGTCGCTGCTCTTATTGGTGCTTTCAAGCTGCTTTCCGAGAGGCCGAACGAGAGAGTGGTAGTGCAACCGGGCCAGATGCTGGGGCGGTTCAAGGATCTGAGGGGGGTTAACTGCGGCCCTTGGAGCCCCCGGGGCTGGGATCGGGCTTTGAATCTCGACTTGAGCTTCCACTACGCTAAGCTGGGCGTGAAGGTCATCAGGTTTCACGACCTTTGGGTGGTCGACGAGCTCGACACGATCTTCCCAAACCCTGATGCGGACCCCAGAGACCCCAGTAGCTACAACTTCACCGCCCTCGACCGGCACGTGGAAGCGGCCCTCAAGCTGGCCGACGTCCTCATCCTCAGGATCGGCTATGATTGGAACGATCCGCCAAAGAATAAACCTCACTTGAGCGTTGATAAGCTCGCGGAGGTCGCTAAACACATCGTGCTTCACTACACTGAGGGGTGGGCCAATGGCTACAACTACAAAAACATCTGGTTCGAAGTATGGAACGAGCCGGACATAGATTGGTTCTGGAACCTTTCGGAAGCCGAGTTCTTCGAGCTCTACGAGAAGGTCGCCAGGGCGATCAAGGAGGCGAACCCGGACGTGGTCGTAGGCGGGCCGGGTATAGCCTGGAACGTTGGCTTCGTAGACAGGTTTCTCGCCTACACCTCCACAAGGGGTGTCCCCATCGACTTCGTCTCGTGGCACATCTACACGAGGAACCCAGCCGAGGTCGTGGAGAGGGCCAGAGCGGTGCGACGCGCGATGGAGAGGCACGGCTACGGCGCGCTCCCGAGCGTCCTGACCGAGTGGAACTTCGCTCATCAGGAGGGCGAGCCTTGGGAGATTTTCAGGAGCTCTCAAGCGGCAGCGTTCCAGGCCGCAGCTCTTATCCTCATGGAGGACGCGCCCGTGGACATCGTCACACTCTACCGCGGCGACGCTTGGATGTGGGGCGGGCTCTTCTACAGTGATGGGGGGCTAGGCAAGCCCTACTACGTCTGGCTGGCCTACAGGGAGCTCGTGGAGGACAGCGTCAGGGTTGCTGTGACTGTTGAGAGGGGGCTGCTGTACGCGATGGTGGGCTTAAAGCGGGACGGGTCGCTGCGCCTGTTGGTGGTGAACTACGGCCCAGCCCAGGTCAGGTACGAAGTCGCGGCGGAGGGGTACAGGGTCGCGAGGGTTCAAGCTATTGACGCGCGCAGGGATTTGGAGGATCAGGAGTGCAGAGGAGCTATCTGCACTATCGAGCCCTACTCCGTGCAGCTGCTGACGTTGGAGAGGGGCTAGCCTCGCTTTTCGTCGTACTCCCTCAGCCTCCTGATGTTTTCGATCTCGCTGGGGTCGGGCTTCTCCACCGACAACCACGCCTCCAAGATTTCTTTTGCAACCTCCTCACTTGTTAAACGGGCGCTCAGCGCTAGGACGTTGGCGTCGTTCCACAGCCTCGCGCCCCTCGCAGTCTGAGCGTCGAAGCAGAGGGCCGCTCTAACGCCTTTCACCTTGTTAGCAGCAATCGAAACCCCCGTGCCGGTGTAGCATACGACAACGCCGAAAGCCGCCTCGCCCCTCGCCACCGCCTCCCCCACTTCGAAACCAACGTCGGGCCACGGGACGAGCTTCCCCTCCCTTAGCGCGCCAACCGTCACCACTTCGAAGCCGCGTGCTTTCAAAAGCTCCACTACGAACCTAGCCAGGGGGTACACGTCATCCGAACCAACAACGACTTTAGCCACGCAAACCCTTCCCCTGAAGGCTTAGAAGATTTATGGTCTCCACAAACCATTTTTACCGTTAACCCCCCGCACAGAGCGGAGGGACATGCTGCTGGGCTTCTTCACAGGTGGGCAGTTGGGCGACTTGAAGAAAACCTTGGAGTGGGCGAAGAAGCACGGCTTTCACTCGATCAGCGTGGCCGCGCCGCCCGGCTCCAAGTTCTTGGACGTCGATGAGGTGATCAGGAACCCCCGAGCGATCAGGGAGCTCGAGGCTGAGACGGGAGTTGTGATCAGCGCGCTGGGCTTCTACGGGAACCCGATCGACCCGGACCCCTCGACGCGGAAGCTTCACTCCGAGCACTTCCTGAAGCTCATCGAGGCGAGCTACAAGCTGGAGAAATCCGTGGTTACGGGCTGGCTGGGCAAGCACCCGGGCGACGTGGATAGAAACATAGAGGAGATCAAGAAGGCCTGGCCCCCGATCTTGAGGAAGGCTGAGGACTGTGGGGTCAAAGTGGCGATCGAGAACTGCCCCGCCAACATCATGTACCGGCCCGACATCTGGCGAGCCGTCTTCGAGGAGCTGGGATCGCCGAATCTGGGCCTCGAGTTCGACCCCAGCCACTTGATCTGCCAGCTCATCGACCCCGTGAGGGCGGCAGACGAGTTCGGCGGCAGGATCTTCCACGTGCACGCGAAGGACGCTATGGTTCTCTGGGAGCGCGTGAAAGAGCTCGGAGTCACTGTAGGGGGGTGGTGCCCCCACCGTCTCCCCGGCTTCGGCCAGCTCGACTGGACGGGTTTCTTCTCCGTCCTGAAGAAGCACAAGTACGACTACGCGATCAGCATCGAGCACGAGGACCCCTACTTCGGCTACGAGGAGGGCTTGATCCTGGCGCGAAAGTTCCTCGAGCGCTTCATAATCTGAGCTTTCCACGCTTAAAATAACCAAAAGCTTTTTCTAGGCTGTCAGAGCCAGCCCGGGTCAGGGTCTTGCCTCGAGCCCTAAGGGAAAGCGCTCTCTCGAGCGCGGGTTTACACCGCACAGCTGCTTCCCGCTCTTCTATGGGCGGCGTCAGGAAGGTTCTGCTGCTGGGATCAGGGGCCATAAAGATCGCTGAGGCTGCGGAGTTCGACTACAGCGGGTCCCAAGCGATCAAGGCTTTGAAGGAGGAGGGGATCGAAGTTGTTGTCGTCAACCCGAACGTTGCGACGATACAGACGTCGAAGGAGTTGGCCGACAAGGTCTACCTGCTGCCCGTTCAGCCGGATTTCGTCGAGAGGGTGATCGAGAGGGAGAGGCCAGATGGCATACTGCTCGGTTTCGGCGGCCAAGCAGCGCTGAACTGCGGGGTTGAGCTGGCGAGGAGGGGGGTTCTGGACAGGTACGGCGTGAAGGATCTGGGCACACCCGTGGAAAGCATAGTGAGGGCTTCGGATCGGAACCTCTTCAGGAAGACGATGGTGGAGCATGGGATACCCGTCCCACCCGCGAGGGCCGCTTACTCGCCGAGCGAGGCTATCGAGGCGGCTGAAGAGGTCGGCTACCCGGTGATGGTTCGAGTCGCGTTCAACCTCGGAGGGGCGGGCTCCTTCGTGGCTTGGAGCAAGGAGCAGCTGAGCGAGGGGATCGCGAAGGCCTTCGCCCAGTCGCCTGTTAAGCAGGTGCTCGTGGAGAAGTACCTGGACAAGTGGAAGGAGGTCGAGTTTGAGGTGGTGAGGGACTCCGCCGACAACGCGGTCGCTGTGGCGTGCCTCGAGAACGTCGACCCGATGGGCGTTCACACGGGCGACTCGATCGTTGTCGCGCCTTCCCAGACGCTAACGAACCGCGAGTACCAGGCGCTGAGGGATGCTTCACTGGCGGTCGCCAGGGCGATCGGCGTGGTTGGGGAGTGCAACGTCCAGTTCGCGCTCGATCCCAGGTCGGAGGAGTTCTACGTTATCGAGACCAACCCGAGGATGTCGAGGAGCAGCGCGTTAGCTAGTAAGGCCACAGGGTACCCGCTGGCGTACATAGCTGCTAAGCTCGCTCTCGGCTACAGGCTCCCCGAGTTGATGAACAGCGTGACCGGGGTAACGACGGCGCACTTCGAGCCGGCGCTCGACTACGTCGTTGTTAAGGTGCCTCGCTGGGATTTCGAGAAGTTCCCGGGGGTGAAGCCGGGCATCGGGACCGAGATGCGGAGCATCGGTGAGGTCATGGCGATCGGCAGGTGCTTCGAGGAGGCCCTCCAGAAGGCTCTAAGGATGCTCGACATCGGCGCGAGGGGTCTCGTCGCGAACCCGTGGGATCGGGAGCCGAGGCCCGCTGAGGAGTTGAGGAGGGAGCTGGCTGAGCAGAAACCCTACAGGGTCTTCCTCATCGCTGAAGCCCTCAAGGCTGGTCTACAGGTGGAGGAGATTTCCCGCTTGACCGGTATCGATCCGTGGTACATATACAAGATGAAGAGGATCGTCGACCTGGAGAAAGAGCTGTGCAGGCTCGGAGGCCTCAGCGACACCGAGAGGGCGGTGGAGCTGATCAGGGAGGCGAAGAGGCTCGGCTTCTCAGACGCTCAGATCGCCGCGTGTCTTGGGGTTGATGAGAGGGGGGTGCGTGCGTTCAGAAAGAGGCACGGCATTCTACCGGCTGTGAAGCAGATCGATACGCTCGCGGCCGAGTGGCCGGCCAGGACGAAGTACCTGTACGTGACGTACGGTGGCGATGCGCACGACGTGGAGCCCGCAGGCCGCAGAGCGGTCGTCGTAATCGGCGCGGGGGTCTTCCGCATCGGCGTATCGGTCGAGTTCGACTGGAGCGTCGTGCAGCTCGTTTGGGCCCTTCAGAAGAGGGGCGTGGAGACCATCGTCGTGAACTACAACCCCGAGACTGTCTCGACGGACTGGGACGTGCCGGACAGGCTCTACTTCGAGGAGCTCACGCTCGAGAGGGTGCTCGACATCTACGAGTATGAGGACCCGATGGGAGTTATCGCGTGCGTGGGCGGGCAGATCGCCAACAACCTCGCTCCCCTCCTCGAGGTGTGCGGCGTTAGAATTCTCGGTCCCAGCGGTGAGGCGGTTGAGAGGGCGGAGGACAGGCAGAAATTCAGCAGGCTGCTGGATGAGCTGGGCATCTCTCAGCCGCCTTGGGCTGAGCTGAGGAGCCCCGAAGAGGTCATCTCCTTCTGCAGGCGAGTCGGCTACCCGGTCATCGTGAGGCCCTCCTTCGTCCTCTCAGGCACGGCCATGCGGGTTGTGCGGAGCGAGGGGGAGCTCTTGAGCTACCTGAACGACGTCGCGAGGAGGGGTGGGGTGGGCAAGTTCGTCGTCAGCAAGTTCATCGAGGGGGCGAGGGAGGTTGAGGTGGATTGCGTCTCCGACGGCAAGCGCGTCTTGATCGGCGCAGTGATCGAGCACATCGAGGAGGCGGGCGTACACTCGGGTGATGCAACCCTCGTCATTCCGCCATTCTCGCTGAGCCAGGACGTCCTCGATAGGGTGAGGAGGTACACTCTCGAGATCTGCAGGGCCCTCAAAGCTCGAGGGCCGGTCAACATACAGTTCGTCGTTAAGGGCAGCGACGTCTACGTGATCGAGTGCAACCTGCGGGCCTCGCGGACGATGCCCTTCGTCTCGAAGGTGAAAGGTGTCAACCTGATGGATTACGTCGCGGACGTGGTCCTGGGGAGGGTGCTCGATATCCCTGGTGAGGTGTACGAGCCCCCCGCGTTCCGCTGGGGGGTGAAGACGCCGCAGTTCTCCTGGTCGAGGCTGAGGGGCGGTTACCCAGTGCTCGACGTTGAGATGCGGTCAACGGGGGAGGTGGCAGCCGTGGGCTCGAGCTTGCAGGAGGCGCTGCTGAAGTCCTGGCTGGCTGCGCAGCCCAACACCCTCCCCGAGCCTGGCTCAACAGTCCTAATCGTGGGGGATGGAGTCGACCTCGCGGAGAGGCTGGAAAGGCTGGGGTTTAAGCCGCTGGTAGTGGAGCCCGCTGCGCTGGACGGAAGGGTCAATGAGCTAGTAAGGAGGGGGGTGATAAAGGCTGTCATCGTTTGCGGCGGCGATGGTAAGGACTACTCTGTCAGGAGGGCTGCAGCCGACTACATGGTACCGCTCGTGCTTAACCGCAGACTGGCTGTTCATCTGCTCGAGGCCATCGAGTACTACACGAGCGGGGGTCCGTTGAGCGTCGAGCCGCTGTAGGTGGTGGGTGTGAGGGCGATCCTCGTCCTCGAGGACGGGACGGTGGTGAGGGGGCGCGGCTTTGGCGCACCCGGCATGGCTGTGGGTGAGGTGGTCTTCACGACGGGCATGGTCGGCTACACGGAGGCGCTGACCGACCCCTCCTACCTTGGGCAGATCCTCGTCTTTACCTACCCCTTGATCGGCAACTACGGTGTACCGCCGTACGAGCTGACCGACAGGTACGGGCTCCCGCTGCACTTCGAATCGAGGGGCATCAAGGTAGAAGGGGTGGTCGTGCACGAGGCCTGCTTAGAGCCGAGCCACTGGGCCTCGAGGAGGTCGATCCACGAGTGGTTGAGGGACGAGGGTATTCCCGGAATCTGGGGTGTGGACACGAGGCGCATCACGCAGAGGATCAGGGAGAGGGGCGTGATGATGGGCGCACTCGCAGTCTACGAGGAGGGGGAGCCCAGCGTTGAGGAACTCCTGAAGCTCGCCAGAGGGACGGACTACGGCTCGCTGAAGCTGGCCGAGAGGGTTTCCGTCAGGGAACCCGTGAAGCTTGAATCGGGGAGGGGGCGTGGGGTGGTTGCGCTCTACGACTGTGGCGTCAAGGCGAGCATCGTGAGAGCGCTCCTCACGAGAGGTTACGATGTTGCGCTGCTGCCCTACGGGACCAGAGCGGAGCGCGTGCTGGATCTGAACCCGGTGGGCGTAGTCTTCAGCAACGGCCCCGGGAACCCCTCGCTCTACGGGGAAGCCATCGAGTGCGCGAAAGCGCTGATCGAGTACGGCTACCCCATGCTGGGGATCTGCCTCGGCCACCAGGTGATTTCGCTGGCTCGCGGGGCGCGAATCTTCAAGCTGCGCTACGGGCATCGCGGAGCCAACAAGCCAGCAGTTGATCTTCGGACGGGAAGGTGCTACATGACCTCTCAGAACCACGGTTACGCCGTGGAGAGGAAATCGCTGGCGGAGACCGGTCTCGAGCCCTGGTTCATCAACGCCGATGATGAAACCATCGAGGGGGTCATAGACGAAGAGAGGGGGGTTCTCTGCGTCCAGTTCCACCCTGAGGCTTCGCCGGGGCCGAACGACACGAGCTGGGTGTTCGATCTTTTCTCCAAGATCGTGGAGGGTTGGAAAAAGAGGAATTAAAAGGGTTTGAGGCTACCTGCGCCTCGACGCCAGGAAGGAGTTTACCTCCTCTATCATCTTGAGCCTGCTCGCGTACTCGTCGAGCTGCTTCTCTATCGGTTCAACAGCGGCCTTGTACTCCGCCTCGCTTAGCTCGCCCAGCTCGTATGCGACCCTGTGCTTCTCCCTTTCGGACTCGAGCTTGCGCATCTCATCGCGCAGCTGGCTCACGAATGGCTCGAGCCTTAGCGAGAGCGTGAGGAGCTCCCGGATGAGTATGTTGAGCTCCCTCCTGTACTTCCTCTCGTACTCGGTGTACAAGCTCGTGGATATCGTGGCCTTCATCTCGTCGAGCCTCCTCAACTTCAGCTCCAGCTCCCTGGCTCTAGCCATGACGTTCGAGCTCCGCTCGAGGAGGGCGTCCAGCGTCAGTACTTCGCGTCGCGGCGCGTACCTCAGAATCTGGTACCTGAACTGCGTGTCCCTCCACTTGGAGTAGTCGAGCAGCTTCGTCTCGAGCGCGTAGATCACGTCGCTCAGGTAGATGTAGCTCCTGTACTCCTCCGGGACCTCGAGCTGCAGGATCAGGCTGTCGCCGCGCTTAACCGTTCGGAGCCTGCAAGTGACGAGAGTACCCCTCATGTGCGGCGGTAGGATGGCGAAGGAGATCGCGAAGGTTCCATCCAGGTAAACCTCCTCCCCCAGGATGTCCTTCTTCGGAAGGATCTCCTTCAAGTACCTGTACAGCGCCTCGCTCTCGAAGACCGAGACCCTAACCGGCAGCTCGTATATCGCCATTCCACCCACCAGCTTGAGCTCGCTGGGCGAGATCACCTTCCTCTCCTCCCTACCCATCCTGGAGAGGCCGCTCGCCCTCCTCGACGGCACGTAAGCCGAGAGCACGGACGTGGCTAGCCCAAGCCCCGCCGCGTAGAACAGGCTTTCAACCGGCGGCGGCGAGATCGCGATCGGCGCCCCGCCGAAGAGGAAGGTGAAGGATGAGGGCACCAGGTTTATCACAGGGGCAAGGAGCCAACCGAGGTAGGAGGCCACGATACCTATGATTGAAGCCTCGACGATCATCGCGTTGAATAGGTTCTTAGGGTCGGCGCCCAGCGTTGCCATTGTGTAAACGTCCCTCCTCCTGTCCTCTACGTGGCCGAGCATCACCATAGCGTTCATCAAGGCTGCTATGACTAGGAGCACTAACGACTCTTGCCCCCTGAACGACAGCTGGAGCGTCCTCTCGTAGGTGGTGACGCGGTCGCCCTCGAGCACGTGCACTGTAACGGGGAGCGCAGTGAATACAAGTTGAGCCGCATCTCCAGCGGGCGTGGCATTTGCTGTAAGCAGCCAGACTCGCGAGAGGGCTAACCTGCGCGCTAGAGGATCGAAGGGTGCTATTACGAGGAAGTTTACTCGCGCAAGATCACCGAAGAGCGGCCTCAGCTCCGGGTCCAACGTCCCGTTGAGGACGAGCGGATCGAAGAAGCCCACCACTCGTACGGGCGTGTCCCATACGGGGCCCGCCGGCGAGGGTGGGCCCTGTGCGCTCGGCTGGGCGAAGAAAAGCCACACGCTGTCGCCTATGCTTAGTGAAGTTGAGAAGCCCTTCGGCAGGAGGATCTCGGCCGCGCCATCTCGAGGAAGCCTCCCGTCGTAGAGAGCGGCTGTCAGGTTGAAGTATCGTGCTGCGAAGGTGATATCGATGGCGGCCATCTGGGTTAAGATCATTGCTTCGGAGGCGCGAGTCATCACAAGCACGCCCAGGTAGTTTGGAGGCGGGGTGGCCATGCGGCCTACTGCAGTGGCGTTAACCAGCGCTCTGAGCCATTCAACTTCCGACAAGTTCATGCCCGTGGGTCGGCGAATCGTATCAACCTCTACGTCGAGGCCGTAGAAGCCAGAGCCCCGGCCGCTCTTCACCATCACTGCGGAACCTATAGTGACGCCGGAGACCGCGAGCACCGAGGATACGACTAAGGTCATGGCCGTGAGAACCAGCACAGTTCTTAGGCGCTTGGACTTCATGTACCTGAGCGCTATCTGCAGCCAGAAGCCCCTCACGGGACCGGAAACGGCTGAGAAGAGCACGAGCAGGCTGTAAGCTAGGAAGCTTAGGAGAAGGGTTCCGGCAACCAGCGTGGGGTAATCCAGCGCCGCCATGGGTACCCCCAGTGTCCCGAGGAGTCCGGCTGCGGCGACCCTCATCGTCGGCGACGTGTACAGCGCGAACAGGATGAGCGCCACCAACAAGGCTAACCGAGTCACGAAGAGATGCCTTCGCCTCTCAAAGAGCATTGCTGACAAGACGTGGGTGAATGCTAGGGTGAGCAGGATAACCCCAACAGCGGCTAACTGTGAGTAGCTGAAAAGGTTGTCCACTCTACTGCGCAGCGAGTTAACTCCGTTGACGAGCCCCAGGAGAGCTCCGATAGCCGTCGTGTAATTGCCCCGCTCAAAGTAGATCAAAGCCTGCCATGCAACAGCCCTTAACAGGCTCGCCCCCCTCCTAAACTCTTCAGTCGGATAGCCGATCGCCTCTAACTGCCTTAGCGTATCGTCAATGGAGGCCAGCTGCCCTTTCAGGAATGCATCAGCAGCGTAGTACGACCATGGCACGAGGCGAGTCTCATTGGTCACCCAGAACCTCAGCTGCCGAGCCTCCGTCAGGGGGGTGTCAGCCCTAACCAGCACAGGGTAGCCTATCGGGAGGAGGTACGGCTGAAGGTAGCCTCTCGCAACGAGAGGGGCTCCCGGCTTCACGGTTACTCTCGTCGGCCTTCGGGTTACCGGGTCTAGAACGCTGACGTTAACGAATCTCGCTGGAGCGATCCAGATTGCGCACCTCACTAGGCTAACATTGCCGCTCTGGGTAACCTGGAGGGGGATCCTGAGCTCTGAGAGCTCTGTTACGTTGGCAGAGGGTATGAAGGCTGCTCTGTAGTCTATTTCGTCGATCATCGTATCAGCCACGCGCACGGGTAGGGCGGGTTGCGGGGAGGAGAAGCCTGTGAAGTTCGCGGGTGCTACTGAGAGCCTAACCAGGTAGGCCTCCTGCGGCTTCAGGTCTAGCTGTATGTTCCACATCCCGACGGGGTTTGTCAGCGCGTTAAATGTCAGAGTCCTCCCCCCAATCCACAGCGTAACGTTGAGGGATACGCCCCCCAGAGGCCTCCCGCTGGGGTACTCGCGAACTATGACTATGAGCTGGCTTTCGGGTGTAGCGACCGCTATGCCTACCGATGCAAGTAGCGATAGGAGGGCGAATACCGCGTAGCTTGTTGCCCGCCTCACTCCCACTCACCTCGGCTCAGCTCGTTTAGTTTCGTCTCGTACTCCTGTTTAAGCTTCACGTAGAACCTCTCCTCAACCTCCCCTCTACCGTAAAGCTCCTCGAGCCGCTGAAGGAGGCGCTTGTACCGCTCCCTCTCCCTGTACACGTAACTTGTCCTCCGGTGCCATACGTAAGCTGTGACCGACCACAACGCGGCGGTTACTGCGATTAGCAGCCAGAGGCTTGGTGAAAGCGTCAGGTTTAGCTCTACGTACCCGCCGACCCTGACGTCGGCAGTTACGCTTGAACTGTACTGGCCCTTTGTAGCGGTGAACCGGTAGGGGCCGGGGAGCAGGTACAACTGGGCTATCCCTCTTTCATCTGTGTATGTAGTAGCAATTAGGGTCCCTCCAGGCGAGAACGCGGCTACGACGGCGCCAGCCGCTGGGCTTCCGCCTAGCGAGACGTAGACTGTCACAAGCCTCACGAGCCCCCTTAGCACAACCTGGGTATCGTTAGTTAGGGAAACGCGTGTGGAGCCGGCGAGCGCCCCTTGCCACCGCAGGGATACCGTATAGTTGCCGCGAGGAAGACCGGTGCACAGCACCGTGCCGTTAGCATCTGTGAAGCCCGCGCAGACGAGGCTGCCCTCCTCATCTCGAACGTAGACAGCCGCTTGGGGTAGAGGACGCCCCTCGGCCAGCTCGACCCTGACCCTCAAGTTGGACAAGCCTACGCTCACGGTGAAGTTTCTGTCAGAGTAGATGTAGACGGTGCTCCATGTGCTGTGGAAACCATCTGTGACCTCAATGCGGTACACGCCGGCGGTGACGTTTGTGAAGCGCAGCAGGCCGCTCTCGTTCGTGAACCCCCAGCGTACCAACACGCGAGTAGCGTTCTCGTAGAGGTTAACCAGGTAACCCGAGAGGGGTCTACCCTGCGCATCGATGCAAATGATCGTCGCGTTGAATGCTCTGGGGATGATGACGCGTGGTACGATGGGCAGTAGCGAAACGTTGATGGTTCTCTCAAGGATGAGGCTACCCCACGGGCTTGACACGTTGAGGAGAATGGGCCAGCTGCCTTCGTACATCGCTCTCAGAGTCCAATCAACCCTCTGCGTGCCCTGCAGGAGCGTGAAGTTAACGCTTTTCCTGCCCTCTACAACCGCGAATGCATGCTCCGGGAGCACTAGCCTGACGCTGACGTTGCGCAGGCCCTCCGCTGATCTTACGACGGCGCTAACTGGGAGGTAATCGTCAACGTAGACGGTGGTTGGCGCGTCGAGTCGGGCCTCAATAGGGGCGTAGAGTACGGCCGGTGTAGCGACCGCGCTCAAGAGGGAGAACCTAACGAGATCGCGGGGGCTTTCTGTGACTACCGCCAGAACGATTGTTGCATTGATGCTAGCTTCCCTCCTCCCTACCTGGTACGCTATGTTGAGAGCCCCCTCTTGAGGCATGAATAGGAGCCTGCTAGCCACTCTCTCAGTCGCCTCGAGTAAGTCTGTCAGGTTCTTAAGGAGGAGGTCCCTCTCAGAACTGAAAGCCGCGAGGTAGTCAGCTTCTCTCAATGTTTGCGTGAGGTTTAGCCTTCCCGCTTCTGCAAGCTGACCAGCTGTTAGAACTCTCGTGAGGTTTCCGTGGATCTTCAGTAAACGCTCGTAAAGCGCCTTCTGCAGCGGGTGCGTCTCGTTAACGTACCTCCT
Organism: Thermofilaceae archaeon; assembly: GCA_038727095.1. GTDB lineage: Archaea > Thermoproteota > Thermoprotei > Thermofilales > Thermofilaceae > JANXEW01. The sequence goes on along the minus strand of JAVYWK010000008.1, from coordinate 48,675 downwards.
GAAGAGAGTGAGCCTCTGCGCCTCCAGCACGGACCTCGGGTCAACACTTGTGTAGTTAACAGCTACAACTAACCACCCTCTTCCACCCCTCAGCGCCAGCCAGCGGGGGGCAGGAACGTAGCTCCGCTCTCGGCTTACACTAACGCTGGTCGCGTTGATTATTGCCTCGCGAAAATCAGAGGCGGCGAGCCTCAGGAAGGGGAAGAAGAGGAGCCCTTCCTCCACCCCCTTTAGCCGCGCGTCGACGCGTACGAAGGCCGATAAACCGCTGAACGTAAACACCTGACTGAGCTCGAACCCACCATGGCGGCAAACCTGCTCGACCTTCGCCTCGAGCGTCCCGTTGAGTAGCAGCTTAACCTGGCACTCCTTCAAATCGTAGCCGCTAGCCGCGATCGTTAGGTTCCTCATAACCACGAAACCCGCCAGCGGCCAGTCGACAAAGACGAGGTTGCCGCCCACGTCATCGAAGAGGAAGTTAACGAGAGACGAGTTGCTGAATATGACTGTGTAACCGGGCCCTCTGACCATAATGGCTTTAGTCACATTGATGGCGTAGGAGCCCGTAGCATTGAAAGCAACGAGGGTCAGGTTAGCGGAACGGACGCTCAACCCCCCATGGACGCTAACGTTGTACCCGGGCGGGGCCGAGTAGTACGTAATGAAGTACCGAGTTACGTTCAAGGGTGGTAGATCAGCCCGAAATAGGAGGGAGCAGCTCTTGTAGTGCCCGGAAGGGTAGAAGGTGCAGTTAACCAGCTGGAGGGGGATTGGGTTGCCCGAGGAATCCCGGATGCTGAGCGTCCCATTGTAAGCTTCACCTTCCAGGAAATTGAGGTTCAACCTTATGATCTCGCTGCGGGGGTAGGGGAGCGGGTTGAACACCCTCACCTCTCTGACCCCCTGACCCCTTGCTCCAGCCAGCGCGACAGCGAGGAGCAGCGGGAGCACGGTGAGTATGAACCTTCTCTGGGCAACCATCAGCCTCACCTAGCCAGAAACTCCCTGCACCTAGCTGCGATAAGGTCGAGGTCCTCCAATCTCTCCTGAAGCTCCTCAAGTTGAGCCTGCACCTCACCCGCTTCCCTCTCGGCCGCTGAGCGCCTCAGCTCGTACTCCCCCCTCTCGTACTCCCCCACGGCGAATCTTATCTCGAGCTCCCTTAAAGCATCCTTGAGTGACTCCAACTTCCTCTCCAGCTCCTCAACTCTGCTGGCGTAGGAGAATCGCGTGCGAGACCATCCCTCCAGCACTTCACCGATCACCTGCCTCCACGCTTCAACCTCCTCCCTCGGGAGGACATCGAGAAGGACATCCAGCATCCTCAACTCTCTTTCAGCATCAACGTTCTTCAGGGTCTGCTGGACGTCCTCCAACGTGCTACCCACCCTGGAGAGCGTAGCTCTCAAGCGCTGATCCCTCTCGAAACTGGCTCTGTACGGGGAACTCTCCGAAGCCCTAGCTTCGACGCTGAGCCTGGTCACCACAAGCCGTAGCTGCGATTCGAGCTCCCTCAGCCTCCACTTCAGCTCGAAGTACCTCTTCACGAGGGGGAGCATCTTCTGCTTGAGCTCGCCCATGAGGTTCTCGAAAACCTCCCTGGAAACCTGCCCCGTCGAGTACATGCGGAGCACCTCGCTCCTCCGCTTCTCGTAATCCCTCAGCTCGTACTGCAAGTCGCCGAACTGTCTTATGGCGCTCCTGGCCTCCTCCAATAGCTTCTCTCCCCCCTCCAGCTCGCTCACAAGTCCGTGCCTCTCACTACACTTTTTAGCCTTACGCTCTATAGTTAAAAAGATTAGGAAAAAGATTTCAGCGGGCAATCATCGAAGCTGCGTGCAGCAACTCGTAATTGACACCTCGAAGAGCCCGTACGCCAAGTTGGAACCAGTCCCGCTTGGGCGCGTCAGGCTGATGGACGGCTTCTGGGCTCCACGCCTCAGAAAGCTGATCGATGCGACGCTGCCGTCGCAGTACGAGCTGCTGGAGGAAACGGGGCGCATCGATAACTTCAGGCGCGCAGCCGGTAAGATCAAAGAGCCTTTCAGGGGGCTCGTCTTCAACGACTCGGACGTCTACAAGTGGGTGGAAGCGGCTCAGTGGGCCCTAGCTTACGAGCATGACGCCCGGTTGAAGGGGTTGGTGGATCGCGCTGTAGCCGAGATAATCGCGGCGCAGGATGAGGACGGCTACCTGAACACCTTCTTCACCTTTGAGAGGAAGGGGGAGAGGTGGACGAACCTGCGCGACTTGCACGAGATGTACTGCGCCGGCCACCTTTTCCAAGCGGCGGTCGCGAGGAGCAGAACCACGGGTGAAGAGGACCTTCTCGACGCTGCCGTCAGGTCCGCCGACCACATTTACGAGGTCTTCGGCCCCGGCAAACGGGAGGCTGTCGACGGGCACCCGGAGGTCGAGATGGCGCTCGTCGAGCTCTACAGGGAAGTGGGGGAGCGCAGGTACCTCGAGCTGGCCCAGCTCCTCATCGAGAGGAGGGGGAGGGGGCTGATCGGGGGGAGCCCCTACCACCTGGATCACGTGCCGTTCAAGCAGATGACCGAGATCACAGGGCACGCTGTGCGAGCGCTGTACCTCTGCTGCGGCGCTACTGACGTCTACATGGAGAACGGCGATGTTGACCTGCTCAGAGCGCTGGAGCTCCTCTGGGAGGACCTCGTCACGAGGAAGATGTACGTGACCGGCGGCGTGGGGTCGAGGTACGAGGGTGAGGCGATAGGCGAAGCCTACGAGCTCCCCAACGAGAGGGCCTACGCGGAGACGTGCGCCGCCGTTGCCAACGTGATGTGGAACTGGAGGATGCTGCTAGCGACGGGCGAAGCTCGGTTCGCAGACGTAATGGAGCTGGCCCTCTACAACGGTGCGCTCGCCGGCATCTCGCTCAGTGGGGACCTGTACTTCTACGTTAACCCGCTCGCGGATAGGGGGAGGCACCGGAGGCAGAGGTGGTTCGAGTGCGCCTGCTGCCCGCCGAACATCGCCAGGCTGATCGCCTACGTCCCGGGGATGCTCTACGCGAAGACGCGGATGGGCATCTACACGGTGCTTTACGCAGCCAGCAGAGCCACGATCGAGCTTGACGGAGGATCTGTGGAACTGATCGAGCGCACCAACTACCCGTGGGATGGGCAGGTCGATATTGAGGTGAAGCCGCGGGGCATCGACGAGTTCTCCCTCTTCGTGAGAATCCCGGGCTGGACTCGTGTAGCTAAAGTCGAGGTGAACGGGGAGAGATTGGAGCCAGTGCGGCCGGGCACCTTCCTTGAGGTGAAGAGGAGGTGGAGGGAGGGCGATAGGGTTGCGCTTAGATTCGAGATGGGTCCGTACCTCCTCGTAAGCCACCCATGGGTCACCTACAACACGTGCAGGTGCGCCGTAAAGTACGGCCCCCTCGTCTACTGCTTGGAGCAGGCCGACAACAGCCACGATGTCTGGAACCTAGCCCTGGTACCGGGCGAGATGAAAGTGGAGTGGCGCCCAGACCTTCTTGGAGGCGTGGCAGTGGTTAGGGGTAGGGCGCTAGCCCTAGACGCCGGCGGCTGGGAGAAGAGGCTCTACGCGCGCCTCGGCGAGGTGGAAGAGCGGGCTAGGGAGGTGGAGTTCACAGCGGTACCGTACTACGCTTGGGCTAACCGCGAGCCCGGGCCTATGCAAGTGTGGGTTAGGCTAGCCCACGCCCCCGGAAAAGTACAGTAGCGAGGATCAGATTTTTTCTGAATCTTCACTGATCCGATTTGGTACCCTTCATCACTGCTCTAACGCTGTGACTCCTCTCTTATTTCCCTTGCGGCCCCTGCTGCTCGGGCTCGACTAGAACAGCCGTCCCTGTTGCTGTTACGATTATGAAGCCTTCGAGGATTTCGGAGGTTTCAAAGTCCACACCTACGACTGCGTTCGCACCCAGCTTCCAAGCTTCGTTCACGAGATCCTGTACCGCTTCATCACGAGTCTTTTTCAGCTCTGAGATGTAGGATTCCGCCCGGCCGCCGACGAGAGCCTCAATCGAGGCTGCGAAGCGGCCCAGAGCCCCGCGGGTCCGTATACTCATACCCGTCACGACACCGAGAACTTTGACGATTCTGAAGCCGGGGATGGACGGTGTAGTTGAGATTAACACCTGTCTACTCGCCACACCCACGAGCCCGGCGTGTCGTTCTTATCTCTATCGGTACGAGAAAATCTAAAATAAGCTTTGAGGGTTTTAGCCGCGATGGAGCTCGAGGATCTGTTCTCCAGGATCGAAGTCGTGTGCCAGACTGCAGCCACATTCGTCGCTTTCATCAGGGAGGGGGCGCAGGAGGAGATCTTGAGGAGGATCTCGTCGAAGGCCAAGGTTAGCCTGAAGCTGGGTGAAGCCCTCGTGAAGTTCGATTACGGCGGCCACTCGCTGACCTACGTTGCGCCAGACCGGCTCCTGATAAGGCTGAGGGACTCCGGCACCCTTGAGGATGCTAAAGAGCTCCTCCTCAAGCTCCTCGGCTAATCCTCCAGCTTCACGTACGATACGAAGAAGCCTATGCTCCCCCTAAGGCTCTCAGCAAGCCTCCTCTCCAGCTCCCTCCTAGCTCTTGTATCGCCCCGCAGCAGGAAGGCTACTTCTATCGAATCCAGATCGGCCCTCTCGCTGAACAGTTGATCAACCCGAGTGTATAGCAGCTCGACATTCTCCTTTTTCAAAAATTCGGTGAGCCATTCAACCCGCCCCCAGTCGCGTCGGGGGACTACGATTCTGAACACGTATGTACGCATGCCGGAGAAAGGGGAAAATGGTTAAAATTGGTTCTCCCTCGCTAGAGCTTAACGACTTCTCCTTCGACGACTCCCACTACTGCAGCTTCACCGTATAGTTCAACTCTATCCGCCTTGATTCGTCCCTCGATCACAACGTCCCTGGCTCTAACTAGTTTCGACTCGAGGAGCTCCACCTTCAAGGTGGGATGCCTGCGGGTGAACCTGAGGAACATCCGGAAAGTGCCCCCAGAGCGCTCGATGCTCACCTCCTCCCCTCTGAGGGCGCGGCAGCTTGAGTCGTTTGACAGCTTGAGCTCCACGAGCTGAGCGTCTAACTCATCCTCGATTTTAAAAGCCCCCGCTAGCCGAACGATCTTGCCCTTTAAGGATCGTGCCCTCAGCGATCCCGCAGCCCAAGCTTCCTCGCACTCGATGACATCCTTTACGGACAGTGAGCCACTCGCTTTTAGAAGCTCCCCTTTCACGCTTCCTTCCACCTTCGCGGAGCCGGAAATAGAGATCTCGCCTGCCCTTACGCTGCCGCGGAAAGAGGTTGAGCCGGCAACCCTAACGGTTTCAGCTTCGACATCTCCATCAACGGTCGCAGAGCCGCTGATGGTCACGCTCTCGTAGGTACCGCCGCTGACTCGGCCAGCACCGCTGATCCTCACTGATCCACCTCTAACCTTGCTAGTCCTCAGTGCTCTCTCGTACAGGTCGAAGAGCTCAGCCATACTCGCTCGCCTTCTTCAGCACGTCCCTCAATTCCTTGAGCAGCTCCTTGATCTCTCGCAGCCTCTGCAGGATCAGTTGATCAACCTCTTCGTCTGAAAGCTCCACGAACCTGAGCTCGCCGCTCACCCCTCAACACCCTCCTTGAGTATGTCGCGGATCTCCTCAAGCACCCTCTTAATCTCGTCAAGCTCCTCGAGCATAGCCCTCTGCCTGGCTCTGTACATTGTCAGCTTCTCCTCAAGCTCCTTCCGCTTTAGGGAGAGCTCGGCTTTCTCTTCAGGGCTACGGGTAACACCTGTCAAAAGTGGAACGCCAATAACCACCGCGAAGAAAGCCACTACTGCCCCCGCGATCATGCTTATGGCGCTGAAGACGCCGGCCGCAATAACGTTTAGCCCACCTGTTCCGGATAGCTCAAAGAGCCGGATCGGCACGTAGACGACCATTAGAGCGGCAGCGACAACCGCCACCAGCGTGACCACGGAGGCCACAACGCTACCCATCCTCAAGCTTCTCACCCAGCTTCCTGAGGGTTTCCCCATCTAGCACCAGCCGAAAGTCCTTCAACCGGTAGACTCGCTTCACCCTGGCTTCCTCCACGTACGCTCCTTCCACGAACCCCGCTTTCTCCAATGCTCGAAGGTGCATGTGCACCAGCGGGTACGAGAGCCCCAGCAGCTTCGAAAGCTCGTACGCGTGCCTCGGCCGCGCAGCGATCAAGGCTAGCATGCGCAGCCTTATTGGGTTTGCCATTACGCGCAGTGTTTTTACTAGCTGCTCTAGCTCCTTCTCCCCTCCATTGCACATCCCATCGATAACCTGGCATCAGGCTAATATATAAACTTTTCATTTTATATAATATTTAAATTATATATTTAGCGCTTGGGCTAATCATGTATTCTTCTCAAAGCCCTAAATAGATATATGGATAGGTAACCGGTGCTAATTCGGGGAAGACAATGTACACGGTTGTGATGGCGGCCCACAATGAGGAGAAGTACATCGGGCGTGCTTTAAGGTCCGTACTAGGTCAGACATTGAAGCCGCTCAAGATTGTAGTTATCCTCGATCGGTGTACAGACAGGACGAGGGAGATCGCCGAAGGTTTCCCAGTTGAGATCATTGAGAAGCGCGAGAAGAAGTGGTTATTTTCCTATGCTGAGAACCTGGAATTGGCAAGAAGGTTTGTGGATACACCTTACTTCGCAATAGTCGACGCCGATGTAGAGCTGGAACCTCGTTACTTCGAAGTATTGGTTTTTGAGGCCGAGCGAGACCCCAGCATTGCGTGCGTGGGTGGAGCTGTAGAGACGGCCGGTGCAACGCTCTTATCTAAGCTGCTTAGGTTCTGGGAGCGCTCCTATAAGCTCTCGCCTGATAGGAGGCCCCGCGGCTGTGCCCTTCTAATAAGATCAAAAGTTTTGGAGGAAATAGGGGGGTACGCCGACGTCCCAGCACCCGATACGTACGTACAGGATATGGCGCTGAAACTAGGCTATAAGCTGAAAATAGTTGAGGAGGTGAAAGCCTACCACATACGCGATGTGACTTTGGATAAAGCCCTCCGAACTCAGTTTAACACCGGTATCGGCAGGTACATCATGGGGAAAAGCCTCTTAAGAACGCTAGCACACTCTACTTTACGTTTAAGACCATTAGTCGCGGTCGGCTACCTTTACGCAGCCTTATCCACCCCAAAGAGAAAGCTTAGGGAAGCCTACCTAAGTATCCATGCTTCTAGTCCCCATAAAGTGCGCAAAGATAAATAGCTTTAAGCTGAAAAGGTACACCTGTGATTCCTCCTTCCGGGTAGTGCAACTGAATATCCTTTTTATTTTTTATTTTTAAGCTTTTTTAAAGAATTTGAACAATAGACGATACGATATGCTTTGTTCGGTGGTATGAGTAGCTCCTCCACCAGGGATATCGTTTTTCTCTCCTCAATAGGGCTGAGAGATAGCCAGCTAGATTGTACACTACGCTTCTCAAATCCCGCTGCTTTGTTACGAGAAGAACTGGAGTCATAAAGATGAAAAGAGGTAAAGGAAGGCCCCATTTATAGTACTCGCAACCGTACGCATACTCCCTTTGGCGCTGGTGGATTACTGGAAAGAGCGGAAATGATCCGCCATCGTACTCGGGGGGCCACCATCCGTGCGCTATGCTGACTGCTGCGATGTAACCATCATCACAGTAATTGACAGGATACTTGCCTTTCAGGAACTCGTGGAAGAATTTGATTGAAATAAGTAGTGCTACGCCTCTTCCTGCAACTGGTTTACACTTGGAGAGCAGGTTGACGAGATAGTCTAGAGGCAATTTCGCATCGCTATCCACCTTGAAGATATGCGTATACCCTTGCGTGCCAACTCTTTCCAAAGCCTTATTGATCGACACGCCGACTCTAACGGGTAGCGGAAAACTCTGCGGGACGGGGACGACGATGTTGTTCTCCACGGGGACGGGGGATGCTGACACCACGTAGACATCCTGCACTACTCCGACCTGCTTCCGAACCCGCTCGTAGTTCTCCCGCACGAAGGTGCTCGTGTCTCTCGTCAGGAACAAGGTCAGGATCCTTGCACCAGTTTCAGTACCTCTGCGTAAACCCTGTCCATGTTCCAGTACTCCCAGCTCCCCCACCTCCCTACGGACTCTATCTCCGCGTTATTAAGCCATTCTCGAATCTCTCGTAACGCTTTCTGGCGGGAGAGCGTATGAACAGGGTAGCCGTACTCGTGCAGCCACGCGTCAACCCGTAGAATCTGGGGTTCATCAATTATCCCAAGGTCGGCCAGCTGCTCGATAACTCGTTCTACGATGTCGCCTTTCGTACTGGCATGAGGAGGTAGCGTAACTTCAGCGATAAGCGTAGACTCCCCTTGGGGCGCATTGTAGGGGCTGTAGTTGCTGATCCACGCGTACCTGTGGAACAGCACGTCCTCGTCTGGCACGTAGACCCAGTGCTGGTTAGGCGCTAGACCTTTCAAAGCCACGCCCACGACTAGCACTCGGTTGTAGTCGAGATCCTCCGCGGCCTTGATGATGCTCTCCGGGGCTTCGGCTGCCCTCACCAGCTCTCGGAGAGGTATTGTGCTGTACACCTTTTCGACCCTGAACCTCTCGTTCACCACGAAACCGTCACCCTCCTTCCTCAGGCTCCTGACGGGGGTTCCGGTGGCAACCTTTACGCCCAGCTCCAGCGCTCTCCGGTAAGCAGCTTCGAAGAGAGCCTCTATCCCCCCTTTCAGCGGGTAGTAGAAGATGGCCTGCTCCCTGTAGCCGATCGTGGGGACGCCGCTCGCAGCGCGAACAACATCCCGCCAATCCGGTATCGGGAGCCGGCCGGGCGTGTAAACCCAGTCGATGTCGATGACCTCGAGAGGCCTCTTCCAGACCTTCCTGTTGTAGGGCTCCAGGTACCTCTCCGCGATCCATCTCCCGAAGAAGCCGCGTATCCATTCCCTCAGGTTCCCCGGCCTCCATCCTTCCTCGAGCGAGAGGAGGGCTTCGAGGAAGGATACGAGCGCTTCAGCTCTCTCTTCGGGCGGTAGAACGTACAGCCCATTTTCAATGGGGTACGGGATGAAATGATGCCCCATTCGCACGAACGATTTCCTGGAGTGTGGAGTATAGTTGCTGGAGAGAAGCTCCAGCATCCGCTTAAGCACCTCCTCGTTTCGGGAGAAGATCACGTGGCTTCCACCCGCGTCCACCACGTGCCCTTCGAGCGTCACGCTTCTCAGCAACCCACCCGGCTCCCGCTCTCGCTCTAGTACGATTACGTCCGCCAAAGGGTGGGCACGCTTCAGCTCAAGAGCCAGGGTGATCCCGGCCCAGCCGCCACCCAGCACAGCAATTTTACTCACATTTCACCGCCTCACGTCCTCTAGGAGCCGTGCTTTATTGTTTTCAAACCACCTTAGCATGGTGGTCGCTTGAGGCCCGTAGCAAAGGTGACCCGCAAAAGAGTCGAGAGCAATGAAACGACCGCACATCCTATCGTTGGTGTAGTAATTCATGAAAGCCTCGTCCCCGGTGGGGATCATAGGCGATGCTATCCTTCCGATGGAATCCCCACGCCCCTCGTATCTTCCCGTAGCCCGATTATACGCTAATAGCCCCCTACTAGATGCGATGATCCTCCTCTCGAAAAGAATGCAACTGATCGAGAATCGCACGGGGATTAGATCGTGTTTGCCTCTGTTTCGCTCTTCAATAACGTCGGCAACGGTGTTTAGTGGTAAGGATCGCTCCCAGACCCACTGTGCTGCAGCGGGATCCCACCAGATCCTCTGCCTCGTCCAATGCCGAGTAAAAATGGGCTTTTCAAAACGTTGAGCGTATTCATCATCAAGATTTAACGTTTTCAGAAAGTGGAAGTATGTAACATTGTTCACGTTGAGGATCGGGGCTAAGAAGCCGATGTCATGTCCTACCGATTTCAACCGTATGTACGCGCTAAGCAGAGAAGGGATGGTTTTCTCGGTTAAAAAGACGTCATCATCCATTTTTAGTACGAGTGGGGAATCTATAATGAATGTGCAAACGTAATTTTGAGCAGCCTCAAAATTCTTCGTGGACCCCTCGAAGTAACTGAAATTATACGCTTCGCAGAGCTTCTCCAGGGTTCTGCCGTGAAGGCCGTCCGGGTTCACGATAATGACGTCAGCTTTCCCGGAGTAGGCGTAAAGCCTCTCAAGCGTTGCATTCCAGATGCTCGGGTACTTACCCGATATCACAATAACTGTTAAATGGTACCCCTTCAATCGATCGATGAACCTGAACTTTCCAACGTAGAAGTTGTAACGCGACTGAAGCTCAATCCAAGTACGCCTGATCAACGCGAGCGTTAAATCGAATGTTGTAAGTTCACCTCTTATAAGACCGCTCAGAAAGCGTTTGAGAGCTGCTGATGGCATAGCAATTGTGGTCCCCTTTACCTCAATAAATAATGTACTCTTCTCAATCAACCTACCTTTAATTTGTGTTAACCATATGTTGTTAAAATCGCCTGTGTTCGTGGCGGGCCGGCCGGGATTCGAACCCGGGGCCTACGGGTTAAGAGCCCGTCGCTCTACCGTGCTGAGCTACCGGCCCTGGCTGCTCGACATGTTAGGGTTTATTTGGTTTACTAGGGGCGAAAGGCTTATAGCGATTCGTTGAGGGTGGGAACTGTATGCCGAGTCACGGTTCGCTTACGAAGGCGGGTAAGGTTCGTAACGCGACTCCGAAGATTCCGCCAAAGCCGAAGAAGAACCTGGTGCCCAGGAGGAGGAACAGGAGGAACTACTTGAGGCGCCTCGTTTACGCGCAGCAGACCGCCGCCATGTAGTGGGCGATGAGCCTGGAGGGCTACGGGGATCAAGCTGTAAAGCTGCTAGACTCTGCTGGCGCCTCTCTCTTTGACGAGGTTGAGCTGGAGCGGGATGATGGTGTAGTTGTCCGCGGCATCGTTCTGCCGAGGCCCCAGTACGGAGACCCCGACATCCTGGTTCTGAAGCTGCCCAACGGTTACAACGTGGGGGTTGACGCAAGAAGGGTCAAATCGATCAGAAGGGTCGGTAGAGCGGAACCTTCGAGGGGCGCTTTACCACCGCCTCCCAGCTTGAAGCCGGGTTTGCCGAGGGTCCACTTCATCGGTACGGGTGGCACGATTGCGTCGCGCATCGATTACGTCTCAGGAGCCGTTTACCCGTACTTCACGGCGGAGGAGATCTACTCGATGGTTCCCGAGCTAGAGAGCGTGGCGCTGGTGTCGGCTGAGACGCTGTTCAGCGTGTTCAGCGAGGATCTAACGCCGAGGCACTGGTCGATGATCGCCGAGCGCGTGGCGCAGGTCTTCGAGAGGGAGGAGCCGGCCGGAATCATCGTCGCGCACGGGACCGACACGATGGGCTACACCGGCGCGGCGCTGGCCTTCGCGCTGCGCAGGCTGCCGGGGCCCGTGGTGCTGGTGGGGGCGCAGAGGTCCTCGGACAGGCCTTCGAGCGACTCGGCCACGAACGTGCTGGCGGCTGCCATTACTGCAGTGAAGGCGCCCTTCGCCGAGTCCGTGGTTGTGATGCACGCCGGCTTGGATGACACGGCTTTCTACGTGCACCGGGGTGTGCGAGTCAGGAAGATGCACACGAGCCGGAGGGATGCCTTTAGGAGCGTGAACGCGGTACCGCTCGCGAAAGTGGAGCTACCTTCACGGGAGCTGAAGGTCTTCGCCAGGAGGTTCCTCCCGCGCTCGAGGGAGGGTGTACTCCTGGAGAACGGCTTCGAGGAAAAAGTGGCTCTCGTCAAGTTCTACCCGGGGATGAGCGGGGAGCTCCTCGACTTCCTCGTGGACAAGGGGTACAGGGGGGTCGTGATCGAGGGCACTGGTCTCGGCCACGTCTCCGAGCGTTTGCTCCCCTCTGTCAGGAGGGCTGTGGAGGAGGGGGTGGTCGTAGTTGTAGCGTCGCAGTGCCTGTGGGGTAGGGTGAACATGAACGTGTACAGGAGGGGGGTGGAGCTGCTTAAGGCCGGCGCGCTGCCCGCTGAGGACATGCTACCAGAGACAGCGTTCGTGAAGCTCTCGTGGGTGCTCGCGCGCACCAACGATGCGAGGGAGGCCGCATCACTGTTCCTGACGAATGTAGCTTACGAGATGGGCGAGAGGAGCGAGGAGTGGTACTACCCGCCGCTCAACTACTTCGAGAGGTACGTGGGGGGTGGAGGTCAGTGAGCTGCCGAGTGGGTCTCGAAATCCACCAGATGCTCGACACGAGGGGGAAGCTGTTCTGCAGCTGCCCGACCGAGCTGAGGAGGGACGATCCCGATTTCACGTACAGGAGATGGTTGAGGCTCGCGAGGAGCGAGCTGGGGGAGCTGGACCCCGCGGCGGTCTTCGAGTACTCGAAGGGGAGGATCTTCGCCTACGAGTCGTTCCTCGATAACACCTGCCTGGTAGAGATGGACGAGGAGCCGCCGCACCCCCTCAACCGCGAGGCGCTGGAGGCTGTGCTGCTCATCTGCCTCACCTTCAACTGCAAGGTTGTCGACGAGGTCCACGTGATGCGGAAGATCGTCATCGACGGGTCGAACACCACAGGCTTCCAGCGGACGGCTCTCATCGGCATGGACGGCTGGGTGGACGTGGAGGGGAAGAGGGTCCCCATTGCCACCGTCTGCCTGGAGGAGGATGCGGCGAGGAAGATGGGGGAGTCTGGGAGCGAGGTCGTGTACCGGCTGGATCGACTCGGGATCCCGCTGGTGGAGATCGCGACGGCCCCCGCTCTAACGAGCCCCGAGGAGGCGGGCTTAGCAGCGATGAGGATCGGCCAGCTGCTCCGCATGACGGGACGGGTGAAGAGGGGGTTGGGGACGATTAGGCAGGACTTGAACATCTCGGTGGAGGGGGGTGCGAGGGTCGAAGTGAAGGGGGTTCAGGAGCTCGAGTTGATCCCCAGGGTCGTTGAGCTTGAGGTGAAGAGGCAGAAGGCTCTCCTCGAGATTAGAGAGGAGCTGAGGAGGCGCGGCGTGTCGGCGGAGGCCCTCAACCAGAGGGCAGTGGATGTCACCGAACTGTTCAGAGACACGAGCTCCCGCGTAGCTAGAAAGGCGCTGGCGAGCGGAGGAGTAGCTCTAGCAGTAAAGCTGCCCGGCTTCGCAGGCCTACTCGCCCGGGAGCTCCAACCCGGGCGGCGGCTGGGCACGGAGATGGCCGATAGGGCGCGCTACTGGGCTGAGGTGGGCGGGCTCTTCCACAGCGATGAGCTGCCCGGGTACGGGATTAGCGCCGATGAGGTTCTGGGGGTGCGCAAGGCGCTCAGCTGCGGCGAGGGAGACGCCTTCGTCCTCGTGTTCGAGGAGGCGCGGAAGGCGGAAAGGGCTATCGAGGCCGTGCTAGAGAGGGCGAGGGAAGCTCTGGAGGGGGTGCCGCCGGAGACGCGAGCCGCGAACCCGGACGGCACAACGAGGTTCATGAGGCCGATGCCGGGTAGGGCGAGGATGTACCCGGAGACCGACATTCGGCCGGTCCCCATCCCCACGCAGCTGCTGGAGGAGCTCAAGCTGAAGCTTCCCGAACCGCCCGAAGCGAAGTTCGAACGTTTCGTCAAGGTGTACGGGCTGAGCCACGACCTGGCCAGGAAGCTCTTACGATCCTACAGGCTCGACCTCTTCGAGCGCATCGTAGCGGAGGTTGGAGCACTGCCGACCCTCGTCGCCTCCACGCTGGAGGGGACTCTCGTCGAGCTGCGGAGGGACGGAGTCCCCGTCCAGAACCTCGGCGACGAGCACCTGGTGGACGTCTTCAGGCTGGTGGTGAAAGGAGGGCTTGTGAAGGAGGCGATACCGGCGGTTCTCAAGCAGCTCTCCGAGAACCCCTCCCTCACAGCCGAAGAGGCTGTAAGGATCCTCGGGCTAACCCCCCTCCCGGTGGAGGAGGCGAGGGAGGTTATCCGGGGGATTATCAAGGAGATGGAGAGCCTAGTTAGGGAGAGAGGCAGCGCCGCCTTCGGTCAAGTAATGGGCGCGGTCATGCGTAAGCTCCGAGGGAGAGTTGATGGAGCTCTGATCAACAAGCTCGTTAGCGAGGAGTTGGAGAAGGCGTTAAAGGGGGTTTAGCGCTTACGTGGGGCTTCGGGCCTCTCAGATTTCAGCTTCTTGAGCTGCTCTGCCACCTTCCTTATGACGAGGCTCTTGCGCTCATCGGTGTACACTAAAACTCGGCCGCTACTTTCGAACCACGTAGCAGGGTGCTTAGCGCTGGCGTCCAGCTCCGCCCTGTAGCCTGCTGCCTGCGCCGCTTTAAGCAAGTCCTCCGGCGTCACGCCTTTCACAGCCAGGCTCGCGGGGACGCGGCGTCGGGCGGACCTGCTCTTTGTAGCATCGAAGTAGACGGGCCAGAGCACGACCGGCCTCCTACCCTCCTCCACGCTGTAATTAAGGTACCAAGGTTTTTAAAGTGGGCGTTAGAGAGGCGAGCGTATGGGCATTTACCAGGGCAACGATCTGAGGAAGATCACGGGCGGGCTAAAGGGTAGGCACGTGAAAGTGAAGAGGAGGTACTGGATGGGGAGGCCTCCGATCGAGACGCTGCCCGGCACGGAGCGCAGGATCCATGTTAGGACGCGAGGCGGAAACCTAAAGATCAAGCTCAAGTTCGCCGAGCATGCCAACGTTGTTGACCCGAAGACGGGGCAGAGCAGGAGGGTGAGGATTCTAAGGGTTGTTTCCAACCCAAGCAGCAAGGACTACGACAGGAGGGGGGTCATAACGAGGGGCGCGATCGTAGAGACGGAGCTGGGTAGGGCTGTTGTAACGTCGAGGCCCGGGCAGGACGGCGTAGTCAACGCAGTGCTGATTCAGTGAGTGGCTTTTTAAGATCGGCGCGCAACTTTACGGTCGGGTGAACCTGTGCCTCTTAGGGTGGAGGTCCGAGTCGAGAGCGACGCCTTCGCAAACAAGGTTTTCGTGGCAGGCTACCACGGCTTCGGCTTAGTCGGGTACTTGACTGCTAGGCACCTCGTAAAGGCTCTCGGCGGGAGGAAGATCGGTTACGTGGTTTCGCCATACATGCCTCAAGTCGTGAATGCCGGCCCCGAGGGCCTTATCACACCTTACGAGCTGTACGATGTGGGGTTAGCGGTCGTCTTCCTGCCGAACGTCCCACTCCCCCAAGCTGACTTGATCCGCATCCCCTACAAGCTCGCTGAGGCCAGCGTGGCTGGCGGAGCTAAAGTTGCACTGCTGGTAGGGGGGCTCGACGCCAGCTACAGGAAGGGCGGAAATACGATGAGGTACGCTGCTACCAGAACCTTCCTAGCCCGCTATGACAACCTCGTCAAAGGGCTGCAGCAGCTCGAGGAGGGTCTGTCGATCGTAGGACCCCTAGCAGCCATGCTGGCGTACTACGAGGCCCATGACTTCCCCGCAGTGGCTGTGCTGCCCTATGCCGATCCGAGCTCGATCGATCCGATGGCGGCCAAGGCGGCCGTCGAGTTCATCTCCCGCGTGCTACAAGTAGAAGTGGATGTGAGCGATTTAATGAGAATGGCCGAAGAGAAGGCGCGGCTGGAGCGCGAGTTTGAGGAGCTCCGCAAGAGGATGGGCCGGGAGAGCAGGACTCCCAGCGTGCCGACGTTCTACGTCTAATGCGGCCACCCTTCCGCCGCCGATCGCGAGCTACCGCTCGCGGCCGGTTTCAGATGAGCGTAAGCGCCAGCTTCACGAAGTTGACCAGGTCTTCCACGCTTGAGTAACGCCTCGTGTACACCCTCACGCCTCTTTTACGCAGCTTCTCAGCGATTCTAGCGGCAGTTTCCAGGCCGCGCTCGTAGGCGATAACGACGGCCCGGTAGCCCCCAACCCCAGTGACGAACCAGGTCGTATCGCTGGCTAGTTCGTTTGCAACCGCGTAGTCATCAAGAGGGATTGCCGTCTCGTACTGCGCGAGAGGATAGACGCTCTCCAGCTCGATGGGGACGACCCCGTAGGGGCTCGTGACCGTCGCTACGCACACCTTGCTTCTTAGCGCTTCGTCGCTCGTAACCCTCTTAACGAACTCCCCAACCCACGTAAACCTCGCAGCCGGTCTCGCTTCAGTCTCCATGATTAGCACGAGAACGCTCGAAGCCGGGGCTTCGTAGCGCTCCCTGATTCGCGCGAAGTGCCTAAAGACCTCGGGCCTACCGCGGCTCGTTAAATCGTAGAAGAAGAGACCGCTCACGCGGGCCTTCGTGGTGTAGTGGTACTTCTCCACAAAGGCCGCATACCTCTCGTACTCCCGTAAGGCTTTCAGGAGAGCGGGGTGGCTCCTCGCCCTCAGCTCCAGCAGCTCCCAGAGCCTCCCCTCCCTTATCGCGTTCCTGACCCTCTTCAACTCCCCCTGCAGGACGTACAGGTTGTGGACAGCCAGCTTGTAGACTCTATCCTGTGCCGGTAAACCCTTGAGCTCTTCAGCGGTTACTTTAGAGCAGATGGGGCACTCGCAGGGTAGCTCGCTCAGCTCGTCCAGCCTGTAGACCCCTTCGGGCGTCATGTACCTGCCGTCCCTAGCGTAGAGAGCGTAGGAGGCTGAGTCGAAAGTATCGACACCCATCGCAACTGCGAGCGCCAGCATGTGGGGGTTGCCGGCACCGAAGAGGTGAAGGGGCTTGCCGGGGGGGAGGTTCATCTTGGCCGTCATCACCAGCCGCACCAGATCGCGGTACTCGTAGTTGATCATCAGCTGCACTGGCCCACCCACCGCGTAAATGTCGAAGTCCATTTGAGCCAGCTCGCGCGCAGCCCTAGCGACAATGTGCAAGTACAAGCCCCCCTGAACCGGTCCCACTATGAGCATGGACCCCCGCTCGATGCTCAACGCTTCTCGAGCCCTTCTCAACGTCTCCTCCACCTCTCTGGCAACAACTTCGCGCGACAGCCCGTGCCTGGTCGGAATGTCGAGGATGACGCCGATGTCGCTGCCCAGCTTAACTTGGTACTCGACGATCTCGAGCGGTTCGACGCTTACTTCCCCGTACTCCATCAGCTGGTATGCGCCAGAGTCCGTCATTACGGGCGCGTTTACGCCGAGGAGGTTGTGAACCCCCATCTCGGTCGCTACATCTCCGTACCTCTTCTTGATCAGGTAGGCGTTGGTTATGAGGAGCTGGTAGCCCAGGCCGGCTACTTCGCTAGGGGGGACGACGTTTCTAGCAGGGTCGATAACCGGGGCTAGGGCTGGGGTTCTAACGACTCCGTGCTTCGTCTTGAGCCGTCCCACACGGCCTAGGAGGTCGACCTCTTCAATCTCAAAGCAGTCGCTCATACCACTTTATGCTTCGCGCGCCACTCCTCAACGAACTTCTCGAAGATGCTCCTCACTCTATCCGCTAGCGGTCCTGTGCCTTCAACCCCCTTATCGGTCACTCGAATCCTATCCATGACGCTTATTACCCGTGCTTCAGGGACGTACTTCACCATCTTCGGGAAAATCTCCTCGAGGCGCCGGGCGAGCTCTTCCATGTCGAGCGGGGGCTCGGTTAGCCTAATCTCCGCGATCGCGTGACCGTATATGATGAGTCTCGGGTAGGTTTCGCCGCCTGGGGCTCTCGCATCCTTGAGTACGATGTTGTACCTAGAGGTTTCATAGCCGAGTAGGGTGCCCTCAAAGCTCTGCCCATCGGTGGTTCGCACTACGACGTGCTTGTCGAGCAGGGAGCTAAGCTCGGAGGTAAACCTCCTCGTCGCGGTATCGACGTAAGCCAAGTTCCGGTCACCGAGCGTCCCTCAAAACCGTTTTTAATAGCTTTGCTTGCAACAGCATGAGTTATAAAAACTGGAGGTCAAACCCCACCTGTGAAGCTCAAGGTCGCTAAGGTGGAGAAGTATGATTACGCGGATGTCGCACTGCTGGTGATGGAGGGCGAGGGCCTCACCGCCTCCCTGGAAGTGCCCATCAAGATCCTCGAGGAGGTTGGTTGGCGCCCGGCTGCGGGGGACGAAGTGGAGCTAGTGCTTGGAGAGGAGCTGGGGAGCACGGATGAGTGGGACATCGTGATGTCCGGGAAGCCGCTGAAGGCTAGCGAGGGCAAGATCGCGTATACCTTCGGAGGGCTCCTCCTGACAGTGATGGGCCCGGAGCAGAAACCCTTGGAGAAAGTCTACTTGAAGCTCAGGAGGTTGGAAAAGGTAAAATAAGCGTGATCCGCGGAAGAGTCGATGACCCTCACGCAGAGGGAGCTAGAGGCTCTCGTTAATTGGGCTCGCTCCGGTTCGAGGAGGGTGAGGATCAAGTTCAAGGGGTTGAAGTACTCTGTTTTGATCAGCAGGTACGTTGAAGCGGTTGATGCGGCGGGAAGAAGAGTCCCCTGGCAGGTGGCCTTCGGCTCACGCCCGCCACACGATGTCCTCTCCTCGTTCTCTATCGAGGAAATCGCGGTGGATGAAGCCGGTTCAAGCAAAACCTTCGCAACGATAAGCGACCTCCTCAAGCACGCGGGAATCAGGCGTTAGCGTCCAGAGACAGCTCCCACTTCAGCATGCGCTTGTACTCGGCGTCAAACCAGAAGCGGCCGACCACGAAGTCCCCTGAGAGAGCGTGGTGCAGCCAGACGCTGTCGTCCTCCCACATCTCCTCGAGGGGCAGCTGATCCACCGCGTACCAGTGCGGTTCAGCTTCCTCGCTCGGCTTAGGCTCGCCCTCGAAGTCTGTAGAGAGGTAGACGTGGACGATCCAGTCAGGCTCGTCGGATGCCGAGTAGAACGTGAGCACACCCACCTTAACTAGCGAGCTTACGCGA
Source organism: Thermofilaceae archaeon (assembly GCA_038727095.1). GTDB lineage: Archaea > Thermoproteota > Thermoprotei > Thermofilales > Thermofilaceae > JANXEW01. The sequence continues at coordinate 29,932 of JAVYWK010000008.1, read as the reverse complement.
ACGTTAACCTCCTCGTAAACCTCCCGTACCGCTGCTTCCTCGGGTGTCTCGCCCGGCTCTATGTGACCACCAACCCCCACTAGCTTGCCGGCTCCGAAACCCTTCTTCTTCCTGATTAGAAGCACCTTTCCGTCGCGCAGCAGGAAGCAGAGCACTGCGTGAGCAATCATACGCGGGACTCGCCTCTCAGCGCAAGAAGCTCCCTTACGTAGGGTGAGAGGTGCTGAGTGAGGATCGCCAGCCCCTCCTCGACCCCTCCCTTTTCCATCCCTCTTAATGTAATCTTCACCATTTCCTCGACGCTGAAGCCCTTGAGCCAGGCGTAAGCGATAACAGCCTCGAGCACGTCTTCCGGCTTCAACGCGCCGAGGCTGCGAATCCCCACCCGCTTCGAAGCCGCTCTTAGCACGGAGTCAGGGACCTTAACGCCCCACGGCCTCCCGTCGCGGAGGGTCAATGCTGCCGATACCGTGAAGTTGACGATGGCATCCCCCAGCTTGGCCAGCTCCTTCAGGCTCGCTGAAACCTTCATCCCTCAACCGCTCGGAGCCACTGGTCTCTAAGCTCCTCGAAGAGCTCTTTTAGCCTGGCTGCAGCCTCTGCGAGCGCGTCGAAGGGTGCCTTGCTCCCGTCAGTGATGATCGTCAAGGTATACTCGCGGGTGAGCGGGTGTTCTTCACGGTACGCGGCGAACACTACGCTCCCATCCTTCTGTAGCTCCTCCGTGAGCAGGTTGAGGAGGGTATGGTCCTCCCCCCGCACCTTGAGTGTCAACCGGTTAGGCTCGTTGCGTAGGATCGATATCTTGAGCTCCTCGCCCACGGCTACGCGCTGGCAACTCGAAGGTAAAAAACCTACCGTGCCTGGCAGCCTGAATCCAGGTTGGAGAGCCGTTTCAAGGCCTCCTCGTAGTTGACGCTCAGCACGTACTTACCGCTCTCCTCGTCCACCTTCACGATGTTTAAGCGCTGCAGCTCTTCGAAGGCTTCCTCCACGGTGAGGTCGAGCGCCGTAGCTAACACCGCCGCCAATCTCCTCGCTAGAGGGGCGGCGGGGGTTTCGAAGGCTTCAGAGTACTTCGCAGAAAAGGTTTCTGCGACCTCTACGGCTCGCTTGAAGGGAGCGTTCGTGACCAGGTGCCCCCCATCCACGCGCGCCTTGTACCCCATGAGGGTCAGCGTATCAGCAAGTGCCGCTAACGGTATGCCCGCTTTAAGGTTGGCGGAGGCTAGCAGGAGGCCGATGCTATGCCTGAAGAAGCCCTTCCTCGGAGCCTGCCTAGACGTCCTCCACTCCTTCAGGAGTGCTATAAGCTTCCGGTAATCCTCCTCGGATTTCACGGGCGGAGCTAGGAGGATGAGCTTGAGCGAAGGGCCTGATTGCTCAGCGGCTAAATTCTCGACTCTCGTAAGTGCATACTGGAGGAACTCTGCCGCTTCGCTGGCCGAAGCGAACTTGAGGGTTATCACTCTCTTCCTTCTCGCGCTCATCTCAACGCGTAGTACCTTGAAATCTTCCTCTTCTTGTGCGTTCTCCTGCACGTCGGGCAGTAGAGCCAGAGCCCCTTCTTCTTCAGCGGTGTCAAGCACTTTGGGCAACGGGTGAGGAGGAGGCCGTACTCAGGCCCCCTAGTTGAGAGCATGTAGGGTGGTTTACGGGATAGGACGCGCGCCCGGAGGACGTCCCCGTAGCCGTAGACCTCGTGTAAGCTCCTCAGTCTCTCGTTGCTCGCTTCCGATATGTGAATGACCCCCCTAAAGGGCACGGGGTAGAACACCTTCGCTGTCTCGTTGTAGAAGATGTCGGCGTAAGCGACAGCGTCCCTGACAACCGCGACGATCGCATGGATGACATCACCGCTCTTAGGTAGAGGCGGGCGCTTAGCCTCAACGACGCGAGCCTCGTGCTTGATTGCGTCCAGCTTCGCGCGCCCAACAGCCTTCGCCCTCACCACGCCGTCGAACTCGTAAGCGTTATGCGCCGGCATGTACTCCTCAATGACCCCGAGTTCATCGCCGGGAACCGCGAACCCCTCTTCACCCACAGGGCGCTCAACGCGTCACGAAGAAAAAGGTGCCGCTCTGACGACTACCACTCTCACGCGGTGCTCCCTCTTGTGATGGTGCGGCATCGTGGGGGGGAGCCTGACTACGTCCTCAAAGAGCAGCGTCGCTTCAGCCCCCTTCTCGCGGCACTTCTCGAGTACGTAGTGGATGGTCTCAGCCTTATGCACGCTGTACACCCTCTCGGCCAACCTCAACGCGGCCGCTAGAAAGGCGACGTCGGCCCCCCTCCCATGCACGCCAAACGGAGGGTTCTGAAGCGCACAGCGGGCTCTCCGGGAGAGGGTCAGGAACCTAACGTCGGCGCAAACGGCGTCCACCCGCGCGTCAACGCCCAACCGCCTGGCGGCCTCAATGGCCACCTTCAAGGCCTCGCGGTCCAATTCGACAAGCAGCACGTATTCGGAGCCCATTAGCGCAGCCCCGATCCCGAGCCTACCCGTTCCGGCTCCAAGATCGGTCACGATTTGGGCGGGGAGATCGTGGAAAGAGAATGCCGCCACCCAGAGGAGCCGTGAAGCCAAGTGGACTGGAGTCGCGTACTGCTCCAGCTCCAGCTTCGGGCTTGGGTGCGGCGGAATTGTGGAGAGGAGGAGCTCCAGCTCTCTCTTCCTCATCTCGCGCTACTGGATCTTGTACCTGAGTATCGCAGCGATCCCGCTGAAGATGCGCGCGAACTCCTTCCCCTCTCCAGTCTCCGTTGAGACGAGCACGACTTCGCCCCCTCCCTCCTCAGCGAGCTTCGCCAAGTCCTCGATAAGAGACACCCTCTCCAGCTCCTCGACGTTCGGGGAGCCGCACTTCCTGCAGGATACGCTGGCCGAGGCGTCCACGGTCACGCGTTCCTCGAAATTGCAAACCCTGCACCTGTAGCTAACGACTTCCTTTCTTAAAATTTCTGAGAGCAAGAGCGTCTTTACGGCTTTCTGCTCCAGAGCCCTTCTTACCTCCTGCTCGCCGTAGACTGCCATCCCCGTGTCTCGGGAGACGTTGTAGAGCAGCTCGTTCACCGCCTCCCTTTCCCTAATGTACTGGACGTCCCTAAGCAGCTCCTCAGCCCTGTTCACCAGCTCGTAGATGCCTGCTTCCCCGCTGTACCCGATGTCGAAGACCCCCAGGATCTTCTCCTTCAGCTGGTAGTGGAGGTAGTCGCCCTTCAGGAAGTCCTCCTTCGCCGGCCCTGGGCCGCCCACGATGATGCCCTTCAAATCGGGGATCTCGAGGAAAATCTTGTTGGCGTACTCGCCCACCCTCTTATAGAACTCATGGGTAAGCTGCTCGATAATCCTCTCGAACCTCCTGGCTGACTGACCACCAGCCCTGTGCTTCCTGGGGATACCCGATTCGATCTCCTTCACCACTTCAAGGCTCTTGCCGCGCAATACCCCGAAAGCGGCCTCGCCGGAGTCCACCGCTATCAACCCGTAGGCTCCCTTCACCGCCACCATGTCCTCCAGTATCTCCGTGTAGAACCTCGAGTCGCACCGGTAGAGCCACACCTTCAGCCTTTGGGGGGGCTCGATCACGTGAACCTCCAGCTTCTCGTTTCCTGGCACGTCGCCCGCGACGTACCCGGCGAAGATCACGAGCCCGTTGGGCGGCGTCGTTTTGAAGAGCTTCAGCCTCTGCATCACGGCCGTTAGAGCGTCGAGGACGTGGTGCCTCGTTGTGCGATCCTTGATGTTGGACGCGGCTGAGTACTCGCTCCTTAGGACCTCAGCTACCTCGCTGATCGGCCTACCCGCTGGAACGTACAGTGAGATCAGCTCCGTCCCCCTACCCTCCTTCTTCTTCAGCTCGCGCAGGAACTCTTGCAGCCTCAGCCTTTCCACTTCCGACATGGGATGCAAGCCTACCGGCGCAATCGCGTTATAAGATTATCCGCTAGGCGTATTCTTACGAGGGCTGCTCGAAAGTGACGGAGCAAGGCACTATCAACTTAAGAGCATGGGTGCAGTCACAATTCAGCGTTATGCTGGCGATCGGTAAGGTGGTTAAAGTTACCCGCAATGGTAAGCTTGTCGTAAAGGCGGAAGCCTTACCAAAGCTGGGGGCGCAGGTGTACGACTCCTCAGCCAACGTGGTCGGTTTCGTGTACGACATCATCGGCCCCGTTTCTTCTCCCTACGTCGTCGTGAAAGTAACATCTCCGAGGCTGCGGCAACCCAGCTACCTGCTCAACCGCTTGCTATACGCTACTGAAGCATCGAAAAGGAGGGGTGGGGGCCGATGAAGTGCCCCAATTGCGGCTCGGAGAAGGTGATCCTCGACCAGGACCATGGGGAGGTTAAGTGCAGCGACTGCGGCTTTGTCGTCGAAGAGGTTGTCGACACGGGGCAGGAGTGGAGGGCGTACGACGGGGAGCAGTTAGTCGCGAGAGCGAGAGCCGAACCTGTGAAGGCGCCCTCGCGCCTGGCCACCGTGATCGGCCGGCCGGGAGCACTCAGCGCGGAAAGAAGGTACGAGTTCGCCCGTCTTTCACTCATCCAAGATTCTATCTCAGCCGACGAGAGGAGCGTAAGCGCGGGGAAAAGGGAGATCGCGCGGATAGCTGCGGCGGCTCAGCTGCCACAGCAGGTTAAGGAGGAGGCTCAAAGGCTCTTCACCGTAGCCCATAAGGAGGGGCTACTCAAGGGCGGGAGCGTCGCTGCTATGGCTGTCGCGTGCCTCGCCCTAGCCTGCAGGGAGTTCGGTCTACCGAGCGTCACCCACAAGCTGGTGGAGCTTTCGGCTGCGGATATGCAGAGAGTGCGCCGCTGCTACACAGCGCTGCTCGAGTGTTTAGGCAAAAGAGTGATCCTGAAACCACCTACCCCTCTTAAGTACGTACCGATGATAGCCGGAAAGCTCGGCGTGAGCACGAAGGTTCAACGCACAGCAGCCGAGATTATCAAAGCAGCCGAGGAGGGCAAGATCATACTCGGCAAACCGCCGAGAAGCGTAGCAGCGGCAGCCCTCTATATAGCCACACTCATCCACGGGGAGAGGGAGCGAGGAAGGCAGGAGATAGCTGAGGCGGCTGGGATCACCGAGACCACCCTGAGGAAGCGTGCGAAGGAGTTGATGAAGAGGCTCGACATAACCGTCCAAGTATAACGAGCAATAAAGAGAAACTTTTTACCTCACCCCTCCCCAGAAAAAGGGAGTGAGGTGTAGATATGCGTAACGAAGCTAGGGAACTCCGACTCAGCGAAGGTGGTGGCGAGCAGCTCGAGAGGCGCCTGCTTGAGCTAGTCTCAGCCGCCGGGGAAGCCGGGATTCTGCAGAGAGATGTGTGGCACTTATTGAACATCGACAGCAGGAAGGGCAGCAGGATTATCAAGAGGCTCGAGAAGATGGGGCTGGTCTCCCGCGAAACCGTGGTTCACAAGGGGAGGAGGGTATACCTCCTCAAACCCACCAGGAAGCTCCGCTTCATGCCCAAGCTCCCCGATGAACTGGATGATATTCCCTGCTTCTACTGCCCTCTGCTGACCATCTGCGGCGACCCCTCCAGGATCCTCAACTGCGATCGAATGGCGAAGTGGCTCCTCGACTCCAACATACCTCCGGCCTAGCGATGAAACTATAAGGAGAGGCTAGGCGCCTAGCGTGTGAGCCTAATCAGGTGCTTCGTAGCGGTGGATGTAGAGGAGCCGCTTATAGTCGCCCGAGTGGCAGAACTGCAGGAGCAACTGAAGGCCACTGGCGCAAGCATCAAGCTGGTGGAATTGGAGAACTTGCACTTGACTCTCAGGTTCATCGGCGAAGTCCCCCTGGAAACCGTGGAGAGGATTAAAGCGGCGCTTGAGGTGGTGGGCTTCGAGCCCTTCACGGCGCGCTTCGCCGGGTTGGGCGCTTTCCCGGACGCGAGGAGGCCGCGAGTCGTGTGGGTGGGGGTGCAGGAGGGCGCGAGGGAGCTGTCAGAGCTCAGCGCCAAGGTGAACGCTGCTCTCTCCAAGCTCAAGCTGCCGAAGCCGGAGGAAGAGTTCACACCGCACTTGACGATAGCCCGAGTGAAGGGGGGTGTTGGGGGCCTCCCCCGAATGCTGCAGGAGGCTTCTCACGTTGAGGTCGGCTCCATGCTCGTGGACAGGTTCAGGCTGAAGAAGAGCACTCTTACCTCGCGAGGACCGATCTACCAGACCCTCTACGAGCGGGCGGCGAGGAGATGAACGAGTTCGAGGCTGTGCTAGCCGAGGTCCTGAGGAGGGTCACGCCCTCGCCGGAAGAGAGGGAGCGAGTAGGCGCTGTGGTAGAAAACGTGGTTGAAGGGCTCCGCAAAGCTGTAGCTGAGCTGGCCCTAAGGGCGGAGGTCGAAGTTGAAGGCTCGTACGCCAAAGACACCTGGCTGTCGGGCGACGTTGACGTAGACGTCTTCCTCCTCTTTGACACGGGCGTCAGCCTCGAGGAGCTCAGGGCGGGCGGCCTAGCTGCGGCCAGGATGGCGGCGCAGCTCGTTGGAGCCAAATGTGTCGAGAGGTTCGCCTCCCACCCCTACCTAACCCTACTGCTGGACGCGTGCAGCATCGACGTGGTTCCCGCCTACAGGGTTCCAAGCCCCCTCCAGATAAGGTCTCCAGTCGACAGGACGCCCTTCCACACTTCCTACGTGAGGATGAGGCTCGACGAGAAGCCGGAGTTGAGGAAGGATGTAAGGATCCTGAAGCGCTTTGCGAAGGGCACCGGCGTCTACGGCGCAGAAGTGAAGGTTGAGGGCTTCTCCGGCTACCTTCTGGAGCTCCTCGTGATCCATTACGGCTCCTTCCCGGATTTCATAAGGTCGGCTGCCCGGTGGAAGCCGTACAGGACGGTCATCGATATCGAGGGTCACTACCCTGATAAGCGGAGCATCCTCGAGCGGTTCAAGGACCCTTTGGTCGTCATCGACCCCGTCGACCCGGGCAGGAACGTGGCCAGCCCCGTCTCGCTGGAGAGCCTGAGCAGGTTCATCGCTGCCGCCCGCGCCTTCCTCAGGAAACCTTCAATCCACTTCTTCTACCCTGTGACGCCCGAGCCGAGGCAGCTCGAGGCTCTACTCGAGGGTAGGGCGGTAGCTGCGGTGAAGCTGAGGGTTCCGACGTTACCCGAGGATATCCTCTGGGGGCAGGTGAAGAGGGCCTTGAGAGCTCTACAGAGCGGGCTTGAACGCTTCGGCTTCCCCGTCATTGGAGCCTCGGCGTGGGCCGAGGGTGGGGAGGTGGTACTCCTCTTCGAGCTGGAGACGCTGGAGCTTCCTCCGCTCGAGAGGCACGAGGGCCCACCCGTATACTCCGACCACGACGAGCGCTTCATTTCAGCGTACGCGGCTGGCCGCTGCGTAGCCGGCCCCTACATCGAAGGTGATAGGTGGGTCGTCATCAGGCCAAGGAAAGTGCGGAACGCACGCGAAGCGTTAACCAAGCTGCTCTCCACGTACAACATCGGTGAACACTTGACGGAGTGCGCGAAGAGCGGGTTTCAGATCCTCACAGGCGGGGAGGTGGTCAAAGCGAGCACCCTTGATAGCTACAGGGCCCACCTCTACGGGTGGCTCACCAGAAAGGAACCATGGATGCTGGAAGCGGATTGAGAAAAGCGTGTGGCTACCGCTTGACGCAGCGTCGACGCCAGCATTCAGCCCAAGAGTCTGGCGTTAACGCATTTCATGATCGTGAGGGCGTTTTCGTTTTTCACAGGCGGACGCAAAGCACATTGCTGTACGATTGCCTGGATTAACGGTTAAGGTGGGCGGAGTCAGGCTGTGGCGGTTGAGCGATCGGCAGTTGTCTGTTCTCACGTACCCAGCCTTCGATAGGGAGGGCGCTGTGAGGAGGCTGGTGGAGTTGAGCTTGCTCGGCGTCGACGAGCTGGCTTTTGAGGGTCGTGTGGAGCTTTGGGGTCTCAGAGTGGTCGCAAAGGGGACTGTGGGCATAGTGGTTAAGGGGAGGCGGATGGGGGTTGACGTGGCAGTGAAGGTGAGGCGTCTCGACGCGAACAGGCCCTCTCTGCTGGGGGAGGCTGAGAAGCTGCGCTTGGCCAACAAGGTGGGGGTGGGGCCGCGGCTGCTGGCGGCCTCGAGGAACTTCCTGGTGTGGAAGTACGTTGAGGGGGTGCCGCTGGAGGATTGGGGTTTGAAAGCGAGCGAGGGAGAGCTGAAGGCCGCGGTGGGGGAGCTGATTAGGCAGGCTCTAGCCCTCGATAGGATCAGTCTCGTCCACCAGGAGCTCTCGAGGCTCGGCGACCACGTGCTAGTAACCCCGGAGCTGGGAGTGGTCATATTCGACTTCGAGACCGCTAGCCTGCTTAGCGGGAGGAGCAACGTGACGCAGGTCATCCAGGGCCTGATGCTTCGGAACACAGCCTTCGCGGAGCGGGTCAGAGAGGTGTTCGGGGTTTCGAAGGAGGAGGTGCTCAGAATCGTGAGGGATTACAAAATGGCGAGGCGACCTGAAGCTCTGGAGCCTCTGCTAGGCGATCGGCTGGCCGGCAACCTCTAGGGGCGGCGGAGCGGGCGCCTTGCCGCCGGCGAGGAGCGTCAGGAGGTGGAGGGCTTTCCTCCTGGAGAGGATCTTGTTGTTGTTCCCGCAGTAGGGCGAGTAGATGCACTTTGGGCACCCATCCTCGCAAGTGCAAGAGGAGATTATGCGGAGAGCCCTCGACAGCGCTTCCTCAAGCCGGTGGAAGAGCAGCTTGCTGCAGCCTGAGCCGCCCGGGTAACTGTCATAGATGAAGATGTGGCCGGTCGGGTAGCTGATGCCGCCCATGTCCGTCATCGAGGCTCCGACAACCGTCTGCCCGGCTGAGATGGTTACGTGCTCGATCGCGTGGAAGGCTTCCGCGTTCCCCGTCAGGCTCCACTCGGGGTTCGGCGGGAGGCGGAGCAGAATACCCCTGGTCGGGAACTCGTAGCTGTACTCCTCGCTGAGTAAGGCCTCTCTCACTGTGGCGCCGCTCTCCGCCTCCTTCACGACGTAGCCGTAGACGATCTCCCTGACCCGCAGCCGCCCGTACTCCACTTTGAAGCCCCAAACCTCCCTACTCGCCTCCCGCTCAAAGGTGACCGGCTCCGAGTAGTAGAGGGAGCTCGTCAGGAAGGGGTAGTCGTCGGGGAGCCGGGCGACCACGGCTCTACCCTCCTTAAGCTCCAGCGAAACGTACGTGCCGCCACCGTGCAGGTAGATGGCCCCCGGGAACAGCTCCTTGAGGGCCATCGGCATCTCCCTGTAGCCCAGCAGCCTTCCCGCCCTATCGTGGATCCGGACGATCTCGCCCATGCCCCTCAAGCCGGGCCTGGAGGACAGGTACTTTGCCGCCGCCTGCGTCGGCCTGTACCAGTCCCGGCTCTTCACGTAGCGAAGCAACCCCTCCGCGGCAAGAGCTTCAGCGAGCGCCGCCTCATGCTGGCTCAACTCGCTCTGCTTCAACGGCTTGTCGAACGCCGCCGCGAGGAGGTGCATCTTCGCCACCTCCTCGTTGCCCGGCTCAACGAAGAGCGGCTCCACACCCTTGCCGAAGAAGTCGCTAGGCGAAGTCTCGTAGTACTGGCTGATCGGGTCGTTGCCGAGGACCGTGAAGACGTACGCGGTCCCACCCCTCCTCCCGCACCTCCCCGTCCTCTGAACGTACTTGCCGTAGGATGGGGGGACGTTGGCCAGGATGACGCAGTCGAGATCCCCGATGTCGATCCCCAGCTCCAGCGTTGGGGTCGCGGCGACCGCTAAGACCCTCCCGCTCTGGAGCGCCTCCTCAACTCTCCTCCGCTCCGCGGGCAGTAGACCGGCCCTGTGCACGAGCACTTCAACCCCGAGCCTTGCGCAGACCCTCCTGATAAGCTCCACCGCCCTGTGGCTGTCCGCGAAGGCGATCGTCTTCAAACCCCTCCTTACGCAGGCTGCTACGAGGCTTGCAACCTCCGCGAGCCTGGAGCGGGCGACCGGCTTGACCAGCGCGTGGTAGATGAGCCCCCTCCTCCCCGAGCCGGCGTCCACCACTTCAACGTCGACGCCGAAGAGCGCGCTCGCGAACTCCCCCGGGTTGCCGATCGTAGCGCTCGTCCCAGCGAACACGGGTTCGCTCCTCAGCAGCCTCCTCAGCCTGCGCAGGACGTAGTGGACGTGGGCTCCGAGCACGCCGCTGTACGCGTGGACGTCGTCGAGCACGACGAACTCAGCCGTGCTGATCAGGTCTCGGAAGCGAGGCGAGCGCATTATCCCGTAGTGGAGCATGTCCGGGTTGGTAACAAGGATCTGGGGCGGCATCTGGTATATCACCTCCCTCTCCCTCTCGCTCGTGTCACCGTCGAACACCAGCGCGCGCACGCCAAAGACGGACGACACGAGGGAGTTCACGCGGGAGAGCTGGTCCCTAGCCAGCGCTTTCGTCGGGTAGACGAGCAGTGCTCTCACTTCGGGCCTGTAGGGCTCCTCGAGCACCCGCTCCAGTATGGGGATGAGGAAGGCCTCAGTCTTCCCCGTACCCGTGCCGGCCGCGATTAGAACGTTCCTCCCCGAGCCGAGCAGCCGGACGGCCTCCGCCTGGAATCTGTAGAGGCGCTCGATACCCCTCCCCCTCAGTGCTGCTCTCAGCTCCTCCGACTTCACGACGTGCTCAACCGGGGGGCCCGGATCGGGCGGCGAGGGCCTCTCGACCGCTACGTAGACGAACTTGCGATCCCTGCGAAGCTCCTCGAGGAACTCGTCGCCCCCCGCGTACTCCTCCACAACCCGATTGGCCGCGTGAGCCTTAAAGGCCTTGCCCAACCGCGACGGGTATGCTTACCGGCGTAGCTGGGATGCTGCTGATCGTGGCAGCATGGGCCGTGAGCCTGAAGGATGTGCCGCCGCCGAGGCTCTCGCTCCTTTACGGTGCCGGCAGCCTCCTCTTGACGCTCCACTCCATCCAGATCGGGGATCCCGTCTTCACCCTCCTCAACGCGGCAGCAGCCCTGCTGGCGGCCGCTAACCTGGCAAGAACAATTCGGAGAAAGCGTTAAGCCCGGGCGGGATTGGGGTCTGCGTGAGCTGGGCACGCGTTGAGAGCGTAGAGGTCTACTGCGTCGAGCTCCCCTACAGGGAGGTGTTCACGATCGCAACTGGCAGCTCGTCCGCCTCGTGGAACGTCATCGTAAGGGTGAGGCTGGAGGACGGCACAACGGGTTGGGGTGAGGGATCCCCCTCCTACACTGTGCTCGGCGAAACCAGAGGGCTCGTCGTCTCAGGTGCTAAGCAGCTTGCTGAGGGGCTGCTCGCCGAGCGGGACCCGAGCCCCGAGAGGCTTTACGAGCTCTGCGCATCCTGTCCCTCTCCGAGCGCGGCAGCGGCCATCGAAGAAGCGGTTCTCGACGCTTGGGCGAAGAGCGCGAGGACCAGCGTGGTCGCGCTGCTGGGGGGCCCCTACCGCGACAGCGTCGAGACGGACATCACGATCGGAATAATGGAGCCGGAGGAGCAGGCAAAGAGGGCTGTCAAGTTCGTCGAGGACGGCTTCAGGATCCTGAAGCTGAAGCTCGGCCTCGACCCGGAGAAGGATGTGGAGCGCGTCAGGGCCGTTAGAGACGCGGTGGGCGAGGGGGTTCGCATCAGGGTGGACGCGAACCAGGGTTGGACGGTCGAGCAGGCGGTTAGGGTGATCAGCAGGATCGCGGGCTACGACGTCGAGTACGTGGAGCAGCCGGTCAAGTGGGACGACCTGCACGGGCTAGCGAGGGTGAGGAGGGAGAGCCCCCTCCCCATCGCTGTCGATGAGAGCGTGAAGAGGGCCTCCGACGTGTTTAGGATCGCGAGGCATGAGGCGGCCGACATAGTGAACATCAAGGTGATGAAGAGCGGGGGGCTGCTGGGAGCGCTACGCGTCGCCCACGCCAGCGAGGCTGCGGGGCTCGCCAACATGGTAGGCTGCATGGGGGAGGGTAGGCTGGGCATCACGGGTGCGGTGTGCCTCTCCGCCAGCGCGCGGAACATCGTGTACTACGACTTGGACTCGGATCTATTACTCGCCTCCGATTGCGCGCGCGGAGGCTCAACGGTGGAGAGGGGTAGGAGGAGCCTGCCAACCGGCCCGGGGCTCGGCGTGGAAGTGGACGAGAACAGGCTGGTGAAGCTGGCCAGCATCAAGCGATCTTGATGTAGTTCCTCCCAGCCCTCTTCTCGACCTTGACGTAGCCCAGCTGCTCCAGCCTCTTCACCCTCCTCCAGAGGGTGGTGGAAGGCATGCTTAGCACCTTCTGCAGCTCGCTCTGGAAGGCGCCGCCACCCAGGTTGCGCAGCGCGTTGAGGATCGCCGTATCCTCCTCGCTCAGCTCGACCAGCTCCATCGCTGCCCCCCTCCTTCTGAGAGCGAAGACCACTGCAGCGGCGACGAGGGCCACCGCTGCGGCTAGGGCGTAGATAAACGGGGGTTTGAACAGCTGATACCAAGAGGGCTCAGCGGGGGGCTGCTGAACCTGCGCTGGGGGTTGTTGGGGAGCAGTCTTCTCCTCGGGGGGTTGAGTCTCAGTGGTTGGTGCGGTGGCGGGCTGCTGAGCCGCGGGCTGGGGTGGCGCAGTGTAAAGGATGATGTACTGCAGAGTCAAAGGGCCGGCCCCAAACTCAAGGACCAGCCTCTCAGCGGAGCTGTAGACGGTGTCCGGAAGCCTGCTCATTCCAACGACCGTCGCGTTCTCGGGTAAAACAACGCGCACCCTGTAAGGGGCGGTCAAGTTGAGGGTCCAAACAGCACCCTGCTTCGAAGTCAGCGTCTGGGTGTAGTAGGAAGCCTTAACCAGCCCACAGTCCAAGCAGGTTACGAAGAGCGCGTTGAGGGTTCTGTTCACCCCGTACGCCAAAGCCTCCCCCCACTCGTCTACGACTACAACCCCCAGCTGCTCATCCGGGTCGCTGATGAGCGGTATGGCGAGGCTCACGTTGCCCCCCGTTGGGACGAAGTAATCGATGCGGGCGAGACCCCCCTGGTAGAGGGTGACAACGACTAGAGGCTGGTATGGTAGCGCGAGGGCAACTGCCACCACTGCCAGTACAACAGTAACAGTAAGGGGCCGCACGGGCTTTCGCGAGAAGCTTGATATTTAAGTTAATTGGGGGACTCAACGTGCCATGCTGAGCGTGTTGTACAGCGTTGCGTTCCTCGAGCATAAACCTCCATTCCCGCACCCGGAGAGGCCCGATCGCCTACTGCTCGCGCTGGAGGCCGTCGAGCGCAGCGGCATTAGCATCGAGCTCGTTGAACCCCGCAGCGGAAGCGTGGAGGACCTGCACCGGGTTCACGAGCCCGATTACGTGGCCAGGATAGCGCGCTACGTGGGATCCGGAGTCTCGCTCATAGACTCGGACACGTACCTCTCGCCCGGAACCATGAGGGCCGCGCTCGCAGCTGCGGGAGCCTCGCTTCAAGCTGCCGAGCTTGCAGCCCGAGGAGAAGGGGCTTTCGCTCTCGTAAGGCCTCCCGGCCACCACGCCAGCAAGAGGGGGCGGGCTATGGGGGCCCCCACACAGGGTTTCTGCGTGTTCAACAACGCGGCGCTCGCTGTCGCGCGGTTGCTCGAGCTTGGGCTGAGGAGAGTGGCTGTTGTGGACTTCGACGCTCACCACGGGAACGGGACGCAGGAGATCTTCTACAGCGACCCCTGCGTCCTCCACATCGACCTGCACGAAGACCCTACGACACTGTACCCGGGGACCGGCTTCCCCGTGGACGTTGGTGAGGGCGAAGGGGAGGGGACGAAGGTGAACGTGGTACTGCCCCCCGGGAGCAGCGACGATGTTTACGCCCTAGCGATCGAGGAGATCGTAATCCCCCTGCTCGGGGAGTTCAAGCCGGAGACCCTGGTGTTCTCGGCGGGCTTCGACGCCTTCGACGGTGACGGCTTGACGCACCTCAAAGCGGGCGAACGCGCGTTTCAAAGGTTGGGCGAAGTGGCCCGAGAGATCGGCGCGAAGGGGGTTGCTGCTATCCTTGAGGGAGGGTACTCTGAGGGTCTTGAGTTCGGCCTTCCCGCCTTCCTCAGGGCCCTCGAGGGCATGAGCGTCGATGCTCCCCTCAAGCGCTCTCCGGAGCCCATCCTAAGCTTGGCTAGGGAGTACATGACAGAGCTCAAAGCTCTGCTGAGGAGGTACTGGCGCCTCTAGCGATAAAAGGCGCTGGCGTGCAGGGGGTGCGTGAGGGGAAGGGCTAGCGTTGAGATAGCGAAGAGGGTCTTGGAGAGCAGGGGCCTCAAGGTGATAGAGGAGTCTGCTAGGATCAGGGTAGACGGCTTCGAGGTCGGCGAAGTTGATCTGCTGGCAAGAGGCCCCCATGGTGAGCTGTACGCGGTGGAAGTGAAGGCGGGTCAAGCCAGCCCCTCCGACGTGAAGCTCCTCTACGCGAACTCAGTCCTACTCAACGCGAAGCCTTTACTCGTGGCGCGCGCCCTCAGCAAGGAGGCAGAGGTGCTCGCCGCGAAACTGGGGGTTGAGCTCCTAGAGCTCAGCGACTTGCTGGTAGTCGATCAAGAGGAGCTCTACAACACTGTTAAAGGGGCTGTCGAGGATGCCGTGCTGAACCTGCTGGCAGGCTTGAAGGCTCTAGGTAGGGAGGAAGCTATGCAAGTTCTCGAAGCAATCGCCAAGAGCGGTAGTCTCTCAGAAGCAGCCAGGATGCTCGGCGTAGGGGAAGAGGAGCTGGTTAGAAGGCTGGGTGAGCTGAGGAAAGAAAGCCTCGTACCCCCACTAGCAGGGTTAAAACAGATGAAGCTATACGCTCAAACAGTATACTCGCTAAAGGAGCTAATAGATAGAAAAACAGAAAAATAAAAAGAAAAAGTTTCTATTTTACTCTTATTCTCTTTTAAGGTAGCCAGAGTGCTCCTACTCTGGGTATTACGACGGCGAAGAGGTTTGCGAGCGCTGCGGGGAGCCACGCGGCGCCGAAGCCGAGGATCCACCCGGCGCAGGCGGGCATGGCGTACTCCTCGTACCTCTTGATTCCGACAGTTCTGATCGCGACGAACTTGATGATGAGAGCGAGCAGCGAGGTTAACCACATGTACGTTACAATGGTCATGCCAACGTAGAGGGCTGGGACGTTGATGAACCAGAAGAGTGCAACGTACGTCTTCAGCAGGTAGAGGATGATGCCGAGCGCGATGCCAACGCCGTAGAACAGCCAGCCGACAACATCGGGGGTCATGCCAGTACCCATCCAGTAGCCCCTATGGTACCAGCCGGCAGCCATCCAAGGCCACCAGTTGGCTCCTGCAGCGTTCGTCGCGTTGAGCCCTCCCTTCGTATGCAGGATGAAGTAGGCGGCGAGCGGCATGGCGACGAAGGAGAAGATTACTGAGCCCAGCACAATAGCAACCAGTAGATCAGTCATCCTCATCCTCAAATCATGAGCCAACTTGTAGAGTGTAACCTGGTGACCCGCGGTGAGCGGGCTGAAGCTTATGTTCCAGTTGTGCAGGTTCGCTATGTGTCGAGCGACGGTGAACCAGGCGGGGTTCATGTTCGGGTTATCCCATCCTACGTCAGTGTAGCTCGGCCAACCGTGCACCAACCTGCCGAACTCGTACGTTGGGATCCAGGTGTGCCCCCAGCCAGTACCAACGTGCCAGAAGACTTCTGCATACACTCTCGCGAAGCAGATGTTCCAGAGGAGCGCCCAGATCGGTACGAGTAGTGCTACGATTGGGCTTGCCTGCTCTGCTACCATTAGCGCGTACCAGCCGAAGAAGCCGATAAGCATCAGCACTGTGGCGAGCCTCAGCGAGAGACCCTGCTCCACAACATCCCTCTTCCACAACGTCGATAACACTTCAACAAACCTCCTCCTATACCTGTACAGCATCCAGATTATTATGGACAAGCCCACACCGTTCGCAGCTACAAAGCGGTAGGGGAATGGCATCCAAACACCAGGGTAGTCCTCCCACGGCCAGACGTACTCCATCCCAGGCCTGTACGGTAGGACACCGGTCATGACTCCGATACCCTGGTAGAGTAGGCCGAAGATGATCCAGCAGAGGACGAGTGTGATCAGCGCGTCGTTGGGCATGACGAGACCCACGGCGATCTGTGGGATGAAGAATATCGCAGCAGCGTAGACCCCAGGCCAGAGGGCTGCCAGGAAAGGTAACGAAACGTTGGTTTCTCCCCACCAGGCTGCGATTGGGAAGGCTGGTAGGAGTTCGGCGAGGATTGGGTTGATTCCGCTGATGATTCCGACTGCGAACATTGCCCAGAAGACCTTCGTGTGTGGTAGGGTGAAGTCGAAGAGTCTCGACTTGTTGCCGGTGGAAACCTCAGTAGCCTCCCTAAACAGGTAGAGGCTGGGGACAGCTAGCGGGAAGACCAACCTCTCCTCTTCAGCCCAAGGCTTCCCAAACACGAAAGCAACCCAAGCACTAATCAAGCTGTAGAACACGTAGACAAGACCCCAGTAAAACAAAGGCTGCAACACAGCACCCCACGAGATCACCTCACCAGGACTACGACCCTGCACCACCATCCGAGCCACATCAAACCGCAAAGGCTCAGGAGGAATCGAAACAGCAGGAACAGCACGACTCCAATAATCCCTCAACGAATCAATCGTAAAAGCCAGATAATCACCCCAAGGAATACAAGTCCAAATGTACTGGGGCGGGTTAACGTGCGCCGCCGCGTGCATCGTCAGGAAGCTGTGCATTCCCATGAAGGTGATGAGGGAGAAGGTGAAGACCCATTCTTGTGGTGTGAGTCTCCATTTGGGGTTGGCTCTTGCGAGAAACTCGTTGATGATGATGAGGTAGATCATTGGTAGGATGAAGGTTCCGAAGGTTCCGCTCTTATCCGTGTACAAGCCGACAACGACGCTCAAGTAGGCGTACAACAGCACTAGCGGAATACTGAGCGCCAACGATCGAACCGTAATCCCCGGCAGAAACTCTACAACCTCCTTCCTAACTTCCGTCGCCATTGAGGGGGTAGTAAGTAGATCCTATTTAAGCATTACTCGAACCTTTTTAAGGCAATTAAAGAGTGAGGGATTTTCCGAAAACCGGAATGCTTTTACCAGGGCCAGATCCAAGCCGCTTTTGAGAGGAGGGTGATTGCGACTCCGACTGCTACGATTATTCCTACGCCGGCTAGGAAGCCGGCTATCACAACTGATCGTATCCGCTCCCACTTCTCCCTACCGATAGCTCTTGAAACGACGTACCTGCTTAGAATGGATGTTATGAAAACCATGATTGTGTAGGGGGGTAGCGCGTAAGTGCCTCCCACTAGCGCAATCGGGTTAATCGGCACCCCAATTCTGGAGAGGAGGAAGCCTGCGAAGCCCGCTGCAAGGGCGACCCCAGCTCCGCCGAGTATCTGATCGGCTCTGATCACGATCTGCCTAGTGGCGAAAAGGCAGTCGCTGATCGCGTAGAAGGGCCAGAGGCCCATCACGTAAGGGTATACGAAGGAGGGGATCGGAGCCATCCTCCAGAAGAAGTCCATGAAGACGAGCCCCAGCGTTGTCGTGATTACGAAGGCTACCAGAACAGCCTTGTAGTAGTCGATCGGTCTCGTCCTGGTGAGGTAGGCCACCTTCGTCGCGTTCGCATACCAGGGCGTAGAGAAGCCGGCGATTACAGGCGTGTAAATCCAGCCCGCATAGCCCTGGTAGGGGCTGAAGTAGATGGCTGCTTTCCACATGTTGTAGACGAAATCGGAGCTGAACGTTAGGCCGAGCTCCCCGTAAACCCGCGCGCCTACTAGCGCCATCACGAAGCTCAAACCGATCGAAACGAAGGGGGGGAGCCAGAGGGGTACACCTGGCACCAACGCGTAGTAGAGGAGCACGCTAGCTAGGGTGGAAGCGAAGAAAAGCGCGACTAGGAAGGTAGAGGAGGGGTACCCCAGCTCCCGCCTTGTGCCCCCAAGGCGGGTTAACGCTCTAAACGAGGCAGCGATTTTGCGCCAGGAGGTAGCGATGATGAAGAGGGCGAGGCCGAAGCTGATCCCCATGAATGTGGACAGCCATAGCCGTAGAGTTGCCCTCTGGTAGATGAGGAAGATGCTCATCCCCGGTGTATACTCTCTTACCCACTCCGGTGAGAAGTCCCTAAACATAGTGTAAGTTAGCGTGTTCCCAAAGACCCACGTCGCCAGCGAGCCGAGCATGAGTGAGAAAGTGACCGTGGGCGGGAGAATCATACCGTACAGAAAGCCGGTGGGCTCTGTGGCGATACCGATCGCCGCTCCTGGCAGGAAGTACTGGGTATAGGGTGTCAGGTCAATCCAGGGGTATGGGATCACCGCTGCACCGGGCCCCAGTACTAGGGGGACTAAGTACACTAGCGTACCGTAAATGGCACCGCCGATCAGAGCGCTGAAGAAGTAGAGAAGCGGCTCGTGCTCTCGCTCGTACAGCGTGTTGATCATGGTCGCGTCAATCTGCGCGAAGGGGAAGGGTAGGGGTTCCACTTCGATGTAGAGGTAGGAAATCAGGATGCCTATCGATATTTCGGCTAGAAGGCCCAGCGCCGCGAACGTGATGCTCACCGCTATCGCCGGCAGCCAGTCGGGGTAGAACAACGTTCTAAGCGCGTGGGCTGGAGAGTTAACGGGCGGGGACATCCAGTAGGGGACAAGGTCTCGGACTGGGAGCCCATTAAGCTTGAACTCGAGGCTTAGTGGGTTGTTGACGAAGTAGCTCCTAAAGACTAGCCAGTAGAATAGGGGCATTGCGCCTCCGATGCCGCCCACTACAGAGTAGATGATGAACAGCTCCTGCCTCGATAGGCTGGCGCCGTAGAGCCTGGCTAACGCGCTGAACAGGATAACGGTGATGTAGGTAGCAGCTACACTAGCCCCGGCGCCTACAGCGAGCCAAAGGTACGTCGACGCCGGCAAGAAGATTAGACCCGCGAGAATCATCGCGAGGAGGCTCCTCCATGTCAGTCCCGTGCTAAAACCTTCTCCATTAGAAGTTGCATCCGCACCTCCTCTCATGCGCGCCTCCCACTGTGATGGGATTTAAGGTTTTAGCCTGAATAGTTTTTTAAGTACATTGAGCGGTGGGACATGTATGGAGCGAAAAGCCGCGGCTGTTGCAGCTTGGATTCTACTAGTTCTGGCTGTTGGCCAGCTGGTTGAAGTGGCACCGGCACAGCCCCGAGAGCGTTTGCTTCTTATCGATTTTACGCGCGTTGAGCAGCACGCAGTCACGCTTTCCAGTTTCGGCTCGAGGATGACCGGATACCCAGGCTACTATAAGGCGGCGGACTACATATATGGTTTCTTAAGCCGCGAGCTCGGGCTCAAAGTCATCAACCACACGTTTAAGGTGTTGGTGCCGATCGAGGTTGAAGCGTACATAGAGGTTCTCGAGCCCTTCACCGCGCGGATCCAGGCTCACTCGCTGTACCCTAACGGGGTGAACCCCTCTTCAACCTCACCGGGCGGCTTCGAAGGAGTTCTGATCTACGTAGGTCGCGGCGATCTGTCAGATTTCGATGGGAAGGATGTCGAAGGGAGCATAGTCGTGATGGATTTCAACTCGCAGGATAACTGGCTCAACGCCGCGAAGCTGGGGGCCAAGGCCGTGGTGTTCATCGAGCCCGACGACACCACCTACTTCGAGTGCGAGAAGAAGTTCCTTGACACGCCCTTGAACTTCCCACGCTTGTACGTTAGAAGAAACGACTGGGAGATTCTCAAGAGCGCTAGAAGGGTTAGAGTCGTTTCACGGGTGGAGTGGAGGGAGGTGGAAGCCGTCAACTATGTTGCGGTAATTGAGGGCAGCCTGCCCAACGACGTCGTCATCCTGTCAGCCCACTTCGACTCGTGGTCCGTCGTGCCAGCGTTAGCAGCTAGCAGGGTTGAAGCAGTCGCGCCCGCGCTTCTACTCGAGCTGGCGAAGTACCTCAAGGAGAACCGCCCCCGCTACACCGTTTGGGTAGCCTTCCTCTCAGGCCACTGGCAGGCTCTAGCTGGAGCGAGAGCTTTTGTGGAGGACCTCCTGTTCAGCGAGAACGTAACCAATGGAAGGATTACAGTTTGGGGATTCGTAGGCCTAGACAAGTTCGCCAGCGACGCCGACGGGCTGCAGCTGCTTCATGCGAGCTTCTACACGACTTACGGTGGAAACTCGATCCACAGCGGTGGCTTCCCGGGGAGGTTATCGTGGGTTATGACGGCTGTCCAAAGCATCCTACGGGAGGATGCAGTGACAGCTTACGTTAAAAGCACCCTAGGCGTTGAAGACCCGTCAGGCCTCGTGAGCATCTTCTTCAACTACCAAGGCTTCTGGGGCACCGAGCCTTTCCCCTACATGCTGGACTCGGAGGCCGTATCCATCGCGGGTCTTCCCGCCTTCTCGATAGTTAGTAGGCGCTCGGGTAGGCTTTACCTCGGGATACCCATCGACGATTCGAGGTACGCGGACTTCACTCGACTGAGACCCTACCTCGAGATCGCCTCTTACATCGTCGTGCGGCTCCTCAACTCTGAATGGCAGGTCAGCAGGACCCATCTCGTTCCGACGCGCTACGATCTGTCGGCCGAGAGAGGTTACGCTGGTTTCACCGTTTTCTACGGGCGAGCCGTCACGTACAACTTCACAAAGGGCTGGTACGACCCAGTCCCCCGCGCGATTGTGGAGCTGCAGCTCATAACATCGACGTACAAGCTCAATAAGATCTTCGTCAGGGCGGACAGCGAGGGCCGATTCACGGTGTACGGGATCCCACACGCGGGTAGGGGGGCTTACGGTGGAACCGTTGTACCTTTCTCGAGGTGGTTCGTCAGGGGGTGGGTGCTCGACGAATCCGGGAACGTGATCATGGCCACAGATCTCGGCCAGTTCGGTATGCAGAACTTCCCCCTCATAATCCACGTCCTCCACCCGTACACGAACGTGACGGTGGTTCTAACCGAGTGCGTGAGTGTCGAGCTCTTCGACGTCAACATACCCTCAACTCTCAATACGCCGAGCATGCCCGACCCAAGGACGAGCTACTTCGACTGGTGGAGGCAGGCGCCCGCGGTGCTGCAGCCGTACGACCTGCTCAGCAAGAGTCTACCTCTCAGCTACGGCTTCTACTACAACGGCTTCGAGGACGTAGCCCTGGTTTGGGTTCAGCCGAACCTCAGGTTCGTGATCGCCGGCTACTACGGAATGGGAGAAAGAGCCGCGCTAAATACCATCATACTCCTTACAAACTCCACGCTGGACAACACGGAAGGTTACGGTTTCTCCGGTAAGCCGGGACAGACCATAAGGCTCCCTGCCACAGCTTACTTGGCTGCAAAGGACTTCTACCTGGTCTCCTACGGCAGGTACAGGGTATTCCTAGAGCGGCACGTGGGGAGCCCCAGCGCGGACGAAGCGCTCAGCAAGGCAGGAGAGTACCTGGATAGAGCCGAGAGGGCCTTCAATGCCAGAAGGTACAGTGAAGCGTACGCCTACTCGCTCGTGGCGAGAGCTTACGCGTATAAAGCCTACATCACCGATGTGATGCCCCTGGTAAACGACGCCGCCCGCTCAATGCTCTACATGTTCCCGCTGGCAGCCTTCGCTGCCTTCTTCATCGAGAAGGTCTTCATCCACAGCGAGGGTGTGCGCAGGATCGCTGTGATGGTTACGGTGGCGGCGGCGCTGATCTGGTTCTTCTCACTGATACACCCATCCTTCGCGATAATCAGCAATCTCTCTCTGGGCCTCATAGGTTCGCTGATCACGATAATCCTGCTCATCACGCTCGTAATGCTGGGCTCTGAGGGCGAGACCCTCCGTAGCGCTATAGAGCGTAGGGTGCTGGGCGTTCACAGGGCGGAAGTCAGCAGGATGGACACGGTGATCACAGCTTTCTCGATGGGGAGCGAGTACATAAGGCGCAGGCCCTTGAGGACCGCGCTGATGCTAGCCACGATCATCGCGATGGCTATCGCCCTCACATCCTTCACCTCCCTGATGCCGACGAGGGTCACGCTACCCGTCGTCCGCCACGGCTACCAGGCGACCATCGATGGAATCCTGGCGAAGAACGGGCGCGGCGTCCCGCCAGCCACGCTGAACAAAGACGTCGTGAACGTGGTAGCAGTGATGGCAGGCTCTCGCTACGCGGTTCTACCGAGGGCTTGGGTGTACCCGCCAGTCGATAGGGGCATTTCGCAAGTAGCCTTTAGGGTGGTCAGCGAGAAGGGCGTGAATGCCACTATTGCCGCGATCGTAGGAATAACCGCCGCGGAGTACAGGCTGCTTTACGCGAACTTCACCAGCGGCGCCGGTCTACTGTCGGATGACGGCAACTACGCCATTATCTCCAAGGCTCTCGCCCAGAACCTCAGCTTGGCGCTGGGAGAAAGCATCTACGTTCTCGGGCAGGAGTTCATCGTCACTGGGATCATTGAGTCTCCCGAGGCTTTCGATAGGATCGTGGAGGCGGATGGCTACAACTCTATGCCGGCCGACCCGATGTTCTTCCAAACCCTCGCCAAGGACATAGCCGTCTCGCTGCAGGCGGGGGCGTCTCCCCCCAACCTCGGCGTTTCAAGGGTGATCATAGTGCCCTTCAGGAAGGCTCTTCAGCTGAACGGCTACGTGGCCAGCATAGCCGTTGTGCCCTTGCAGAAGACCTCCTTCGATGATCTCTTCAACACGGTGCGCGAGCTAGCTTACGGTCTAGACACGACGCTGTGGTTCGCCGACAACGGTCAACCCTACACCTCCTCAACGTTCACCACGATCGCCGTCGGCGGCTGGGAGATGGTCGTGACCCTGTTGATCATCGGATCCCTCAACGTAGCCATCATGGTGCTGGGCAACCTCAAGGAGAGGACCAGGGAGATCTACGTCTTGAGCGCCGTCGGATTATCGCCGGTGGGCATCACGGTCTTCTTCGTCGCAGAGGTCTTGGTCTACGTAACTGTCGGCATCGTCCTCGGCTACTTGCTGGGGTACCTCACTACGGCCGCCATGATGGGGCTCGGCGCTCTCCCACCGCAGCACATCTTCAACTTTGCATCAGCTTTCACCATAGTTGGGTCGCTTGCCATCATGGGGGCTGCTCTCGCCGCGGTCGCCTACCCATCCTACCTGGCAGCCCGCCTCATCACGCCTTCGCTGGAGAGGAAGTGGAAGCCGCCGACGAAGCCGAGAGGTGACGCGTGGGAGATCCCGCTGCCCATGAGCGTCCCCTCTGAAGCTGAAGCGCGCGGCGTGCTCGCCTACTTGTACGAGTACTACAGCGGGGCGGGCGCGGTGAAGGAGGGTGTCCACGTGGTGAGGGAGCTTTCGAAGCCCGACTACCAGGCTAGAAGCCTCTCGATGGTGGTAGCTCTAGCGCCCCTTGAGGCGGGCGTCCAGCAGAGCGTGACGGTGGAGGCGTTGTACGATAGGGGTGCGAACAGGCACGTGTTCCTCGTCCACCTGAAGAGACTGTCCGGCCCCGACAGGCCTTGGGTCGATGGGAACTACCGCTTCATCGACGATCTGCGTAAGCAGATGCTCATGTGGAGCTCCCTACCCGCGCAGGAGAGGAGGCGCTACATTGCAGCAGCTTCGTCGTAGCCTCGCTCAGCACCCGCTTAAACAAAGCCGCCAGCTGGCAGTTCTTCACTATTTTCTGGGGCATCTTAGGCGAGCCGTAGAGGAACTGCGCTCTATAGCACCAGGCGAGTCTACCCGGCTCCCGTAAATGTTCTCTAATCAGCGTGGCGATGTAGGCAGACATGGGAGCCCCCGAGGCAACGAGGAATGTTTCCATGAAGCTGGTGGGGAGAAGCTCCGGGAACACTTCGATAAGGTTCGGGGAGGCTGCGTGCAAGGATTCAATGAGGCTCGCGCGCCCCTTCAGGTTGGATGCTAGAGAGGGGTCGTAGTCGAGCGATCCTACAACGCGTTCGAGCATCCTCAGCTCCCTCCACGGCTTCCACACGAACGATTTACGCACTAGCCCTTTAAGCTCCACCTCAAAGGACCACGATAGCATCCTTCTGAGAGCGTCTCCGAGCGGGCGGCAGTCCGCCTCAACTTCGAAGATGCCGATAACCTCGATCTTCCTATCCAAGCTCATTTGGAGCCTCCTCAGGAGGACCAAAAGGCTCGCATCGGAGATAGTGACCCTAAGCCCCCTTTGATCCTCTTCTACGCGCGCGCCGGAGGATTCGAGCATCCTCGCAGCAACGTCCTTCCAGGACACGCGTCTCTCCCCGTACCTAGCTTATAGATTTTCTCGCGGCCTCCAGCTCAACTCTACTGTCGAGCGCGTCGAGGCAGAGCGCGAGAAAGTTCGTGATGAGAGCTAGCGGCACGCTTCCGAGGATGCGGGCCGGCTCGTAGCTGGAGAAGAAGTTCGCGTAGAGCAGCGTGAGCTCCCTCGCGGCCGGCAGATCGCCGGTGTTGAAAGCGTCAACTGCGAGCTGGAAAGCCCTTTTTAGAGCATGGAACAGGTTCGCATCCAACCGCTCGCCGTACTCGCTCAAGTACATGGCCAGCTGTGTGAGGATGTCGCCCATCCTCTCCAGCGTCTTCCCGTAGTGCAGCAGGGGGTGTATGTCAGCTGCCCCCCTAAGCCCCAGCTCCCGGGCTAAGTGGGGTTCGCGGAGGCAAATCGAGGACTGGCGGACTAGCAGGAAGTAGAACTTGTCGAGCTCATCATCCCTCTCAACAACCCTTCCTAGCAGCTCTATACCCCCACTCTTCGAGTAAGCGGCTAAATCGTCTAGAGAGAGCTGCACCAGCTCAGCCATCCTGGAAAGGATCCTCTCGAAGCTCAAGCTGGCGTGATCGAGCACCACCCCGAGGGTTACGGAACCCGTGCTCTCGGAGATCACCTCAACGCCGCTCAGCCTCCTCACGATCCTGTGTACGGCCCTCAGCGCCGAGTTCGGTGCAGTCACCCTCATGACGTCGTAGCCGGCCTCGTACAGCGCGATGATCCCCCTCTCCACCTCAGCCTCGCTCCCATCGGGCAGGTTAAGCTCGGCCACCACGCTCCCTCCAGCACTTCCGCCCACCCCACCCGGCTTAACTAGGAGAGAACCGTCTGGGAGCTCCTCGATTGCTACCTTAGACCCCTTACCTAAGCCCACCCTCACGGCCCACTTTTTCGGGAGCGCGACAGCCAGAGTGGAGTACCCAACCTGCTGGACCCTCCTCACGTAAACGCGTGAAGCCATAGTAAATAGAAAAGGGATGGGTATTTATAGAATACTGAGAGCCGGCTTAACAACCGGGTTCCAGGGGTGTGGGGCAATGGCCTGGAAGGAGAAGCTCGAGCGCGCCCCCCTAGCTCTGAGCCTAGACGATGTGCTGCTCGTCCCCCAGTACTCGGACGTGAACCTCGACGAGATCGACGTCAGCACGAGAGTCTCGAGGCGGCTGAGGCTCCGGATACCGATCATCAGCTCTCCCATGGACACCGTTACTGGCAGGGAGATGGCACTGAGGCTGGCGGAGCTCGGAGGGTTGGGGGTCCTCCCGAGGAACTTGGAAACCTCGGCTGCGGTATCGGTGGTGCGAGAAGCCCGCGAGCGCGGACTACCAATAGCGGCTGCGGTCGGCCCCTTCGACGATGAGAGGGTGAAGGCCCTCGTTGACGCGGGGGTGAGCATGATCGTGGTGGACTCGGCGCACGGGCATAGCCGCAACGTCATCGAGGCGACGCGCAGGTACAAGGACTACGGTGTGGAAGTGATGTCGGGGAACATCGTCACGGGCGAAGCAGCTAGGGCTCTGATCGACGCTGGTGCGGAAGCCCTCCGCGTGGGGATCGGCAGCGGCCACGCCTGCACAACCAGGGAGGTGGCCGGCGTTGGAGTACCCCAGCTCACTGCGATCTCCTGGGTGGCTGAGGTCGCCCGCGAGGCTGGGGTGGGAGTTGTCGCAGATGGTGGCATCGAGAAGCCCGCTCACGTGGTCAAAGCGCTGGCTGCGGGGGCTGACGCGGTTATGCTGGGATACCTGCTGGCGGGCACGGATGAAGCGCCCGGCGACGTCGTGGAGATAGAGGGGAAGAAGTACAAGCCCTACAGGGGCATGGGGAGCAGGGGAGCCCTAGCCTCGGGTTCGGCGCGCTACGGCTCCTTCAAGCGCGTCCCAGAGGGGGTGGAGGGCTACGTCGAGTACAGGGGCCCGGTGGAGCGGGTGGTGGACGTGCTAGTGAACGCGCTCAAACAGGGGATGGGCTACGTCGGGGCTAAGAGCCTGGACGAGCTGAGGAGGAAAGCTGTGTTCGTCAGGATCACCGAGGCTGGGCTCTACGAGAGCTCGCCGAGGGGCATGATCGTGACTCGGTGGCTGTGATGGACGTTGAAGTGGGGACTCTCCTAACCCCCGAGGGCGTGAGGGAGAGGGCGAGATTGAAGCTCGGAGGGGCGGGCTCGCTGTACGTAGAGACGGCAATCGCGCCGGGCTTCGCCGATGCTCACGCTCACCCTCAGGTCGTGGACGTCGGCGAGGGGTTGTGGAGCAACTCGTACGAGTGGATGAGTAAGCGCAGGCTAAGGGTGGACGAGGCCGCGCTGAGGGCCGACATCGACTTGTCATCGAGGCTGGCCGAGGCTTCGATGCTTAGAGCCCTCCTCGAGGGCGTGACCCTGATGGCGCTGGTGGGTAGAGCCGAGGCGAACCTCCTAGCCTACAGGAGGATGCCGGTCAAGCCGAGGGTCGTCGTGATGCCCACGATCCTCGACGTAATTAGGGGTTGGCCAACAACCTGGAGCGCGGCGAACCTGGTGATATCGCTCTCCCACCTCGACAGCCGCGTCCCGATGGGGCTCTTCGTCCACTCCATCGGAGGTGTCTCGTCCAAAGCCCTAAGAGCGGCCTACGTCACGGCGAGGAGCTTCAACCTCCCCTTCGGACTCCACCTCAACGAGGGTTTGGACGAGCTTCACCAGCTTGTCACCCTCCTCGGCTTAAGGGAGGGGGAGGACAGCGGCATAATCGCGGTCCACTGCATCGTCGACGGCGACTTCAAGAGGTACGGGATCAGGGTGGTGCACTGCCCCCTCTCCAACCTGAGGCTGTACGGGAGAACCCTGGTTGACCCCACCAAGGTAGACGCGCTGGGCAGCGACTGGCCCCTCCTGCTCGGCAGTGCCCTCTCGGCCTACAGGGGGGCGGTAAGGGTCCACGGGGAAGAGCACGCGGGCCTCCTGCTCGCGAAGGCCACTTGGGGGGGCTACCAGGTCTACGGGGTGCCCTGGGATGGGGATTGGGTCGGCTTCGACGAACCCCTTGAGAGGGTGATGAGGGGAGAGGCCGAGCCGAGCTTCGTAGCGGTCGGTGGTAGAATTGTGGTGGAGGAGCGGAGGGTACTTGGCTACGCCCGCAGCGACGTGGACAGAATGATGGATGAACTTGTAAAGCTAGCGATCGAAAAGCATCCGGCTGAGACCGTTATCCGGCAGGCATAAACACAAGGTTTTTACGTGGCTGAAAGGCTGAGCCGCTGTGGCCTTGAGAATCAGGGGCCGCGGGGACGTTGTGCGATGCCCACAGTGCGGCCACCGCTTCAGCGTATCGTACTCGCGAGCCTTCGCCTGCAGCGGATGCTACATGGCGAGCTTCAGCTGCGAGTACGTCAAGTGCCCCGCTTGCGGGTACGAGTTCACCACTAAGAGTTAGGCTGGCCGGCCCTGCTCCCAGAGCTCCATGAAGTAGCCCTCAACCTCCCCTGCAAAATCCTTCGAGCATAGTAGGACGGAGAACTCGTTGTTGCTCGAAAGGGCGGACTCTGTCCAGTTGTGGCTCCCAATGACCGAGCACTTGCCGTCCACGACCACGATCTTGGCGTGCGTCGTAACGCCGGCCTTCGGGTCGAGGCGCACAGGAACCCCTTTCGACTTAAGGTACTCGATTGTTTCCGGGTAGCTCTGCCTCGTGGTATCGTCCACCACTACGCGCACGTCCAACCCCCTGTTCCTCGCGTCCACCAGAAGCTCGATGAGCGCGTTCGCCGGATCCCTCTCCGGGCTTTCCCTTGGGTCGTACTTCATGACGAACATGACGACGTACACGCTCTTCTCGGCCCTCCCGATCAGCTTGGAAACCCTTTCGAAGTAAGCCTTGTTTGGGAGCAGCTCCACGGTGAACTGGGCCTGCCCAGACGCCAGGAACGGGACAACCATCCGCAAGGCGATGAAGGCGCCGGCAGCGCCGATGATGACCCCGAGAATGAGTCCCAGAACGAGGAACGATGCGGCTGAGGGTCCACGGGAGCGGCTCCGGTCACCTTTTCCCCTGCTGGCGTACAAACTTCATCCCCCGAAAGTACGGTTGGGGAGTAGAAATTAAGCTTATAGTTCAGTGCTCCGAGCCTCGAAAACGTAGGTTCCCGACCCGACTTTGAAGACCGCGTACTCTCCCCCAGCCCAAGCCCTTTCAACCCCCTCTGTGAGCTCCAGAGGTTCCCCGCTCCTCCAAACGACCCTCCCGCTCTCCAGGACCACTGGCTTACTCAAGCCGTGGGTGGGGACGTAGATGAGCGCGCTGGAGCCCACGGGTACGTGCACCTTCAGCACGGTGACGCCCTGGCTTCGGCTCAATTCGATTTGGATCGAGCCAGTTAAAGCCCTTACCGAAGCCGAGACCCTTTCCGGCCCGACGGGGTCCGGCTTTACCGCGAACTCGCGGAAGCCGGGCTCGAGCGGCCGGACTCCGGCCAGGTACCTGTAGAAGTAGATGTCGACGGTCCCGAACATGTGGTGGTTGTGGCTGTTCATCGCGCCGCCCTTCAGCAGCTCCCAGCGCTCCCACAGCGTGGTAGCTCCTTCCCTGATCATGTAGCCCCAGCTCGGGTAGCTCGTCTGCGTGGCCACGGCGTAGGCGAGGTCGGGCCGGCCGTACTCGGAGAGCACGGGTAGCAGGTACTTCGTTCCCACGATCCCTGTGTCCAGGTGCCGATCCTTCTCCACCTCCACGTCTCTCACGAGCGCCTCGAAGATCGCTCCCCTCAGGTTTTCGGGGGTGATGCCGGAGGCCAGCGGCAGCGCGTTGCAGGTCTGGCAGCCCGGCGAGACGTAGTAGCGGTTCTCCCGCAGGAACTCTCGGTTAAACGCCTCTGCCACCCTATCGGCCAGCTCCGCGTACTTCCTCGCGTCGTCCTGCTTACCCAGCTCGCCGGCCCACTGGCTCAGGAGCCTCAAGTCGTTGTATAGGACCCAGGAGGAGACCAGCTCGCCCGGTATCTCGAGAGCCTTAATTCGGCGTGGCGGGCACCAGTCGCCGTACTTGCTGAACCTCAGCACGTAGTTCTCGGCCTTCGCGAGGAGGAACTCGACCCACTTCCTCACCCCCTCGTAGTGACGCTCTAGGACGAGCCGGTCGCCGTAGAAAGTGTAGAGGAGCCACGGGATGACCACGTACGCCTCGCCCCAGGCGGGGTCGGCGGGGTACAGCCTCCAGTACGGGGGTACGACGTCAGGCAAGCTGCCGTCCTCCAGCTGGGCGTCGAGCCAATCCTCCAGCCACTTCTCGTAGAAGCCGGGCATCCAGAAGTTCAGCATCGCGGCCTCCGCCGTCAGCTGCGCGTCCCCACCCCAGCCCATCCGCTCGTCCCGCTGGGGGCAGTCGGTTGGCACCCCCATCAGGTTGGACTTGATCGACCACAGGACGATCCTGTGGATGTCGTTGACGAGCTCGCACGATGTCGCCAGCCCTCCCGCAGGCTCCACGTCGCTGTGCACCACTACCGCCTCTACGTCGTCAAGCGAGGGGACACCGGGGTAGCCCGTCACTTCGACGTAGCGGAAGCCGTGGTAGGTGAAGCGGGGCTCGTAGACCTCAACCCCCTCCCCCTTCAGCACGTAGACGTCCGTAGCCTTAGCGCCCCTCAGGTTCCTAGTGTCCAGGTTTCCCCTCTCGTCGATGAGCTCCGCGTAACGCAGCTGGACCCTCACCCCTCTAGGCCCTCTCACCCTGATTCTCGCCCAGCCAGCCATGTTCTGGCCGAAGTCGAA